>CAVHWO010000027.1:0-95380 GCA_963639865.1 bacterium | reverse complement strand
CGATCGCACCGCCGGCACCGACGATGAGCAGCTTCTCGTTTGTCAAAAATCCCATTGCAGAAAAATTTTATGTTGTTTTTAACGCTTGCCAATGGCGACACAAAGATAATGAATAATTCCAACGTCCGCAAACGCACCTAAGGATGGCAAGTTCTGCTTCTATGGCAAATAACGCCCGAATTATTTTGTAAGGTCGAAAATTATCCATATATTTGCATCCCAATTTGGCCGACAGGTCTTTTGGGAAACCTGTTTTTGGTGGGTTCGTATAACGGTTAGTACTCGGGATTTTCATTCCCGCAATAGGAGTTCGATTCTCCTACCCACTACTAAATATTAAAAAATAAAAACGATGGCAAATCACGCATCAGCAAAAAAGGCCAATCGCCAAAGCGAGAGGCGCAGATTGCATAACAAGTATTATGCAAAGTCGACGAGGAACGCGATCCGCGCGATCCGTAACACTACAGACAAGAAAGCCGCCGAGGAAGGTCTCCCGAAGGTTTACAAGATGATTGACAAACTCGCGAAGATCGGGGTCATTCACCAGAACAAGGCCGCCAACCTCAAGAGCGGCATCGCGGTTTACATCAACAAACTCGCATAAAGGAACATCGAAAGGCAGTCTCCCGAGGCTGCCTTTCAAGACAAAGACCGGAAAGGCTATCGGGATGTAGCGCAGTTGGTAGCGCACTACGTTCGGGACGTAGGGGTCGTCCGTTCGAGTCGGATCATCCCGACAAAAGGTTGGAGTTGTCGCTCCAACCTTTTGTCGTATTACCCCTCTCCCTGGCGGAGAGGGGACATGCGCCGAAAGCGCTTCCTGCCTGATTGTGCCGGCTGTCCGTTCAGCTGTCACTCCAACGGTTCGGTAGTAAAAACCGCTCGTTTTTTATCTCAGATAATGCCAATAACTGTTCTTCACCTTTGACGGATCCCGAGAGAACTCTATGAAGTTCTTCAAGATTCGATCTTCAATCCCATACCGCATAAGTACGCTCTCCAGACCATTCGAAGCCAATGCGACAGCCTCTTGATATGAGTCCGGAAGTTTTGCAGGAACGGATTGGGTCCCGTAAAACCTACCAAGGTATTCCATAAACAGCGGCACATTCCCATTCAAAAGACAGAGGGCCGCAAGGTATTGAAATGCAGGAGTGTACTCCGGATTAGCCTCAACTATCGCAGCAAGTTCTTTGTCAATAGGCTCCAAGCCGATGAGTGTCCCGCCCTTCGGTATATTCACAGCAACGCACCGCGACTTTCTGTAATCCTTCGCCCATTTCCTATGAAAAAGGGTCTGTGAGAGCAACCCCAGATATTTGTCCGCCACTTTAGTATCGCCAAATGCCCTTTTTATTTGTTTTACCAAAACGTTTTTGCTAAACCAACGGTTTAGCAAACAAAAATTCCCTCCACATTAAGGATCACAGGCCCCTTGTCCGGCGTTCGGGTCTATCCCCTTGTGCCAGAAACGGGAGGTGATGTCGGTCAGGAGGAAGGTGCCGTCAGCATGGGAGACCTTGTAGAGACGCTGGTTGGTCGTGCGGGAGTTCAGGGGACCGAAGGCCTCGATGTAAGGCCCTACTTTCACATAGTCAAAAGTCTCATAAATCCTGTCCTCAACGGACGGGCGGCCGGAATACAGCGCCGCAGCCAGACCGATCGACCTGACATGCCAGGCCAGACGGAGCAGGGTCTCCGGATCCCTCCCCTCGCCGAGGAAAAGAAAGCAGTCCACACCGAAATTGTCCGCGGCCAAGGAATCGATCACATCCTCGGTCAATTCCTCCCCGACATCTGTCTTCAGGAACGGGGAATGGCACCCGATGCAATTGCCTTGGCAGTTGCTGATGTCAACCGCCAAGGCAACTCTGTCCGGAATCTCCTCGACGACCACGGAGGTCATCTCAGGAACATATTTGATCATGCGCTTAAACCTCCTCCTGCACCGGAGCCTTGGAGCCGTCCGGGTTGTAGAACCGGTGGGCGGCCTCGACCTGGCGCATCTCGCTGAACGAAGAGACGCGCTTGAGGTAGCCGATCACACGGGTCAGATAGTCCAGATTGTGGCTCCCGCACTTAGGGCAGACCTCAAGGGTGTCCTTGCTGATGTACCCGCAATCGTTGCAGACGGTGTTGCGGCAGTTGAATGTGAAGTAGTTCGTGCCGTAGTGCGCTGCGGTCTTGAGCAGCTGGCGGTACTGATCCTTGGACAGATGCTCCGCCACGTTCATGTGCAGGGCCGAGCCGCCGTCAAGATGCTTGACATACTCGTTGCCGTGCAGTTTGAACTTGTCGATCATCGACAGGGAGTCATCCTCCGGATTGTAGAAGTACGAGCTGTACATGTTATGCTTCGGAGAGACGTAGAAGCCGTCCTTCTGATCCCACTTGTAGTTCTTTCCGGAAAGGTTCTCGCCAGGGACGAACTCCGTGTTGAACATCGTGTCGGAGGTCTTGTCCTTCTTGTTGGACCTGTTGATGGTCTCCAGGATGACATCCACGAACTCGTTGTACTCCGGATTAGGACTGATGGCGAGTCCGAGGAACTCGGCGGCATCGGTAAGCCCGTTCACGCCGATGGTGAGGTACTGCCTCTTCATGTCGATGAAACCGGCCTGATAGACATCCAGCATGCGGGCCGCAAGGAAATCCTTGATGATCTCGTTGAAGGCCTTCTGGTACTTGTGGACCCTCTCGGTCTCCTCGGTCACGGCCGCGCGGATATATTCATAAAGCTGGTTCTTGTCGTAGTCGCCTCTTGAAAGAGGTTTGGAGCCGTCGATGACGGTGCCTTTCCTCTCAAGGAAGTAGCGCCTCGCGGCGAGCTGGATGAGCCGGTTCAGGTTGATCGTCATCACGGACTTGGAACCGGTCGAGACGGAGGCCGTCCCCATTGAATATTGATGCGTGGTGTGGTTGTGCGACTCATCGATCCTGTCCAGTTCGGTGATCGAGTTGCGCAGACGGCAGCAGCTGGCGAGGCTGTCCGGACTGTCGGACAGGTAGCAGAAGAAACTGTGTCCCTTGGACCACATCTCGGCCGTGAAGTCGGCATATTCCTTGTCGATGAAATCATCCTTGCCATCGGTCAGCAGGGCCATCGTCTCGACAGGGAACGTCAGGATGTAGTGGTTTCTCTCCTCGTTGAACCAGTTCATGAAATGCTTCTGAAGCCATGAGAGGGTCTCCCATTTGGGCTCGGTCCCGTCCGGGAAGCGGAAGTCTCCGAAAACGCCGCGGAAATAGCTCTCGTCGAAGTAGCTGATGTTCCAGAACACGGTCTGGTAGCCTCGGTTGCCGGCGGGCATGTTCATTGAATGCACCACCTGCTGGAAGTAGTTGTCGATGACCTTGACGAGGGTTCTCCGCTTGACGTTCGTCTCCACCACATCCTCAAGATGCTCAAGGTAGTCGTCACCGTAGTCCTTACGGATGAAGTAGTCAAGATACATCAAGAACTCAGGAGTCGCCACCGCTCCCATGAACTGGGACGAGATTGAATATACCAGATTGATGAACTCGCCGCAGAATGACTTGAGATCGGTAGGCGCCACCGAGACCCCTCCGAGCTTGATCAGGCCGTCCACAAGGAACGGGTACATCGTGATGGCCACGCAGTACGGGTAGCCCGGCGTGCCGCTCTCATCGTGCTTGTACAGCACGTGGCTCTCCAGATCCTTTATGTACTGGCTGGCGAGTGTACGTCCGTAAAGGGCCTTGATCTTGTCCTTCATGATGTAGCGGTTCTGCTTGATGTTGTTCTCCTTGTAGAGCTCCTGGCCGAGAGTCACGATGTTCTTGCGGGTGACATTGGCGTTGGAGTCGAACTTGGAACCGGTGGCCGCGTTCGAGGCGGCGATGTAGTCACGGATGAAATCACGCTTCTTCCGCAGGTCAAGTCCCGCATCGAACTTCTCGATGTAGGCCACGGCGGCCTTCTTGTTGATGGACATCAGACTCTCCTCGACCTGACGCCTGATCTCACGGCTTGTGATCTTGTCGTAGATGTAGAGATTCCTGGCAATCGAGACGACAACCGCCTCCGGGCATTCTTCCCCCGCCGCCTTGTAGGCCTCACGTATCCCGTTCATCAATTTGACCTTGTCGTACTCCTCATAGGAGCCGTTGGTCTTGCGTACAGTTACATCCATATCCAGTTTCTTTTCGAATAATCCTCGGGAAACGACCTCTGCCGGTCATAAAGTCGGCCCGCCCCTTTTCACAGGAGACAAACCGACTTTCGCAAAGATAGCAGATAATCCGTCCTTTCGGACAAAATAATCGCCAAAGTTATTAACAATTAGACAACTATATTGTTAATTTATTTTTAATCAATTAATTAAAGAAAGATGTATTTTAGAATTACTAAAATTGACAGGACGTACATGAACCAACCGATCTTCTTCGCCTTTCCCGTGCAGATGTTGAGGACGACATAGGTCACAAGGCCAAGGAGGATGCCGTTGGAGATGGAATATGTCATCGGCATGAGGATCAGCGTGAGGAATGCCGGAATGGACTCGGAGAAGTCATCAAGCGGAATGTCCTTGATCGGGCTGAGCATGAAGAGTCCCACGAACACGAGTACCGGGCAGACAGCCGAGCCCGGAATGGCTGTGAAGACCGGAGCGAAGAACAGGGACAGGACGAAGCAGATGACCACAGCGAACGCGGTGAGACCCGAACGACCGCCCTGGGCAACGCCGGAGGCACTCTCGACGTAGGTTGTGACGGTGCTGGTCCCGAGGCATGCACCGGCGACTGTACCGATGGCGTCAGCCATGAAGGCCTGGTTCATACGTACAGGTCTGCCGTTCTCGTCGGTCATGTTAGCCTTCGTGGTGACACCAACAAGGGTTCCGATCGTGTCGAACATGTCCACAAACAGGAAAGTGAACACGACGATCAGCATGTCAAGGCTGAAGATCTGCGACGTGTCGGTGGTGAACTGGCAGAGGATAGGCTTCATGGACGGCGGGGTGTCAACGAATCCCTGGAACTGGGTTATGCCCATCGGGATGCCGATGACCGCAGTCACGATGATTCCGATCAGGAGCGCTCCCGGAACGTTCAGGATCACCATGATCCCAGTGATGATGAGGCCGATGACCGAGAGAAGCCCGGCGCCGCTGGTGATGTCTCCGAGGTTAAGGAGGGTGGCCGGATCGTCAACGACGACTCCGCCGCTCTTCAGGCCGATGAGGGCGATGAACAGGCCGATGCCGGCTCCGATCGCCTTTCTCAGCGACAGCGGCAGTGCGTTCACAATCGCTTCGCGTACACTCGTCAGGGTGAGAATTATGAATATTATGCCTTCAATAAGGACGGCGGTCAGCGCGAACTGCCAACTGTAGCCCATTCCGAGGCACACCGTGTAGCAGAAGAAGGCGTTCAATCCCATGCCCGGGGCAAGGGCGAACGGCAGTTTGGCGTACAGGGCCATCACGAGTGTGGCGGCGATGGAGGCCACGGCGGTGGTGGTGAAGAGGGCGTTCTTGTCCATTCCGCAGTCCGCCAGGATCGAAGGGTTGACGGCGAGGATGTAGGACATCGCGAGGAACGTGGTGATGCCGGCCACGATCTCGGTTGACACCTTCATAGTGGAGGGGTCGAACCCGAACAGTTTGGTCAGCCAGCCTTTAGGCTCATTGGCCGGAGTTTTTGTTTCTGTCATTTTCGGATTGTCAAGCGTCGTTCGACATTAGAATACCCACTTGGTGCCGAGGCAAGGACGGACAAAGAAACCCTTGCCGGTACCGAAGTTGTAGGAGACTTCGATCTCGGTGCCGATGTTGAGATTGTCCACCCCGAAATGCTGGCCGATGTTGTACCAGAGCTGAGGCTCTGTAAGGAACACGAAACGGGCGGTTTCCACCTTGGTCCAATCACGATAGCCAGCCGACTTGTCGCTGGTGTAAGGGCAGACATTGTGATCCTCCCACCAGAAGTCGGCGAAACCGGAGAAGCGGAGGCCTTTCACATCGAAAAGATCCTGCATCCCCCAGACCGCGGTGAGCTGTACAGGAATCTCGCTCTTCATTTTGCCGCCGTCAAGGTTCACACCCTTGTTGTAGTTTATAGCCTTGTAGAGAGCCTTGAGATTCAGCGTGTTCTTGAAATCATCGCTGTGAAGGAACCAGTCCACGCCGAAGAGGAACGCGTTGTTTATGGTGTAGCCGTTGTAAACACCCCCGTTATACTCGATGTGGAAACTGAAAGGAGCATATTTTGTGTCCTGCCAGAAGTTGAGACAGCGCGCGATCTCGAAATAGGTTCCGTTAGGAGCATAGACCTTGTCGCTGCTGTTCTTCGAGTTGTAGTCATAATCCACGAAGAAGAAGGTGTTGCCCCATTTGTCCCCGTGGAAACCCTCAAGAGTGGTGGTTACGTGACCACGGTCCTTACCGAAATCGTAGTAAGTCTGAAGATTGGTCTGTGCCTTCGCTCCTTGAGAAAAGGCGAGCGCCGCGACAGCAACGGCGATGATAGTTTTGTTTGACATAAATATTAAGGAATGTTTACTTGTCCCCTTATTGACTTTAAAGAAACGAAATTAGCACAAATGTCACAAAAAGTCCATATCTTTGCCCCGCACAATATCCACAAAGTTATCAACAGACATGTTTGAAGAGACACTGAAATTCTATCCGAATTTCCCGAAGGAGGGAATCAATTTCGTTGACATAATACCTTTCCTGCAGAACAAGGAGACCTTCACATCCCTGATCGGCGAGATCGGGAAACTCGTCACGGCTCCGAATGTGGCGGCTCCCGAAGCGCGTGCCTTTCTGTTCTGCGCTCCCCTTCTGACATCCGACAGCGGGGTGACGAACATCGTGCCGTTCCGCAAGAAAGGCAAGCTGCCACACTCCGGCGACGACCTTCAGGACATAGAGATCCTGAAGGAATATGGTCCCGACAACCTCTACTTCCGCAAATCGGACATCGCCGCCGGCAAGGCCGAGGACGGAATATTCAGGATCGCCATCATCGATGACGTCCTGGCCACGGGCGGCACGGCGAAAGGAATAGCCAGGGCCATCGAGGACTTGAAGATCGCCGTGAACGGAAAGGAATACGGCATCAAGGTCTCCGAGTTCATCTTCCTTGTCGAGCTGGACGGCCTCTACGGCCGCACCCGCCTCGAGAAAATCGCCCCCGTACACTCCATCGCCCACATCCAGTAAAAGAATAAGGGACCATGTCCCCAACGCCCCACCGGGGCTGTCACGAAGTGACCGGGGTTGAGCATATCGCGCGAAGCGCACAAGAGAACGGGGACGGCCGATCTGGCCGTCCCCGTTCTCTTGTGCGCGGGATGAGAGTCGAACTCACACGTCGCAATTGACACTAGCTCCTGAAACTAGCGCGTCTACCATTTCGCCACCCGCGCCTGAAGTGGATTGCAAAGATACTTATTATTTGCGAAATTGCAAACAAATTCAGGAGCAGGCGGCGAAAACTACTTGGAATACTTGTCGAAGACCTTGCCAATCAACGCCTTCTTCCCGGGACTCGCCTCAATCAATGATTCTCGGAAAATCTTGACATCGACCGCATCGGTCCCCAGCGCGGCACAGATGTCGGCCCTGCGGACACCGCCGGCTTCCAGCTCGCCGAGGATCTGAGGCTTGAACCAGTAGCTGTGGCCTGAAGAGGATGTCCCGCCGTAACGCTCCTTGTACATCATGTTCTCGATGTGGTAGGCCCACATCTCACCGACCTCACAGTAACCTGCATATTCACCCTTGCCCGTGCCGTAGCAATCTCCAGTGCTGATGAATGAGGTCAGGATGTAGGTGGCGAAACGCTTCCAGTAGTCCGTGCCTGTCTTTGCGAAATGGGTCGCATGCGCCATCTCATGGATTGTCGTCATGTAAAGTTCCGCATAGTCTCCGTTCTTGCCCTTTGAACCGATCGTGATGTCCGGCGCGAAGATCCGCACGATGGCCGTGAACTTTCCCACATACTTGCTGACCAGCTTGCCGTCAAGCAACGCTCCATGATGCATCATCAGAGTGCAGGAAGGCCTGAGTATGTTCAGAATCCAGAATCTCAAATTCTTCGGCGGTGCGGTGATGCCTGAGGTCCGGCACTTTGTGAAGTAGTCGTAGGCCGCATTGTTGACCACGCATCTGCGGAACAGGGTCGCGTCAGAATTCCTGTCAACAGTGAGGTCAATCCCATCCGGGGATCCCTTGCCGATTGTGGAGATCGACGCCGGGACCAGAATCAGGTTCATTCCGATCGAAAATCCCAGAGTGTTCTTGAAGCAGATCCGGTAATGCGGCCTCGCCGAGAATTTGCGGGAGAACGCATAGTTTCCATTCGCGTCCGTGTAGGTCGTGGCGATCTTGACAAAGACATTCGCCACCATCTTGACTCCGGCCACACCTTTCGTCCTATTGCTTTTAAGCTTGTCATCAACTATAGTGATTCTTCCCGAAGGCTTGACCCTGGCCCTTGTCACGGGCTCCAGAAGACCGGCATTGTCCGTAAGCTCGAACGCCTTCCTTTCCAAAGCGTCGAGATCCAAACCGCCAAGGGATCTGGTGGAGACCTCCTCATCAGGAATGAAACACTCGTCCAGAATCTCGTGACGGATTCCCTCCGGGAAGACGAAATCCGGAGGCACGACCGCATACTGCCATGTGATCTCTCCCTCCGGGACGGACGGATCGTGATAGTAGTCCCCGTCAGTCAGAATCTCACGGTCCATAGGGTGATCCAGCATCTCGACACCAAGATCCGAGAGAATGTTGAGCTGCACCGTGTCCTTGGGCAGGAAGCGGACATAGTAATCAGTGACAGGGACCTCCGCGGCACTTCTCGTAGGGTACAAGGCCAAGAGAGCCTTGCCGACATTGGTCACGGAATACGGATTGTCAAGTTTCCGGCCAAGCTCGATCATCTCATGGGAGACAACCTCCGCATTTTCCTTTGTGCTGACGGGTTCGACCTCCACCGGAGATCCCCCTTCTTTGCTGCAGGACACCAGCACAAGAGCCGGCAGCATCATTTTGAAGAACCATTTCATTGTTCAGTCGGTTTTTAGTTACACGGCAAAGGTAGGAGTGGTTATCCGTGGGTTGAAATATTCAACGGTTAAGTGAAAAATCGGCCATGCTTGGCTATTTAAGGGTGTTTCCCTATCTTTGCCGACAGCAAAATTTTGGAAAAACATGGGAATATTCACGAAAACAGCCGCAAAAGCGGCATTCTTAGTGCTGATTGCCAACACATTCTGTTTTTCAGCCCAGGCACAGCCGTATAAAAGCCTGATCGAGGAAAACCCTGAAAGGGCCGGCGGAGTCTATCATTATTACGAATATGCCCCTGAGACATTCACAAAAGCGCCCAAAGGCTACAAGCCGTTCTACATCAGCCACTATGGCAGACACGGCTCACGTTACCACACAAGTGCCGGGCTGTTCAAGGGGGCGGTCGAGACTCTTGCCGCGGCGGAGAAAGCCGGACTTCTGACAGATGAGGGGAAACTTCTGAAAAGCCGGATCGACACCGTCTATTCCGAACATCAGGGGATGTTCGGAATGCTCAGCGGGAGAGGGGCGGAGGAGCATCGCGGAATCGCGTCAAGGATGTCAGAGAATTACCCGGAAGTGTTCGAAGGTGACAGACAGGAGGTGGAGTGTGTCTCAAGCTACTGGCCAAGATGCCTCGTCAGCATGGCGAATTTCTCGTCCGCGCTTCAGGAAAAGAACCAGGACTTGAAATTCCACTATCTCACCGGCCCCAAATACCTTGACTACATCAGCATGGATCTTGATACAAAGGATGTGACCAAAGGTTCGACCGCATTGGGGAAACACCTTTTGGACAGTCTGGTCTCCACGGAAAGATTCCTTGAGGCCATCTTTACCGATCCCGCCAAGGCGGCAGGTCTCATTCCTGACACCAAGGAATTCATGGATAAAGTGTTCCTTGCGGGGGCGATCAGCCCGAACACTGACGCTCGCCCGGACATATTCAGTCATTTCACCGCCGATGAGCTGACCGCTCTTTGGATCGTGAGGAACGACAGGCTCTACTACAGTTTCGGGATCTCGGCGGAGGAGGGGGAATATGTCTCCTCCATCGCCAAACCGCTCATCGGAGACATCATCGCCAAGGCAGACGAGGCGTTGAAGCCGGGCAGCGACAGAGCCGCCGACCTGAGGTTCGGCCATGATGTCGGCCTGCTTCCGCTGATCGGAACAATCGGAATCGCCGGTATGGAAGAGCGCCGGAAGTCCGCGGACGCGCATAACCACTGGCTCGACTTCCGGATGATGTCAATGGCATCCAACCTCCAGATGGTCTTCTTCAGGAACAGAAAGGGCGATGTGCTTGTAAAACTGGTTTACAACGACAAAGAGACCACAATCCCGGCCGTCAAGACAGCCGAAGGACTTTTCTACAGATGGGAGGACCTTCGCGCATACCTCGCAAGGACAGCCGCCGCCATCTCCGACGAGCACATCGTCAAGGACAACGGCGGCAAGGAACGCACCGGAGTTGCCGGGATGTAGTCTAAAAATAGACTACCGTCTTCTGCTCGATCGAAGACACCAGGGAGTTCGCCAGGCGGCTGACGCCGAAACGGAACAGTTCCCTGTTGATCCATCCGTCACCGAGAACGGTTCTGGCGATTGAATGGTAGCAGACAGCATCCTTTGATGTGGAGATGCCGCCCGCGGCCTTGAATCCGACTTTCCTGCCGGTTCTCTCATGGAAGGCCTTGATGCTCTCGCACATGATGTAGGCCGCCATCGGGGTGGCGTTCACGCTGACCTTTCCGGTGGAAGTCTTGATGAAATCAGCACCCTCCTCCATCGCCAGAAAAGAGGCGTTGGCGATGTTCTCCGGAGTGACAAGCAATCCGGTCTCAAGAATCACCTTCAGAGTGACCTTGCGCCCGGCCTTGGCGGCAGCCTGATCAACGGCCGCGCGAATTGCCCGGATCTCCTTACGGGCAGTCTCCTCGTCCCCCGCCAAGAAAGCGTTCAGAGCCAGGACGATGTCAATCTCGTCAGCCCCTGCCTCAACGGCCATCTCACATTCCTTGACCTTCACCTCAATGAAACTTTGGGATGTCGGGAAACATCCTGCCACGGCAGTCACATGGACATCCGGGCTGACCAGACTCTCTTTCACCACAGAAGCGAGGTTAGGAAACACACAGATGGATGCCGGAAGCGGGTAATCCGGATAATCCTTCATGAATGAGTTCACCTTGCCTGCCAGCTTCCTCACAGAATCCGGAGTGTCCTCGGTGTGAAGGGTCGTCAGATCCATCAGCGCCATGCAGTTTTTCAAGACTTCCGGAGAAGCCACATTGTCAATGTTGGCCGCGATAGCGTCCAACCTCTTGCTGACACGTTCCCTGTCAGGAGCATAATCGTACTTCGCAAACAAAGATTCCATATTACTAATCTTAAAATTCAATTATCCTCTTATCTGAATCACAAAACCTTCATCAATCAAAGGTTTGACCAAATCTCTCATCTGACCCGCTGAAAATTTCTCAAGTCCCCGGGCCGGAGCCTCCCTGTCCAGAGTATAGACCATGATCTCCCTCGGTCTCAATTTTCTGACGATGTCCATCCATCCTTCAAGAACCTCCGGGGACGAGGTGTCGAATGAAGGGGACTTAAGGAACATCGTCTGAAGCACGAAATCGCCCTCGAAACGGGCCAGGTCGGCGACCACATCCTCGACATGGTACTCACCCTGAGGCTGGTTGATCCTGCCGGCCAGTTCATCTGTCGGGGCATCAATCTTAAGAATCGGATTGTCAACCTTCCTCAAAGCCTCGAAGACTTCCTCTCTGAATATTCTCGTGGCATTCGAGAGAACCGACACCTTCGCCTGCGGAAAGTATTTGTTCCGAAGCTCCAGCGTGATGTCTATCATCCCGGCGAAGTCAGGGTTCAACGTCGGCTCCCCGTCACCGGAAAACGTGATCGAATCGATCCCGGTTCCCTGGGCGAGACATTCACGGAGCTTCGCTTCAAGTGCCTTGCGGAGTTCTCCCACAGTCGGAAGCCGCCTGTCTCCCAGACCGTCCTTGTTCCAGCCGCATTCGCAGTAAACGCAATCGAAATTGCACAGTTTGCCCTTCGTGGGAAGCAGATTGATCCCTAACGAAGAGCCAAGCCGCCTGGAATGGACAGGTCCGAACACCAATTCTTCGCACATCATGGCTAAACAATTCTATGTGATGAACTCCCGGCGGTGAGACGACAGTCACCGTCAAGATTGTCAATCGCGGCAAGTCCCGGTCTCATGCCGGCACGGATGCACCCGAACTCATTCTCTTTGGAAAGGAACTCGGCGCCGTTACGGCACGCCCATGTAAGCAGTTCGTTCAATTCCACTTCCGGGAAAGCGGTCTGAAGGCAACGGAGCTCGCTCACGATGTCAAGGTCATCATTGCTGGAAAGCGAATCGGTCCCGACCGTGATCTTAAGACCATTGCGGCGCATAAGCGGCACTGGAGGCAAAGAATTGTGGATAAATATGTTCGACAACGGACAAAGAGCCACGAACGGATGGTTCATCACACTTTTCACAGCATCTATCCCCTCCTGATCCATGCAGACCTCATGGACAAGCAGTATGTGTTCGTCAAACGGAGCCTGGTGAGCCTTTTCCAGGCAATCTATGAAATAAAGCAGCGAGGACTTGCCCGTCACCGGCGGCACGCTCATTCCGGCAGCCTTGCGGTTCTCCCACATCGCTCCGCGACCGTGTCTCAGCATGTCCTCCTCTTCCTCGGTCTCTTCGGAATGGAATGACAGGAATCCGGACTTCAACCCTTCGGCGGAAACGGCCGTGACAAGTTCCGGACTCATCGTGTAGCATGCGTGCGGAGTCGGAGCGGCGTCAAGTCCATAGCTTTCGGCCTCGGCCTGAAGCTTCCTTACGGCGGACATCACCGGGCCGCAGTCCTGAGGTTCTGTTCCGAAGACTTCCAGAAAGGTCCTGGTGTACATCGGAGAGGCTTTCTTGAGGGCGAAGGTGTCGGCACAGTTGCTGATGTCAGCCATCGCGGAGACTCCCCTGTCCCACATGACGCTCATCCAACGGTTGATGTCACGGAGTTTCTCCTCCATGCCCTTGTTGTCCCTCATCGCATTGATCTGATCGATGAATCCGGCCATGCCGGTACCTTTTCGGAAAGCCTTCCACAAGTAGGACAGCTCCAGATGGCAATGAGAGTTGACGAAACCGGGAGTGACCGCCCCCCTAACAAAAGATTTCTCCTTTTCAGGTTCGGCACTCGTACCGACCGCCGTCACGGTCCCGTCGTCGTCATATTCAACGAAACCGTTCCTGATCGGTCTGTCCTCATCCAGAGTGAAGACATATTCAGCTGCTATTCTGTTCATTCTTTCAACTTATGCCGGACACTGGCCGTAAAAACAAATCACCTCTTGTCCAGAGGCCGTAAAGCAGAGATGTCCGGCAAGATCCCTTTCTTCAATTCAGCAGACCGCTTTTTAAAAGGTGACGAGGCCCTGGCCGGAGCGGCCTGAGCCGCGGAGGAATCCCTGACCACCGACACGGCCGTGTCCCTTATCAGCAATGCCGGACCGCGGAATGCGGTGTCACAGACAACGGGGACAGGGAAGTAAACTCCCGAAGAGTCCGCCTCGATGTTGACCTTGTCCGCCCTGAAATTATTCTCAAAAGCCCCGAGGAACGAGCGGAACTCCTTACAAGCCATTGCTTTTCTGGCACGGGATACAGAATCCGCCTCATGCCGGAGCCTGTTTCCCAACGAGATCTTCTCATTCATGGCGGTCAGATCCTCCCTCAACCCTTTCTCCACGCGCCCGAGCATCTCGGCGTAACGTTTGGGATCGTTCAGATAATAATCCACACTCTTCCGGTAATCCTTGAGGGTGAAACCATACTTCCCGAAGATCGGCTCATAGAACCACGTCGTGTCCGCCGCGTCCTTCCTGTCCGGATTCTCCGCAAGCCATTGGTCGGCAAGCAGCATCTCACGATAGATCCGCTCCATCTTGCGCACAGGTATCACGCCGTCCCCGCTTCCGCAGGAGACGGCCGCCGACACCAAGACCGCCAATGGCAGGACTGTCCTGAGCACCCTTCTCATAAGAAATCTACCTCAAAACCGCCCCGTACTCGTTCTGGAATGTGGAGAGAAGTTTCTTCATGATCCTCTCGACATCCCCATCGGTAAGGGTCTTTTCAAGATCCTGAAGCACGAATCCGAGGGCGTACTGCTTCTTGCCCGCAGGAATCTTGTCTCCACGATACACGTCGAACAGGGTCACCTGTTTCAGAAGTTTCTTTCCGGCCTTGAACGAACTCCGGTAGAGATCGGCATAACTTACGCTCTCGTCAAGCAGAAGGGCCAGATCCCTCCTGACCTCAGGGAACTTTGGCATCTCCCTGAAAGCAACCTTATCCCTCTTCACGAGTTGGAACAATGTGTTCCAGTTTATCTCGACGGCGAACACCGGCTGACGCACACCGAACTTCCTCGCGATGGCAGGAGCGACAGTTCCAAGCACCGCAAGCGGCAGATGCTGCCCAGGAAGGGCATAGGCGATGCCTTCACTGAATATGTCCGCGGGAGCCGCGGTGGCCTCCATCTGGTAAAGATCGGCACCGAAGCGTCTCAGAAGCAGATCGACATAGCCTTTCAACTCAAAGAAGCTGCTCTTGCCAGGCTGGCTGTTCCAGGATTTCTCCGGAGTTCCGGTCACGAACATCGAAAATGCCGGATGCTCTTCATAGGAATCCAGCGTCTTGCCGTCCGCCTGAGGATCACGGCTGTAAACGGAACCATATTCAAAGAGTTTCATCGAGGAAATCTGACGGTTGAGATTGTAGGCGACAACCTCAAGACCACTGAATATGAGGGTCTGTCTCATCACGTTCAGGTCGGAGCTCAGAGGGTTGACGATCGTCACGCTCTTCTCCTCCGGGAATGTGGCGAGGCCCTTATAGTACGCACCCTTTGTGAGGGAATTGTTCATTATCTCAACGAATCCGTTGGCCGCCAGAAAGTTGGAGATTCCGTTGCGGATGGCTTCCGGCTCCGGTGAAGGTGTGGCGTTGACGGACATCTTCATGTGCTGAGGGAGGTCTATGTTGTTGTAGCCGTAGATCCGGAGAATCTCCTCGACCACGTCACATTCCCGGGTCACGTCTATCATGTAGGACGGAGCCGCGACCCTGGAGCCACCGTCACGCTTCTCAATGAACTCGTAGGTGAGAGCGGCAAGGATCCTCTCGATCGTGTCGTGGCCTATCTTCTTGCCGATGAACCTCTCGATGCGGTCGTAGTCCAGGTCGATGACCTTCTTCTCTATCCTCGTCGGGTAAAACTCCTCGATTCCGCCGACGATCTCTCCGCCGGCCACTTCCTGAATGAGCAGGGCGGCCCGCTTGGCGGCATATTCATTGATTCCCGGATCGGCGCCTCTCTCGTAGCGGAACGAGGCGTCGGTCTGGAGGGTGTGTCTTTTCGATGTCTTGCGGATCGAACCCGGATCGAAATAGGCGCTCTCCACGAAGACATTCACAGTCTCGGGCTTCACACCGGAATCGATGCCGCCGAACACTCCGGCGATGCACATCGGCCCGTCGGCGCCAGCGATCACTATGTCCTCGGCTGAAAGCTTCCTCTCGGTTCCATCAAGCGTGACGATCCTCTCCCCCTCGGCGGCTCTCCGCACGATCACCTTGCCGCCGCTGATCTTGTCGGCGTCGAATGTGTGCAGAGGCTGTCCAAGCTCGAACAGGATGAAATTGGCGACATCGACCACATTGTCAATAGGCCTGAGACCTATCGACATCAATTTCTTCTGAAGCCATTCGGGAGACGGACCGACCTTCACGCCCTTGATCGTGATCCCGCAGTAGCGCGGAGCGGCGGCCGCATCCTGAACCTCTACAGGGATGCCCTTTCCCTCACCCGGTTTCCAAGCGTCCACCGAAGGGTACTTGAACGAGCAGGGAATATTATTGAGAGTCATCCAGGCATAGAGGTCGCGCGCCACACCGATGTGCGACGCGGCGTCCACCCTGTTGGCAGTGATCTCATATTCAATGACAGCCTCGGTCTTAAGGTGAAGATAGTCCTTGGCGGAGGTCCCGACAGGAGCGTCGGCAGGGAGAACCTTGATGCCCGCATGGTCGTTGCCGATTCCAAGCTCGTCCTCAGCGCAGATCATTCCGAACGACTCCACGCCGCGGATCTTTGACTTCTTGATCTTGAAGTCTCCCGGCAGCACGGCCCCGATCCTCGCGAACAGCACTTTCTGTCCCGCCGCCACGTTGGGAGCGCCGCAGACAACAGTCAGAGGCTCGCCAGTGCCGTCATTGACCTTGGTGATGTGGAGATGGTCAGAGTCCGGATGCGCCCCGCACTCAAGCACCTCGGCGACAACGACCCCGGCGAGTCCGCCGGGGATCTCCTCCTGTTCCTCGACCCCATCGACCTCGATTCCTATAGCTGTCATAGCGTCCGCGATCTGCCGCGGAGTGAGATCGGATTCAAGATAATCCTTTAGCCAATTGTAAGAAATCTTCATATTTCTGATGTTTTATCTGTCAATATCTTCCCTGGAGAACAGCGACTCCACAAACTCCTTCCTGTCAAAAACCTTCAGGTCATCGATGCCCTCGCCGATCCCGATGAACTTGACCGGAACTTTCAGCTGGTCAACGATCCCGATGACGACTCCCCCCTTTGCCGTTCCGTCAAGCTTTGTGATCGCCAGCGAAGTGATGTCTGTAGCCCGTGAAAATTCCTTGGCCTGCTGGCAGGCGTTCTGGCCGGTCGAGGCGTCAAGCACGAGAAGAACCTCGTGAGGAGCGTCAGGAATGACCTTGCGCGTCACATTACGGATTTTAGTCAACTCGTTCATCAGGTCGATCCTGTTGTGCAGACGGCCCGCCGTGTCGATCAGGACAACATCCGCGCCTTTGGCGACGGCTGACTTCACTGTGTCGAAAGCCACCGAGGCCGGATCGGCCCCCATGCCCTGCCTGACAATCTCGACACCGGCCCTGTCGGCCCAGATCTGAAGCTGATCAACGGCGGCGGCACGGAAAGTGTCGGCGGCTCCGATCATCACCTTCTTGCCCATAGCCTTATAGCGCGCGGCAAGCTTACCGATGGTCGTGGTCTTTCCTACTCCGTTCACTCCCACAACCATCACGACAAGAGGTCTCTTCGTCAAGTCGAACGGTTCCTCAGGCTCTTTTTCCCCATCGACATTCAGAAGCGTGCCGATCTCGTCCCGGAGCATGTCCACCAACTCGTCAAAGGACGTGTACTTGTCCCTGCCGACCCTTTCCTCAAGGCTATCGACAATCTTGAGCGTGGTGTCCACCCCCATGTCCGATGCGACAAGTGCCTCCTCGATGGCATCGAGAACGCTGTCATCCACCATGGACCGGCCTATGACCGATCTGGAAAGCCTTTGGAAAAAGCCTTCCTTAGTCTTCTTGACCCCTCTGTCGAACAATCCCATAACGTCATCTTTTGCAAACTACAAATTTAGTGAAAACCGAGAGCAATATGAAATTTATTTCAATCTTGCCAAGGAAATCGTCCGTACTTTACGTACCTTTGCCGGCGTTATGAGAAAACTTATCTTACTGATGGCCGCGATGCTGGCGCTGTGCGCTTCCTGCGGCGAGAGGGTTGATGGACCGGCCCTGCGGAGCGGGGATCTGCTTTTCGTACGGATTCCATCCGGCTACGACCTCGGCGAGGGTTCCATGTCAGAGGCCATCGCCTCTTCCACATCCGGTTCTGACACTTCCCGGATGACCGTCCATGTCGCCATGCTTGAGGTGAAGGGAGACTCCACGTGGATCATCGACGCCACCATAAAGCGCGGGGTCGCCAGATACCCGTTGGACACTTTCCTTACGGATTTCACCCTAAAGGACGGCAGCCTCCCGGTTCTGGAGGTCAAAAGGCCACGAGTCAGCAGGAAACAGGCCCTACAGTTCGTGGAGAACGCGAAGAGTTTCATCGGCCAGCCCTATGACGTGCATTTCCTGCCGGACAACGGAGCCATGTACTGCAGCGAGCTGGTCTATCACTCCTGCGTCACAGCCGACGGGTCTCACCTTTTCAGCGAGTACCCGATGAACTTCCTTGCTCCCGACGGGCAGATGCCCCAGTACTGGACCCAGCTTTTCGCACTTCTGGGTCAGGAAGTTCCGCAAGGCATCATGGGAACCAACCCGCAGGCCATGTCCGCGGACCCCGTCCTGAAGGATGTCGGCGCGCTCAGGCGGTGACACGCCTGAGGTCTCCTATGTATATTCACAGTTCCGACACCGGCAAAGTCCGGGCGGTCAGGAAATCATGAGAGGCGGCGGAGGAGGGCTGCGAGAAGGGCATCGAGGAGGAGTAGGATGGCCATGAAGGTTGAGAGACGGCCGATGAAGTCGCCGTGGATGACGAAGAAGGTCCGGGTGTCACAGAGGCCGACCGTGCCTTTCAAGGTCTCCGGCTGCCACCATGAGGTGCGGGAGACCACCTCACCGGACGGGTCGATGATGGCGGAGATGCCGGTGTTGGCGCTGCGGGCGATCCAGCGGCGGGTCTCGATGGCGCGGAGACGGGAATACGACAGGTGCTGGACATAGCCGGGAGTGTCGCCCCACCATGCGTCGTTGGTGATCACGGCCAGAAGACGGGCGCCGCCGCGGACATATTCAGTGCAGTACTCCCCATAGACCGACTCGTAGCAGACGGCACATCCGACTGGGACGGTCTCCCGGACGGCGACGGAACCATCGGTGTCGGAGCCGGCGGCATCACCGGAAACGGGAGCATATTCATTGAAATGCAGCGGTGAGGCCTTCCCCTGACCGACGCAGCGGCCCATTACCCCTCCGAGCCAGTCGTCCACCTTGCGGAAGATCGCCGGATATGGCATCATCTCAACCCCCACCACAAGCTTGCTTTTGTGGAAAATCTCCGGAGAACTGAACGCATCCAGCATCAGGGCGGAGTTGTGCGTCTCCATCCAGACTCCGTCGCCGGTGCGGCGGGCCGTGCCGGACGGTCTCAAAGCCCTTTTCAAATAGGTTCTTGAGGAGGCTCCGACAAGCAGGTTGGCATTGGGATGTCCGGCAAGAAAGGACCTGAACCGCCGTACGGTAGGGCTGGAGGACGGATCGTTCGTCACCACGTCCCCCGTGAAAGTCTCCGGGGCCACCAGAAGCACCGGCACGCTGTCCGGAATGTCAGCGAACTGACCGAGCAGCAATCCGTTCTGCTCATCCTGCGTCATGCCTCCGAACTTGTCGTACGGATCGATGTTCGGCTGCGCTATGACAACGTCAAGGGGCTCCCCACAAGGCTCCGGCTTCAGGAACATCGACAGGACGGGAGGCGCGACGAACAGCGACAGGGTGCCGAGAAGAGCCGCTGACTTCGCCTTCAGGTTGAACGTCTTCCAACGTCCGGAAGCCAGGGATTCAAGAATCCCGAACACGCTGAGATTGGCCGCCCAGACAAGCAGCGAGCCGCCGAGCGTGCCGGTGTACTCATACCATTGGATCCACCCCGTGGTGCGGGCGAAGGCGTTGCCAAGCACGAGCCAGGGCCAGCTGATCTGGGCGGAGGTGAGGTACCACCGCTCCCAGGCTATCCAGGCAAAGGCAAGTAATATGTATGGAAGCGCACCGCCGAGCCACTTGCGGCTCCAACGGAACAGCCCGAAAACCAGCGACATCTGGAAAGCGTTGGCGAGGATCGCGAACATCCCCCCTCCGACCGTGGCGTTGCAGACCCAGAAGGTCGTCGCCGCGTTCCATAGCGCGAAGCACAGGTAATGCCACAGGCAGAACCCCTTCATTCCGTCCTCGGAAGCGATTCTCTCCGCCCGAAGCAGAGGGACAAAGGCCACCAGGGACAGCCAGCCCGTCCCCGGAACCAGGAACGGAACACTCAAAAGAGCCGATGACAGAAGCACCGGCGGCAGGATCGTCAATTTTCCGTACATGTCACGTGCAAAGATAAAGCGTCAGAACCGGAACTCCAAACCGAAGTTGACCACAAAGCGGTTGTCGTGCGGAACCTTCACACCGTCCTTCACCTCGTAGCGGTGTGTCATCCTCCAAAAAGTGTCGATGCGGAGGACTCTGAAGATGTTCGTGACACCCACGCCCATCTCCACATAAGGACGGTTGAGCTTGTCCATCTTCTCCGGGAAAAGCATCTCTGAACCGAAGGAATCATCCCCCCTTATCCCGTTGTTCTCCTTCCGGATCGTGCCGTAGGCGGCCCTTACGGAAGCCACCTCGCGCCATTGCAGCCTTCGCAGCAGAGGAATCTTCCCGAGGAAGAAGCCCTTGAAGTTATGCTCCCAGAACAAGGTCGTCCAAAGATCGGAGGCAAACTCGTAGTAGTTCATACAGGCAAACGAATACCTTGAGAATGTGTAGGTCCCGTTGCCCTCGTGGATCTTGAGCATCGGGTACGGCACCTTCCCGATGACCATTCCCGTGTTCAGGTCGAACCGGGAAAGTCCGACAGGCGGAACCGTCATGGTGTACTGGACCGTCAGCTCGGGACGGAAGTAGGAATATTCATTCTTCCCTATTCCTTTCGCCGATCCGATGAAATCGAATGTCACCACCGGGTACTTGGAGTACATGTAGTACTTCTCGAAAGCGCCACGGGTCACGATCTCATCCTTCGAGAAGCGAAGCTGCGCATGTGCCTGGTTGTACCCGACCGAGTTGAACACCTTTCCGTCCGGAGAGACCATCGGCACGAACCCGTTCGAGAAGATCCTGCGGCTCTCCAAGGCGAGGATCATGTTGAAATTATGGGACCACTCCTTATGGAAGGACATGGCGTAGTCATTCACCATGCTCATCTTCTGGCTGTTGGCCTTGGTGAGGATCGAAGACACCAGACTTCCGCCGCCATAGACCGTAGGTCCGCTGCCGAGCTGCATCACATCGTGCTTGTACGACAAGGTCAGTTTGGCCGTCGGCTGATTGTTGAACATGTACTCAAAGGTTCCTCCTCCCTTCAGGGTCCTGTCCTTGAAGCCATAGGCGGCATAACCCATGACCCTGAACCTCCGGCTGAACTCCTTGGTCGTCCTCACGCCCAACTGGATGCGTCCGCCCTCCAGATCATTGAAACTGAACAGAGAGGAGTACGGGCCGAATCCGACATATTTCGAGTTCAGGAATCCGTTGACGAGCATGTCCGCCACTGCATAGACATCCTTGTAGAGAGGAACCTGCTTGATGGAGTCCACCATGTCGTAGATGCCCTGCTCCTTCCCGCTCAAAGGGTAGGGCCTGACACTCTGCCAGTAGTTCTCGTCATTGTTGATCACATCCTTCCCGGCCTGCACCTGGGCGCAGATGTCGTCCCTGTCATCCCTGTAGGTGGTGGTGAAATCCGGATTCGAATAGTCTATCTGCCTGTTTCCCAAAAAAGTGACCACCTTCGAGGAGTCCCGCATCGTGGGCGAGAAGTCCACGTACATCCTGTCCTGCTTGTAGAACCATGTCGAATCCGGCAGGCGGCGGTTCTCCACATCGATGGTCATGTCCCTGACCCAGTTCACGTTGGAACCTTTCTTAAGCCGCACATGAATGTCCCTGAGGGCATATTCCCCGGCATCGATGGACATCTCGCCGTCGAATGTCGGCGAGGAAACCCATCTGGAAGGATGAAAGCGGATCTTGTAGGTCTTGCGTCCCTCAACCTGAAGGCTGTCAACCAGATAGTAGTTGTAATATGTCATGCCGGAGGAGGACAGCGGCGACGGGATCTCCACCTGAAAGATGTTGATGTAGTTGTCGTAGAAATTCGTCTTCACGTACATGTTGCCCGTGAACTGCGACAGGGCAGGATTCCTGTCCACCCCCGAGATCCTGGACGCGGTGATGACCTCCCTGTCGGACGGTGGATCCTTCCTGTGGTAGTACCGGGATGTCGTCTCGGAGATCAGCACCGGAAGGTAAGGATGGCCGGAGACCACGGAAGTGTCCATGTAGTCATAGACGAACCTGAAGGACTTCGGAAGGAAGCTGCTGATCATCGGGCTCTCCGGATTGGTGACATCCAGCTCCATCTTCGTGTAGACATCACAGCTGTACAGACGGCGCTTCTCGGGATTGTTCCTCTCCTTGGCCTCGTCGATCTTCCGCAGGATCGAGCGCATATAGCGGTCATCAGGCTTAACGACAGCCGCGCTGAGCTCGTCATGGACGGGTCTCAGACTGAAATTCACCTCGTTGAAACTATGAAGGTTCACTTTCGTCACCTGCTCCTCGTAGCCAAGGATGGAGGCGGACAGCAATGACAGCGTGTCTCTTGTCTCCAGAAAGAAGTATCCGTCCAGATCGGCCGAGACTCCGACCGTGGAGTTCTTGAAATATATTCCAGCGAACGGAATGCCCTCGCCCGTGGACGCGTCCACCACACGTCCCTTGACCTTTGTGGCCTGGGCTGCGGCGTTGTCCGGAGACAATGCCGTCAGGAGGACGGTGACGGACAGGATTCGAAGTATTTGTCTCAAGTTTAATGTCATCGCGTTGTCTGAAAGACTGAGATCACCGGATCCTGTCGATCTTCAGCTGCTGGATCTTGTACCGATCACCGCAGTTGCTGACGAAGATCGTGACCTCAAAAACCTCTCCTCCGGCGTTCAGGAATCCGAGGGCGTACTTGGAGTTGGACCGCGACGCCGTGTGCTGGATCTCGAACGAACGGGGAGTGTGCTTGTCAAAGAAGGTCTTGAGGATCTGCTTAGCCTGATTCTTGCTGGAATCATTGGTCGTGGACATGATCGTTATCTCAAGATTGTCGTCGAACCAGACCGACAGCCTTTCCGCATCACCCCGTCCAAGGTACTTCGCGATCGGCACGAACACGTCGTAACTGTCAGCGGCCGCATGGACGCCGGCGCAGGACAGAAGAACGGAAACCGCGGCGAATATCTTTGCAATGACCTTCATGGTAAAATGTGGATTTTCCTGCAAATTCCGAGCCGATTTCCCTTGAATCCTCTCTTGAAAAATCAAATCACCTTTGTTATTTTTGTACCGTAAGTTGACGGTCATGAGAATCATCTTGCTGACAGTAGGTAAGACCGACATAGCATGGGTACGTGAGGGTCTGGGGACATATTCCTCCAGGCTGTCGCATTACGTGCCGTTCAGTGTCAACGAGATTCCGGAGCTCAGGAACACGTCCGCTCTCACAAAGGCTCAGATCAAGGACAAGGAAGGCGAGCTCATCCTCAAGAACATAAAGCCTTCCGACAGGGTCATCCTGCTGGACGAGCGCGGGAAGGAGTACCGCTCGGTCGAGTTCTCCGATGAGGTCGCGCGGATGACCGCCGGAGGCGGCAAGGACATCGTGTTCGTGATCGGCGGAGCCTACGGCTTCAGCGACGCGGTCTATGCCAGATGCGACGGGAAGATGTCCCTTTCGAGGATGACCTTCTCTCACCAGATGGTCAGGGTGATCTTCACGGAGCAACTCTACAGGGCGTTCACTATAATCAAAGGGGAACCTTACCATCACGAATGAGCATCAGGAAGTTCGGCATAAGGATCCGGCTGGCGGGAGCGTTTCTGGCTCTCGCCGTCATTCTTCCGCTCTCCGCGATGTACATCGGCAACCTGCCCGGCAACACGGAAAGGAAAGCCGCCAAGGTCAGCCGGACCGTCACCGACAGGATGCACATCCTTGACGAATATGTCGATTCGGCCCTCACGGCCGACCGCCGGGTCCGGACAAGCCACAACGACGTGCCGCCCGACATGGTCATCTACAGGTACATCGACGACACACTCCAGTCGTGGAGCAACCAGTTCCCGGTCAGGAATGACGACATCGCGTCCAGAATCGTGTTCCCGCGGCTGTCAAAGCCGCGGGAAAGCATCTATTCCCCTCTCGCCGATGTCACCCCCGAGGTGTCGTTCGTCAATTACGGGCAGAAATGGTACCTCGTCAAGTCCAGAAGCATCGGAAGCAGGAAGGTGATCGCGGGGCTTGAGATCGTCGATTCGATGTCCGACGAGAGTCCTAACGGAGTCAACAGAAAACTCGGTCTGGGCCGGAACTACGCCATCGTCCCATTGTCTGAAAGCAGCGGATCCGCCGTCATCATCGACGGCAAGCCCGTGTTCAAGATCGTGGAGAACCACCTGTGGGGAGAGAACATCAAAAGCAGCTCCAGGCTCTTCTCCCCGACTGTCTATGCCGACGGCCAGCTGTTCAACTCGCTGGGAGCCGTGCTTATCGTCTCGATCCTGATCGTCCTCTGCATCTGCTGCACATTCGCGGCGAGGAACGGCATATTCCGGAGAATTCTGAAAGCCCGGCGCCGCAAACGGATCCTTGGGCTGTACGCGGCGGGCATGTTCCTGATGATCGCCGGAGTCCTTGCCTTCATCCACGTGATCTTCCGGAGCATCATCCTGAACTCCAACATCTCGCTCGAGCTTTACCGGCTGAACGACCTCAGCCTGTTCAGCCTTCTTGTGTACATGACCTTGATCAGCCTGCTGATGACCGTTCCGCTCCTGACGCAGATGCTCATGCCAGCGCTGAAGCACCTGACCGGCTTCAGGCACAACCTTTTCTCCGCAGGAAGCCGGACTGTCACCGCCATAGTCTTCGCCACCTACATTGTGACCACGGCCGGCACGCTCGGATTCCGCAAGGAACAGAACAGGGTCAACGTGTGGGCCAACCGGCTGTCCATCGAAAGGGACATCAGTCTGGAGCTTGAACTGCGCAGGGTGGAGGACAAGATCGCCTCGGACCAGCTGATCTCCACGCTCTCAGCCCTTAAGAAGAGCGACCTCACAATCCTTAACAGAATAGTCGAGAGCTACATGCTGAGGGTTTCCCAGGACTATGACATCACCGTGGAGCTGTTCCCGGAAAACGAACGGGACAAAGGGGTCATCGCCTATTTCACGGAGATGGTCACCAGAGGCTCCCCCATCTCCGAGGGTTCCCGGTTCAGGTACATGCGGGACACCGGAGGGCACAGTCTGTACGCCGGCAGTTTCGCCTACTACAACTACGGGAGCGGGGTGACGATGATGCTCCTGCGGGTGTCCCCGAAATCAAGCCGCGAAAACAAGGGCTACGCCAGGCTGCTCGGCTACTCCGCTCCAGGAGACGTGCTGATCCCGCCGAGGTACTCCTACGCCAAGTACTCCGGAAAGACCCTTACATCATACAAAGGCAACTACTCCTACCCGACAGTCGTGGATGAAAACCTTGAGGAGGAGATCGACGAGGCCGTGGACGGAGTGGTGCGGATGAACGGCTACACCCATTTCATCAACAGAGTCTCCGACAACGACCTGATCATTGTCTCAAGGCCTAAGATCGATGATTTCACCTACTTCGTGGCGTTCCTGTTCCTGACCCTGGTCTTCTACTTCTGCCTGTCCCTCCTGACCCTCACGCGGATCCATCCAAGGCTCCGCGAAAGCAACTACTACAAGTCCAGGATCAACGCGGCGATGATGGCTGCCCTGATCATGACGCTCATCGCCCTTGCCACAGTCAGCGTGCTGTTCGTTTACCGCAGGAACAACGCCAACCTTAAGTCCTCGATGGCGGACAAGATCAACTCGCTGCAGACCCTTCTCCAGGCGAGATGCCGCTATGTCGATGATTTTGGCGAATTCAGCGCCCAGACGGCCGCGGGGATATTGGAGGACATCAGCAACACGATGAAATCCGACATCACGCTGTACACGACAGGCGGCAAGGAGTTCCGCTCCACCACGCCGGAGGTGTTCGACATGATGCTTCTGGGGTCCAGAATGAACCAGGATGCGTTCGAGAGCATCATCTACAAGAACAAGAGGTACTACATCGGGATGGAGGACATCGGCTCCAGGCGGACATATTTCCTCTACGCCCCCGTGTTCAACGCCCAGGGCAAGATGATCGCCATCATGTGCTCCCCTTTCACGGACGAGAGTTTCGACTTCAAGTCCGAGGCCGTGCTGCACTCCATCACCGTCATCACGATGTTCATGATCCTCCTGCTGCTGGCGAGGTTCATCACGGCGAAGGCTGTGGACAGGATGTTCAAGCCTCTCTCCGAGATGGGGCGCAAGATGAACGAGGCAAGCATCAACAATCTTGAATACATCGTTTACGAGCGGGACGACGAGGTCTCCCGTCTGGTGCGGGCCTACAACCTGATGGTGCATGACCTGTACAACTCCACCAGGAGGCTCACACAGGCAGAGAGGGACAAGGCCTGGGCCACGATGGCGCGGCAGGTGGCCCACGAGATCAAGAACCCTCTGACTCCGATCAAGCTCCAGATCCAGAGACTCGTCAGGATGAAGAAGAACGGCAATCCGGCCTGGACGGAAAGATTCGACGAGATCTCCGAGGAAGTCCTCAAGCAGATCGACCTGCTCGCGGACACCGCCAACGAGTTCTCCACATTCGCGAAACTCTACACTGAGGAGCCGGTCGAGATCAACCTTGACAGGCTCCTGAAGGAGGAGATCGACCTGTTCGACAGCCGTGAGAACATCCGGTTCTCCTACATGGGGCTTGAGAACGCCACCGCAAGAGGGCCGAAGCCTCAGCTGACACGGGTGTTCGTGAATCTGATAAACAACGCCGTGCAGGCGATAGAGAACGCCCAGGCGGAAACCCGGGACAATGGCGGGGAGCCTTTCACGGGAAGGATAGTGGTGTCCCTCAGGCTGTCCTCCAAGGACGGCTTCTACGACATCGTGTTCGAGGACAACGGCCCCGGAGTCAGCGACGAGAACCGCTCAAGGCTCTTCACGCCGAATTTCACGACAAAGAGCAACGGCACCGGCCTGGGACTCTCCATCTGCAGGAATATTCTTGAGAAATGCAACGGCGAGATCTTCTACTCCAAGTCCTTCTCCCTCAAGGGAGCCTGCTTCACCGTCCGCTTCCCGCGCGGATAGCGGAGACAATCAGAAAACCAGCATAGCCGCACAGAAGACAAGGGCGGCCGCGAGAATGGCGTCGATCAGACGGCCGTACCTTTCCGAAAGGCTGTTGAGTCCGGAGCCTGCGACAAGCCACACCAGATTCGCCACCGGTCCCGCCAGCGTCAGCAGGGCGCCGACCTTCGCAAGTTCGGCAAAGGAACTTGAATACGGCAGCACGAATGTCCCCAGGGCTGTCAAACAGAACATCCAGACTTTGGCGTTGGTGACTTCAATGATGATTCCGGTCCTTACGGAACAGGATTTCGCCATCTCCTCCCTGGACTGGCCGGATTTGATGACGATCATCGCCGCAAGACAGACCATGTAGAGAGCTCCAGCGTAGGACAGCCATTTGACATAAGGGCCAAGCGCGTCGCCGAGAAAATGGGTCACCAGCACAAGTGTCGTGTCGATGAACAGGAAACCGATCACAAAGCCCCACCAGACCCTCATCGCCTGCTTCCTTCCGAAGTGGATTCCCGAATGGAAAGCACACAGATTGGACGGGCCCGGCGTGTAGCCCAGCGCAAGGATGTAAAGCAGCAATGACGGAAGCATCTGTGACGGCATGTTCAAAATTAATCAGAATATTCAAATAATCCAAATAACGCAAAAGAGACCCGCCTTCCGGGGCGAGCCTCTCTTGTAGTCCCAATAGGAATCGAACCTATATTTAAGGTTTAGGAAACCTCCGTTCTATCCGTTGAACTATGGGACCGTTAGTTTTCCACCGAAGAGACTACTCCGCGCTCTTCTCAATGATCTGACGTCCTCTGTAGTAACCGCACTCAGGGCAAACGTGATGATACATCACCGTTGCGCCGCAGTTGGAGCAGGTAGCGAGAGTAGGAACCGGAGCGAAGTCATGGGTCCTTCTTTTGTCTCTTCTCTGCTTTGAGACTTTGTGTTTCGGATGTGCCATAGTTAATTATTCTTTAATTTATCATTTCATTTTATCCATCAGATCCTTCAGTGACGCGAACGGCAATGAGGCATCTTTCCCACGGGAATCCTCCCTCTGCTCATCTTCAGAATTCAGATATCTCAAGGCCTCGGGATCGCATTCCCCTTCAGGATGCACCCTCTGGACCGGAAGCGAAAGGCAGACATAGTCATAGACCACCTGGCCGAGGTCAAGCTCCGCATCCGATTCCGGAAGCCAGACGATCTCCCTCTCCCCTTCGGCGGCATCGCTGCCGGCAGCCGGTTCCTGACCGAATTTGACACTCAGGCGGAAACCCGTTCCGACCGGAAGCCTCAACTCTTCAAGGCATCTGTCGCAAGCCACCGTGACTTCACCGTTGACATCGCAGTCAACCCCGATGAAACGCCCCGATTTCTCGGCGGACACCTCCACATCAAGATCCGCGGCCAAAATCTCTGAATTCTCAAAACGCTCAAAGAACTCCTTCCCCGCCCGCCAACGGAACTCCGTCCGTCCTTGGGCCAATCCATTTATGGGAACCACAAAATTCTCTTCCATCGATCCGGTAAACAGATTAAGGGTTGCAAAGGTATAAATTTTTTTCCGAATATGAAATCTTTTCGTGAATAGTTTGACTATTCGTCATCACCGGAGCTGCCCGAACGCTTCCTGTCCATCGGATCAAGAAGGATCTTGCGCATCCTCAGATGGTGCGGAGTCACCTCCACGAGCTCGTCCTCACGGATGTATTCAAGCATCTCCTCAAGGGACATCTTCACCGGCGGCGGAAGCGTGACCTTCTCGTCAGAGCCGGCGGCGCGCACGTTGGTGAGTTTCTTCGTCTTGCAGATGTTGATGTTGAGATCCCTCTCCCTGGTGTGCTCGCCCACGACCTCTCCGCAGTAGATGTCCTCTCCTGGATCGATGAAGAACTTGCCTCTGTCCAGAAGCTTGTTCATTGAATACGCTATCGCGGTTCCGGTCTCAAGGGACACGAGCGAACCGTTGGTACGGTTCTCGATCTCCCCCTTGTAAGGCTGGTACTCCTTGAACCTGTGCGCCATGATGGCCTCGCCCTGCGAGGCGGTCAGGAGGTTGCTCCTGAGCCCCATAAGTCCACGGGTAGGGATGTCGAAATTGAGAAGGGTCCTGTCACCTCTCGGCTCCATGTGCAGAAGCGCTCCCTTCCTGCGGGTGGCAAGCTCGATGGCCGCTCCAACAAACTGCTCCGGAACCTCGATGGAGAGATCCTCGATAGGCTCGCAGCGCTGGCCGTTGATGGTCTTGTCCAGCACCTTGGGCTGACCGACCTGAAGCTCGAATCCCTCGCGGCGCATCTCCTCGATGAGTACTGACAGATGCAGGACTCCACGTCCATAGACCACGAACGAGTCGGCGTTCAGCCCCGGCTTCACCTTCAGGGCAAGGTTCTTCTCCAGTTCCTTGTCGAGACGGTCCTTTATGTGCCTTGAGGTCACGAACTTGCCGTCCTTCCCGAAGAACGGGGAGTTGTTGATGGTGAAGAGCATGCTCATCGTTGGCTCATCGATCGAGATAGGAGGGAGGGCCTCCGGATTCTCGCTGTCCGTGATCGTGTCGCCGATCTCGAATCCGTCGATGCCGACGACGGCGCAGATGTCTCCGCACCGGACACTGTCCACATTGGACTTTCCGAGACCATCAAACACCATGAGCTGCTTGACCTTGTGCTTCTCAACCACGTCATATCTCTTGCAGAGGCTGACCTGCTGGCCTGTCCTGAGTTCGCCGCGTGTGAGCTTACCGACGGCGATCCGTCCGACGTAAGGGGAATATTCAAGTGATGTCACCTGAAGCTGAGGAGTGCCCTCCACCACTTTCGGTGCCGGGATTTCGGCAAGGATCGCATCCAGAAGAGGGGTGATGTCCGAAGTCGGGTTCTTCCAATCCTCCGACATCCAGCCCTGCTTGGCGCTTCCGAAGATCGTCTTGAAGTCAAGCTGGTCATCCGTGGCGTTCAGGGAGCACATCAGGTCGAACACCTCTTCCTGAACCTCGTCGGGACGACAGTTCGGCTTGTCCACCTTGTTGACTACCACGATAGGCTTCTTGCCCAGCTCAAGGGCTTTCTGAAGTACGAAACGGGTCTGAGGCATGCAGCCCTCGAAGGCGTCCACCAGAAGCAGCACGCCGTCCGCCATGTTCAGAACCCTCTCGACCTCCCCTCCGAAGTCGCTATGGCCCGGAGTGTCTATAATGTTGATCTTGACATCCTTGTAGGTGACAGACACGTTTTTCGCGAGGATCGTGATACCTCTTTCCCTCTCGATGTCGTTGTTGTCGAGAATCAGCTGGCCAAGATTCTCCGGCTGACGCACCAGATTCGCCTGGTAGATCATCCTGTCCACGAGAGTCGTCTTGCCGTGATCGACGTGCGCTATGAGCGCGATGTTCCTAATCTCTTGCATATACCATTAAAAAATCTTGCAAAATTACGGATTTCCAATGGAAAACCGAAAGATTGCAAGATTTTTTTCACACCGGTGGCAGAGCCGGTTCGGCAAGCTCGCCTACCAGTTATCCGACCTGAACGGCACAGCCGGCAGACCGCGGCGCCCGGTAAGGTTGCCGATCTGGAAGTCGCGGAAGCAATAACGCACCGCCACAGGAGCGGGAACCTTGTCGCTCTTGACGATAATCTTGTTCCATGCCCCGAGACGAGCCTCGGCTGAGTAGAAGACTTTGTCCTCGCCGGCCACCTCAAAGCCGTTGATTCCATGCCAAGGGCTGAAGCCGTTGCCTCCGTCACGGAAAGTCACCTCTATCTCATTCCCTTTGACCTCCATGCTCTTGTACCGGGGACCCTCATAAGGGAGATAACTCATCCCATAAGTCTTGTTGAGGGCTATGTAGGCCAGACGCTGTCCTACCTCCTTCTTCTTGCAAGGATGGATCTGGTCATATTCATGGGCATACGCAAGGTCATTGATGCAGGCGATGCCGCTGTTAGGTATGATGTCCACGGCCTTGTGCTGGGCCTCCCTGATTCTCGCACCGACAGTCCCGTCACCGCCGTAGATGTACGGTGCCAGCTCAACCTCGTAGAAAGGAAGGTCGCCCCGTCCCCAAAGGCCTCTCCAGATGCTGACCATCTTGGCGAGCCTTTGGGCATAGTGCGCATAGCCCCCGGCGTTTGTCTCTCCCTGATACCAGATGAAACCGTTGAGGGTGTAGTTGCGGATCGGGTACAGCATTCCATTGTACATGATGTAGGCGTTGCCGCAGTTGTACCCGCCGTCCGGATCCATCTTCGGGGCATACTGCCCGGTAGGCAACGTGTTTTCCGGATAAGACCTCACGACATCCTCCGGCATCCAGCTTTCCACCGCCGAACCGCCCCAGTTGCAGGACACGAGTCCCACCGGCACATCCAGCACGGAATTCAGCATCTTGGCGAAGTGCCAGCCCACCGCGGTAAACCAAGCCGCCGTCTCAGGCGAGCTGACCTGCCATGTACCATCAACAGTCTCCTTAAGGGACTCGGCACCGGTTTTTGGAATTTTAACGAGACGGATCTTGTCTCTGTACTGTCCGGACAGGGCGATCTCCTCAATCGAGCCTTCAATCGGACATGAGCCGAACCCGTCCAGCGGCATCTCCATGTTGGACTGCCCGCCGCAAAGCCAGACCTCTCCGATCAGGATGTCCGAAAGGGTGACGGAGCCGTCCTTGTCGGAGATTGTTATGGAATATGGCGTGTAACCAGCCTCCGGAGTCTTGACAGCAAGCTTCCAGTTGCCGTCACGGTCGCTTCTCACCGAATATTCCTTAGAGTCCCAGCCGGTCTTCACCGACACCTTGGAAGAAGGTGCGGCCTTTCCCCAAAGGTTGGCGTCGGATTTCTGCTGGAGGACCAGATGGTCGCTGAGGATCCGAGGAAGTTCAACCTTCGCCTCAGACGTGACGGACGCGGCCGCTCCGGCCGCCAAGACCGCCACAATTGTTCTCAAAATTCTGTGGTTCATTGTCTGTTGATTGTTAAACTATTTTTTATCTGACTTTCTTACCGTTGGCATCGACCCAGATGCGTTTTTCGGGATCAGTGCATGTCACGGTCCTGCCCAGATCAGTGTCAAAGACCGTCTGGCCAAGATTCGGGGCATAGGTTCTTCTTTCCGCGCTCGAGACCGCCGGCTTGTGAGTGTTGTTGTGCGACTCGACAGCGATTCCGCTTCCCGGAGCCCAGAACGGGATTGTGGGCGAGTTTCGGATCCACTCATCACCCTTGTTGAAATTCTGAATTGAATAATCGATGATTCCGTGCCACTGCCCTGGAGTCGTCTCTGTGGCATAATCACCTCCCAAAGCAAGATTCGCCGGATAGTGTTCCACCGCAAAGTTGATGAACCTTATGGACTGCCCCAGAGGATTGTCGAAAAACTTGGGATAATTGGCGGAGACTTCGTCATGACATCCTATAAGGGTGATAGGATGGGCCTGTGCCGTACCGGGAAAATTGTCCGGGTACTGGTTGAAGGTGAATCCGTAAGTGCAGCCGATCGACGTTGAACTGATCAGCACCAGATGCTCACCCGAAAGCGCGAACCCGACACCAAGTCCGGTGACCGTGCAATGGTTGAATTCAGTGGCGGTTCCGTTGTTGGAGCCTTGAAGTCCCCTGATGCCGACACAATCCATCACGCCCAATCTGATTGAACCCTCGCGGTTATTCCACGGGACTTTGCAGTTGCATCTGTCCGCGCTCATCCTTCCCGTGTTGTAGCCGTCGATGCAGATAATCCTTTTCCCGTTGTCAGGCAGGTACACCGCCACATTCGCGACCTCCAGATTCTGGGACATGGTCTGGATGTAGTCTCCGGCCGTCCCGCCGATCACCGAATAGGTTACCTGATCGGAAAGAGAATCATAGCATTCACGCGACACCCTTATTCTCACCCCCTCGCCGTTCCAGTTCGGCATGTCGCCCTCGATGCGGACATTTGACTCAAACTGGGTCCTGAGCACATAGCCGGTGCCGTCCTCCGCAGTGAAGAAACCATCGATCATGTAGTTTCCGCAGGCCATCTCCAGTCTGCCGCAGTTTCCCAGCAGCTCCATAGCCTTCCGGAGCGAGACCTCGTCGTGTCTGCCCTCACAGACAATGTCCGCCTTCCCCTTGTCGGAAGGTGCGGAGTCCGAAGCCGCCACCTTTATCACAGTCATGGGGGTCCGCGCCACCGCGGACAAGACCGGGAGAATTACGGCTATACATGAGGCAATAGCCCTTAATCGATTAATCATTTCACAATGGAGCATGTGACAGAATGTGATTATTTTTACAAACTCAACTTTCGCAAGTAACAAAATGCACATGACAAAATACCTTATCTCACGTCCGGAGAGCATCGCCCGTGAATAATCAGTTCACGTTACCCTCTCCCTAAGTCCCTCCCCTCGGGGGAGGGACTTGCTCCGTCACTGCCGTGACGGGAAACAAGGTGTTTCGCACATGTGAAACTTAAATTGCAAATATGGCTTTTTTCCGGTTAAAATGAAAGAGCGGAGGTGCAACTTGTCAAAAACAATCCAGCCAGGAGGCATTGTCGAAAGACAATAATGGTTATCTTTGTACGATTTATCACACACGAGTATATGGCGAACAAACTTTGGGACAAGGGATTCAAGGAGGACGAGAGGATCGACGCTTTCACAGTGGGCAATGACCGTGAGCTGGATCATGAGCTCGCCCCTTATGACATAATGGGCACGATGGCCCACATCACGATGCTTCAGAGCGTGGGGATTCTTTCGAAGGAGGATCTGGACAGGCTGCTTCCGGAGTTGAGGGAGTTATATTCATCAGCCCGCAAGGGGGAGCTTTATGTGGAGGACGACGTGGAGGACATCCACTCGCAGATCGAGCTGATGCTTACCCGCCGTCTCGGGGATGTCGGCAAGAAGGTCCACACGGGGCGCTCCCGCAACGACCAGGTGCTGGTGGACCTGAAACTTTATGCGCGGGCGGAGATCGAGAAGACCGTGCTCAAGGTGGAGTCTCTTTTCCGGACGCTTCAAGAGGCCAGCGAGAAGTACAAGGACGTGCTGATCCCGGGCTACACCCACCTGCAGGTGGCGATGCCGTCCTCTTTCGGGCTTTGGTTCGGAGCCTATGCCGAAAGCCTCTGCGACGACCTCAGCATGATGAGGGCCGCATGGGACGTGGTGAACCTCAACCCGCTCGGCTCCGCAGCCGGCTACGGCTCGTCCGCTCCGCTGGACAGGACACTGACCACGAAGCTGCTTGGTTTCGAGGATCTGGACTACAATTCGGTCTATGCGCAGATGACACGCGGAAAGATGGAAAGGGCCGTGGCGTTCGCATATTCATCGGTCGCGGAGACTGTCGGGCGGCTCGCGATGGACGGATGCCTCTTCTCCAGCCAAAACTTCGGCTTCATCCATCTGCCGGACGCTCTGACGACCGGCTCCAGCATCATGCCGCACAAGAAGAATCCGGATGTGTTCGAGCTCGTGAGGGCACACTGCAACAAACTTCAGGGCGTGCCGAACACCATCCGCCTGCTCACCGGCAATCTGCCGAGCGGCTACTTCCGGGACATGCAGATCCTCAAGGAGGTCTTCTTCCCTATATTCAAAGAAATGAACGACTGCCTCGACATTGTCGAATATGCCGTCCGCGGGATGGAGGTCGTCACCGATGTGATGGACGACCCGAAGTACCGGCTGGCTTTCAGCGTGGAGGAGGTCAATCATCTGGTGGAAAGCGGAGTGCCTTTCAGGGATGCCTACCGGCAGGTCGCGGACTCGATCAGAAAAGGGACTTTTGAATATCACGGTTCGCTTCACCACACCCACGAGGGCTCCATCGGCAACCTCTGCAACGACCGCATCGCCGCCAAGATGTCCCGCATCATCGCCGGCTTCGGCTTCGGGAAGGTTCATGCGGCGGTCTCCGCCCTCACCTCATCGGAAGTATAATCCCATCCGGGAGGGAATCCGTAGAGCCATAAACCGGTTTCCCGCACTTTATAAAACAGGAGAGCCACTGTTCTGAATTTTGGTAACGTGCAAAATTCAGGTTAGTGGCTCTCCTGTTTTGCCCAGTCAGGGATTCGGGTGCGTAACGTCTTACACGCTACGGACTCTACAGCCGCAGGCCATCGAGAAGGGCGACGTAGGTCTCGATACCGTCTGCGATTTCGTCCAGGCGGATATATTCATTGGCGGAATGGGAGCGGGCGGAGTCGCCGGGGCCGATCTTGAGGGTCGGGAAATGACAAAGGGCCTGGTTGCTGGTGGTCGGAGATCCGAACGGCTCAAGGCCTAATGCCAGACCTCGGACAACAGCCGGATGCTCCGGCGGAAGATTCGAACTGCCGATTCTTGCGGAACGTTCCTTCACCTCGCACGAAACGGAGGACTTTATCATCTCCAGAAGCTCGGGATTGGTGTACATCCCGTTCGGGCGCACATCCACAACGAACGTACACTTGTCCGGCACGACATTGTGCTGCGTCCCGGCGCTGATCTGCGTGACAGACATCTTGACCGGACCCAGGAAGTCGGAGACCCGGTCGAAACTGTGACTCCTGAACCACTGCACGTCCTCAAAAGCCTTATAGATGGCGTTGATACCTTCATTTCTAGCCGCATGGCCGCTCTTTCCCCGAGCCGTGCAGTCCAGCACCATCAGCCCCCTCTCGGCCACGGCCATCCGCATCCCTGTCGGCTCGCCGATCACCCCGAAGTCTATGTGCCCCAACTCGGGCAGAATCAGATCCAGACCTCCTTTCCCGCTGACTTCCTCCTCGGCGGTGGCGGAAAAGACGAGCCTGTACGGCTGCTCCTTTTTTATGAGTCTTGAATATGTCTCCAGAAGCGCTGCGAGCGAGCCTCCGTCATCATTGCTGCCCAAGCCGTACAGCCTTCCGTCCTCTACCGCCGGCGTGAACGGGTCACGGGTGTAGCCCGAAGCCGGCCTCACGGTGTCGATGTGGGCGTTCAGAAGCACGGTCGGCCGCCCGTCCGCCGGGCCGGACTCCACCCAAAGGTTGTTGCCAGACCTCCTGACATCAAATCCGCCCGCTTTCATCCATCCTTCAAGAAAATCAGCAGACTCACCCTCCTCCCTGCTGAAGGAAGGAATCCGGATCATATTCTTTAAAAGTTCTATCGTGTCCATATAGTTCAAATCTTGTGTCCTCTTGAAAAAAAAGTCGAGAGTCCCGTGACTTCATGGGCAAGAGGACATCTCTCTTTCTGCAAGGCATGCGTTTTTTCGGATGCGCGTCACTTAACTTTTGCTTTTAAGGTATTCGGTCGGAGTTATGCCGTAGGTCTGGCGGAAAATCCGGTTAAAGGTAACGGTATTTCTCATTCCGCGACTCTCGGAGACGGCCATTACGTCCATTCGGGATGTTCCCGCAGCAGCAGCGATCTGGAACACAAGGCAGTAATCCACAGTTTGTGCACTTGCAGCCGGCGATCTTTCTTCTGTGTTTCGTAAAGTACCGCGAGTTCTTGAGCATCGGAGCGAGCCTGACAAGCCTGCAGAGTGTCTTTTATCTCCAGCACTTCGGCATAGGTGTCGGATGCCCGGCGCCTCGGAGTAACGGCCCCGTTCGCGAAGATAGTCCACTATGAAGTAGTCTTTAGGATTGCTCCCCTCTGCCAGCGGGACTTCTTTCCACCTCCTGTAGGTGGAGTCGGCGGCGCACATGACCGTGGAAAAGTCCGACTTGTCCGCCTGAGGGGAAGAACACATGACAAGCGGCAGTATTCCGCATAATAGCGTCATGATATGTATAAGTTGTTTCATAGAAGCAAATATCCGCAAAATAAACGAATATTCTGTTACTTTATCAGCGGATTCGCATTAATTTTGACTCCTTGATTATCTCATAAGAAGCTGTTTTGAAATAATTTCTCTCTCTTCTTATACGGCCTTTCCGGCCATTTCCATCTTTGTCATCGGTCACGTAGCCACGGCTACGCTCCCTCTTCCAAAGCTGAAACTGTCTCGAAAATCTCATATAATAAAATGCGGGAATCATCTCAAAACAATATATGACTCCTCAAGGACATATATATTTTTTCCGGAGCCGAAGCGGCGGGCAGCACAGCCCTAAGATTCAACTAAATTTTGGGATTACAATCCTAAAATTTATGTAAATTTTGGGATTACCGTCCTTTTTGTCTATCTTTGCAGCATCAAAAGCTTCTAAAGCATTATGATAGAGAGAACACTGCAGTCCATAATTGAAAAAGAATTGTTCCACCGTAAGGCGATTGTCGTCATCGGAGCCAGACAGGTAGGGAAGAGTACACTTTTCAAGATGATTCTGGAGCATAGGCCAGAAGAAATTCTCCGTCTGAACTGCGATGAACCGGAGGTCAAGGCAATACTGACGGAAGCGGGGACTTCGGATTTGAAACTGATAGTCGGACAGCATAGGATAGTCTTCATTGATGAAGCTCAATCTGTTCCTGGAATAGGAATGACATTAAAGCGGCTGATTGACAATTTTCCGGATGTCCAGTTGCTCGTCACGGGATCCTCCTCATTCGAACTGCAGAACAAATTGAACGAACCGCTGACCGGAAGGAAATTCGAGTACAGGCTTTTTCCGTTGTCCTCAGCGGAAATCTGTGCTGCAGAAGGTATTGTACAGCTGCGGCAGACGCTTGAGCAGCGGCTTGTTTATGGATCCTACCCCGAAGTGTTCTCCCGTCCGGAGAACGCCAGGCAGATACTGATGGACATTGCCGGAAGCTATCTCTACAAGGATCTTCTCACATTGGAGGACATACGGAGACCTGCCATACTTGAAAAACTGCTTGTAGCTCTCGCCCTGCAGTTGTCATCGGAAGTCTCCTACAACGAACTCGCACAAACTGTAGGGACTGACAACAAGACCGTTGAGAAATACATTGACTTGCTGGAGAAATGCTTTGTGATATTCCGCCTCAACGCTTTCAACAGAAACCTCCGGACAGAATTGAAAAAGAGCAAGAAGATTTACTTCTATGACAACGGAATACGCAATGCCATACTCCAGAACTTCGCTCCTCTGACTATGCGGCAGGACAGCGGTGCGCTTTGGGAGAATTTCATCATAAGCGAAAGGATAAAAAAGAATCATTATTCCGGAAACTTCGCCAAAAGCTACTTCTGGCGCACGACCGGGCAGCAGGAGATTGACTACATCGAGGAGAAGGATGGACGTTTCACTCTTTTTGAGATGAAATTCAACCACAAGAAATCAAGGACGAAACTGCCGAAGGCCTTCCTGGATACCTACGATGTGGAAAAGACCGCGGTCATCACCCCCGACAACTGGACAGGGTGGCTGCTATAGAATACTTCTTCGCCGAATGGATCCGGATGAATTTTCAGTGAGCTATGAGATGAACATATCGACTCACCTGCGGCTTTTGCCGCCTAAGGGCAGAGGCATCCGACAGGTATGACATAGACCCCGTCCTTTCGTTTATATGCGTATTGTCCCACTCCCCAGGCTGTCTCAAAAGTCTCAGCGTTAGCCAAAAAGTCCGTATCCCCACACGGACAATCTTGAATTTTTAATTCTCGCAGGGGAAAGTCTCCTTTTTGAGACAGTCTCCCCCACACCATTCGCTTGGGAACACAGCAACGACAGGGACGCTACCAGCGCGGCCCTCATCTTCTTCATGCTGCTTCTGTCTTTTCCGTTCACCGCTCGTTTGTGAATTTACACAATCTTACGGAAAATTTTCGGGCAGCCCGTGCGGAAAGGTGGGGAATTTACAACATACTGTCCGGAACAATCAACATTCTGTCTTCTCTGACACTATATTATTGCCCGGTCCGCCGTGTAAAAGATCCGCGAAGAAAGTCAGTCGTCTGTCTCGGGATCGGCGGTGATGGTGGTGCCGGCGTCAAGGGCGGAGGCGGAGGTGATGACTACTTTGGAAACTCCGGAGTTGATGGCCTCGAAGGCGTTCTGGAGTTTCGGGATCATGCCTTCGGAGATGGTGCCGTCAGCGACCATTGTGGCGAAGTCGGAACCAGTGATGGTCGGGATCACGCTCGAAGGGTCGTTCAAGTCCTTCATCACGCCGGGGGTGGACGAGCAATAGGTCAAGGTCACGTCATAGACCTGGGACAGGGCCCGGGCCACGGACGAGGCGATGGTGTCGGCGTTGGTGTTCAGCATCGTGCCTTCCTTGTCGTGGGTCAGCGGAGCGAGGACCGGCACGGCCCCGGACTCAAGGAGGGTCTCCAAAGCCTTGGAGTTGATATACTTGACATCGCCCACGTAGCCGAAATTGATCGGCAGGGCAGGCCTTTTCACGCTCATTATCAGGTTCAGGTCAGCACCGGTGAGGCCGATGGCATTGACCCCGAGGGCCTGCAGACGCGCCACCAGATTCTTGTTGACAAGTCCGCCGTAAACCATAGTGACAACCTTCAGCATCTCGGCGCTGGTAATCCTACGGCCATCTATCATCCGGGTCTCGACGCCCAATCTGGCAGCCACCTCGGTGGCGATCCTGCCGCCGCCGTGCACGAGAATCTTTCTGCCCTTAAGGCTTGAGAAAGACATCAGAAGGGGCTGGAGAGACTCCTCGTCCTCCACAATCGCCCCTCCGACCTTGATTATGTTAAGTGAATCCTTTATCATAGTCCAAAAATTCCTACTGAAGTTCCTCCAGCATCCTTTTCATCACCACCTGCGCGGAGACAACCCTGTTGGCGGCCTCCGGAATCACGATGCTGCGTGGGGAATCGATCACCTCGTCGGTCACGATCATGTTCCTCCGCACAGGAAGGCAGTGCATGAAGCAGGCGTTGTTGGTGACGGCCATCTGTCTCGATCCAACTGTCCATGAGCGGTCCTGACTGAGAATCTGCCCGTAGTGCGAGACGGAGGACCAGTTCTTGGCGTAGATGAAATCCGCCCCCTCGAAAGCCTTCATCTGGTCGTACTCCACACGCGCGTTGCCGACAAACCTGGGGTCCAGTTCATAGCCCTCGGGCTGTGTGATGACGAAGTCCACATCAGCAGCGTTCATCCACTCCGCAAAAGAGTTAGGCACGGCCTGAGGCAGAGCCCTCGGATGAGGTGCCCATGTCAGAACCACCTTCGGACGAGCCACACTTTTATATTCATTTATAGTGATGAGGTCGGCGAAGGCCTGGCACGGATGGACGGTGGCCGACTCAAGGCTTATGACAGGTTTGCCGGAATATTCAATGAACTGACGGAGAATGGTCTCACCATAGTCGAACTCCTTGTCCTTCAAGCCAGCGAATGAGCGCACTCCGATGATGTCGCAGTAGCTGCCGATGACGGGGATCGCCTCGCGCAGATGCTCCGGCTTGTCGCCGTCCATCACCACGCCCATCTCGGTCTCAAGCTTCCAGCTATCACCGTTGACGTTGAGGACTATCGAATTCATTCCCAGATTCATGGCCGCCTTCTGGCTGCTCAGGCGGGTGCGCAGGCTGCTGTTGAAAAAGATCAGGATGATCGTCTTGTTCCGGCCAAGATTCTGCCATGCGAACGGGGTCTCCTTGACCTGCTTCGCCTCCTGGAGCGCCTTGCCGAGGTCACCTATGTCGTCAACATGAAAAAAACTTCTCATAATACTTCCTTCAATGCATTGATGAATATGTCCACGTCCGCCTTGGTGAGGGTCAGCGGGGCAAGAAGGCGGATCATGTTCTTGCCGGAAACGCCTGTGAATATGTGCTTTTCGTAAAGGAGACGCCCCCGGATCTCAGCGATAGGCTCGTTAAATTCGATGCCAATCATCAGACCTCTGCCACGCACTTCCCTGATCTTCGGGGAGGCTGGAATGGAGTTCTTGAGATACTCTCCCACCTCAAAGGCGTTCTCCACAAGGTTTTCCTCCTTGAATATGTCAGCGACGGCGTTCGCCGCGGCCATCGCAAGGTAGTTGCCTCCGAACGTGGTGCCGAGCATGCCCTTGGTGGCCTCGAACTCAGGTGAGATGAGGACTCCGCCGATCGGGAAGCCGTTCGCCATGCCTTTTGCCATCGTGACGATGTCCGGCTTCATTCCCGCCCACTGATGGGCGAAGAACCTGCCGCTACGGCCGTAGCCGCTCTGGATCTCGTCCAGAATCAGCACGACTCCGGCTTCCATTGTGGTCTGACGCAGATCCCTCATGAACTGATCGTCAGGGATGACGATCCCGCCCACACCCTGGATCCCCTCGATGATCACAGCGGCCACATCGCCCTTGGCGAGTTCGGCCTTCACGGCCCCGATGTCATTCAAAGGCAGGAAGGTGACATTGTGATGCGAGTTGAAAGGGGCGGAATATTTCGGATTGTCGGTGACGGCCACGGCTCCGGAGGTCCTTCCGTGGAAGGCTCCCCTGAAGGCTATCATCCTGTCCTTTCCGGTGTGGAAAGATGCCAGTTTGAGGGCATTCTCGTTGGCTTCGGCTCCCGAGTTGATCAGGAAGAGGGAGTAGTCCTCAAGGCCGGAAAGTTCGCCGATTTTCCCGGCCAATTCGACCTGAAGCGGATTCTTCACGCTGTTGGAGTAGAAACCGATCTTATTCAACTGGTCGGTGACGGCGGCCACATATTTCGGATGGCAGTGGCCGACCGAGATGACGGCATGGCCGCCGTAGAGGTCAAGGTACTCCTGCCCCTTGTCATCCCAGATTCTGGTACCTTTGGCTTTGACCGGAGTCACGTCAAAGAGACTGTACACATCAAATAAGTTCATGATTCGTTCTTGATTAAAACCGGGTGCCCTTAAGGCGAAGACCCATGTCCTCTGGAAGTCCGAAGACAAGGTTCATGTTCTCGACCGCCTGGCCGGAGGCTCCTTTCACCAGATTGTCGATAATGCTGATCACATGGAGCTTGCGCCCGTGCTTACGGACATTCAGCACACACTTGTTCGTGTTCACTACCATCTTCAAATCCGGATTGGTGTCTGTCACATGGACAAAAGGCTCGTCTTTGTAGTAATCCTTGTACAGAGCCACGGCTTCTTCCTCGGAAAGGTCGCAGTCGAAATAGACCGAGGCCAGGATCCCTCTCGTGAAGTCGCCTCTGACCGGAACGAAGTTCAGTTCGCCTTCGTAGCTCGGCGCAAGGGTGTGCAGGGTCTCCCCTATCTCGCCCAAGTGCTGGTGGGTGAATGCCTTGTAAACGGAGAGATTGTCCGCTCTCCAGCTGAAATGCGTGGTCTCGGACGGAGCCTGCCCCGCTCCGGTTGAACCGGTGATTCCGGTCACGTGGATCTCAGGCAGCCTGTCGGCCTTTGCCATCGGCAGAAGCGCCAGCTGGATCGACGTGGCGAAACATCCCGGGTTGGCGATGTGTCTGGCCTTCACTATCCTGTCCCTGAACGCCTCCGGGAGACCGTACACGAAATCCTCCGCGTCGGCAGCCAGGCGGAAATCGTTGCTGAGATCGATGATGACGCCTTTGTAGCTTTCCGGCAGGGAATGCACGAAGCCCTTTGACTTTCCGTGACCGGAACAAAGGAATATGACATCGGCGCTCTCCACCGGAGCGTCGGAGCTGAGCTTCAGGTCCGTCTCCCCCAGCAGGTCCTGATGCGCCGACCAGACCGGCTCGCCGGCGTGACTTCCGCTCTGCGCGAACACGACCTTCGCCGCCGGATGATTCGCCAGGATGCGCAGAAGCTCACCGGCCGTGTAGCCGGCGCCCCCCACGATTCCGACTCTTATATGCTTATCCATTGTCATTTACAATTCCTTTTCGAGTTGGTCGCCTTCATCTTTGTGGGCGGTGTAGTAAACGCGCAGAGGAGTGGACGAGACCTTGATGAAACCCTTGGCGTCCTCGCTGGTCCAGCCTTTCTGCATCTCGCCGTACTCCCCGAACTTGGTCTTCACGAGGTCGCACGGAGAATCCACGCCGACGGTCGAGAACGACCACGGACGAAGCTCCATCGTCACCTTGCCGGTCACGTTCCTCTGGCTGCTCTCCAGCATAGCCTCGATGTCCCTCATCACAGGCTCAAGGTACTGGCTCTCATGCAGGAACATCCCGTACCAGTTGGAGACCTGGTCCTTCCAGTACTGCTGCCACTTGCTCAGGGTGAACTTCTCCAGGAACTTGTGGGCGGCTATGATCAGCATCGGAGCCGCAGCCTCGAAGCCGACACGTCCCTTGATACCGATGATAGTGTCCCCGACGTGCATGTCCCGTCCGATGCCGTACGGAGCCGCGATGGATTCGATCTTCTGGATGGCGGCCACCTTGTCGGCGAACTTCTCGCCGTTCACGGCTGCGATCTCACCTTTCTCGAACCCGATCTCGATGATCTCGGATCCGTCCTTGGCGATCTGCTTCAGGTATGCGCTCTCCGGAAGGCCCTGAGTGGAATCCAGAATCTCGCCTCCGCAGATGGAAGTCCCCCAGAGACCCACGTTGTAGGAATATTTAAGTTTCTTGAAATCAGCCTTGAAGCCGTGTCCCTTGAGGTAATCGACCTCGAACTGGCGGGTAAGGGTCATGTCCCTCGTGAGAGTGATGATCTCAATCCCGGGAGCCATCACAAGGAACGTCATGTCGAAACGGACCTGATCATTGCCCGCCCCCGTCGAGCCGTGGGCTATGGCGTCGGCTCCGATCGACTTGGCATAGCGGGCGATCGCCATAGCCTGGAATATCCTCTCCGAGGAAACAGAGACAGGATACGTCCCGTTCCTCAGCACGTTGCCGAAAATCATGTAACGGAGGCTCTTGTCGTAATATTCCCGGGTCACGTCGAGGGTGACATATTCCTTCGCCCCGAGTTCGTAGGCGTGCTTCTCGTTGTCCTTCAGCTGCTCAGCGCTGAACCCGCCCGTGTCGGCGCATGCGGCATAGACCTCGCAGCCTTTTTCCTTGGCGAGGTACATCACAGTGAACGATGTGTCAAGGCCGCCGCTGAAAGCGACCACTACTTTCTTCTTTCCCATATTCATCAATCATTTTTGTTGTCATTCTCCGCCGCGTCGATCCTGTGGATCCTTTCCAGCACATCCTGAGGGATCTTCGCCGGAAGATGCTCCTCCGGATCGAAGAGCATGCCGGTGCAGATGCAGTACTTCCTGTCGGTGCGCTTGAGCACATCCACATTGATGCAGCCCTCGCAGCCTTTCCAGAAAGCCTCGTCGGCGGTGAGTTCGGCGAAGGTCACCGGCTTGTAGCCGAGCTGGGTGTTCATCGTCATCACGGCGGCACCGCTTGTGAGACTGAAGATCTTGGCATGAGGCCAGCGGGTGCGCGCCAGCGAGAATGTCAGATCCTTGATCCTCTTGGCAAGGCCGAGGCCACGGAAATCCGGATGCACAATCAGTCCGGAAGTCGTCACGTACTGTCTGTGTTCCCAGGTCTCGATGTAGCTGAATCCGGCGAATCCCTCACCCTTGAGAGCTATCACGGCCTTGGCCTCCCTGATCTTCTGGGCGACATATTCCGGCTTTCTCTTCGCAATGCCGGTGCCCCTGACCTTGGCAGCCTCCTCTATCGTCCTTAGAATCTCATCGACGTAAATGAGGTGCTTCTCCGAAGCGACCTCAACAGTCAATTCATCCCGCATCATCTTCTGTAAAGTTCGTTTGTTTAATTAACTCTTTTGTTGTCAATGTCTTTGAATATTCCGACAAGCGAGGAGACCACATCATCGTGCGGGAAGCCCTCCCTCAGCACAAGCAGAATCGTGTCGTCTCCCGCCAAAGTCCCCATGACTTCCGGAAGATGAGCCTCGTCGATGACGGAGGCGATCATCCCGGCATGACCAGGACGCGTCTTGATCACGGCCATCGAACCGGAGAACTCCAGACTGTCGATGCTGTCGGAAGACATGGCTGACCCGCGAAGCGCCTCACGCAGCATCCCAGGCCGGGGAAGACTGTAGCTGTAGCCGAAGCCGTCGTGGATCTTGGTGATCTGAAGCTCACGGATGTCCCTGGAGAGAGTAGCCTGAGCCACACTCAGTCCACGTTCCGCCAGAAGAGCCGAAAGCTCCTCCTGATTGGACACCCGGTTCTCCTTCACAACCTCCCTGATTATCCTTTGCCTTTCCTGTTTACCTTTCATTGTAAAAAAAAGCATATTTATTCAAAAGCGATGCAAATATATGTATAATTTTTCAACGTTATACCATATTCCTGCATATTTTCTCTTGAAAACCTGCGAAAGAATTCAATCGCATCAGACATCCGTACGAGGAAAACAAAGGAGAGACCCGCCCATGGCCAGGCAAGTCTCTCCAAATCAAAACTTTATCAAAGCTGTGTCACTTCAGGGAAAAACGGACTCCGAAAGTCAGCATGAAGTCCAGGGGATGTTCCTTGTAGATTGTCCGGACATCGGACCCGTCATCAAAATGGTAGCTGACGCCTGGTTCCACATAGAGTCCAGCGTTTCCGGAAAGATTGACCTGCAGACCGGCGGACGCGTTCAGCGACCAGAGCAACGGCTTGGCATCAAGATTCTTCCTGACATCGTCACCCTGTCTCTCGCCATAAAGCCTGTCAGTCGTGACGGACTTGCCGGACAGGCATTTTTCGGCCATGCCGCCTCCGCTGAGATAGAGAGAGAACCATTTCGAGCCATAGACCGAGGCCGTGACGTTCAACGGAACGCCCAAGTACCTCAATGTCTGTTCCGTTTGAGTGACAGTACCGCCAAGCTCATTGGAGAAAGTGCTGCGAAGGGTGGTATAAGCCAACCCTGTCTCCACGCTTAAAGTCTTGCAGACAGGATAACTTGCGGTCAAGGCAAGTCTGACCGGACGCTTGTGATCGGAACGGGAGACTGCGGTCGGAGCCTCGTCCCCGACGGTGGCCGTGGCCAGCGCTCTTGTCTGGAATTGTGAACCGCCTACCGGACAATCGCCTCCGTCCGTGATCAGGCCGTTGGACGACGGCGGGCAGGAACCGTGATAGAACATCCTGAGATCATAGAGATCCTCGTTACTGAAGCCCGTCGGTGCACCGGAGAACGACACGTCCAGAACGGCAGCTCCTCCTGCGGTCTTCACGTCGTCATTGCTGGCTGAAAGATAGTCGGACCAGTCCTCATCCCCGTAATCAGTGACTGACGGCTTGACTTCCTCCGCAGATTTCTCCGGTTCAGCCACAGGTTCAGTCACAACCGCTTTCTCCTCCGTGTCCATAACGGAAGGCTCCGCAGGAACCGGAGGCTCCACATTTTCAAAGGATGTGATGACCATGTCCGGAGTTTCGTTCCGAGCGGATCCGGTCTGTACGGGACGTCCGGACACATGATTGTCCGCAAGCAGGACAGGCTCGCCGGAAGGCTCCACGACATCCACAGAAGAATCCGGCCCCCCGTCTGAAATGACTGAAGAACGCTGACCGGAGGCCAGAATCCCCTGCTGACTGTCATGCGGCTCCATGCGGCCGGAGTCAAAGACACGAAGGCCGGCGAAAACGCCCAATGCGACCGCCGCGGCGGCAGCGACGGATCGCCACGCCAAAGGCCGCAGGATCACGGCGCCCCTTCTCTCCGGCGGGAGAGAAGACTCTATGTCCTCCCACAATCCGTCCGGAGCGGGTTCCCCATAGTCTTCCAACTTATTCCGCACGCTTTTCAGCCAATCGTTATCTTCCATCGTGTAGTCTTTTATATTCTTTAATCTGCCGTGCCAGAATGGCTCTCGCCCTGTGAAGCTGCGAGGCCGATGTACTCTCAGTGATTCCGAGCAGGCCGGCGATCTCCTTGTGGCTTCTTTCCTCGAAGACATAGAGGTTAAGCACTGTCCTGTAACCCTCCGGCAACGCCCGGATCATCTTCTGGATCACATCCGGGGGTATGGTCCCGACATCCGGATCCTCTTCCTCCTCCTTGTCCGGCAGATCCCATTTGTACTCGACAGTGTCCGTCCTCTTACGCTTGCGAAGCAGCTTCAAAGCCTCGTTGACGGAAATCTGGCGCATCCATGCCTTCAGGGAGCCCTCGCCTCTATAGTCGAACCTGCCGAGGGATGAGAAGATCTTCACGAAACTGTCCTGCAGGACGTCCCGCAGATCACCGCTGTCAGACAGATAACGGGAACAGGTGGCCGCAAGATACCTTGAGTAGCAGTCGTAGATCTGCCGCATCGCGGTCCGGTCACCATTCCTTGCCTGTTCGACAAGGGTCTTCTCCGTGTCTCCCGGCAGTGTCCCCATCAATTATTTCTTCTGAAGGGCGAACCGGGAGCTGTACTTGACCTTCGCGGACTCATCCCCGTTACTGTTTTTCCAGTGCAATGTCAGTTCCTGTCCGTCCTTGACACCCCCGAGCAGGTCATCAATCTTGAAGGCGATGACTCCCTCGCCCCATGCGACATTGCCGTTGTCGCCATTATTGTCATGCTTGAGGTAAAGATCATGCGTCTCCGGATCAACAGCAAGATCCATATAATGGACGATCTTGCTGTCCCGCCCGAACCAGGCGCCGAAGTGAAGGGTGAGATAGCCATCCTCGCAGCAGGTGATCCAATCGTTATACAAGGCAACCGCGACATTGTTCCCCTTCTTGAACTCGTCATCGTAGGCCACGGCGCTCTTTGTGCGCACCGAGTCGATCCACTCGACCTTCACCTTCTTGGAGAAGAGATCGCTGGCCTCCGAGGTCTCCGAGTACCTGAGCAGCGCCCTTACCTCACGCTTGTAAGGATTGGTCCATCCCTGAGGCTCAAGGGTCGTATTCTCATCCACCTGAAAATAGCTCGCTCCGGAATCGGTCGCCTTTATGGTGACAAGAGCGTTGGGACCCCAATAGGGGGCATCATCAATGTTGTTGTCATCAAGCTTTGAGCAGGACGACAACGATGCGGTCATGGCAGCCGCTACCGCGGCGATGGCCAAAGTGATTCTGAAATTTTTCATCTGTTCAATATTTTTTAATGTTCATTTCCAACCAACCAAATCCTTTACCCGGAAATTCTTGCGTAAAAATGCGAAAAAAAATTTAACTTGCGCCCTGTTTTTGGAAGACGAGACAAACGGACTTGACGCGATGAAGAGGATCACCCTGTACAGAGTGGGAATCTCCTTGATTCCTATTCTCATCCTAATTCTGCTTTTAGCACTGAACATCAGCATCTTCGGCAGCGATGCGATCCTCGGCGCCAGCCAGGTTGCACTGCTTTTCTCCGCCGGAGTGGCGATCTGGCTGGCGATGTGGCTGTTCAAGGTGCCCTGGCAGGATTTCGAGGACGCGATCAAAAGCAACATCGGGGATGTCACCACGGCGATCGTGATCCTGTTCCTGATCGGAGCGATCTCCGGAACCTGGACGATGAGCGGCATCGTGCCGACATTCATCTACTACGGGGTCAAGGTCATCAGCCCGAAAATCTTCCTGCTGACCGCCTGCGTGATCTGCGCCCTGGTCTCCGTCATGACAGGCAGCTCGTGGACCACCATAGCCACAATCGGGGTCGCGCTTCTGGGAATAGGCAAGGCGGAGGGATTCAGCGACGGGATGATTGCAGGAGCGATCATCTCGGGAGCGTATTTCGGAGACAAGATCTCTCCCCTGTCCGACACCACGGTGCTGGCGTCTTCCATGAGCAAGGTGCCGATGTTCACGCACATCCGCTACCTGATGTACACAACCGTGCCGTCCCTCGTGATAACCCTGACCATATTCCTTGTCCTCGGCCTTTCGCACACCGGTGACGACGCAGCGTTGATTGATGAATATACCGGCGTGCTGGGCGCCAAGTTCAACATCACCCCGTGGCTGATGGTTGTCCCCACCCTTACGGCGATAATGATAGTCCGCAAGATGCCGGCGCTCATCGTCCTCGCCCTGTCAACCGTGCTGGCAGCTGCGGCGGCCCTGGTCTTCCAACCGGACATCATCAGGGAGATCGGCGAGAGTGTCTCCGGTTCAGGGACTCCGGCCAAGATCCTGTTCACCGGCACGATCGAGACCATCTACAACTCCGTCTCCGTCGAGACCGGCAACCCTGAGGTCAACCAGCTTGTGGCGTCGAAAGGGATGCTCGGAATGCTGAACACCGTCTATCTCATCATCTGCGCGATGTGCTTCGGGGCTGCCATGAACGCAAGCGGAATGCTGCGCCATCTGGCCTCGATGCTCCTGCCGATGACCAGACGCAGGGTAAGCCTCGTGACCTCCACCGTGGCGACCGGAACCGCACTGAACGGCATCGTGTCCGATCAGTATCTGGCCATCATCCTGACCTCCAGCCTGTTCAAGGACATCTACGAGAAAGGTGGCTACGAGAACAGGCTCCTGAGCCGCGCAGTGGAGGATTCCGCGACCGTCACCTCTCCCCTCTACCCGTGGAGCAGCTGCGGAATGACCCAGGCGACAATCCTGAGCGTGCCGACCTTGACCTACCTGCCCTATTGCTTCTTCAATCTGATCAGCCCGCTGATGAGCGTGGCCGTGGCGGTGACAGGATTCAGGATATTCAGAAAGGTCACTTCCGGTTCTTCAAAAGATCCCGGATCTCCTCAAGCAGAACCACATCATCAGGTTTAGGAGCCGGTGCCGCAGGGGCGGCCGGAGCCTCTTCCTTCTTTCTCTGCAACTTCGCAAGTCCCTTGATGGCCAGGAATATACTGAATGCGATGATGAGGAAGTTCACGGTCTCCTGAATGAAATTGCCATAGTTCAGCGTGACCGCCGGCTTCACGACCTCGGATCCGTCCATCACAGCCTTGTGGAGAACAAGTTTAAGGTTGGTGAAATCAAAGCCGCCGATCAGCACACCGACGCTCGGCATGATGACATCGTTTACCAGAGAGGTGACGATCTTGCCGAAAGCGCCGCCGACAACAACACCGACAGCCAGATCCACCACATTGCCTTTCATCGCAAAGTCCTTGAACTCGGACCAGAATTTACTTTTCGCCATAATATGAATCAGTTGTTTTTAAGTGTGTCTCTTACAAATTCCTCCGCCTCGGAGAGAGTCTCGATCTTCCCTACGTCAATCAGACGCAGCTCCGGAGGCACGATCCCATAGACCGGATGCCTGTCACATTCCCGGACGTAAAAGTCCGTTATGGAGAAGCGGTCGCCCCAGCCATCCTCGTCAAAGACTTTGAATATGCCGTCAGAGACACAGTGAACGCCCGCGAAGGCATATTTCCGGAACCTCGCCGGATCAATGTCCCCGTAAGGGCTTCTTACCTCCCCTGTGGCAAGATTCGTCCAGCCGGCCAGCCTCATGTCATCGTCGAAGAGGAAATACCTCTGTGTCTTCCTGTCGCTGACAAGGATGTTTGAAAGAGCGTCAGGTCTGGCCTGTGAGATGAACCAGTCCACATCAAGATCGGAAAGGATGTCAACATTGTGGACTATAAACGGACCGCCTTCCAGCAGCGGACGGGCGAACTTGATCCCTCCGCCTGTCTCACGCAGAAGATCCCTCTCGTCGGAGAAGCGTACATTGACGCCGAAATCATTCTGCTCATGCGTATAGCCGATGATCGAGTCGGCGAGATGGTGGACGTTTATCACGAAGTCCGAGATTCCCGCCGCCTTGAGCTTTGACACGACATGGTACAGGAGAGGCTTCCCCGCGATCGGCACAAGGGCCTTGGGCAAAGTGTCCGTGATCGGCCTGAGCCTCGTCCCGAGACCGGCCGCGAAAATCATCGCCTTCATCTACAGGATTTTCTCTATGTCAAGTTCCCTGTGGGAAACTGAGATCTTGATGTCGAACCTGTCGGCCAGATGCCGGGCGAGATGTTCCGCACAGTAAACCGAACGGTGCTGTCCGCCGGTGCAGCCGAAGCAGACCTGGAGATGGGTGAATTTCCTCTCTATAAAGCATTTGACATGATTGTCAACAAGATCGTAAACATTGTCCAGGAACTTCGCCACACCGCCGTCGTCCTCCAGGAACTTGATGACTTCATTGTCCAGACCTGTGAACTGCCGGTAATGCTCGTACTTGCCCGGATTATTGATTGCCCGGCAGTCAAAGACGTAGCCTCCGCCGTTGCCGGTTGTGTCAACAGGGATCCCCTTCTTGTAGGCGAAGCTGAACACTCTGACTTCCAGCCGTTTATCCTCAGCGATATTGTTAAACTGGGACATCGTGGTGAGTTTGGTGAGAATCCCGTTCAGGTAAGGATAGTCCACGAACGGTTTCTGGAGAAGGCGCCGCAGGTTGCCCAAGGCATAAGGAACGCTCGCGAGGAAATGCGGTTTCTTCTCGAAATACCCCCTGAAACCGTACGCCCCAAGCACCTGGAGAGTTCTGAACAGGATGAACAGCCTGAGCCTTTCGCCAAAATGCACCTCGTCCACATCCGTGTAACCTTTCAGCGCGCGCAGATAGGTCTGCACCATCTCCTTGCGCAGGTTCTCGGGGTAGCGCGAACGGGCCTGCCAGACGAAAGACGCTACGTCATAGTAAATAGGGCCTCGCCGTCCTCCTTGAAAATCAATGAAGTACGGCTCCCCGTCCTTCATCATCACATTTCTTGCCTGAAAGTCCCTGTACATGAAAGTGTCACCCATGTCACACATGAGATCGGCCTTAAGTCTCTCGAAATCATCCTGAAGCCTCACCTCGTTGAATTCCAGACCGGTAGCCTTCAGGAAGCAGTACTTGAAATAGTTCAGATCAAAGAGGATCATCCGCTCGTTGAACTCGGGTTCAGGATAGCAGACCGACCAGTCCAGCCCTTCGGCCCCCTTGAACTGCATTTTCGGGAGCATCTCCATCGCGCGGCACAGAAGCCGGCACTCGAAGGAGCTGTACTCACCGCTCTCGCGTCCCCGGGTGACCACCTTGTAGAGCTGGTCATCTCCGAGATCCTCCTGAATGTAGCGCATCCCGTCCTCACTGACGGCGAACACCTTGGGAACCTTTATTCCCTTCCCGAGGAAATGCGAGCTGAGGCTGATGAATGCGTTGTTCTCCTCACGGCTTGTTCCGATGACCCCTATGATCGAGACATCCCCGCCCCTAAGCCGGAAATACCTCCTGTTGCTTCCGGAAGAGTTCAGTTCCTCCGACTCCCTGACCTTCCGGCCGGTGTAAGTTTCAAATAAAGAGCGAAGCTTGTCCATTGACAGTTAATTATATAACCAATACTTTCGGGAAAGGTTCCTGAACGCCTCGACATCCTTGAACCAATAGTCCGCGATGTCCTCCACCTTGAGGCGCCTCGCAAATGTCGTCCTCACATAATCCGTACCGCAGACCTTGTCGAACATGCTGTTGCGTCCGCCTGGAAGGGCGAACGGATTCCTGTCCGGATAAAGCTCGTTCACCGCCTGCATCACATAGAACTGGGTGAGAGTGCAGCAGGCCGCCTCATAGTCCGTGTAGTGGAACTGGACTCCGTGGATGAGCTTTCCCTTGAGACTGCCCGAGAACGGCTTGAAGTGAATTGTCCTGAAAGCCACTCCGGGAAGGGCGTAACTGTCCAGACGGGCCTTCAAGGCGTCGGCGTCAATCCACTCCGCGGCGAAGACCTCAAACGGAAGGGTGTAGCCGATGCCGATGTTGAGGTACCCCTGAAACTCGCCGGCGATGCCTGAGGACGGATAGTTCACGGCGGACTGGGGATAAGGAATGTTCGGTGACGGAAGAACCCAAGGGAGGTCCGTGTCCTGATAGAGCATATTCCTGCGCCACCCTTCCATCGGGATGACGGAAAGCCGGCATTTCAGCGGAGCCTCATTTCCTTTCTCGCCGCGGTTAAGGCCTTCCTCGTTCAGAAGGATGGCAAGCTCGCCGACCGTGAGACCATAGATGTAAGGGATCTTGAACTCGCTGACGAAAGAGTGGAAGCCAGGTTCTACCAGACACCCCTCCACCTTGTTGCCGCCCAACGGGTTAGGCCTGTCAAGAACCATCACTTCGATGTTGTTCTCGGCGCAGGCCCTCATCACCAGGCCGAGAGTGCTGATGAACGTGTAGGAGCGGCTCCCGACATCCTGGATGTCATAGACGACAATGTCCAGACCTTCGAGCATCTCCTTGCTTGGCTTGCGGTTGGCCCCATAGACGGAATAGACCGGGATTCCGGTTCTGGCGTCCTTGAAATCCTCCACATGGGAACCGGCGTAGGCATCGCCGCGGACTCCATGCTCGGGAGCGAAAAGCGCCTTGAGATTAACTCCGGGAGCCTCATGAAGGATGTCGATGGTGGAGCGGAGGTTGTGATCCACTCCGCTCGGATTGGTCACAAGTCCGACATTCCTGCCCACAAGCCCCTCGAAGCCACGGCTTTCAAGGACTTCGATCCCGGTGCGTACAACCTGCTTCTCAGCCGCCTGGCAGATGGTGACCGACATGACTGCGGCCGAAAGCAGGACTGAGAATATTCTTATGACTTGGTTCATATATTCATTGATTATCATTTCTTTCCATATTCGGGATCGATCCTGCGGTCCGCAAGGAAGGTGACGGCGACGGTCGCTATGCAGCAGACAATCACCATCCAGAAGAAGCCCCTGTAGCCGAGGTATTCCTGCAGGAAACCGGCGAACATTCCCGGGATCATCATGCTCAGAGCCATGAAGCAGGTGCAGAAAGCGTAGTGCGAGGTCTTGAACTCCCCTTCGGAGAAGTACATCATGTAGAGCATGTAGGCTGTGAATCCGAAGCCGTAGCCGAACTGCTCGACGGCGATGCAGGTGCAGATGACGGCAAAGCTTTCAGGCTGCGCCACAGCGAGATAGACGAACGACAGGCAAGGCAGCGTCATGAATGCGGCCATGATCCAGATGGACTTTTTCAAACCCAGGCGGGAAGCGAGAAGCCCCCCGAGAATGCCGCCGAGAAGCAGGAATATCACACCGAGCGTCCCATAGGCGACTCCCACCTCCGCGGTCTGCATCCCAAGTCCGCCGGCATCTCTGGCCGCCACAAGGAACGGGGTGCACATCTTGATGAGGAAAGCCTCCGGAAGACGGTAGCAAAGCATGAATATGATCGCGAGCCAGACTCCCGGTTTCCTGAAATAGGTCGTGACGGTGCGGCCGAAGCCGACGAGGATCTCAGCGACCCTGCCGCCTGAACCTTCCTGAATGTCAGGTTTAATGTCAGGGACATCCGACTCAGGCCTCGGAATCGCGAACGTGTGATAGAGCGTCAGGGCCGTAAGCAGCACTCCGGAGCCGCCGATGGTCAGCTGCCATGACAGCGGAATGTTTCCTGTCCTGGTCTCAAGCAGTCCGGCCACGGCCACTATCACACCGTTGCCGAACACGTTGGCAAGCCTGTAGAACGTGCTGCGGACTCCCACGAAGGCCGCCTGACTGCTCTGGCTCTGCGCCAGCATGTAGAAGCCGTCCGCCGCGATGTCGTGGGTCGCCGAGGCGAAGGCCGCGAACACGAAGAGGATGAGCGTGAACGAGAACAGGCCCATCGGCGTGCTTCCCGCCGCGATCGACTCAGCGGACGGATGAGGCATCGTGAGAGCCTGGAGGACAAAGGCGACGGACATGATGATCTGCATCGTGATGATCCACCACCTCTTCGTCCTGATGATGTCCACGAACGGGCTCCAGAGGAACTTGAGCGTCCACGGAAGGTAAAGAAGCGAGGTGAAAAGCGCCATCTGCCCGTTCGGAACGCCCATCTTGGCGAACATCAGGACGGAGACATTGTTGACCAAGAAATATGGGATGCCCTCCACAAAGTAGAGGGTCGGAATCCACATCCAAGGGTTACGTTTGGTGAAATCACTCATTATGTGTCGGTTATGTTATATTATCTTCTTTCCAACGTGCTTGACGGGTAGTAGTGCAGGAGGATCCGGTCGAACGTGTAGCCGCGGCTGGCCATCACGGCGGCGCCGATCTGGCAGAGACCTACACCGTGGCCCCATCCGGCTCCGTCGAGAACCAGCTTGTCGCCGGCCCATCTCACCTCAAAGGCGGAACTCTTCAGGTGGGAGTCGGACAGCCAGCGGCGGATGATCAACTCCTTGCCGATGGTCATCGTCCTCCTGTCGCCGATGACCTTCAGCCGTTTCAGTCTCCCGGAAGGGCCCCTCTCTATCGGGACAAGATCCCTGATTGTGCCGAAATCAATCCCGGAGCGGCGACGGACAAGGTCGGAGACATCCGCTCTTGAATATTCAACGGTCCATCTGTAGAAGTCCCGGGTCTCCAGATCGTAGTCGTTGAGCACCTGCGAGAGGATCTTTTCGTCCTTCGTGTCGCAGAACACGTCGCCACCCTCCTTGCTGTCCGGAGTGTCCGGAAGCGGCCGGAGGTAAGGATAGTCCCTGTCTTCCCAGCAGGTGCTGAAGAGTTCCATGCGGCCGCCGCAGCATTTTGAGAAGCGGGCGTCGCAGATCTGCCCTTCAGAGGTGAGCACGAGTCCCCAGGTCTGGTCTATGGCCTTGCGGACAGTCTCGCCAACCGCCATCGTAAGGCCTTGGTAGCGCTGGCAGTGGTCATCGGCGCAGACATCGAAGAGTGTGTGGTCGTCATGGTCGAACCATTTGATGTACTCATCGTCCTTGGACACCGAGCCTGTCGAAGTGACCTCGGCCGTTTCAGCCTGCCGAAGCGACGGATTCCTGCGGTGTTCCACCTGAGCCATGACCCAGGACCGGGAGATGACCGCATGGGCCTTGAGAAACTCCAATCCTGCGGAAGCCTTCATCTCGGAGGAGATGACGCTCAGGAGATAATCCTCAACACCGATGATGTTCACGGCCGTGACCTTGTCTCCGTCCACGATGAACTTGAGCGTACCGGCGAACTTCTGCGTCACCTTGCGCTCCCAATGGAAATCCACTCCGATGGTCACCCCGTAGAGGATGAATGACGGCTCGGCGAACATCGTGGCCTCGGTCTGCGCCTCGAAGACCAGCTCATCGTAAAGCGCTCCGTTGTAGGAGATGCGACCATGCGAGTACTCCACTTTCTGCCGGCCGGCCCCGTCCGAGATGATCTCGAACTCGATCTCCCCGCCGGACATGATGCCGACCTCCAGCCTGCTCTGGGATCTGGTCAGTCTCCAGAGGATGCCTTTCTCGGTCTCCTCACTGACGGTGATCTCACGGACGACAGAGGTAAGGAGCGCGGAGTCAAGCTTGTCATAGTCCTCTTGCCTCGGAGCCACGAACACCCCGCCCAGATCAGCGCATCCGGGACTCATCGCCAGATGATCCTCCCCGGTCGAAAGATAGTTGTGCGGACGGTGCTTCTCCCTGAACACGACAATGGAGCGGTACTCCCCCTCATGCATCCAGGCGAACAGATTGAGTTTCGGCTCGTCAGAATCCTCAGGGACTGGGGCGCAGTCCAGAAGCCGGTAGAAAAGCTTCGCCACGGACTTGGCCGTGCCGCCGCAAAGGACGAAAACCCCGAAGGCATATTCATTTAAATGGAAGAGCTTGGCTTCCTTGACATTCGTAAGGTATTCGAGGGTCTTGCCATCACCGGCCGCCAACAGGGCGTCCACTCTGTCCTGGAGCGGCATCAGCCCTTGCGGACAGGCTTGGAAATGCATGTGGTCCGGCGCCGAGGCACCGCTTGCCGGGCCGTTGTAGAATCCGAGATATTCATCATGCTCCATGACGAAGTCAAGAAGGTCCTGGTAGCGGTGCCAGATCGACTGGGGAGTGTGATCGGAACTTGAGATCACCAGATGGGACGGGAAAATCGGGTACGGATTCAGCGTGACACGGTACTTGCGCCCCTTACGGCCCTCGAACTCGATGTGCGTCTGCTCCACGGGACGGTTCTCCGGACAGAGGAAACACGGCCTCTCATTGAGGGATTTCCTGTCCAACGCAGCCTCGGAAGAGATCTTCCTGCACGGGTTGTGCTGCACGGTCACATCCAGACCGCCAACGTCAAAACGCTTGGTCTCCACTTTCTTGAGGTTGCGGTAATTCTCCGCAGCCAAAGGCCAGACCGAAAGCTGATCCTTGATGAATTTGTCGATTTGATTGTCCATCATAGTAATGCGAGTAAAGTGTCCTTGACAGATCTGAATTCCTGCTCAAAATTCGGGGTGAACAGCCCCTTCCCGAGATTCGACTCAATCTCGGACATGTCCCGGTAGCACCCTTCCGTGACCTCGTCATTGTCCGGGTTCAGGGCAAAGCCTCCCACCGTGGCGAAGACATTCACAAGTTCCTTCTCACGCGCGGACTCCCAGATGTAGGATTTCAGGAATATCGGATTGAAGTCTCTGAGTCCCAGTTCCTCCAAGGCTTCCCTATAAAGCGCCTCCTCCAGCGTCTCGCCGTAATCCACATGACCTCCCACCGCAGTGTCCCACAACCCCGGAAGAAGATCCTTCTTCATCGAGCGCTTCTGGATGTACAGGCATCCCTCTCTGTTGATGATGTGAAGATGGATCACCGGATGCGTCAATTTCGAGCCATCGTGCACAGACTGCCTTGTGGCCTGCCCGATGACAAGGCCGTTCTCCTCCACGACAGGAACCATCTCCCCTGTCGGGCGCGGGCGGTCTCCGGGTTTGTCGGCCGAAGGCAACGGCAGGAGCGGAGCCGGAGAAACCGGGTAGGTCAGATCAAACATAACGTCACGCTATCGCCAAAAGGATCAGCAGCTGGGCCACAAGCACCCTCATGAACATTGACAAAGGATAGACGGTGGCATAGTTCACGGAAGGATAATCCGTTCCGTAAGCCCCCTGGGTGAATGCCAGGACAGCCGGGTCGGTGGTGCCGCCTGAGATCAAGCCGCAGATCTGGTAGAAGTTAAGCTTGCAGACGTACCTTGCGACAAGTCCGATCGTGCAGACAGGAATGAATGTGATGAGAGTGCCATAGAGAATCCACCAGTAACCTCCGCCCAGAATGGAACTTACGAAGTTCTGTCCGGCTCCCAGGCCGACGGCGGCCATGAAGAAGGAGATTCCCATCTCCCTGACCATCAGGTTCGCGCTCTGGGTCGTGTAGGTCGTAATCTTCCACTTCGGCCCGAAATAGCCGAGCAGGATCGCGATGATGAGCGGGCCGCCGGCGAGTCCCAGCTTGATAGGCTGAGGAATGCCCGGGATGGAGATAGGGATGGAGCCGAATATGACTCCGACGGCTATTCCGAAGAAAATCGGGATGAGGTTCGGGCGGTTCAGGGTAGAGGTCTGGTTGCCAACGAGACCTGCGACCTCCGCTATCCCCATCTCAGGTCCCACGACCCTCAACACATCCCCCATCTGGAGAATGAGGTTAGGTCTCGCCACAAGTCCCACGCCGGCTCTTATGACACGGGTGACACTGACTCCGTAGTTGGCTCTGATGTTAAGGGTGCGGAGCGTGACTCCTGTCAATGAGGACTTTGTGACGGTGATCTTCCTGTTGACCATCTTGGTGTCGATCTGCTCCCAATCCTGAAGGTGCATCGGGACCTCCTCCCCGAAAGTGATCCTGACGGAGTCCACATTATTCTGGGATGTGACGATCAGAAGCTTGTCCCCTTTCTGAAGGACGGTGTCCTGTTTTGGAATGGACATGACCCCGTCCCGGAGAATGCGCGAGATCACGATGGAATTGTCCAGATCCCTTGTAGCCTCCTTTATCGTGAGTCCAAAAATAGCCGGATTCTCTACCTCGCAGTGCACACGCCGAGCCACGTCATCGTTGCCGTCGGCATTGTCCAGCTCATCCTTCTCCTTGTCAAGATCAACTTTGAACATGGCCTTGAAGAGCATGATAAGACCTATCACGAGCAACACGCCCAACGGATAGGCCACCGCATAGGCCGAAGCAAGTCCGGAAGTCGCGGAAGCGATGTCGGACGCAAGGCAGTTTCCGCCCCGCATCGAGTCGGCCATCGTCTGCTGCGCGGCGCCAAGTCCCGGCGTGTTTGTCACGGCTCCGGACATCACGCCGACCATCGTCTTGAGATCCTCCCCCGTGACGAGATGGATCGCCACTGTCACACCTACTGCAAGCAGCACCAGCGCGACGGCAAGCAGATTCAGCTGCAGGCCGCCCTTCTTGAACGAATGGAAGAATCCGGGACCTACCTGAAGACCGATCGAGAACACGAACAGGATCAGGCCGAAGTCCTTCATGAAGCTGAGCACCGTGGGATCGACCCTGAGGCCGAAATGGCTCAGAAGAATGGCGACAAACAGAATCCAGGTGGATCCGATGGAAACACCTTTGATCTTGAATTTTCCAAGATACAGCCCGGTCGCTACCACTACCGCGAAAACCAGAATCGAATGGGCGATTCCCGTCCCAAGAAACAAATCTCGCATATCTAACTAACTAAAAATCTATCCGCGCGCAGAAGCACGGTTTATCTTCAACTATACCTTCTATGAAATATGTCCTGTGTCCGTCACTCTCTTCTACGCTTCTGAATATTCTCACGACCTCTCCCGGCTTTGTCTCCTTGATGAAGTTGACACTGATGCTCCTGACGCGGTTTCCGGCCACTTCGCCGTAGTCGATGCTGTCCATCGCCCAGACCACATAGCGGGCGTTGTTGGTGTGTCCGAGGACATCGATGTCAGAATACGCCGCCTTGTGGCATCCGACCTCCTCCGCGGGGATATTCTTTGGCATCACCACCTTCCCGCAAGGGGTCAGGATGGCGTTGTCGAAACACTGGGTGGTCGCCGGAACCATATTCAGAACCTCGTCGCTACGTACAAGTCTTCTGGTTTCCACGTTCATCACTATCCACGAAGACGTGCACGCCACCAGCACTTTTGATTTGTCCCGGAAATCGGCATCTCCCTGCCGGCGGAGTTCGAAATCACGCAGAAAAAACAGTCCGTCAAGGCCTTTGTGCCAGGTGTAGAGGGTTGTCTCGTCCGCCCACATCGGCAGGTTCGGGAAATCAATCCGCATCCTTGAAAGCACCCATGCGGTGTGATGTTTCTGAAGATCCTCGTAGCCGAAATGCAGGGCACCCGCGGCCAGATACGCCATCTCCTGGGCGTGATCCATGAATGCGGCCGGCTTCAGATGGAACGAAGCGTCCGTGTCGTAACACGGGACCGTTATGTCAGTGCTGAACCTGTTGTCCGTGACGTTGACCTTTTCCATAGCCCTAATGGTTTATGATCCTCAGTTCATCGGGAGTGTAGAGGATGGAATCGATGAAGTCCGGGGCGACGTTGGCGAGAAGCAGGAATATCCCGAGAACCCCCAGCGCCAAACCTATGATGCCCGCCACCATGATAAGAGCCAGCCTCCAACCACGGTTCTTCGCCTTGCGCCTTACCTCTTTTTTATTCTTATCCGCCCCGACATCTGTTCTGTCAGCCTCCGCATCCTTTTCACCGGTACAGGTTTTGTCCGCCGCGGCGCCTAAGACTTCGGAAACGGAGCCCTCACCGTCAGTCACCTCGACAAGCTCGGTGACCGATGCCGCCGATTCCTTGACAGGCGTCGCATCCGCCACCAGTTTCCGAAACTCCGCCACGCCTCGTGCCACCTCATCGGGAGTCTCTTCGTGTGTCTTAAGGGAGACCGGCTCCAGCCCTACCCCGTAAGGATAGATGTCCAGATCCTCGTCAGCGATAAAGAAAAAAGTGTTCTCCCTGGTGGCGCGCAGACGCCCAAGCCCCGGAAATACCACCATTTTCTTGGTCTGAAGAGTGTTTCTCAGGCCTGAGATGAACTCTGACAGAATCTTTCCGGAAGTCTCCGGATCAGTTCCGTTCGCAGCGGAGTAGAACTCCGCCAGCATCCGGTCATCCTCCGCCCACCGCTGCCTGAAAGACAGCCTGCGGTAGGGAGGATTGATCGTGTAGCCCTTGTCAGAGAAAGTCGAGGGCATTACCTCGGAGACGAACGTCCCCAAGCCAGGCAACACAACCTCGTCATTGTCAAGGATCAGATCCCTGACCATCTCTGAAAACAAGTCTATGTTCATTTCCCTACTCTGAAAATCCCTACAAAGGTACATAAAAAACCGCAAAAAAAATTTGCATTAATCAGTTTTTATTGTACCTTTGCACTCCCGAAAGGGCAACCTCCTTTTGAGGGTTGAAAATTCCTCAATAGCTCAGTTGGTTAGAGCACCTGACTGTTAATCAGGGGGTCGCAGGTTCAAGTCCTGCTTGAGGAGCTAACAGAGGCGGACTGCAAAAATTGCAGTCCGCCTCTGTTAGCTCCACCCCCTGTCACTTCGTGACAGCCCCGGCGGGGCATTGGGGAGCGTTCTCCCCAAACCCCTTGCGTCGCTTCGCTCCGATCATACTTTCAAGGCTTCGATAGCGATTCTTGCAGACCGCCTCTGTTAGTTCCATTCACCGCAGGCACTTCGTAGCAACCTCCGAGGGGTTACAGCATGTTCATCAGGGTGGAGCGATAGCTGTCGCCGATAGGGATGGTCTTGCCGCCGGCCATCAGGATCACGCCGGAACGGACTTCGGTGACTTTGGCGAGGTTTATGACGTAGGAGCGGTGGACACGGACGAAACGGGAGGCCGGAAGTTTCTCAAGGAGCTTGGAGAAACTCATCAGGACAACTTTCGGAATCGGCTCGCCGGAGAGGTAGATTTTCAGGTACTCGCTCATGCCTTCGATGTAAACTATGTCGGAGATCTCGACCTTGATGATCTTGTAGTCTGCCTTGAAGAACACAAAGTCATCCGGCACCGACTGAGCGGCCCCTGCGGCCTGAACCATCTCGAAACGGGAACGCAGCTTCTCGGCGGAAGCGATGAACTCACCCAAAGTGAACGGCTTCAGCAGATAGTCCACGGCATCCACCTTGAAACCCTCTATTGCATATTCGGAATAAGCGGTCGTGAAGACCACCAGCGGCGGACGCTTCAAGGTCCTGACAAAGTCCATTCCGGAAAGATCCGGCATGTTGATGTCCAGAAACATGGCATCCACCTCATTCTCCTCCAGAACCTTACGAGCCTCTATGGCGCTCGGGCAGGCCGCCGTCAGCGACAGGAACGGAACCTTGGAGATGTATTTCCCGATCTGCACGAGAGCCAACGGCTCGTCATCCACCGCGATAACCCTTAACATAGTAAAACAGGTTTTGAAGGTAAGACCATAAGCACCTCATACTCGGCGGCAGTCTTGTCGATGTGCAGGACAAAATCCTCTCCGTAGAGCAACGAGAGCCTTTTCTGAATATTATCGAGTCCGATTCCGCCTGCTGTCCGCCCATCCTCTTCGGACCCCAGGCTGTTGGCGCAGCGGAAAATGGCTCTGCCGGATTCCAGCGCGACCGACAGACGGACGTGACTGTCCGACCTATAACTTACTCCATGCTTGAAGGCATTCTCCGCGACGGTGGCCATCAGAAGCGGAGGGACCTGGACCCCGCCGTCATCCTCCGGGAATGAATATTCAATCCTCACGTTGTCGGTGTAACGCAGACGCATCAGGTACAGGTAGTGCCGCAGGAAATCAACCTCCTTCGAAAGAGGAACGGTCTGGCCGTTGCTGTCGTACAGGACGTAGCGCATCAGGCGGGACAGTTCCACGATGCTGTCCTTGGCCTTCTCAGGAGAATCATCCACCAGCGCATGAATGTTATTGAGCGTGTTCATGAAAAAATGCGGGTTGATCTGGCAGCGGAGATATTCAAGCCTGTACCGCAGGTTCTCCTTTTCCAACTCCTCCAGACGCTTTTTCTCAAGGGAGTAGTTCGCGTAGTATTTCGCTCCAAGATTGACTCCCAACATCATGAGGGCGATGATGATTCTGCTGGCTTCGGCACCGACAGGCTTTTTGCCACGTCCGCCGCGAGGAGGCTCCGCCCGCCTATATTCATTATTGTCCCCGCCAAGATCATTCATCTCCGGCGGAGCTCCCGGCCGGTCTTTCCCGGACGGCGCCTCCCGGTCATCCGGAAAGTCCCGCGGCGGAGGCGGATTCTGGCCCTGCCGCTCCATAGGCTCCGGCTTTCCGTCAGAAAGATCCTCCGATTCAAGCACATAGAACGAGAACACACCCATCAGCGCCGCCACGCACAAAAGGTACGGAACCACCCGCTTGGCGCGGACAAGCATAGGGGCGACAAGCAGATCGTGGATGCAGAACAGCAGCAGAAAAGGAAGCGTCGGCAGCAGGGACGTCGTCAGATAATGCGACAGGAAGCCTATCGCGGAATTCCCGGCGGACTCCCACCAGGCCGGCAGAGCCTCGACCAGGAATATTCCAGCCCAGACAGCGGCCTTCACCGCCAACGATTTATAGTCTTTGAACATTTTCATCCCGATGCAAAATTACAACATAGTTCCGAATTGGCGGCGCCGGTTCGCTGAAGAAATCAGCCCGTTCGCTGAAAAAAGTTCACACAGGCACAATTGATGCCTTACCTTGCGGTCAGAAACCAATAAAAACGTGAGGATATGAAACGGTCTTATCTTGCATTTCTATTGTTATTAGGTTCCTGCACAGGGAATCTGATCGACACCATCGACGATCCGTCAAGCGATGACTCTTCCTCAGAAAACGAAGTCATCACGACCGACGGAACCATCAGCATCGTGTACTCCGAGGACGGCGTGGCCGTAAGCGGAGACCCGTCCGGCATCGTGTCCGTCAGCGGATGCGACGTGACGGTCAACAACACTTCAGAGGCTCTCATCACCTATGAACTCAGCGGAACCGCCTCGGACGGCTTTTTCAAGCTGTACAGTTCCGTAAAGCAGGTGATTGAACTCAATGGTCTGAATCTCAAGAATCCGGACGGAGCGGCCATCAACAACCAAAGCCACAAAAGCACTTCAATCATCATCTCCGGCGAGAACTACCTCACCGACGGCGCGGTGAACTCTTCCGGAGACTATCCGGACCAGACCTCCGACGAGGACATGAAGGCAGCATTCTTCAGCGAGGGACAGCTGATCTTCAGCGGAGACGGAAGCCTCACCGTCACGGCGAACGGCAAGGCCGGAATCACGAGCGACAACTATGTGGTCATCCAGGACGGAGTCACGATCAATGTCACCTCGAAGGGCGGACACGGAATCAGAGGCAGCGAGAAGGTGACTGTCAGCGGAGGGACAGTCAACGTGAACACCTCGGCGACCGGAAAGAAAGGTATCTCCACGGACGGAGGATTTTCCCTCAGCGACGGAGAAGTCACCATCGTCTCGACCAGCTCGGCGGGAACCGTGGACGGAGAGTTGACCGGAGCGGCCGGAATCAAGGCTGACGAATCCTTCGTCATCGACGGCGGAAGCCTGAGCGTGACCGTCAGCGGGAAGGGCAGCAAAGGAATAGCCTGCGACGGGGACGGTCATTTCAACGGCGGAACCGTCAAGGTCATCGCCAGCGGGGCGAACTACGGGAGTTCTTCCTCACAGAATCCTTGGGGCGGTTCAAGCTCCTCTGAATCGAAATCCTCCAAGGGAATCAGATTCGAGGGCGATCTCTATTTCGACGGAGCCGACGTTGACGTGACCAGCGCGTCCCACGAAGGCATCGAGGCGAAAGGGACGATCACTATCACGGCCGGGAATGTCAGCGGCACGGCAAGCGACGACGCCATCAACTCCGGCGGCAACATGACAATCAGCGGAGGAAAGATCTATGCGTTCTCCAGCGGCAACGACGGCCTGGACGCCAACGGAGACCTGTACGTCAAGGACGGCTACATCTTCGCCGTCGGCTGCGGCTCCCCGGAGGTCGCCCTGGACGCTAACACAGAGGACAGGCACCAGCTCTACATCAGCGGAGGCACGTTGCTCGCGTTCGGCGGAGTCGAGTCCGGAGCCAGCATCTCGCAGCCTGTGCTCAACGTGACCAGCTGGACGGCGAACACTTCCTATTCCCTCTACGACGGTGACACCCTTCTGATTGAGTTCACAACCCCGTCAAAGGGCGGCAGCGGAATCGTGATCTCGCACCCGAGCCTTGTCAGCGGCAGCTCCTACACATTGAAGACATCTTCCTCAAGCACGACCCTGACAGCCTCGACGAGTGCGCAAAGCGGTGACGGCGGCACCGGCGGTGGTGGCAGCAATCCCGGCGGAGGCGGCGATAATCCTGGCGGCAACCCAGGAGGCGGCGGCCCGGGCGGCAGATAGTAAATAATAATATTCATTGAATATGAAAACGAAGATATTCATGATTTTCCTCCTGTCGCTTTGCACCCTGTCGCTGCCTGCGCAGGACAAGGCAAGCAAACGCAACATGACGGTCAAGGAGTGGAACATCGATGCCGGCACTAACCAGAAAGTGCTTGACCATCAGACAATCTACAACGAAAATGGGAAAAAGGTCGAGGAGGCGGAATACGACCGCAAAGGCCAGAAATGGCGCAAGAAGTATGAATATTCCCCCGACGGCAGCCTGCTGCGGGTGCTGATCTACGACTCCTCGAACAGGCTCGACAACATCCGCAAGTTCGAATTCAACGAACTCGGCCACAAGAAGACTGAATATGTCTATGACTCAAAGGGAAAACTCAAACGCTGCAAGGTGTATGAATATTCCTTCGCGGCCTCCGGTGACTGACGACGGTCTTCTGGACCGGTTCGAGCCGATCACGCTGGAGCGGATGGATTCCATCCGGCTGATGAACCGGACTGACACCAAGTTCGTCACCGACACCTTGACGCTGCGGGAAATCCTTGAAGACGCGCTCAGGCACGGCTACATGGCGTTCGAGACCGGCGGAGAACGGGTGCAGGCCTACGACAGCATCTATTTCGACACCCGGGACCTGAGGATGTTCACGGACCACCGCAGAGGAAAGCTTGTCAGGCAGAAGGTCAGAACCCGCGTCTATCGCGGCTCGGGGCTTTGCTTCCTTGAGGTCAAGAAAAAGAACAACCATTCGAGAACCCGCAAGAAGCGCATGGAACTGCCTCCTGCTGATTTCTGGGATTTCAGGGACAATCCTGACGCCTGTCTCTGGCTGGCATCCCATTCCGATTTCCGAGGCGATGAGGTTTCCCCGTCCGTCGAGACATCATTCAACCGGATCACCCTGGTCAACAAAGGTCTGACGGAACGTCTCACGATCGACACCTCGGTGTCTTTCAGGAATTTGAGGACAAAGGCCACGGCCGATCTGGGTTCCGCGGTGATCATTGAGCTCAAGCAGGACGGCAGACTCCGCAGCGAGATGAAGGAAATCTTTCTGAAGCATCGAGTCAAGCCTTTCAGAATCAGCAAGTACTGCATGGGCACCGTCTTGACGGACTCCAGTGTGGTCAGCGGCAGATTCAATCTGAAAGTCAGAAACATTGACAAACTGAACAAAAACTTTTACATCAAATGTTACAATCCGGTATTACTCCGCCCGCTTTAGACGAAAGCGAGCTTCTTGGGATCCAGGCTCTCTCCGACCCGGTGATGAGCACGGCGCAGAGCCTTTCGGAACTTGCACTGCGCTTCTTCCTCAACCTGCTGTCCTGCTGGGTGATAGTCTGCCTTCTGTACTATCCGAAAAGCCGCAGGAAAGACTATGTGTTCACCTTCCTGACATTCTCCTCGGCGATGCTGCTTCTGCTCTACGCCATGGGCAGGGTGGATGTCGGCGTGGGGCTCACGCTCGGACTCTTCGCCATCTTCGGCGTGATCCGCTACCGGACCGAGACCGTCCCGATCCGTGAGATGACCTACCTGTTCGTGATCATAGCGGTCGCGGCGGTCAACGGTCTCACGCCTCTGTTCAGGGTCACGGGCATCGTGGAGAACACCCCGCATTTCGCTCTCGGAACCGGAGACCTGCTTGTGATCGTGGCAGCCAACGTCCTGTCGATCATCCTTATCTGGGTGCTGGAAAGCAGCCGGAGCCTAAGGAAATCCGGTTCCAAAATCATTCTGTACGACCGGATAGACCTGATCGTGCCTGACCGCCGGGACGAACTTTTCAAGGACATCGAGGAGCGCTGCGGAATCAAGCCTGTTGACATCACCGTCGGCAACATCGACTTCTTGAAAGATTCAGCCTACATCAAGGTTTACTACAACACCGAATCGGGTACCGACACATCGGTGAGCTCCATCGTAAGAAACAAGCAATTTATTGAAAACCAGAATTTATGAACATCATGAAAATATTCCCGAAATCCATCGCCGCAATCGCGCTGGCTCTGCTGGCACAGTCATATTCAGAAGTTTCCGCACAGGACATCAATGGCCGCGCGTCCGCCGAGCTGGACTGGAAGGTCGCGAAAGGGTTCCATCTGAACGCCGAGTACGAGGTCCGCTCCAAGGACTCATTCTCCGGAATCGAGAGGAACCAGTTCTCGCTCGGCGCGTCCTACAAGCTGAACAAGTTTCTGAAAACCGGCCTTGAGTACACTTTCATCGGCCACTACGCCAACTCTTCAGGAGAGTTCCGTCCACGGCGCAGGCTTTCCGCCAACCTGACCGGAAGCGTGGATGCGGGCAACTGGCGCTTTTCTCTTCGGGAGAGACTCCAGCTCACCCACAAGTCCTACGACATCAATCATTATCAGGAGGTTCTCAACCCTCTGACCCTGAAGTCCCGCCTGATGGCCAAGTACCGTGGCTTCAAAACCGTGGAGCCTTACGCCTACGTTGAGCTGCGCAACATCTTCAACGCCCCGAAGTGCAGCGCCACCCACAACACCGCCACCGACTCGTGGACTGACTACGAGTTCATCGGTTACTCGCACGCCTATGTCAACCGCGTCCGCGGAGCCCTCGGTCTGGAATGGAACCTCAACAAGCGCAACAGTCTTGACTTCACGGTGATGTACAACTACCACAACGAACTTGAGATCGACACCAACAAGGCCGGCACCAAACTCAAGTCCTACGCCTGGCAGAACCCTTCCACCACCACCGTCGCCGTCGGCTACAAGTTCTCGTTCTGAAAATAAGGTCACTCCCGCCACAGCCGCGAAGGTGTTGCATAATTCCGGAAAAATTCTGAAATTGCGCCAAGTAATAACACTTGGCTCATGACCCGAAGAACAAACCTCATCTTGTCACTGTGCCTGCTGGCTTTCCTGCCGACGAAATCCTCAACCCCGCTGTTCGCCGGGCCGGCGAAGCCGGGTGTCATCACTGTGGCCCAAAGCGACGGCAACACGATCAGGATCCGTGTCCACGGGGATGAGTTCCGCAATCATGTCACCACGGACGAAGGCTACACCCTCGCAGCTGACGCTGACGGAGACTGGGCTTTCGCCAGACTTGGAGACGACGGACAGCTTGTTCCGACTTCCGTCAAGGCGAAACCTGTCAGCCGGCTGACTGATTCCGAGCGCAAGATTCTCGGCGACGGGTTGCGGAAGAACCTGATGCCTTTGCGCCAGACCGACCTTCAGAAAAGGCTTAAAGCCGTACGGGCATGGTCACCGTCAACCCGCTCCGTGGCGGACGATTGCATTCCGCCGCTTTTGGGAGGCACTTCCTGAAAACCTGTCGGAAACAAGAAAGTGCTGGTCTTGCTCGCCGAGTACCCCGACATGCCTTTCACCCAAGGGAGCAACGAAGCTTTCAACGACCTTCTGAATTCCCGGAGCTACACGAAGAACGGAGCCACAGGAAGCGTCTGGCAGTACTATCACGACAACTCCGGCGGGCAGTTCGACCCGGAGTTCACGGTGGCGGGGCCGTACAAACTCTCCAAGAACAGGGCATACTACAAAGACAGACCGGAAGAGATGGTCGCCGAGACCGCGCGTCTTGCCGACAGCGATGTGGATTTCAGCCAGTTCGCGGAGAACGGAACGGCGCATGACCTCTTCGTCTTCTACTCAGGAGGGGCGGAAAGCACAGGCGACGCCAATGGAATCTGGCCGCACCGGAGCGGACTCAGCGGCCTGACCCTTGACGGGGTCACTGTCCCGGGGTACGCATGCAGTTCCGAACTGGAGCCGGGCATGCAGGAAAACAACATCCTCGCGGCGATCGGATCGTTCTGCCACGAATTCGGACACATCCTCGGATGGCCGGACCTCTACGACACAGTCAACGGCAACAGCACCGAATGCGACCTTCCGGGATTCTTCTCGCTGATGTCCTACGGAACCTATAACAACTACAGCCGCACTCCCCCGGCGCTCAGCATCCTTGAAAGATGGATGATGGAATGGGCGGAGCCGGAGGTGCTGGAGATGACGGGGGAATATTCCCTGCCGGCCATCACTGAAGGCAAAGGCTATCTGATCAAAACCGAGACCGAAGGAGATTGCTTTCTCTTGGAATGCCGCGGAGCCGGAAAGAACGAGTGGGACAGGAAAGAGCATCTCGACTACTACGATCAGGGTTCCGACTGGGGACTTCTTGTCTATCACGTCAGGAACGAGAAAAACAGTTGGATGGGAAACGCGGTGAACGTGACCGCCGGGAATGAACACTACACTATCCTCTACTCCAATCCCGGCTCCAAGGGCGGCTTCTCTCCACAGTACCTGCCGGACCACTGCTTCTTCCCGGGCGGTAAGAATGTGACCTCCATCTACAGTGACGGAAATTCGGGATTTGTGTCCGCTGACGGCAGAAAAACTATGGTAGAGATCCCGTCAATAAGGCTTGACGAGACTTTAGGCTCGGTAAAATTGTCCGTCACGGAGCGCGCCGGAAGCATCACCGACCTCAAGTCCGAAGTCTTCCAGCACGACATCCTTCTGAGTTGGAAGGACGACCTCTCCTCAAGCTGGACTGTAGAATGGTGTCCTGAGGGAAGCGGGACCGGAACGGAGACTCTCTCAGGACTGACATCCCGCGAGGCGCATATTCCTTTATTGAAGGATGGTCAGGAATATCTCATCACCGTCACCGGCGACAGGAACAGCAGGACATCCCTGACACTCAAGACCGAGAAATCCGGCTCCGGATTCCCGAGGATCCGACTCTCGAAGGCCAATCCGACATCGGAGGAGAAAATCCTTATGACGCTGGTTGACTGCGGCGAGGTTGACGGCATCCTATGGACTGTGGACGGAGCAAGGACAGGCGGCTTCGTCAACCTGCGCAAGGGCGAACATTATGTTCAGGCGGTCCTGACAAAACCGGACGGCAGCGTTGAATATTTCGCCCGCTTCATCAATGTCATTCTGTAACATATCCATGAATATTCAAAAGTCATGAAAGTCCCGTTAAATACAGTCATAGCGCTTCTGCTTTTCACCGCCCTCCTCCCCGCCTGCAACGGCGACAAGGAAGAAGATCATCTCCGGGAGGATTTTTCCGTCACCGAGAGTCTTGGCATCTATCAGGACGGCAGTCAGACGCTTTCCTTCCTTAAGAACAAGCATCAGTACTACTGTAATCCCAAGGAAAGGATCCTGAGGATCATCGACAACGAAGGGACGAGGGACATCACCGTGAGACTGAGCGCGATGCCTTCCTCCTCTGAGGGTGTGAGCGGGACAGTCTCCGGGAACATGGGGATCACCGGATTCAGTTTCAGCGAACTGAGGATCCTCAAGATCGACAGCAGGACGGTCTGGCTCTGGTCGGACAAGGACAAGGCGGGATTCATCCTTCCGTCCGCCGGACTGCAGATCTAAAAAGCCGACAATCAACAATCTCAATAATAAGAGCGTATGAAAAGATTCTTTGTGTTCTTGTTTGTGCTTCTGGCGGCGTTCTCCCTTGCGTCGGCCCAGACCATAAACGTAAAAGGTACCGTCATCGATGACAACGGCGCCCCCGTTATCGGAGCATCGGTGATGATCAAGGGGACCTTGAAAGGTGACATCACGGACGTGGACGGTCATTTCAGTCTCGGCGGCGTGAAAGCCACCGACATGCTGGCCGTCTCATGCATCGGGATGATCTCTGTCGAGACCCACCCACAGCCGGAAATCACAATACGTCTGAAAACCGACCGTGAGCAGCTTGACGAGGTTCTCGTCGTGGCTTTCGGCCAGCAGACCAAATCCTCGTTCACCGGCTCGGCCGCCGTCGTGAAGAGCGAGACCCTTGAGAAGAAGCAGCTCACCAACGTGTTCAGCGGACTTCAGGGCCAGGTCGCCGGTCTTCAGATGATCAACAACTCCGGCTCCCCTACCGCCACCCCTTCGATGGCGATCCGCGGATTCAGCTCCATCAACGCCGGAACTTCCCCTCTGATCATCGTGGACGGAGCCCCTTACGACGGAGGTTGGAACAACCTGAATCCTAACGACGTGGAAAACATCACCGTCCTTAAGGACGCCGCCTCCAACGCCCTCTACGGAGCACGCGGAGCCAACGGAGTCGTGATGATCACCACCAAGAAGGGCAAGTCCGAGAACGCCACCGTCACCCTTGACAGCAGATGGAGCGTCAACAGCCGCGCGACCATCGACTACGACTACGTCAAGGATCCTGAGCAGTACTACGAGATGCACTGGGCCGCCCTCTACAACTACTACACGCGAGACCGCGGGATGACTCCGTACGAGGCCCACAGGCAGGCGAACGCCAACCTTGGCGGAGCCACGGCGGACGGCGGACTCGGCTACCTCACCTACACTGTTCCGGACGGGGAGTATCTCATCGGAACTAACGGCAGGATGAATCCGCATGCGACAAAGGGCAGGAGAATCTACTACAACGGCAAGGTGTACACCGCCGCTCCGGACAGCTGGCTTGACGAGGCGTTCAGGCATAGCCTCCGTCAGGAGTACAACCTCAACCTTACCGGAGGCACCAACAAACTGAGTTTCTACGGTTCCATAGGCTACCTTGACAATCAGGGCATCGTTTACAACTCTGACTTCGAGAGAACCACCATCCGTCTCAAGGCCGGCTATCAGGCCAAGGAGTGGCTGAAAGTGGGAGCGAACATGAACTATGCCCACAGCGCCTCGAACGACGTGGATGACGGCTCCGGCACATCCCTGTTCGGAATCACGAACACGATGGCTCCGATCTACCCCGTCTATCTTCGTGACGGAGAGGGGAACATCATGACCGACGAGAACGGGAAGATGTACGACTACGGCTCGGGAGAACTTGCGGGCCTCAACCGTCCGGTCCTCTCCAGAAACAACCCACTTCAGGAGAACGCACTGAACACCGACAGGACCATCGGCAACGCCATGACTCTCACTGGCTACGCCGACGTGACCCCTCTGGACGGGCTGAAGATCACCGTCAACGGAACCGTCACCAACACCGAATCCCACTACACCTCCACCCAGCAGGGATTCTACGGCTACGGCAGGACAGCCTACCCGAGCGGCTACATCTACAAGTACAACAGCCTTGTCCATGCCTTGAACTTCCAGCAGATCGCAAACTACAACAAGCAGTTCGGCAGGCACAATGTCTCCGTAATGGCGGGCCACGAGAACTACGACTACCGCAGCGAATGGATGAGCGGAGACCGCGAGGGGCTCTTCTCCTACTTCGACGCGCAGGAACTCAGCGCCGCAATCAAGATCAAGGAGAACGCCGGATCCTCCAGCAGGTACAACACCGAGGGTTGGTTCAGCCGCTCGATGTACAATCTGGACGAGAAGTATTTTCTCTCGGCATCCTACCGCCGCGACGCGTCCTCACGCTTCCATCCTGACCACCGTTGGGGCAACTTCTATTCCCTCGGCGGAGCCTGGATCGCAAGCAAGGAGGATTGGTTCAAGGTTTCCTGGATCGAAATGCTCAAGGTAAAGGCCTCCTGGGGTCAGCAGGGCAACGATGCCATCGGAGACTACCGTTACACTGACACCTACTCAATCAACTACTTCAACGGCGAGCCTTCCCTGGCTCTGAGTACGGTCGGCAACAAGAACATCACCTGGGAGACCAACAGCAACTTCAACGCAGGTCTGGAGTTCGACCTCTTCAAAGGCCGTCTCACCGGTAGCGCCGAGTTCTTCAGCCGCAAGACCACCGACATGCTCTGCTTCGTCTATGTTCCGCTCTCAGGCGGCTACGGCGGTTCCTACGACAATGTCGGCAACATGCTCAACAACGGTATCGAACTCGACCTGAACATAGGCCTCGTCCGCAAGAAGGGCTTCAACTGGAGCGTCAGCCTTAACGCCACGCACTACAAGAACAAGATCACGATGCTGAACGAGGACAACAAGGGAGTCGTACTGGACGGCCACGCCGGCTACGTCAACGGCTACTATTTCCACGGAGAAGGTCTCCCGCTGCACACCCTGTACCTCAAGAAATACGCCGGGGTCAACGAAAAAGGCCAGTCGCAGTGGTACGTGAAGAACAGCGAGACCGGCGAGCTGACCAAGACCACCACCTACAGCTACGGCACGGACTTCAACTGCGGCGATGCCAACCCTGATCTCTACGGAGGCTTCGGCACCACCATCACTTTCAAGGGCTTCGACTTCTCAGTCAACCTCAACTACAGCATCGGAGGCAAGGCCATCGACTACGGTTACGCCGCCCTTATGCGCAACCCTAACGTGCAGAACACAGGCAACAGTTTCCACAAGGATCTGCTCGACGCATGGTCCGAGACCAACACCGGCTCCGACATCCCTCGCTTCCAGTTCGCCATCCAGGATGTGGACGACAACGCCAACGCGACATCGGACAGGTTCGTCACCGACGCCTCCACACTCACTCTCCAGAACATCAATCTGGGCTACACCCTGCCGGACAACGCTGCGAAGAAGCTCGGAATGAGCAGAATCCGCATCTATGCCGCCGGCGAGAACCTCTACTACTGGAGCAAGCGCAAGGGATTCGACCCTCGCGGAAGTTTCTGGGGAACGACATCAACCTCCACCTACGCTCCGGTGCGGATGATAACGGGAGGAATCACGCTACAGTTCTAATTTTATGGAAACAATGAATATGAAAAAGAATATTACCAGACTGGCTCTGTGCGCCGCGACCCTGCTTGTCTTCGCCACGGGATGCATAGAGGAGACGTTGCCTAAGACCGAGGCGACACCCGAGAGCATAGAGAGGTCAACCTCCTCGATGGAGTACATGCTCAACGGCCTCTCGTCCTACTTCATGGCCTACGACACATGGGGAAGCTCCGGCAACACGAATGACTGGGGCTACCCTTGCCAGCTGTACATGCGCGAGGTGATGGGAGAGGACTTCCCCGTCTATGACTCCAGCTACGACTACTGGAGCTACATCGAGAGCGGATCATCCCTGCGCTACGCAGCCTACTACACTTGGTTCTACTACTACCAGTTCATCAAGAACACCAACAACGTCATCGCCCTTGTCCCCGATCCGGACAACGCCGAAGCCAAGGCCGCGCATTGCCTCGGACAGGCTTTGGGACTGCGCGCGATGCTCTACATGGAACTCTCCTCCTGCTTTGAGTACCGCACCACGCAGGTCGAGAGCCTGAACGCCGATGCCCAGTCGATGGGAGTGATGGGGCTTACTGTTCCGATTGTCGATGAGAACACATCAAAGACGGATCTGAGCTCAAATCCACGCGTTCCGTTCCAGACGATGTACCGTTTCATCATGACGGACCTCAACCGCGCCGAGAAGTACCTCGAAGGCTACGAGCAGGTAACCAAGGCTCATGTCAACCGTGCCGTCGTCTATGGTCTGAAAGCCCGCCTGTGGCTTGACATGGCAAGCCGTTTCGACAGGGAGCCGGACGCACTGGCCAAGCAGACAAGCGCCGAAGGATCCTCCGACGGCTACGATGATCTCGAAATCAGCTCTGCGACGGAATGTTACACCAAGGCCGCCGAATATGCCCGCAAAGCCATCAGCGGCGGCAACACTCCTCTGACAGAGGATCAGTGGATGAATTCGAAGACAGGATTCAACACCCCTCAGTCCTCATGGATGCTCGGCACTTACGTCACCTCCAAGGAAGAGGTCAACACCAGCTACTACTACAACTCGTTCGTCGGACAGATCACCTCCGAGCCGACCTGGAGCATGGCACGCTACGGCAAGGCCTTCAGGATGATCGGCAAGTCCCTGTACGACAAGATTTCCGACAGCGACTGGCGCAAGAACAGCTGGATCGCTCCGGAAGACGCAGGAAAGACCGACATCCCGGAAAAGTACACGACCGAGCTGAAAGGAGACGCATGGTCCAAACTTCCGGCCTATTCCAACCTTAAGTTCCGCGCCGGAAGCGGCTCGATCAGCACTATCGAGACCGGACTCATCGCATCTCTCCCTATAATGAGGGTCGAGGAGATGTACTTCATTCTCTTCGAGGCTACCGCACACACGGATGGGATTGCCGCAGCCGCTGACGCGATGGCAGACTTCCTGAACACCTACCGCTACACCGACGGCTCCTACACCTGCGAAGCCACCGACTTCGACTCTTTCATCACCGAACTGATGATACAGAGAAGGATCGAATTTTGGGGAGAAGGTATCAACTACTTCGTCTACAAGCGTTTAGGACTACCGATCACCAGAAGCTACGATGGCACGAACTGGCTCTCCTCGCAGCGGCTGAACACAAAGGCCGGCTACACGGCTCCTTGGATGAACTATGTCGTCCCTGAATACGAAAGGGACAGCAACCCGAGCGTGATTCTCAGTCCTGACCCGTCAGGGACAATCATCGCACAATAAAACAAGTGATTACCATTGCTGTCGCAGAGCCTGTCGAAGCGACACTTACATCCAACAAGAATTTATGAATATGAAATACATCTATCACACCCTTTACGCCGTCGCGGCCTGTCTCTGCCTGTCTCTGGCATCCTGCTCGGAGGAAAAATACGAACCTGGTCCGGAGCCGGTACGGGATTGCATGGAGGCCTATTTCCTCTCCGACAACCCCTCTGAATACATTCTTGGCACCGAAAGCACCAGCATCACCCTCACGGTCGGAAGGCTCAAGGCAGACAACGCCGCCAGCATTCCTGTGATCGTCGAGGCAAAGGACGAGGTGTTCAAGGTGCCGGCAACCGTAGAGTTTCAAGCCGGAGAGTCCACCGCAGAGCTGACGGTCAGTTTCGAGGGCATCGAAATCAAGAAAGAGAAGGCGTTCACCATCCGTCTGGCCGACGACTACGTCAACCCTTACACCGCCCACGACGGCTCGGACGTGTTCTCGGCCACCGTGCTTGTGTCAAGCTGGGAAAAGGTCGTCAGCGACGCACAGTTCTGGTTCGCGTCAATCCTGAACATCTCGACATTCTCTGACATCTACTGGCTTGACGGGTTCAACAGGTTCCGCATTGAGAACTTCCTCGGGACAGGAGTGGATCTCAGCTACACGATTGTGAATCCTGACTTCGATGTCGATGACCTCGGCACCTGGCAGGGCGAGTTCAGTCCTCTGGACTACTACGCTGAGGAACCGGCCGACGACGGGTACAAGTACTGGAGCCTGAGGGACGCAGCCGGAGAGTGGTTCACGTGGACACCGGAAGGCGCCGTCAGCAAGGTTATAGGCCTTTCAGTTTACAGGACATCCTACTATTCCAACATCATAATGGACGGTAAGACCTCTCCGACAGGCTATCTCACCTGCTACCTCAACCTTGAGGACTCAAACTACGACGGCTGGGAGTACATTTACATGTACTGGGATCCTCAAAACGTCACGGCTCCCGGCAAATGACCGCATCATCAATAATCTTTAAGGAAATGAATAGAACATTCACATACTCGGCGGCGCGCATGGCGGGCATATTCCTGCTTTCCGCTGCCTGCGTCCTCTCCTCCTGCAAAGATGAGGAAAAGATCCTGACCCCGCTTCCCTCACCGGAAGCAAATCTGTACAACGCGACCGTCAGCTCACTGACCTTCTACTGGGACAAGGTTCCGAACGCCTCCCAGTACGCCTACGAGCTTCTCGGCCCTGAAGGAGAGAAAGTCGACGGCGGCGTCACGGAAGGAACCGTGGCCGCACTGACAGGCCTCAAGGACAACACCTCCTACAAGTTCACCCTTTGGGCCTACGGGCCTTTTGAGGGAGACTTCAGCACATCCCCCGTCGCCGAGATCAGCGCATCCACGCCGGCCATCGTACAGCTTGCCTCTCCGGTGCCTGTCATCAATCTGGAGAACGGAGCCGTAGCCAGCTGGGAAGCCATCCCTGACGCGGCATATTACAGCTATACCTGCACTTCCGACAACGGGACGGACATCTCCGGCACCACAGAGGAGACCAGCGTGACTCTGAGCAACCTTGGAACCGGAGCCTACACATTCTCCGTGAATGCTGTCAGCGGCGAAGAGGCTTTCAGCGACTCCGAACCCGGAAGTGTCACATTCGAGATTGAGAAAACCGAATCCTGGAAGGTGAACGGGACATTCGATGACGGAGCGGGCAACACCTGGGATGTCACGATGATCGCCTGGAGCAACGGAGCCTACACGCTTAAGAACTGGTACAACATCGAAGGCTACGACCTTGAGTTCTCCGTCAACGACGACACCTCGGTCAACATCCTCAACTGCTACGAGCCGTACCTGCCGAACATCTGGGTAATGGCCGGAATCGAGGAGGACGACGGTTGGGTTCAGCTATACACCTCCGGCGGTTGCTCCAGCTTCGTAGGAAACAAGGACGAGGGCGGTTACGTCTGGTTCTACAGCTACAAGACCGGTGGCTATGCGGAGTTCACCTGGACCGCTGGCGGCAGCAAGACGATTTACGACCTTGCCGGGACCTACACTCAGAACAGCTCGTACGCTTTCTACTACAATGGTGACTGGGGCTACTACTCTTCCACCAATGACGTGACCATCACCAAAGTTGACGACACGACAGTCAGCATCTCAGGCTTCATCTACGAGACAGCCGACGGAGGCTATGCCGTCAATGCCAAAGTGGACACCGAAAACAGCACGCTCACCATCGAGCCTCAGCAGCTGACGGAGTGGTACGCCCTGGGCGGTTATGACAGCGCAGCAGATCCGGTCACGGTGACTTGGGAAGACGGTGTGCTGACCTTCGGCAGCTGGTGCCTGTGGTATGACGGGTATTCTTACGCCTACAACACCGCAGCCGCCACCCTGACCAAGAAGTAGGTCGGAATCCATGAAAACTGAAAGCCCCGGTTCTTCCCTGATCCGGGGCTTTCGTTGTATCCTCCCTTTTGAAACAGCTTCTTAATATTCCAGTTTGAAGTCATCGACCCAGAGGATTGAGTCGGGGCTGCCGGTGAAGTAGTCGCCGAGCATGCTGGCGGCGCAGGAGACTATGATGTGGGTCGGGCGGCGGGAAGTGGAGACATATTCAAGAGGAATCTCCACCTTGGTCCATTCCATGTCGTGGTCGGTCACGAAGTTGCCGTAGGCTATGACGTTCGGGCCCTTGGAGTCGAAGAATGTCTCTTTCTTCGTGGTGTTCACTTCGACAGGGCATTCGGCCGTGCCGCCATATTCATTGAAATCCCAGTCGCCGAGAGCCGCCCACACGATGCCCCTGTCATTGTCGCCGACCTTGACCACATCGTCATCAGGATAGCCATTCAAGGTTTTCTCCTGAATCTTTCCGCTCTTGTATTTCAGACAGACGGTAAGTTTTCTCGGTCGGAGAGAGAACGGGCGGCCCATGCGGATCCTGCCGCCGGAGATGCCGACATTGCCGACATATTCTCCGGAGAAGACGTTCCCCGCCGCGAATTTGATGATCACATACTTGGACTCCATTTTCAAAGAATATTCCCCCTCGGCCTTCTCCGTGTCATCAGGCTTCGTAATGGCGAAGCTTGACCCGATCGTGGTGGAACCCTTGTTGCCACAACCCCACCATTTGGTCCGGAGCGCGGGATCGGAAGAATCGGGATCGTAGAACGAGAAATACTTGGAGGATTCAGCGTTGCTGAATGTCTCGAACCCTGAGTTGGGCAGCTGCGCCTCCGCTTCGGTGGTGAACCTCTCCACATCTGTGAGGTCGTCTCCGCTGAAGGCCACACACTCATATTCAGTCAAAGGCTCAAGCCCGTCCGCCACGGCACTGAACGTACCTCCGTGGGAAGTCACACCGTCCACATTCTTCCAATCCGTTTCCCCTGCCTTTCTGATTCTGAATCCGCCTGCTTGCCCTTCTATTCCCGAGGCCTTGAGCCATGCCACCCTTGTCCATGCGTCAAGACCTGTCATAGCGATTGTGGATTCTACCTCCTCCGCATAGATGGTCCACTCCTCGACGACATTCCTGTAGGACACCGTCACCACAATCGGGTTTGTGAAATCATGCATCGAGGCCGCGGACGGGGAATATTCCGTAGCCCCCTCCGGACCAAGCTTCATGGAGGCCACGTTCAGATCACTCAAATCAGCACCCGAAGGAATCTTGAATGTCACACGCCTGCTGTCCGGGTCTATCACGGAATCCCCGGACTGGCCGGAGACAGTGAAGTAACGTTCAATCGGCTGAACGGCCTTGACCGTCCATTCGAAGTCCCGCTCATAGAGACTCAATGTGACTTTGAGCGGAGACGACAGATCCCGCACTCCGGCCACCTCGGCCGAGGCCGTGACAGCGTCCTCATTGAAAGTGACTTCCGTGATGTTCACGCCGCGGATGTCCGTGGCCTCCTCAAGCGTGACCAGAACCTCGCGGGCATCCTTGCCGATGCTGACGGACTTGGCTCCATCCGCCCGAAGAGACGTGATCTCCGCTGCCACATCAGGATAAGGGATGTCGTTCCTGATGCAGGAAGCGGCGGCAAGAAGCGCGATGACTATGACTGAAAACCTGTTCTTCATAACCTAAATGTGGAAACTCAGTCCGAATGAGATGTCGAGTATGTCCAGCATGAAGCGGACCTTGGAGAAATCCCTTGTACCCGTGACCTCGCCGTTCTTGTAGTAGTCGATGTGGTTGTAGGTGGCTCCGCCGATGCCGACGGACACCTGCGTGCTTATGGTGTTCGTGACAAAGAGCATCAGGCCGGGATGGACGGCGAGCCTGATCCTGTTCGCGGCCGAATAGGAATCAAGGCTCTCCTCGTTGTAGGAAAATGAGGTACGGGTGTAGGAATAGCCCAACGACACATCCATGAACACCCCGAAACGGCCCCGCTTGTCCAACGGAGCGTAGGAGCGGTGGAAGACCTCGGTCTGGATCGAGCGGGAATCCGCCTTGATGTCGCTCATCGAGAACGAGAGGTCGTCGCTGAGCATCGAGAAGTCGGCGTTCGAGACAGAACCGTCAGCTGTTGAGTATTTCATCCTCAGCCCGACCGCCCTGTTGTCCCTGTAGGTATAGTCCAGGTAGGGAGCCACAGTCATCATAGAGCCGCTGGCATCAAGATGCTGGAGCAGCATAAGATATTCACTGTCATTGCTGAACAGATCCAGATAAGAGAATTGCGCCCCCACGGAGAAATCGCCTTTCGGCATGAAGACGCGGCCCCCTACTATGGCGGACAGGCCATCTTCCCTATCCTCGGCACCGAGCCACAGGCAGGAAAGAGTCAAGACGAGCGCTACAGTCAACTTTTTCATGTTCATAGGCTACAAGTAATAGTAAAGGCTGAACCCGACGGAGAGCAGGTTGACCTTGAAATTGGCGGATGTGGTCCTACGCTCCCCTGCCGCCACTCTGTTGTGGCTCTGATCCGTCCAGTCGAAACGCAGCCCCAGCATGTTCACGCTGACATCCATCGCAAGCCTGGGCGTGACAAAGGCCATGAATCCCGGACAGAGATTGATCCCGAGCGAGTTTGAAGTCTCATAGGAACCGTCCACCTTGTTGTCATGGCCGTCCAGGACTTTTCCCTGACCATAGGAATACGCCAGCTGCAGCTCGTTGAACAGTCCCAGCCTCCGAAGCTGTCCTACCGGAATATAGTAGCGTCCTATTCCCTGGATCTCAAAGGCGTGGCTTATCTTGTGGTAGTCGGACAGCGACAGGTCGATGTCCTCGAAATCCATCTCCGCCGAATCCAGCCTGAACATATTCCTTTTATAGCCGACCCTGACGCCGACTCCCATGTTGTCCTTGAGCATGTAGCAGAAGGCAGGGCTGAGGGAGAGCGTGTAGCCGTTCGAGTTGATGCCGTTGACGACAAGCAGTCTGGAGTTGTCGTTGTCGTGCAGCATGTAGCTCGCGCCGCCACCGATCATCCACGTGCCTTTCTCTATGAAGCAGGGCTGTGAGGACAGGTCTATGCCCCTGTCCAGCTTCCGTCCCCCGGCCGCGACCGGGCCCAGAAGCAGAAGCAAGGCTGGAATAAGCCGTAATCCGTGTCTCATGGTCATTCGCAGATAAATTCCTCTCCGCCGCCTGCAATCCGGCCGACGGAGAGACAAATGTAAGTTTTTTTTGGCGACATGCGAAATTCGATTTTTACTTTCGTGCGTGATCCGGGTATATATGGTGAGACGTCTCAAAAGAACAACATCTAAAAGACATTGAAATCATGAGAGCAAGATTACTTACAGCGGCGATGGCCGCGATTCTTATGCTGGCGGTCTCCGCATCGGCTGACGCTCGCGGACCTCATCGCCACGGTGGATCCTGGAGGCACCACAGGTGCTATGCGACCGCGGTCATCCCTCCGGTCAGGACAGTGCGGGTAAGGCACTCCTCCACGGTGAACAGAACCTCGCGTCAGGAAAGAAAACTGATGGCTCTGGCATATATCAAGAACAATGGCTATCTTTCGGTCAGTAAATACCGAAGCATCACCGGACTTGACAGACAGTTCGCCCAAGCGGAACTCGACTCGTTCTCGCTGGACAAAAAAGATCCGATTGTCCGCATGGCGCAAGGCAGAAAAGTAGTTTACACATTGGCGGATGAATGAGACCAACATAGTCAGACTGCTCGGAAAGGATCCCCAGATGGGTTTCCGGATGCTCCTGAAAGAGTACAAGGAGCCCATCTACTGGCACATCCGGCGAATCACCGTGAACAGCGAGGATGCAAAGGATGCCACGCAGGAGACATTCATCAGGGTTTTCCGCTCATTGGACCAGTATGACCGCAACCGCTCATTCACGGCATGGCTTTACCGGATAGCGACGAACGAGGCCCTGCGCATCATCGGGAAACGTCATCCGGCAGTCAACATCGAAGACAACGCCGAAGCGATGATGTTGCTTGCGGATGAATATCTCGACCTTGAGGACATCAAGGCGGTCAGGCTCCAGAAAGCGATACTCTCGCTTCCTCGGAAACAGCGGCTGACATTCACCCTCCGGTACTATGACGAACTCGGTTTCAGCGAGATCGCAGAAATCACGGACACCAGCCCTGGCGGGGCCAAAGCCAACTGGCACAATGCGAAAGTAAAGGTTTACAATTATCTGAAAGAACATGAATGATGAGAATATGAATATGCCGGAAATCGGCAGACGCATGCCGTACAAGATTCCGGACGGGATGTTCGATGACATCGAGCGGAATGTCCTTTCAGCCACAGGCTGCGGAAGAAAAACGTCGCGCGGGATCCGCGCGGTCAGCGTCGCCCTTGCGGTGGCCGCGTCATTGGCCCTGACGGTGATTTTCTCTTGGCATAGGCAACCGTCCGCGGATTCGCTTGCCGAGGTGCAGCAGGCGTTCGCCAACCTCGACAACGCCGACAGGGCGTTCCTCTCCGAGATCTATGATGAAGACACTTTTATGAACATGAACTATTAAAAAGCAATGAAAACCATAATCAGAAATTCAATAATGGCGATTGCCGCCATCCTTATGTCAATGTCTCTGTCAGCGGCACAGAGCCACACCGGACGAAAAATCAGCCGTGAGGAGCTGGCCGTGAAACAGGCAGAACACATCTCGGAGGCCCTCGCTTTCGACAAGGCGACAAGCGAGAAATTCAAGGAAACCTATTGCAGTTTCCAGAAGGAGATCTGGGCATTGGGGCCGAACCTCGGGAAGCAGACTTCAGACAATCCGAGCGAGAAAGACATGGAACAGCGCTTCGAGCGCAGCCAGAAGATTCTGGACCTGCGCAAGAAATATTTCGGGATCTACAGCACATTCCTTTCGCAGAAACAGATCTCAAGAGTGTATGAAATCGAACGCGAGATGATGCACCGGCTGTCATCTCAGAAAAAGAATCATCGCAAATAACGGAGAATCATGAGAAACAAAGCATTCGGAATATTATGTCTGTCCTTCCTTATGATGTTTGCCGGGTCCTCGTGTGACCGCGAGGATCCGATAAGAGAGGAAGAGGTGGAGACAGAGCAGACGGACAAGAATCCTGTCTTGACTGTTCTCGCCGAGCAAGTGGCGGGAGATGAGGGATATGACGAGAACGGGATCTCTGTGGAGAACTGTCCGGCCTCACTGGATCCACACGGCGTTTACAGCGGATTGAAACTGAATCTTCAGCTGTCAGGGATAACCCGGATCGAGGTGGAAAGCGTGGACGGCCATGCCTTGTACGGAGTCGCCGGATTCCACTGGAATGAGTCGGGGGAAATCGTCTTCGACGAGGTGGAGAATGCCGGATCCATCCTGATATTCAATTCTCCTGACGAGAAAGGGTTCACTCCAGGAAAGGATTACCTCATCTTCACATTGCCTTGCGACCTCTATGGTGGCTATCGGCTGTCATTCTATCGCGACGGACTCGTGGCGGATTATTTCGGAGTGCATCAGACAGTGGAGGCCGGAACATTCATCAGTCCCAACGACCTGATGGAAGATGAACTGGAGTTCGATGACCCCGACGCGCCTCTCGTGGAAGAGGAACGTCCTGAGCTGGACGCCACGACCATGGCCCTCCTCCGCCAATACAAACTGGATCCGACGGAAGAGAACAAGTCGGCGCTGTTGAACCAGATGGGCATCCGTTACGACAAAGTGGTGGCGCGGAAGAAAGCCAAGCTCCGCGAGCTGGAGCGGGAGGCTTTGACCCAGGACGTGGTCGATGAGATGCAGGAAATCGTGGATGAGATGGTGGAGAACCGGGACATCCGGCTCGAACAGCAGTTTCTGCGGCTCATAGACCCTCGGGAGGATGACAATCCCGATGACGCATGGATGGTGTTGCGCGGAGCCTCCGCTCCCAATGCCTACATCGGCTACGCGCCCGTGACCAATGCGGAATATGCGGCCTTCAAGGAAGGATTCACCTACAGCGCGGGTCAGGACAACTATCCTGTGGTGAATGTCACGGTCGCGGACGGAGCGGCGTATTGCGATTGGCTGACGGAGAAAGACGACACGCATGTTTACCGTCTGCCGACTGACGAGGAGTGGATTCTCGGAGCCGGGCACATGCCGAAGGATGTCACGATGAACGCCGGCCATGTGGAGAAGGGACTTACGGCGGTGGATGCCTACAGCCGGACGACGGGAGCCTGCGGAGGCATCGACTTCTGGGGCAACTGCTGGGAGTGGACGTCCTCCACAGATGCAGACGGGCAATATGTCATCAAAGGCGGCAGCTGGGATTCCGACCGTGACGATTGCCGCAGCGAGAAATCGGACGTGACAAGAGACGGCACGCAAGGCTATGCCAATGTCGGATTCCGGATCGTCAGGACGGATGCCTGACAATCAGAAGCTGTTTAAGTCAGACAAAAAACGGCCGGACTTCGCCGCTCTCCAATAAGAGCAGGGTCTTTTTGACCTCCAGACCGCCGGCGAAGCCGGTCAATGCATTATTCGAGCCTATGACTCTGTGACAGGGGATGATGATACCGATGCCGTTGGCTCCGATGGCCTGCGCCACCGCCCGGACTCCCCTCACATTGTCCACACTCCGCGCGATCTCCTTGTAAGTTCTTGTCTGCCCGTAAGGTATCTCAAGCAGTGCGTCCCATACCCTTTTCTGGAAAGGAGTGCCTACAGGATGCAGAGGAAGATCGAAAGTCCGGCGCTCAAGAGCGAAATATTCGTCAAGCTGTGCTTTCGCCCGCTCTATGACCGGAGACGATTCTTCCTTGACCCTGGCGTCCAACAGCCTGACCAGCCGGAGCTTGTTCCGCACGGCGCATGGTTTCCCATTCCAGTCGCAGAGACAAAGCCCCTCGCCGACCGAGCCAAGAACGATCTCTCCGCAAGGAGAGTCATAGTACTGAACAAGGATCTCGTCCATAATCATATTTGAAACCACTTGGAGAATCATCTTTTCTTACGGACGGGAATATAGAAATCATCTCCCGTCAGTCCGCACAAGGAGGCTATCTGCTTGCAATAATCCAAGCGGAATGTACGGTGATCCCGAGTGTCCGAACCGAACGTGAATTTTATTCCGGCTTTTTTTGCCATCAGAATGAACTCGGCGTGCGGAGTACGCGCCAGATCGTTGATTTCCAAAGCTATTCCACGTTTGCGTACGGCTTCGATGATTTGTTCCATGCGTTCTCTTGTCCAGTGTCTGTGATAGTCACGCGCAATGGCTGGAGGAAGATATAGCGGCCATCCGAAAATGTCAAGAGGCTCCGGATTGTTTATGACTTCCAAGTAGTGCCGCATGTTTATCTCCATGAAGTCTTCAGCATCGGGGACATAGCAATCATGTTCCCAAACTTCGGCCAGGTCGCCGTATTTATTGCTGTTCCGGATGGTTTGAGGATCCATGATGACATAATCCACCTTGTCAATCAACTCCTTGGACAGGTTCGCGCTCCAGCCTGTTTCCATTGGTTGTAATCCGATGTAACAAGGGTAATCTTTCAGTTCATCAATGAACGCAAGCAGGTCATCGTCATTTTTAATCGCATAATCCGCGACGTTTTCCACGATGCCATACATTTCTATGTTGTTTTGCTTCGCTTTGTCAACTATCTGTTGTGTCGTCTGTTTATCGGAACGGTGCGTATGCAGGTCGTAAATAGGAAATGAGGATGCCGTTTTCATTGGATTCGTGCCACCGGCAGCCAGTATGTTTTTTCTTGTGCCGCATCCCGCGACTATTCCTCCTCCACACATTCCGGTCAGTATCAGGGCGCCGGAAGTTTTAATAAAGTCTTTCCTGTCCATATTCCTTATACTCTCGATTTACGTTTTGGCATGAAAAAGTCATCTTCCGTGAGATTACACAAAGTCGCCACTTCCCTGCAGTAGTCAAGACGGAAAGAACGGTGATCCCGAGTGTCCGAACCGAACGTGAATTTTATTCCGGCTTTTTTTGCCATCAGAATGAACTCGGCGTGCGGAGTACGCGCCAGATCGTTGATTTCCAAAGCGACATTGTTTTTCCGGGCGGCTTCGATGATTTGTTCCATGCGTTCCTGAGTCCATAGATTGTAATATTCTCTTTGAATGCTCAACGGAAGGAACAAGGGCCATCCGAAAATGTCAAGCGGCTCGTCCCTGTTATTCAATATTTTTAAATACCAGTTCATGTTCCGCTCCATAAAGTCTTCCGGGTCATCGACATAGCAGTTGTGATCCCATACTTCCATCTGATCTCCGTACTTGTTGCCATTCGGCATATACTGCGGATCCATCAATATGTAATCCACTTTGGCAATCAGATCCTTTGACAGATTTTTACTCCAACCGGGAGCGGCAGGCTGCAGCCCGATGTAGCAAGGATAGTCTTTTACCTCGTCAAGGTACCTTTGCAGATCCTCGTCTGTCTGAATACCCCACGGAGATACATTCTGTACGACACCAAAACATTTAAAACCGTTCTTTCCGGCTTTGTCAACAATGTCCTGCATACTTTGTTTGGCTGACCTGTGCAGATGCAGGTCATAAATCGGGAAGGTTGTCCTGTTCATGCGATTGTTCTTGGAATCATTTCAAAACAGCTTCTTAGAGAACTCTCTAACGGACAAAGTCGGCGTTGCGGAGAAACTCCGCACTCTGTTTTGCGGCCTGAAGCATCGCCGAGTCAATCTGAGGGCGTGTGTACGGAGTGCCATCGGCGTTCTTGAGATAGTCTCCGGCAGCTTCGATCTCAACGAACCAGTCTCTCATCCCGTTAGCGTGGAACTGGTTGAAGATGGCCTTGAAGTCCAGTTCGCCGCTCTGTCCGATGACAAATTCGTCCTTGATGTGGAGAATCTCTATCCTGTTCGGGTACTTCTTCAGGTATTCCACCGGATCTTTCCCTCCCTTCCGGCACCAGAAGACATCGAGTTCGAAGCAGACATACTGCGGATCGGTGTTCTCCACGAGATACTCCCACATCACCTTGTCGCTGTTCTTGAGGGTCTGGAACTCGGCGGCGTGGTTGTGGTAGCCTAACTTCAGCCCGTACTCCGCGGCCACGCGACCCACGCGGTTGAAGTAGTCGCACTCCCGCTGAACATCCTCCACGGTGTAGTCAACTTTGTAGCTCGGGATGACGAAATATTTTCCGCCGCAGGCTTTCTGAATCTCGAAAAGGCCCCTCCAGCGGTTCATCACAGCCTCCTCATTCTCCGGATCTTCGGCGAGGGAGGAGTGTGTGGAGACTATGCTTGCCCCCAGGCTGTCACAAATGCCCTTGAATTCGGAAGCCGGAAGCCCGAATACGTTGGGATCGCCGCCCCACTGGACAAGTTCGTAGGAGTTGTAGCCGTAGGAAGCGAGGGCTTCAAGGGTCCCTCTGGCATCGGACTTCATGGAATTCATCACGGTGTAGAGCTGGATGCCGATGACCTTGGAATCGACCTTTTTGCAGGAGGAGGAGGCGGAAACCATCGCCGCCATCCCGAATAGAAATAGTAAAGACTTGACTTTTCTCATATCTGAAAATATTAATGTCTTGTGTTATTGTACGGCACACAAAGGTAGCGGTAATTTCAGAGTGACGCTTGACTTATTTTTATAAATATTTATCTTATCTTTGCAATATGACAGAATGCCCGAAAATAGGAAAATTCCAGTACGACTTCGTGGGATTGCCGCCTGACCGGCAGATAGGCCTTCATTCTCAGAAATCGTGGGAACTGGATTATATTCTGACGGGACGAGGCATACGCACAATAGGAAACCGGCGGGAATCTTTTCGTGAGGGTGAAATAGTGCTTATCCCGCCGGAAATTCCGCATTGCTGGGATTTCGACCCGGACTTCACCGACTCCGGAGGAAACATCGTGAACATCACCCTTATCTTTGATGACCTGCTGCTGGATTCAATTCTGAAGGTTTTCCCGGATATGCAAAAGTGCATCAGCCAGGTACTGGACAGAAGAGATACCGCCATCTCCTACTCGGGCTCTACCTTGGAGAATCTGATGTCAGTGATGAGTTCAATGAAAGATGAAGACGCTTCAGAGCGTCCAGCCTCATTTCTGAAAATACTGAATATTCTCGGTGACGCTTCACAGACCGGACAGTCAGGGATCTGCCGCAAGATGAGTCCGGATGAAAAGCGAAAGATGAGAGTGCGTACTTTCGTCTCGTGCAACTGCCTAAGAGCAGTCACTTTAAAGGAAGTCGCTTCTTATGTGGGAATGAACGAGTCCGCATTCTGCGTCTTTTTCAAGAAGAATTACGGTCAGACCTTTGTGGAATATCTGAATGCGCAGCGACTGGAACACGCCCGTTATCTTCTGGAAAACGGCAGCCTGTCTGTGGCCGAAGTCTGCTATGCCTGCGGATTCACTTCGCCGCCATATTTCTCCAGACTTTTCCGCCGTGGGGTCGGGATGTCTCCGCAACAGTACGCAACGTTGAATCAAAAAATATGAATATTATGAAAATTGATCATGCGGCATTGTATTGCAATGATTTGGAAGGTATGAAATCTTTCTTCGAGACATACTTCCGGGGTGAGTCCAACAGTCTTTATCACAACCCCCGGACCGGCTTGAGGACGTACATCCTGAAATTTCCCGACGGCGGTTCGAGGCTTGAAATCATGACCCGCCCCGAAGTGGCAGGGGACAATGAAAGCCAATACCGTGCGGGGTTCATCCATCTGTCTTTCTCCGCGGGAAGCAAAGAGGCGGTCGACGCACTCACGGCAAGACTTGATGCCGACGGTTATCGGACTCTCAGCGGCCCGCGTACGACGGGCGACGGGTACTATGAGAGCAGCGTGAGGGGATTCGAGGGAATCCTGCTGGAAATCACCGAGTAAGAAGGCACTGAGTCAATGCGAGGGGGACACCGTCCCGTCCTTTTCCATGTCGGCGCGGCTGCGGCTGGCAGTGACCAGATACACGCCGCCGAAAATAAAGACTACCGCCACTATTTTTGTAAGATTAAAGGAATCCATACCCCAGCATGCGGCGACCACGCAGGCGACAAGCGGCTGGATGTAATTGTACATTCCGGCCACCGTCGGACGAAGCCGCTTCTGACCCACGACAATGAGCATGTAGCTGATGAATGTCGCCCCGATCACGACAAAAGCCAGCCCGGCGACCTCGGACAAGTGTAAATCGCTCCAATGCGCGGCCGCCAGATCTTTCGCCGAGAAAGGCAGCATGCAGATGAAGGAATAAGTGAACATCCACTTCATGATGGTCACCAGGGAGTATTTTTTCACGAAGTTTTTGTAGAATACAATATAGAAGGCATAGCACAACTGGGCGAACAGCACAAGCAAATCTCCCCATATCGCCGTGTTTCCGCTTCCCGGTGAAGTCCGGACATTGTTCCCGCTTCCCAGAATAAGCAGCAGAGCGCCTCCCGCACCGAATGCGATGCCAAGCACCTTTTTCCCCGTTATGGGTTCTTTCAGAATGAACGCGGCCAGTATCATGGCCCAGAGCGGCATGCTCGTCGTGATGATGGAAGCGTCTCCCGGCGAAGTCAGGCTGATCCCGAACATGAAACATCCCTGATTGAACACTATGGCGAAGAGTGAAGCAAAAAACAAGGTCACCATGTCCTTATGGTCGACGCGCTCGGGTTTTGTGAATAAAGACACTGCCCAGAACAAAACCATTGCTCCGCCAATGCGCAAGTCGCTTACTACCAACGGTGTGACCGCTTCTCCCGCCATGATTATCTTGGAGACGGGAGACATCAATCCCCACATAGTGTTCGCCCCGAGCATCGAGGCGTGACCTTTCCAATCAAAATTCATCGCTTCTTACGTAATATAAACTGAATGAATACAATATGACCGTCAATGCAGCCAACCCGGCAGAGGCCGCCCCTGTAAAACAGTTGCCCAGCACGAACCAGGCGATTCCGCAGGCAATCATGAACAGAATCAACGCCACGGCTTCGTTCCTGTAGAATCTTTTTTCCCCTTTCGCATAAAAGATGTAATCCAATGAATATTTGCCCGCCCCCATCAGAAGCTGGATGACATACAGTCCCAAGAAGAGAACCGGCAAGACTTTAATGCTGAACGGGTCGAAGAAATGGTACTTGACCGCGACCAGCATGTTGAATGCCAAGATGGATGCCGACAAGCGGGTTTGAAATCCAAGCAACAGCATTATCGGACAGACAGTCTGCGCGAATATGGTAAGCCACAGGGAAGGAATGTCTCCGATGCCTATGGGGTCGCCGAAAAAATCAGCGGCATATTTGTCATAATTGACGATCTTGCCATACCCGTAAGGCAGCATCATCAATCCGCAGAAGAACCGGAAGCTTAGAATGACAAAAGAGCGGAAATTCCCGGAGCTTGAATTTCTGCCCAAAAGATAATCAATTAGATAACGCATATTATTCATCAGTATGATGTCCACCCTCCATCTGCGACAACTATTGAACCATTTACGAACGAGGCCTCATCGGATGCGAGAAAAAGAACAAGACCCAACAAACATGCTTTTTTATCCATAGTACTTGTTTTTTTTGCAAAGATATGGTGTGGCTTTACGACAATTATTGTATATTCACAACATAATATTGAATCATCTCATTATATGCGGAAAGAGAACTTGTATCAACCTGTGGAGGTGTTGATCCGGAATCATGAAGTGTTTCCGATAGCGGAACACCAGCATTCATTTTTCGAGATGGTTTATGTGAGCGAAGGGACAGGACGGTTCTATGCCGGGGAGTCAGATTGCAAGGTGCAGGAAACCGTCTATCACGCCCATTCATTATTTCTCATTCCACCGGAGACAACTCATTGTTTTACGATAGATACGCATAGCGAGTATGTGTTCATCCGGTTCATGATTCATTATGTGGAGGACTATGTAGGGAAATATGCCGCGGAGGTCTTACGCTCTCCCGGCCGGCAAGAGGAAATCCGGTTGGCCGGGCAGGACGAAGACATCGTGTTCCGGCTTTTTGATTTCATAAGGTGCGAAGAAGAATGCAGGCAAGAAAACACCAATTATCTTCTGCAACAATGGATTAACAGCATTCTCGTGATTGTGGCCCGGAACATCGCCAGAAGGACTTTTTTCAATAGTTCCGGACATGGGGAAACGGACGGTTCAATGTATATGCAGCAATACATACAACAACATATTCATCAGCCAAATCTGTTGAGCGCTGAAAATCTCGGAAAGACGTTCAATCTCTCACCCAACTATATAGGGTACTTTTTCAAACGTAATTTTCAAGAGACTTTGCAGCGATACATTACGAGAAACAGGTTGAAAATGGTAGAGAACCTGCTGACAAACAGCAAAATGACAATTAAGGAGATTTCTTACAGAATGGGTTATTCGGACTCAAGCCACCTTGTCAGGTCTTTCCAAAAAGCTTATGGAACATCTCCTTTGAAATATAGGCAAGAACATCGATCCGTCCCTATCTGCCCCGAAGCCGACGGACACTCTGATTCTCTAGATATCAATCGTTAACTCTTCTCAAATGTAGCGATATTCCGGTTCTCCTGCAAAGCGGAAGTTTAAGAGTTGCCTACGGGAGCGGCGCGGCGGTCGTCATTATTCGAATCATATTCATTATCTTTACATCAAAAGATGATGAATATGACAAAGGAAGAAGAATATCTTGCGCTTCTGCCTCAGATCAAGTCTCTGCTTGCCGGAGAGACCGACGAGGTGGCAAGAATGTCGAACATCGCGGCGATGCTCCACCGGACGTTCGGTTTCTGGTGGACCGGCTTTTATCGGGCGGCATCATCGGAGGAGCTGGTGCTCGGCCCGTTTCAGGGACCGGTCGCCTGTGTGCGCATAGCGAAGGGCAAAGGTGTGTGCGGAACATCCTGGAACGAAGAACGCACAGTCATTGTTCCTGATGTCAGGCAGTTCCCGGGACACATAGCCTGCTCAAGCGAAAGCCGGAGCGAGATTGTCGTGCCTTGTTGGAAGTCCGGACGGATAGCCGCCGTCCTTGACATCGACAGCAAGGAACAGGGCACATTTGACGAGACCGACAGGAAATATCTTGAAGAGGTTGCTTCCCTGCTCTATGGAAAGGAAAGGGACATCTGGTTTGCGGCCGGCTGCTTCTGGGGTGCGCAGAAATTCTTCAAGCTTGTCGGCGGGGTTGTCTTCACGGAGGTCGGATTCGCGAACGGATGGGAAATGAACCCTACCTACAAACAGGTCTATACCGACAAGACCGGCCATGCCGAATGCGTCCATCTGCGCTACGACCCAGAGAAAGTGTCTCTGGATGAACTCGTGCGGCTGTTCCTGAAGATGATTGATCCGTTCAGTCTGAACAGACAGGGAGAAGATGAAGGCACAAGGTATCGCACAGGCATATACTACGATAATGTTGATGACTTGGACGTTATCGCAGATCCGCTAAGGTCTCTGGAGGAACAGACCGGCAGGAAACCCGCCGTCGAGATCCAGCCACTCCGCTGTTTCTACAAAGCGGAGGAATACCATCAGAACTATCTCGACAAGAATCCGGGCGGTTACTGTCACCTGTCACACGCAATCTTTGAACTCGCCAGAAAGAATGCACAGATATGACCTTCCCTGAAAAAAGTGGTTCTTCCGCAATTTAGTTGAAGGACGTGTCCTACCAAGGTCTCAATTGAAGACTTTAGAGAATATCTGCTGGAACAATAGGCATAATAGAAAAATCAATTGGTCAGATGCGGGGAAAAAGTTGTTTTTCGTGCAATTTAACTAATTGATTATTAAGTTTTTTCACATATTTTTTCGTAACTTTATACTTGCTACAATGTAAAGTTATTGACGATGTGTAAAGCTCCTAACGAGAGCAAAATCACCACAAATTTCCAAGAAAGCCTTGACCTCTCTTGCGGAAATGCAAATCTGAAGCCTCCGTATACACCAAGTGACCTCATAGTCGAAGACACGGAATATGACAGTCTTCGCGAAATATACCATCTTTATGTGCGATGCGGCCTTCCGGGAATGTCCCTACTGCGGCTTCACAAGCCGGCGCGTACACAGCAGATATATGAGAACCATCACCGACCTCTCCATTATAGGCCACCCCGTCATCATATCCTTCGGGGCGCGGAAGTTCTTCTGCGACAATCCCGGATGCGGCAGAAAGACGTTCGCCAAGCAACCCGGTGACGAGGTCTTCAGATATCGCCGCAGGACTCGGCGCTGCGAGATGGCGGTAACCCAGCACGGCCTGAAATGTTCTTCGGAAGCGGCCAGGAAACTCCTCTGCGCGATGGGAGTACGACTGAGCGGCGACACCATTCTCCGGGATTTACACCGCATGTCCGTCCCCGAACGCACAGGAGTGGAGGAAGTCGGGGTGGACGACTGGGCCTTCCGCAAAGGGGTTACATATGGGAGCATCCTAGTGGATCTTGGCACGGGATCGGTCATAGACCTTCTCGGGGACAGGAATGTGGGCAGCTTCAAGGCATGGTTGGATGCCCATCCGCATGTCAAGACCGTAAGCCGGGACCGTTCGGCCGACTACATCCCGCTGAGCCACATGCAGGCGATGTTCTCTACGACGAGCTTCTCCATCTGCCTTCCCGAGTATACGTTGTTGAGATACGCATACACTATGATCTTCAGGAGCATTCTTGGATTGTAACTGCTCGTGCCACCGCCCTTGTAGTCGGATTCTATCTCGGAGATGTCCAGCCTGTCGACGATTGCGCTTACGACTCCGGCATTGTGGTTCTGGGGAAGATAATCTCCAAGGCACGGAGGAAGAAGGAGAGAATCGTTTGGATTGTAGGATTCAAAGATTACCTTTGCCATTGCGTGATAGGAATTATTGTTTTATGATTGCAACTACAAGATAGTAATAATCTATCACAAAAACAATAGCTATTTCGATGATTGTCAAAGAAATAACTATTTTATTTTACTTTCCCGGCAAGGCGACAGATGCCTGACGGCTCAGAGCTTACTGACATAAAAGTAGAGGGTGACTAATCAGTCCTTCGACTTTTTAGTCACCCTCGCGCCATACTAAGTAACGCTACCAAACAATTACGCGAATATGGCGTTCAGGTCTTTGTCCAACGCGCGGAATCCGGATTCGATTCTTTCTTCCTGAACCTTCCGCGGCTTGGTTCCGTTGATGTATCCCCAAAGCTGTTTCTGGTTGATGCCGGTGATCTTTTCGAGACCGGCCAATGAAAGTATGCCGGAATTGACATAGTACCGCATCAGCGAGACCGCGTCAATCTTGTAGGAGAATGAATATTCCCCGTCAAGGAAAGCGGGGTACTTGAACCCTTCCGCGATCGCCGTCTCCTTGTAGAATTTGATCTGCCGCATCATATCAGCCTTGGCCTCCTCGATGGTGGCACCGGCGCCAGAGAATATTTCCTTGCTGCAATAGACGTTGAAAGTTCCGTCCATAGCTCTTTCGATTATCGCCTCTATAACCATAAATCAATTCTTTTATTGTTGCGATATGGGTTTACTCCAGCCACATATCTTTTTTCATCTTGTTCTCGAGCCCCTTGCCCAGCTCTTTCCCTTTGTGGTAAGGAACAGGATAAGTCCGGCTCCCCTTTTTGTAGATCACGTGGCTTCCGGACTGCCTTAGTCTCTCCCATCCATTCGCCTTGACGAGATCGTGAAATTCGTCGTACTTCATATCGCATATTGTTTGGCGCCGCAAAGATAGCAATATTTCTATTAATTATAAAATTTATTAATAGAAGATTTACATTTTTTTGCAAATGAAAAAGCCTGGCATTTGGATGATTGACACCCACCCTAACAAGGCTGGGGAATGCCCGATAAAAAGTCGGTCATCATCTTCAAGAAAAGATTTTTTCCGACCATCGGACACAGTGTCCTACCAGAAGTATGGAACGGCTCCAGAATCACGAAGTCGAAATACGTGAACTCTAAAGGCGAAACCGCCACAGAAATCAACAAAGACATATTCAATCTTCTTTCGCACTTCTCTCTAGAGAAAGACTTCGACCAGACGACATTTCGCCAGTACAGGCAGCTTTATGATAATCGTCACACCGGTCATCCTTGGACGGAACTTTCCGACCTTGAGTTCTTCAAGAAGATAGGAGGCTATGTCTCAAATTCCGAATCCGGTGAGAAAGGATTCACACTGGCTGCCGTGCTGATGTTCGGCCTTGAAGAGACGATACTAAGCGTGCTTCCGCATTATTATGTGGATTTTCGGGAGAAACTCAGCAATGACCCTGATATTCGTTGGACGGACAGAATTCATCCGGACGGTAACTGGGTCGCGAACCTCTATCAATTTCACCGTCGCGTGTATATGAAGATGGCACAATCTCTTCCTGTTCCATTCAAGCTCGAAGGGCTTAACCGGGTTGATGATACGCCCGCTCACAAAGCTCTGAGGGAGGCCATAGTCAACACGATTATCCACGCCCGTCTTACTGCGATGCACTGCATTGTGATTGAGCACTATCCTGACAGGTTTGTGTTCCGCAACCCGGGAACTCTTCTCGTGTCTGTTGAGCAGTATTACGAGGGAGGTACCAGCATTTGCCGAAACAGCATCCTGCAGAAGATGTTCGAGTTCATAGGTGAAGGAGAACGGGCCGGCAGTGGTGTGGATACCATCAAGAAAGGCTGGGCGAG
>CAVHWO010000026.1:0-5222 GCA_963639865.1 bacterium | reverse complement strand
GACTTGAATAATAATTATGTGAGTGAACTATGATGACAAAAAGATTATAATCGTAGAATTGCTTCAAGATATAGTCAGCGAAATCCTCTGATGTAGGAATTTGATATCCTTTAATGGATGAACACAATAGCTTTTCAGAAGAATCAACACCTAGGAACTCTAAAAGCTTCACTAATTCGTTGACAAAGGCTATATCTTCACTTGAGTGCGAAATGAAAACTTTAAAAGGTTTATCTTCAAGAACTATTGTTTTATCTTGTTTTTCTTTGAGATGTGGAACTTTTATCACATCTATCCTTTCTATATAAGAACGTAAAGTTGTCAAAATATCTAAAAGAAGGAGCCAGCCATTTGAATAAATGGCAGAAAGCTACTGGGTATGCCAAAGCATAAATAAAAGGAGGAGCTGCCGAGTACACAATTACTACCCATAAAAGACTACCTGGCATTGTCTGCTTTAGAATGAAAATCACGGTTAAGGATAAAAGGTGTCCAAAGAAATTCATTCCATACATCGCAGATGGTATCTGTAGTGCTTGAAAAACGTTGCCGACAAATTTCAGGACGAAGTTCAAGCAAAAGAAAATATACGACAGCTGTACAATCTGCGCTAAGTTCCCAACAGAATCCGAGGTTACATTTAACAAAGTGTACCAGTTTATCGTATTTATACAAATCGAACCTAGCGTAAACAATATAACTACAAGGAAGATTAGCATAAACAATGTGGTGCTAACATATTTCCTCGCCTGTTCCTTATCGTCTTTAGCTACCGCATCGGCCAATTTATTTCTTAAACCATTGCCTAACCCGATATCAAACGAATTTATCCAACCCAGAATTGAGTTTAATGTAAGCCAAATGCCGTATTCCATTGGATTCAAGTAACCCAATGTCAATGGGACTAATGCAAGATAAATAATTGTATCCGCACCCTTGAATAGACCGGATACAATTATATTCTTTTTAACTTTATTGGTACGGACTAGACTTATGTTATTCCCCATTGTGGCAGCGTAATATAAAGCTTAATTATCTTCCCTTATACATACTCTCATAATACTTCTGATAGTCCCCAGAGGTAACATTATCCAGCCATGCTTCATTGTCGAGATACCACTTGACAGTCTTCTCGATGCCTTCTTCGAACTGGAGAGAAGGTTCCCATTCAAGTTCATTCTGGAGCTTGGTGGAGTCGATGGCGTAGCGGACATCATGACCGAGACGATCAGTGACATAGGTGATGAGATCAAGGTCTGCGCCTTCAGGCCTTCCGAGCTGACGGTCAACCGTCTTGATGATGGTCTTTATGATGTCAATGTTTTTCCACTCGTTGAATCCGCCGATGTTGTATGTTTCGGCGATTGTGCCCTTGTGAAAAATCAGCTCGATTGCCCTTGCGTGATCCTCCACATAGAGCCAGTCGCGGACATTCTCGCCCTTGCCATAGACAGGAAGTGGTTTGCGATGGCGGATATTGTTGATAAAGAGAGGAATAAGCTTCTCGGGAAATTGATAAGGGCCGTAGTTATTCGAGCAGTTCGTCACGATGCTTGGCATCCCATATGTATCGTGATATGCACGAACAAAGTGGTCGCTGCTTGCCTTGGAAGCAGAATACGGAGAATGAGGGTTGTACTTCGTGGTCTCGTAGAAGAAGTCCTCGCCGTACGCCAGATGATGCTGATCCGAGCTGGCCTTGGTCGTAAACGGTGGCTTGATGCCTTCCGGGTGCGTCATCTTAAGCGCACCATAAACTTCATCCGTCGAGATATGATAGAAGATTTTTCCGGAAGAGACTCCCAATACAGTTTTGCGGCCTGAAGCAGTGACAAAGTCCCCATCACATTTGTTCTCGCAAATGTGAACGGATCCTTGATGCTGCGGTCCACGTGGCTTTCAGCCGCGAGATGGATAATTCCATCAATGTTGCTCATCCTGCATCAGCTTCAGGAAGCCATCGAAGTCACAGATATCCATCTTAACAAACTTGTAGTTAGGCTTGTTCTCGATGTCTTTGAGGTTGGCAAGGTTGCCGGCATAAGTGAGTTTGTCAAGGTTGATGATGTTGTACTCCGGGTATTTGTTGACGAACAGGCGTACAACATGGGAGCCTATGAAACCGGCACCGCCGGTGATTACGATGTTTCTCTTCATTCGGTTATTTCTTGATGTTAGCGATACATTTCTTCAGAGAATCAGTCCAGCAAGGAATTCTGATTCCGAAAGTTTCCTTTATTTTCGTCTTATCCAATACTGAATATGCCGGGCGGGTAACAGGAGACGGGAACTCGTTGGAATGACAAGGTTGGATGTCACACTTGGTCTGCCCGCTATACTCGGCAATCATCTTAGTGAAATCGTACCAAGAACAAACACCCTCGTTGCTGAAATGGTAGATACCCGTCTTGGCATAAGGATGCATAGCCGCAGCATAATCGGCCAGTACAGTCTCAATGGCGTATGCCAGGTCGAGCGCATAGGTAGGCGTGCCCGCCTGATCGAACACCACCTTTAACCGCTCTTTGGTGGCGGTTAGGTTCAACATAGTCTTGCAAAAGTTCTTGCCGAACTCAGAATAAAGCCAGGCCGTGCGGATAATCACATAGTCACATCCGCTGGCCTTTATGCGCTCTTCTCCGTGCAGCTTGGTAAGACCATAGACACCTGTAGGAGTTCCTTGTTGGTCTTCACGGCAAGGTTGATTGTATGGTTCCTTGCCGAAGACATAATCGGTTGAGATGTGAACCACTAGGCCACCCACTTCCTTCATAACCTTGGCCAAATTCCCCGGAGCAATGGCGTTCAATTTCTCAACGAGCTCGTATTTATCGGGTGCCTCAGCGATGTCCACATTGGTCCAGGCCGCACAGTTCACGATGACATCAACACTATTCTCGGACACCATCCTACGGATAGCCTCCAGGTCGGTGATGTCCAGAAAAGTAGTTTCCAAGCCTTCCACTTGATTGACATCGGTAAAAATATACTTATCTGTCGAGGTCTTGGCTACCAGGCGCATTTCGTTGCCAAGTTGTCCGTTGGCTCCGGTTACCAGAATATTCATATCAGTCAAATTCAGGATAAAGGTTCATATCAATGGAGAAAGGCGAATCGAAGTCTTTGAGGAGGCTGTGCTTGGTGTCCTTCTCGCTGAGAATTGCCTTGCCTGTCGGAATCTGCCAGTCGATATTCAAACTCGCATCAATGATGCTGATCCCTCCATCTGCCTGCGGTGCATAGAAATTGTCGCACTTATATTGGAAGACAGCAGTTTCGCTCAAGACTGAGAAGCCGTGCGCAAAGCCTCTTGGCACAAAGAACTGCCGATGGTTATCTTCGCTGAGCTCTACAGTCACATGTTGTCCATAAGTAGGGCTTCCTCTGCGAATATCAACTGCTACATCCAGCACCTTGCCCTTGACACACCTGACAAGTTTGCTTTGAGTGCAAGGCGGGCACTGGAAATGCAGACCACGCATTACGCCATAACTTGACATAGACTCATTGTCTTGCACAAAGTTTATCTTCCTGACTTTTTTCTCAAACTCCCTTTGTGAGTAGCTCTCAAAGAAATAGCCCCTGTCGTCCCCGAACACCCTCGGCTCGATGATAACGACACCGTCTATCGCCGTTTTGATAACTTCCATATAAAATTACAAATTCACCTTGCAGTCTTCTTTTTCTTCATCAATTACCTTGAGCAGGTGCTGACCGTACTGGTTCTTGAGCATAGGTTTGGCAAGCTCGCGCATATGTTCCTCGGTAATCCAACCTTGGCGATAAGCGATACCTTCGAGGCAGGCGATTTTCAAGCCCTGGCGTTTTTCGAGCACCTCGATGTATGTAGATGCTTCTGCGAGTGAATCGTGAGTACCGGTATCCAACCAGGCAAAACCACGACCAAGAGTCTGAACTTTGAGCTCGCCATCATTAAGGAACCACTGGTTCACAGTAGTAATTTCATATTCGCCGCGAGCGGATGGCTTTATCTTCGATGCAACATCCACAACCTTATTTGGGTAAAAGTATAGACCGACTACTGCATAATTGCTCTTAGGATGCTTTGGCTTTTCCTCGATGGAGATGCACTTGCCACCCTTGTCAAACTCGGCTACGCCATAACGCTCAGGATCGTCAACCCAATAGCCAAATACCGTTGCCATCTTATCTTCTTCAGCAGCTCGAACCGCTTCCTTTAACTTAGCGGTAAAGCCATTGCCCTGAAAGATATTGTCACCAAGTACAAGGCACGCACAATCGTCTCCGATAAAATCTTTGCCTATGGTGAAGGCTTGTGCCAAGCCATCTGGTGATGGTTGCTCTGCATATTCGAAGTGAACGCCATAATCCGATCCATCTCCAAGCAAGCGCTTGAATCCCGGTAGATCAAAAGGCGTGGAAATAATCAATTATCCCGAATCCCGGCAAGCATTAGCACACTGATCGGGTAATATACCATAGGTTTGTCATAGATAGGGATTAGCTGCTTGCTAACTCCTTTGGTGATAGGATACAGTCTTGTACCTGAACCACCGGCTAATACTATACCTTTCATAGATTTTTCGATATGGTTGTCTTAAATATGATCCTCAACACCACGGAAATGCACATTCAACTCGTGAAGATGCTCCAGAAGAGTGCTGAGAGGAGTGCCTTGTGTCATTTTTGCGAATGCATTCACATCTTTAGGGAAACACTTGTCGCCATAGCAGTATGTTCCAAAATGGAACATACTGAACTACGGTCCAATTCCCCACAGGAGAATATATTCCCCAAGTGTTTAGTGACAGCAGGCCGCTTAGTCCCTGACCAACGGCTCAGCCTGGAGCATCCTCAGAAGCCCTAACGCGCTTCCCTTAACTTAACTGCGCCTGTCTGTAGCATTTGGTGTCCTCCTTCTTAAGGTTGAGCGCCCTGCACATGAAGTCGAGGTTACGCCGCGAGAGGTCGACCACCTCATCGCGGGCCATCCTGCGAAAGCCGCGCATGCCTCCGTAGAGGTCGAATGCCGCATAACAGTCGAACCCCTCCAGCGAATAGTCATCAGGGCGCCGGAGGGGAGACGGAGCCGCCAGGGCGTCACTCGGCCCTGGCGATGACGGCGCGGCTGAGGGCGGGGTCGTCGTAGAACATGTTGCCCACGCCGCCCTTGTAGTCCACAACCAGGAGGGACTCCGGCACGCCGAACTCCTTCACCAGGCAGTCCCTGACGGCCTGGG
>CAVHWO010000025.1:0-12350 GCA_963639865.1 bacterium | reverse complement strand
CTTCGCCCGCACTATGGCATTGTCCATCTTGCTTTCTGAAATCATATCAGCAACCCACTTGGGATTTTTCAGGAAAACCTCCTTCTTTTCATAGTTGCCGATGCATGAGCGAAGCGCAACCTCGGCAGCGTGAGAATTGGCAAAGTTTCTGTTGGTATCCACATAATGTATGAGAAACCAATATTCTATTGAAGGAAGACTGTCACACAGTACTACATTCTTCTTGTTCGCATATTTTCTCTTCAGCGCATCAACTTTCTTTGCCTCCGTTTCACTGAACTCTGCCGTGTCTGCATCGAACACGCACACGGCAATCGCACCTTCGCTGATTACCTGCGCAATCTTTTTATCCAGTTCGTGGATGTTTTCCGTACCAAAAAACCTCGGACGAATTCTGATTCTAAGATTGAGCAAATTTTGCAGGTGCGTGAAATACCACTGCTCGGTAATTCCTGCACCTATTATTACAGGAATCGGATTTCTGGACTTTTGGGTGTTAACTCTTCTGGCCATGGCAACTATCCCTTAATGTTTGGCAATGCGCCGAATAAACCATTCCTATATGCTTTCTGGAGGGATGAAATCCTCTTCAAACCCTTGAACTCCACTAATGAATATAATTTCGTGGCTCCGGATTCTTCCTTCTCGGTAAACCAGATTGAATCACTCCTAATGAGGTCATTGACGGTGTTCAAAAGAGGGTCATAGTGCGTTGTGATCAGCAATTGTGACCGGTTTTTTGTGGCAAGAAACTTTTGAAGTATGAATTCCACCAACTCCGGATGAAGCGAAGCCTCTATCTCATCAATGTGGATCATAGACTCGGATTTCAATGCCCTGTATATTGCCGCCTCGATTCCGAATGTCCGTGTTGTTCCATCTGATTGCAGGGCATTCGGCAGGGTGTATTTCTCTACTCCACGTTCGTTCTGAACTGTATGCTCGAATGTTGTCTCGATGGAATCGAAAGACGGATTTTGCTTTAGATTCTCCTTTTCGATAGGCGGGATGTCAGTTCTGCTCAAAATCAATTCGAGCTGCTGCTGACTGATTGCCTTCTTGACAATGTCAGTCCGCACTCCAGTTATGTTGAAATCGGCTTTGTGGACAAAATCCAAAAGGTACGATTTCATCTCCTGATCCTTCAGCATCTGTTCTCCTGCATAGTCGAACATAAACGTCTTAGGATTGATCCCCTGCATTATTCTTGTTCTCATCCAGTCCTTGGCTGCATCAATTTCAGGCACCGATACATTGACTTGATTCCTTGCTGCAAACAAGGACATATTCGCAAGGCATTTAAGTGAGATTTCTTCCTGCGCTGCCTTGCTGATCTTGACAACCGCACTGTTGAATGAAATCACAGACTGATTACCTTGTAATCTTCTTGAAAAAAGCATGGTCGGCTGAACTGTCTTGTAGTAAAACAGTTCCTCCTCATATACCCTGTGACTGTCAAGCTCAAGAATATACCAATACTTCGTCTCGTTCACATAGAACTTAACCTCGAAACGGGATGGCTGGCTAGGCGTATTTTGATCGAGCTTAAAAGGAATGACCCGCGTGGCAGCGTCCAAATCTTTGGTTCTGGAAAACCAAAAGCCATAAAGGAAATCGAATACGTGCAATAAGTTGGATTTTCCTGATGCGTTAGCCCCATAGACTAAAGCAAAGCGCAAAAGCCGCACACCTTCCGCAACCTCAATGACCTGATAATCTTCAAAAGTCTTGTCTCTGGTAGCCTCAAAGCTGAATGTCACCTCGTCCTTGAAAGACATAAAGTTGCGTATCTTCACTTCCTGAATCATCTTGATAATTCTTTTTTTTAGACTGCAAAGATAATAAAAGTCTATGTAATGCGAATTTATTTTAGAATATTACACGTTTTATGCAATATTTAACAATACAGTGGCTATATGCGTGGCATTGCTTTGCGAGCGAGAAGGTTCATGTCAATTGGAGGGAAGCCTTGGAGCAAATCGCTCCGATACTCACTAAGGAGAAACAAAAATCCTATCACGAGATTACCAAGCGGATGCATGCGGGGTTGTATGACGATTTGCGGAATTTGAAAGAAATACGATACTGATTGTTTGGTATGGAAACAGCGTCCCTGGTGTACCAACGTGGCCGAAAAGTGTGTTTGGTACAGGAGAAATGGCTTTGGTGTACAAACTGGGGAGTGGGCGTTGCTTTCGGGGAATGCCCATGGCGGTCACTGAGCTTGCCGAAGTGACTGGATGTGACGGGGAACGGTCGCTTCGATGGGCTCGCTTCGGCAGGTTCGTATCAACAGGTTCGCTTCGACAGGCTCAGCGACCGTGGATGCGAATTACCGGCGGATGTCAATCACGAACTTGCCGGTGAAATAAGGGTCGGAGAGCCATGCCGTGACGGGCCAGGTGGAGACGGAGCCTTTGCCGAGACGTTCCCGGGACATCAGGGCGCAGATCTCCTCGTTGATGTCGCCACCTTTGAGGTAGAGGATGGACTGGGAATATTTCCCTTTCACCCAAGGATAGAAGTCGGTCAGGGAGGCCACGGCGCGGGAGACCACGAAGTCGAAACGGCCTGGAAGACTCTCGGCGCGGGCGTTGACGATCTCCACGTTGTCAAGGCCGAGCATATTCGCAATCTCTCTGGCGACGATTGTTTTCTTGCAGACCGAGTCGCAGAGGGTGAACCGTACGTTCGGGAACATCACAGCGAGAGGGATGCCGGGAAAGCCGCCGCCGGTGCCGAGGTCCAGAACCCTTAATCCGTCCCTGGAGGCATTGGCATTTGTGGAAGACGAAGCCGGTGCGACGGAGCCTTCCTGAAGTGGCGCGGTGAACAATGAATATGTTTCCGGGCGCTGCGTGCGGAGATATTCAGCTATGGCGAGGGAGTGGATGACGTGGTGGTCGTAGAGGCTGTCGATGTCCTTGCGGGAGATGACGTTGATCTTGGCGTTCCAGTTCCGGTAGCCGGCCTCCATCAGGCGGAAACGCTCCATAATCGCTTCGGTCGCATTCGGGAACGATGCCTTAAGGAAAGCCTCGAAGTCGGTGAATGTCATCATGCTTCCTCCTCCTGCTTTCTCAGTTCATCGATCATCTGCTTGGCGCGGCGTATGCGTGTCTTCACCGTGTTGATCTCCATGTCAAGCGCCTCGGCGATCTCGTTGTACTTCATCCCGTCTATCAGCCTCTTGCGGGCTATCTCACGGTAAAGTTCCGGAAGCCGTTCGACATATTTGGCGCGCTCCTCCTCGTTCTCTGTCTTGATCAACGTGTTGAGAGCGTCGTCAGTCTGGTCGGGAATTACTTCCACTCCGGAAGGCTTGCTCTCGTCGTCGAGGTAGACTATCTGATTCTTGGGATGCACCCTCCGCTCCTGCTCAAGAGTGTCGAGAGCGGTGTTCTTGGCGATCGTGCAGAGCCAGGTCAGAAACCGGCTCTTGTACTGGTCGTAGGATTGGATCTGCCTGAAGGCTTTCTCGAAACTGCGGCTGCAGATGTCGTCGGCGGCGTAGTCGTCAATGCTCTTGAACCGGGCCTTGATGTAGGACCTCAGCTGTTCGATGTGGCGGTCCCAGAGAGCCGTGAACGCCAGACCGTCGCCACTTTGAGCCAACAGGATCAGCTCATCAGTGGGCTTCAAGCCAGTTTTTTCCATAATTGCATTCTACTGTTAGTGGAACTGAAAGTTTTACTACATTCTCCATGCGGTCGATCACAATCCGCCGCAGCTCATCGATCTCTTCGGGAACCGCATCGAACACAAGCTCGTCGTGGATCTGGAGGACCATGCGGCTTTTCATGCCGGCTTCGGTCATGGATCCGTCCACACCGATCATGGCCATCTTGATGATGTCCGCCGAGGTCCCTTGAATCGGAGCGTTGACGGCGTTCCTCTCGGCCAGCGCCCTCATCGTCCCGTTCTTGGAACTGATGTCGGGAATGTACCGTCTTCTGCCGAACAGGGTCTCGACGTAGCCGGTCTCTCTTGCCGCCGCTTTCGTGTCTTCGATGAACGAAAGGATGGACGGAAATCCGGCGAAGTAGTCGTCAATGATCTTCTGCGCCTCCTTGCGGCTGATTCTGAGCCTCTGCGCCAGACCGAAAGCCGAGATGCCGTACATGATTCCGAAGTTGGCGGTCTTGGCGATGCGGCGCTGGTCGGCGGTGACCTGTCCGTGGGGGATCCCGAAAATCTTCTCCGCCGTGGCCGCATGGATGTCGATGCCCTGTTTGAAGGCGCTGATCAGATGCTGGTCGCAGCTGAGGTGCGCCATGATCCTCAGCTCGATCTGTGAATAGTCCGCCGAAAGGATCAGTCCGTCCGGAGCGCTCGGCACGAACGCCTTGCGGATCTCCCGCCCCCTGTCGGAGCGGATCGGGATGTTCTGGAGGTTGGGGTTCGACGAGCTCAGACGCCCTGTCGCCGTAAGCGCCTGGTTGAAGGTCGTGTGTACCTTGCCGTCGGAAGGCTCGATGTAGCCCGGGAACGGCTCGATGTAGGTGGAGAGGAGTTTCCTCACTGCCCTGTACTCCAGGATCTCATCGATGATGGGATGTTTGTCGGCCAGATCCAGAAGAGTGGACTCCTCTGTGGAATAGGATCCGTTGTTGTTCTTCTTAGGCTTGTCGGACAGGTGCAGCTTCTCGAAAAGCACCTCTCCGACCTGTTTCGGAGACGAGATGTTCAGGGACGGTTCTCCGGCCATCTCCCTGATCCGCGCCTCCCTTTCCCGCATCTCCTGACGAAGATGTTCGGTGAAATCCTTGAGAGACCCAAGATCAACCCTGACTCCGTTTCTCTCCATTTTCGAGAGCACCTTGAGAAGAGGCTCCTCCATCGTGTCATAAAGATCTGTGACGGAGGCCTTCTCCATGTCCTTACGGATCTTTTCGGCAAGCAGGATCAGCACCGCCGACTCCCTGCTTCTGTCCCGGCTCGTCTCATTGGCCGGAATGTCTTCGAAAAGTGAGCCTGTGGACGGCACGGCATCATTCGAGACAGCATCCAGAGACACCCCCAGCATGCTCTGCGCCAGAACTTCAGTCTTGTGGCTTTTTTCTGGATCCAGAAGATAGTGCATGAGCGCGATGTCGAGAAGAGTACCCTGAAGAGTCACACCCCCGGCCGCAAGTATGTTCATCTGTCTTTTGAGATCATCGCCGCATTTGGCGACATCCGCATTCTCCAGCAGAGCTTTGAAATCCGCCAGCCCGCCTTCCGCGACCAGAACGCTCTCCCCGGAACGCGTGCCGATGATGACTCTTGCGGTTCTTGTGAATATGCTTCCGTCGGCACCTTCCGTGATGACAGAGCAGAGACCGGCCTCGACCGCAGCGTTGACGACCTTTTCGGGACGGATCCTGACGGCCTCCGGCAATTCCTTGTCCGGCTTCTCTCCGGCTCCGGCGACATGCCCGATGAACCTGTTCAGGGAACTGAACTCGTATTTCTCGAAAAGATCGGCCAGTTCCGGGCTGTAGTCCTGATCGACCCTCATCTGCCCCGTCGGCAGATCGACCTCGATGTCCGTCTTGATCGTCACAAGCTCATGGCTGAGCCCGATGTGGCCCCGAGCCTCCTCGAACTGCGATTTCTGCCTGGGCGTCAGTTCGTCCAGATGGTTGTAGATCTCCTCCACGGAGCCGTATCTCGCGACTAACTTGCCCGCACCGACCTCGCCGACACCTTTGACTCCCGGCACATTGTCGGCAGTGTCTCCGCAGATTGTCAGCATGTCGATGACCTGGGCCGGAGACTGGATGCCGTACTTCGCACAGATCTCCTTCTCGCCTATGATTTCGTTGTCATTGCCAGCCTTGCCAGGCTTGTACTGCCGGATGTGCGGCCCGATGAGTTGTCCGTAGTCCTTGTCAGGAGTCACCATGTAAACGTCCAGCCCTTCCCCGGCGCAGCGTTTCGCCATGGAACCGATCACATCGTCAGCCTCGAAATCCTTCAGCATCAAGGTCGGGATATTCATTGCCTTGCAGAGTTCCATCAACGGTTCCAGCGAATCGATCACCAGCTGCGGAGTCTCCCTGCGGTTCGCCTTGTACTCCGGGTACATCCTGTTCCTGAACGTGCCTCCCGGCGGGTCGAACGCCACGGCGAGATAGTCCGGACTTTCCCGGTTCAGAAGCTCAAGGACATATTTGGTGAATCCGTAAAGAATCGACATGTCAGCTCCCTTGGAGTTTATCATAGGCCTTCTGAGGAATGCATAGTACATCTTGAAGATCAATGCGTGTCCGTCTATGAAGAAAATCTTTTCCGGCATCGTTTTCTGTCGTTTTATAAGGATGGAGACCGCAACCATGCTTCGGTCATGAAACATACAAAATTACGGAATTGTTTCGTGGTTTCAAAACCCGGGAACGCACGATCCGCCAAGAGACAACTTACAGTCGGAGAATCTGGCCCCGTCGTGGATGTCGTGGGTGGAGAAGATGACTGTGGTGCATGTGGCGCGTGCAAGTTCCTGAAGGGTACGCAGAACCATCCTCCTGTTGTCCACGTCCAGAAAGGCCGTAGGCTCGTCCAGAAGAATCACGTCGGCTTTCCGCGTCAGTGCCGCGGCTATGCACGCTTTCTGGAACTCTCCGTCGGAGATGAGACTGATGTCCTTGTCCGCCAGGGCGTCAAGCCCGAGAATCCTGACAGACTCATCCAGCGACCTTTCAGACTCCGCGTTCAACTTCCGGAACATTCCTGATGCCGAGAACAGGCTCGTACGGATGAATTCCCTGACGGAGAATCCTTTTATTTTAGGAATATGGGTGGGTGCCATCACGACGGCCCCTCCGGCCGAGAATCCGCCGGACAGTGGAGGAAGCAGACCGGCAAGGGTCTTCATCAGCGTACTCTTTCCGCTGCCGTTCGGTCCGCAAAGCATCACGGACTGTCCGTCGGAATATTCAAAAGTCAAAGGTCCCGCAACCCGGATGTCTCTGTGACCGATGACCAGTTCGTTTGCTTTCAACATGTTCACCTACTCCTCATTAGAATTGCCAGAATGATCGGAATGCCGATGAGCGCCATCGTGCTTCCGACAGGCAGCGGAGCCGGAAAGACATTCGAGATGATGTCGGCCGCAAGTGACAGCCCCGCCCCCGTGAGCATCACAGCCGGGATGACCTTGATGTGGACCGAGGTCCCGAGAATCTCTCTGGCGATGTGCGGAGCCACGATCCCCACGAATCCCAACGGCCCGCAGAAAGCCGTGACAGTGCCGGCCATAAGGCAGCCCCCGGTCATCGCTATGTTTCTGATCCGGCGCATGTCAGCTCCTGCGAGGCTGGCATATTCGTCGCCGAAAAGGGCGATGTCAAGTCCTTTGTTATTGATGATTGTCAGGAGTGTGCCGATGGCCAGCGCGCCTGCGATCATCGCGACATCCCCCGGACGGCTCCCTGAGAAACTTCCCGCTGACCAGCTGTAGAAGACCTTCAGGCTTTCGGCATTGGCGGAATATTCAAGGATCGAGGTCACGGCGCTGAAGATGAAGCCAAGCATCACGCCGAAGATCAGCAGGGTGGTGGAACTTTGGACTCTTGATGCCACGGCGACGACCAGCATGGAGGTCATCAGCGCGCCGAGAAAAGCCGCCGCCGCCACTGTCACCCCCGACAGGGCCGCTGGGAGCGATGCTCCGAGCAGAAGAGTCGCCACCGCGGCCCCTGTCCCGGCCCCGGCACTCACACCCATGATGTGCGGGTCGGCCAGCGGATTCCGGAAAACGCTCTGCATCTGGAGTCCGGCGAGGGAGAGGCCCGCTCCGGCGAGAACCGCTGTCAGCATCCTCGGAAGCCTGAGTTTCAGGAATATGCCCACGTCCATTCCGCACAGACCAGCTCCTCCTGTAAGCAGGTCTGTACCGGCGAGCAGCAGCACCGCTGCGGCAGACAGGAATATTTTAGAGCGGATCCTCATCCTGAAAACAGTCTTTTGCAGACCAAAAACAACTTCTGTTTAACCAGAACCGAAAAATTTCGTTAAATTTACACCAAATCTTTGAATGTTTATGAATAAAAGAACACTAATCCTTGCGGCCGCGCTTCTGGTTCTTTCCGGAACCGGAGCCTCCGCCCAGAAACAGTCCGGGAATGGAGGCATTTCCGCCGAGATGCTGACCGAAATCCGTAAAGGCTATGAAGGCACAGCCTCCGACAAGGCTGTCCGCAACGCCCTCAACGCCGCGGCCATCAATGTCCTCGCGGCGAATTCCGAGAACATCGCGATGATCGACACCCACTTCTCCGACGAGGTGAAGACCAAGGGGCGCACCAACCAGAAATCATCCGGCCGCTGCTGGCTTTTCTCCGGTCTCAATGTCCTAAGGTCCAAAATGATTGACAGCCACGATCTTGGTTCGTTCACGTTCTCTCAGAACTATGTTTTCTTCTACGACCAGCTTGAGAAGGCCAACCTCTTCCTTCAAGGTGTGATCGACACGAAGGACAAGAGCTTCGATGACCGTAAGGTTGACTGGCTGTTCCGCAATCCGATCGGAGACGGCGGACAGTTCACCGGAGTCTCCAACCTCATCATGAAGTACGGTGTGGTTCCGTCGGACGTGATGCCGGAGACCTATTGCGCCAACAACACGTCCCAGATGCGCGCGCAGATCGCCACCAAACTGCGTGAGGACGGCCTGAAGCTCCGGGATGCTGCCGCCAGGGACTGCCAGGCGATGAAGACCGGAATGCTCAAGGAGATCTACAGGATGCTCGTCCTCTGTCTCGGCGAGCCGCCGGTGGAGTTCGAGTGGACACGCTACGACTCCAAAGGCAACTTCGTCAGCACCAAGACCTACACCCCCAAGTCCTTCTATCAGGAATATGTCGGATCGGATCTTGAGAACAACTACATCATGGTCATGAACGATCCTACCCGCGAGTACGGCAAGGTTTACGAGATCGACTACGACCGTCACGTTTACGACGGACAGAACTGGCTCTACATCAACCTCCCGGTCGACAGGATCAAGGAGATGGCCATCGCTTCCATCAAGGACAACACCGCCATGTACTTCTCCTGCGACGTGGGCAAGTTCATGAATCGTCAGAAGGGTACCCTTGACCTGAACAACTTTGACTACGGCTCCCTTTTCGGAACGACATTCCCGATGGACAAGCGTCAGAGGGTTCAGACCCACGCCAGCGGCTCTTCCCATGCCATGACCCTCATCGCCGTGGACATCAAGGACGGCAAGCCGGTGAAGTGGATGGTCGAGAACAGCTGGGGCGCCGATTCCGGCTACAAGGGCAACCTCATCATGACCGACGAGTGGTTCGACAACTACATGTTCCGCCTTGTGGTCGAGAGGAAGTACGTTCCTGCCGATGTCCTGAAGATGCTTGACCAGAAGCCGACACTGCTTCCTGCCTGGGATCCGATGTTCCTTCCTGAGGAGTAAGACAGAATAACACAAGCATCAGATGAAAAAGTCACTCTGCGTACTTTTTACGTCTATAGTCCTCTGGCCCGTGAGCGCCGGAGGACGTTTTGAGAATTATCCGCTTCCTTCCGATCCCGACACGCTCAGGATTCTGGCCGTCGGGAACAGTTTCTCTGATGACGGTACCGAGTATCTTCCCGGGCTTCTGGATGCGGCGGGCATCCGCAACGTCATAGTGGCGAGGCTCTACATCGGCGGCTGCTCTCTGGAAAGACATTGTGATGAATATTCCAAGGGACTGAACAGCTACACCTACTACAAGTCCACCCGCAACCGTTGGGAGACTGTCAGCAGGAACGCCACATTGCTTGACGGGCTCAAGGACGAACCGTGGGACATCATCACGATCCAGGAGACCTCCGGTCATTCGGGGACTTACGAGACTTACAAGGAGTGGATCCCCCGGCTGGTGGACATCATCAGAAAGGAGGCGACAAATCCTGCGGCGACCATAGCCTGGCACGAGACGTGGGCCTACGCCGCCAATTCCGACCACGAAATGTTCAAGTTGTACGGCAATGATCAGGAGACCATGTACAATGCGATCGTTGAGTGTGTAAGGCGAGCCTCTGACGAGTTCGGCATCCCGGTGGTGATCCCGAGCGGTAATGCGGTGCAGATCGCCAGAGGGACCCGCCTGAACAATCAGGGCGAGGTCCCGGCCACATGCAAGGTTTACCAGCTCACCCGTGACGGCTACCATCTGACACGTCAGTTCGGACGTTATGTGGCGGCATGTGCCTGGTTCGAGGCTCTTATAAAGCCTGTCTTCGGCAAATCGGTCCGTGGCAACGGCTATCTGCTGCGCGACACGGAGTACAGTATCACCACTAAGGATGCCCGCCTGTGTCAGAAATGTGCGGTACAGGCCGTGAAGGCTTGGTAAGCGCTTTACGGACATATTCAAAAACGGACTGAACAATGAAATCTCTCAAAGAACTTTACAGGATCGGCAAAGGGCCGTCCAGCAGCCACACGATGGGACCCAACAAGGCGGCCGGGATGTTCGCCGAGAGGCATGCGGAGGCGGCTTCTTTCGAGGTGACGCTTTACGGCAGCCTTGCGGCCACGGGCAAGGGACACATGACGGACGTGGCGGTCACCGAGGTGCTGGAAGGCATCGCCCCCGCGCGCATTGTCTGGAAGCCGGATGTCTTTCTGCCTTTCCACCCGAACGGAATGTGCTTCAGATCTTTTGACTCCGAAGGCCACCGGACCGATGAGTGGACTGTTTACAGCGTAGGTGGCGGAGCGTTGTCCGAGGGGCAGCCTGATGACCGCTTTTCGACTCCGGAGATCTATGGGATGAACCACCTTGCCGAAATCCAGAAATGGTGCGAGGACAAGGGACGCAGTTATTGGGAATATGTCGATCTCTGCGAAGGTCCGGGCATCTGGGACTATCTTCAGGAGGTCTGGGAGGCCATGAAGGCTTCTGTCGAGAGGGGGATCGACCATGAAGGGGTTCTCCCCGGCCCTCTGAATCTTCCGAGAAAGGCTCCGACATATTATGTCAAGGCGACCGGCTACAAGCAGACCCTCCAGACCAGAGGGCTTGTCTATGCGTATGCCCTTGCCGTGAGCGAGGAGAACGCTTCCGGCGGCATCATCGTCACGGCTCCGACATGCGGTTCGAGCGGGGTCATACCGGGTGTGCTGTACCATTTGGCGAAAGGCCATGATTTCAAGGATATACGTGTGCTTCATGCATTGGCCACCGCCGGAATCATCGGGAATGTCGTCAAACAGAACGCTTCCATCTCCGGTGCAGAGGTCGGCTGCCAGGGAGAGGTGGGTGTGGCATGCGCGATGGCTTCAGCCGCCGCATGCCAACTTTTCGGTGGCAGTCCCTCGCAGATTGAATATGCCGCCGAGATGGGGCTTGAGCATCATCTCGGCATGACCTGCGACCCTATCTGCGGACTTGTGCAGATTCCGTGCATCGAGAGGAACGCTTTCGCGGCCACACGTGCCCTGGACTCGAATCTCTACGCCGCTTTCTCCGACGGCAGGCACCGTGTCTCTTTCGACCATGTGGTCGAGGTGATGAAGCAGACCGGCAAGGATCTTCCATCTCTCTACAAGGAGACCAGCGCCGGTGGTCTGGCCAAGGACTTCAGAAAGATGCTTTAATCTTCCAAATTCGACATAATGACAGTTTGGGGCGACATTTTGTCACGGAATTGTGACAAAATGTCGCCCTTTTGATACTCCTCGGGCATCGGCACATCGATTGATTATTGTTCAGGTGTCCGTCCGGAAGGGCGGGCGGAAAAGATAAGTAAAACTAAAAAAATAGGAGATTGGATTATGTTACCAGTATCAAAAAAGTACAACAACCAGAATTGGTTACCGAACATCTTCAATGATTTCTTTGACAATGACTGGATGGTCAGGACAAACGCGACCGCCCCGGCGATCAACGTATTAGAAAACGAGAAGAGCTACGACATCGAACTCGCCGCTCCGGGCATGACCAAGGAAGACTTCAAGGTAAGCCTTGACGACAACGGTGATCTTGTCATCAACATGGAGAAGAAGGAAGAGAACAATGAGGAGAAGAAGCACGGCCACTATCTCAGGCGCGAGTTCTCCTACTCAAAGTTCCAGCAGACTATGGTTCTCCCTGATGATGTTGAGAGAGAGAAGATTAACGCCACCGTTGTCAATGGTGTCCTTAAGGTCGACATCCCGAAAATTCAGAAGCAGGAAGCCGCTCAGGCGAAGAAAATCATAGAAATCAAGTAAAAAAGTTTGCAGGTAATGCAAAAATGACTATCTTTGCATCCGCATCCGGGAATACAACCGTAAACAGTGGATGCAAAGATTTCGCAAGGTGCGGTAGTTCAGCTGGTTAGAATGCCGGCCTGTCACGCCGGAGGTCGAGGGT
>CAVHWO010000024.1:0-64086 GCA_963639865.1 bacterium | reverse complement strand
TCGATCCTGGCGACGGAATGCCTGTGAGCCAGCGGCAACCACCTCTGCCGCTTCCGCTGACTCGCTACGTCGCCTTATTTTGATTTGTAAGCCGTCAAGGCCTTCTCTAAAACGATGAGCGACCGCTCCAGATCCTCCTTTTTAAGAACGTATGCCATTCTGACCTGATTCCGGCCAAGCCCCTTGGTGCTGTAGAATCCGGCCGCAGGAGCCATCATGACGGTCTCTCCGGTGAATCCTTCCGGAGTTCCGGCGTCCTTGTGGCGGAAATCGGTCAGGCACCAGGCGCAGAAGTCCTCAGCATCCTCCACCGGAAGCGAGGCCACCGTGTAGAAAGCGCCGTTCGGCATTGGGGAAAAAACTCCCGGGATCCTGTTCAGACCGGTTATGAAGAAGTCCCGGCGGGAGAGATACTCGTCGAAACATGCTTTTGAGTATTCCTCCGTCCCTTCTATTGAGGCTTCCGCCACGATCTGTCCCAGAAGAGGCGGGCTGAGCCTTGCCTGACAGAACTTCATGATGGTTTGCATGACTTCGGGGTTGTGGCTGACGACCATTCCGATTCTGGTTCCACATTCCGAGTACCTCTTTGACACGGAGTCGATGACTATGACGTTATTCTCGATCCCATCAAGATTCAGCGCTGAAAGGTACGGCGCATCCGTGTAGCGGAATTCGCGGTAAACCTCGTCGGCGAGGAGGTAGAGGTCGTGGTCGCGGACGATGTCGCGGAGCCGGTAGAGCTCGTCCTTGGAGTAAACGTAGCCGGTTGGGTTGTTAGGATTGCAGATGAGGATCGCTTTCGTCTTTGCGGTGATGGCCTTTTCGAAATCCTCCACTCCCGGGAGCGCGAACCCGTCCTCGATCCTGGATGTGACTGTCTTCACCGTTATTCCCGCCGTGACGGCGAAGGAGATGTAGTTGGCATACCCCGGTTCGGTCATGATGATCTCGTCCCCCGGATTAAGGCATGAGAGGAATGTCAGAAGAAGAGCCTCGGATCCGCCGGTGGTCACGATGATCTCCTTGTCCGTGACATTGATCCCGAATCTGCCGTAGTAGCCCGCAAGTTTGTCTCTCAGAGACTTCAGCCCCTGGCTCGGACTGTATTCCAAGGTTTTTCTTGTTATTTTCCTCAGGGAGTCCAACGCTTTCTGTGGAGTCGGAAGGTCAGGCTGTCCTATGTTCAGATGATAGACTTTCACCCCTTCAGCTTTTGCCGAGTCGGAAAACGGGGTGAGTTTTCTTATCGGTGATGCGGGGATTTCCTCCCCGCGTTTTGAGATCTTAGGCATATTATAGTTTATGTGTTTGTCCAAATTTAGGAAAAATGTGGCTATCTTAGCGGAGTTAATCCGATTTTTTACATGAATGCCCGAATTCTTGTTGTCGATGACGAAGAGGACATCTGCGCTATTCTCAAATTCAACCTTTCCAAGGAAGGCTACGATGTCGTGACCTCCAATTCCGCGGAGGATGCCCTGGCGCTGGACGCAGTGTCTTTCAATCTGCTTCTTCTGGATGTGATGATGGGCGGAATGTCCGGTTTTGAACTGGCACGGAGACTTAAGTCCGATCTGCGGACAGCCGGGATTCCGGTGATCTTCATAACCGCCCGCGACACGGAGGATGATGCGGTCGAGGGTCTTGATCTGGGAGCTGACGACTACATTTCCAAGCCGTTCTCCATCAGGGAAGTGATCTCCCGCGTCAAGGCTGTGCTGAGGCGGACGGGACAGGAAAGGAACGTCCGGCAGGGGATATTCATTGACGATGAGAGAAAGGTCGTGACGGTGGACGGTGCGGCTGTGGCGTTGACCAGGATTGAATATGAGATATTCAAGCTTCTCTTCACTGCCAAGGGAAAAGTTTTCCCGCGCGGGGACATTCTTACAAAGGTTTGGCCCGATGATGTGATAGTCACGGACAGGACGGTTGACGTCAACATCACCAGACTGCGCAAGAAGATCGGGGAATATGGCGACAGGATAGTCTCGCGCCACGGGTTCGGTTATCTTTACGAGGAAAGGTGACACTAGTTCTGTCCATAGTCATTGTTTTCCTTGCCTTTTCATTGGTCACGATGTGGGGACGGTATGTTCGTCTCAGGGATTCCATTGAGAAGGGGAAGATGAGCATGTACTATAAACTGCGTGACAGTGAGGAGGACAAGGCCAGGCTGAAGAGGCAGTTGACGCAGAATGTGGCACATGAACTGAAGACTCCGGTCAGCAGCATTCAGGGCTATCTTGAGACGATCGTGTCCAATCAGGACATCGACGCTCAGACCAGAGAACTATTCATCCGGCGTTGCTATGCGCAGAGCCGCCGCTTGTCAAGCCTTCTGGCGGACATCTCGACCCTCAATAAACTCGATGACGCTCCGCAGGGCTATGAGTTTGAGAATGTGAACATTCCGGAACTTCTTGAGACCATCCGGCGGGACGCGTCCATGCAGATGGAGACGAACCATGTGACTTTCAGGGCTCTGGTTGAGCCGGATGTGGTGGTTAACGGCAATCTTTCGCTGCTGTACTCGATCTTCAGAAACCTGACTGACAATTCCATAGCCTATGGAGGGACTGGCGTGACCGTCACCGTGCAGGTCCTGTCGGATGATCCGGATTCCTACACGTTCAGTTTTTCGGACAACGGTCCGGGCGTGGCTCCGGAACATATTCCTCATCTTTTTGAAAGATTCTACCGCATCGACAAGGGGCGCTCGCGCAAGATGGGCGGCACCGGCCTGGGACTTGCGATCGTCAAGAACTCGGTGCTGCTCCATCGTGGCTCCATCTCCGTCCGTCTCGGAATCTCAGGAGGGTTGGAGTTCATCTTCACATTGCCGAAAGGGCGATAGCTTATTCCCGGAAGCCCTTGGAGGCGCGCATGAGGTGGCGGAGTGAACTGGTCAGCTCACGGGTCTCCTGAAGGAGATTCAGGTAGAGGTAGGCCACATTGATGTTCTCCTTGGTGGACTGCATTCTCTGCATCTGGACCTTGCGGGCCTTCTCAAGGCAGTCCTTCAGTTCCTCGGCCTCGCGGCGGACATCGTCAACCTCGTCGTAGGCATCAGTCCGGAGAATCTTCTCGGTACGCTTCAGAAGGAACAGGACAGTGTCTCTCAATGGAATATATTCCTTTACCTGCTCGTTGCTCAGAGGAACGAAATTGTTGTCCACATGTTCCTCGCACGGATCCGCTATTCGCCGCAGGCAGTAGAGGATCTCCTCGCATGAGTTTCTTCCGAGGTGGAACCAGGTGTTCTTCTCCATAGCGACCTCCGGATCTATCCTGCGGAAACCGACCATTTCCTTGCGGCGGCTGTTTTTGAGCTCGTCCCTCTTGCGCCTCATCGAGTCCTCGGCTTGGTGCAGCATTCCGAGATTCTCCTTGATGAATCCGTCGGTGATCTGGCGGAAGGTTGTGTTGACATATTCAAGGAAAGCGGACTGGCTTTCAGAGATATGCTTGCTCAGGAGCGTCAGAATCTCGTTTTTGTCCGTGCTGAGCATCATCTGGTTGAATGTCACGTCGCCGTTCTCTTCCTCGGTCTTCTTCCGGTAGCGGATGTTGCTGCGGACGAGGATCAGGATGGCGAGAACCATCATTATGCAGGCTGCCACGAAGCCTCCGAGGTGCATGATCATCGCCACAAGGAAGCAGAGGATGAAGGCCGCTCCGGCGGTGATGAACCAGCCTCCTATGACGGAAACCACTCCCGTGACCCTGTACACGGCGCTTTCCCGTCCCCATGCGCGGTCGGCCAGCGAGGATCCCATCGCAACCATGAATGTGACGTAGGTCGTGGAGAGAGGCAGTTTGAGCGATGTTCCGAGAGCGATCAGCAGCCCGGCCACTACCAGATTGACTGTGGCTCTGACCTCATCGAACGCAGCTCCTTCCGGAAGCCTTGCCTCATCGGTGTTGAAACGCTTCTCGCACCAGTTCTTCACATTGTCGGGAATGACGTCATTGAAGAAATTGGCGGTGTTGTTCGAGAATCTTACCAGCACCCTTGCGATCTTTGATGTGCCGAACATCTCGTCTCCCTCGCTCTGGCGGGAAAGATCGACGGATGTGCGGATGACGTTGTGGGCTTTCTTCGAGGTCGCGAGCGAAATCACCATGATGGCTCCTGCCGCGACAAGGAATATGAGCGGGCTCTTCGCCGGCCCGTCCAGCGATGACATCATGAAGCTGCCTGGATCCGTCGCGCCGCTGGCCGCATAATCGATGTACGATGAATATCCTGCCAGAGGCACTCCGATGAAGTTGACGAGGTCATTGCCGGCGAACGCCATCGCAAGTGCGAACGTGCCCATCAGTACCAGAATCTTGAACACGTTGATTTTCAAGAAATAAAGGATCTGCATCACGGCTGTTGACCCCACGAGACAGATTCCCAGAAAGGTGAGGGTGTGGCTTTGGATATATTCATGGATCTCAGGCGTTATGAACGACATGTTCTCGATGCCCTTGAAGAGCATGAAGTAGAAGATTGCCGTGGTGGCGACGCCTCCGAATATTCCTATCTTCCATTTGAGATTATTCCTGTAGGTGAAGGTGAATATCAGTCGGGAGATGTATTGCAGGACGATTCCGAAGAAGAACGCTATCGCCACAGAGACGAAGATTGCCATTATCACCGCAAGGGCTTTCTCCGTGTTCATCAGGTCGCCTACCGTAAGACCGGTCGTGTCGGACGCAAGTTTCAGCAGCACGAACGCGGAGGTGCCTCCAAGCAATTCAAACACAAGGGAGACCGTCGTCGATGTGGGCAGCCCGAGGTTGTTGAATATGTCGAGCAGGATGATATCCGAGATCATCACGGCCAGGAAGATGAACATCAGTTCCTTGATGGAGAACATCGACGGATGGAATATTCCGTGCCTTGCGATTTCCATCATCCCGTTGCTCATCGTGGCTCCGAGGAACACTCCGACGGCCGCCACGATGATGATTGTCTTGAACTTGGCCACCTTGGCGCCTATCGCTGAGTTCAGGAAGTTGACAGCGTCGTTGCTGACGCCGACCATCAGGTCGAACACCGCCAGCACGAACAGGAACACCACAAACGCAAGGTAAATCTCACTCATAATCGTTACTTTCTTTTACGAGTGCAAAATTCACCATAAAATGTTACCGGACGGTTGCAACCCTATTACATTTCGGTTACAACCGTCCGGTATATTGAATGCCCTTCAGGAACGCTTCGGAGCGTAACGACTCAAGGGGTCTGGGGAATACGGTCCCCATGCCCCCAGGGGCTGTCACGAAGTGACTGGGGGTTGAAGGCCCTGGTAAGGCGAAATAATTACAGATTATTTCGCCTTACCTTGTTTGGCGACCGCCTCCTGCTTGCGTTTGAGCTCCTCAGGATCTGCAAGATAGTAATCCTTTACGAGATTGAGGTCGTCGTCGAACTCGAAGACGTAAGGGGTGGCGGTAGGGATGTTCAGACCGACAATGTCGGCGTCAGAGATCCCTTTGAGGTGCTTCACCACGCCGCGGAGACTGTTGCCGTGAGCCACGACCACAATGTTGTCGTGCTGCTTGAGGGCAGGGAAGATCTCGCACTCCCAGTAAGGCATCACGCGTTCGATGCAGTTCTTCAGAGCCTCTGTGCGAGGAATGTACTGATCCGGAACGAGGGCGTAGCGAGGATCCCTGGTGGCACTGTTGGGGTCATCTTCCGGAAGGTTGTGCGGGGCCACGTCGAAACTGCGGCGCCAGATGAGCACCTGCTCGTCACCGTACTTCTGGGCGGTCTCGGCCTTGTTGAGACCCTGGAGCATTCCATAGTGCTTCTCGTTGAGTCTCCAGGTCTTCTTCACAGGGATCCAGTCGAGATCCATTGCGTCGAGGACGTTGTTCAGGGTCTTGATGGCTCTCTTAAGATAGGAGGTGTAGGCCACTTCGAAAGTGATGCCTGCCTCCTTGAGCGCCTTTCCGGCTTCGAAGGCTTCCTGTATGCCTTTCTCGCTCAGGTCAACGTTGGTCCAGCCTGTGAACCTGTTCTCCTTGTTCCACTGGCTTTCGCCGTGACGGATAAGTACTATTCTTTTCATATTCCTTAAGAATTTGGGTTTTACTCTTGTCATGCAGCCGCTTCGACAGGCTCGGCGACCGAAAAACCGGGGTGCAAATTTACATCATTATTACGATTCGTCAAACTGGTTGCCCATAATCATGAGCAGCTTGTCTCCGACCTTGAGTCTCACCGAGCCGTCCGGAACGATCAGCTCGCCGTCTCTCTTGATCATCACGACACGTGTGCCGTCAGGAAGCGGAACCTCCTTGAGCGTGTCGCCTGCCGCCAGATCCGAATCAGTGATCTTGTGGTCCATAAGTTTGCCGGCCTCTTCCGGGATCTCGATCCCGAAGGTTTCCGGTGCCTTTTCCTGAGGCAGCGCGAGGTTCAGCCTGCGCGCGACGGCAGGGATGCTCATCCCCTGGACCAGCATGGAAAGCATCGTGATGAAAAACACTATGTTGAAGATCTGGTCGGAGCCGGGAATGCCGGCGACAACCGTGAATATGGCGAAGATGATCGGTGTGGCTCCCTTAAGTCCTACCCACGAGATGAACACCCTTGCCTTGAAAGAGAGTTTCCTGAAAGGCAGAAGCGACAGGAACACTGCCAACGGGCGCCCGATGAATGTCATGAACACGCCTATGAGCAAGGCCACGGGCGCCACATAAAGCATTTCCTTAGGACTGACGAGCAGCCCGAGAGTCAGGAACATGCCCATCTGCATCAGCCAGATGAATGTGTCGTTGAACCGGAAGACCTCTTTCTTGTGGGCCATAGGCTTGTTGCCGATGATCACGCCGGCAAGATAGATGGCAAGGAAGCCGTTGCCTTTCACAAGGCCTGTGATGGAATAGATGAAGAAACCGATGCTCAGGACGAGGATGGCGTAGAGTGACGCTCCGTTCAGTTTCAGCTTCCCGAGCGCCCACGAGAACGCCCGTCCGAGTCCTATTCCCATGATGGCTCCGATTCCAAGCTGCATGGAGAAAGTCAGCAAGGCGTTTCCGATCATCCTCGGGTAGTCGATGTCGATTCCTGAGGCCGGTTCGAAAAGCTGCCGTGCGCACTGGATGAGCACGACCGTGATGACGTAGGCCATCGGGTCGTTGGATCCAGACTCTAACTCAAGGACCGGCTGGAGATTCTCTTTCAGCTTCATCTTGGCGTTTCTCAGGATGTTGAACACCGATGCGGAATCGGTCGAGGACATCACGGCGGCCAGCAGGAAGCACATTACGATGGACATTCCTTCGGACAGATGGCCTACCCTCGTGAGAAGGTAGATGAAACCTCCAGTGAACAAGGCTGTCAGGAAGACCCCGACAGTGGACAGCACGACTCCTTCTTTCAGGACGGGTTTTATCGTGTCGAACTTGGTGTCAAGACCGCCGCAGTACAGGATGACGCACAGGGCGATCGTACCGATGAACTGCGCTATGTGGAAATTGTCGAACGCAAGTCCGAGTCCGTCCTCGCCGAACGTCATTCCGACGATGATGAACAGGAGCAGGACCGGGATTCCGAACCTGAATCCGGCACGGCTGATGAGTATTGCGGTGAAGATAAGCAAAGAGCCGATGAGAAGTATGTTCTCGGGAGAAAACTGTATCATAGTAGTGTTCTGTTTTGTCGTTCGTAATCTCTGCACCAGTCCCGTAGAGGGCAGTCATTGCATTTCGGGTTCCTGGCTGTGCAGGTGTACCGCCCGTGCAGGATAAGCCAATGGTGCGCTTTGGCTCTCAGTTCTTCCGGGATGTGCCGCTCAAGCTCTTTCTCGACCGCTTCCACCGTCTTTCCGTCCGAAAGACCCATCCTGCGGGAGACGCGGAAGACGTGCGTGTCCACCGCTATCACCGGCTTGTCGTAAATGACTGATGCCAGCACATTGGCCGTCTTGCGGCCGACTCCGGGGAGGGTCATCAACCGGTCGATGTCTGACGGGACTTCGCCGGCATGATCCCGCAGCAATTTTTGAGCCATTCCCATGAGATGCGTGGCTTTGCTGTTGGGATAGGAGATGCTTTTGATGATGTTGAACACATCCTCGGATGAGGCTGTGGCCAGATCTTCCGGCCCGGGGAATCTCCTGAACAGCTCAGGGGTGACCATGTTCACCCTTCTGTCCGTACACTGGGCGCTGAGGATCACCGCCACAAGCAGTTGGAAAGGGGTTTCGTAGAGGAGTTCCGTCCGGACCTCCGGCTGATTGGCCTGGAACCAGGAGAGTATCTGATGGTAGCGGTCTTTCTTAAGCATGTCCTTAGATGGTCAGGGCGAGGTCAATCACTTCGTCATTGAGGCTCTCGCTGCATTTCTCGTTCTTGCAGACGAAGACCCTGCCGGGATATTTCTCAAAGATGCCTCTGTTGTGCGTCACCATCACGATGGCCGTACCGTCCTCCTTGTTGATTCCGGTCAGCAGACGCAGGATACCGTCCGCTGTCTCGTTGTCAAGATTGCCCGTCGGCTCGTCCGCGATGATCAGGCGAGGTCTGTTCAGGAGGGAACGTGCTATCGCTATGCGTTGCTGCTCACCCCCGGAAAGCTGGTGCGGCATTTTGTGAGCCTTGTTCTCCATTCCGACAGCGTGAAGCACATCGGTGATCCGCCTGTCGATCTCATCGCGGTCTTTCCATCCTGTGGCCTTCAGCACGAACTCCAGATTGCTTTCGACCGTCCTGTCCATCAGCAGCTGGAAATCCTGGAACACGACTCCGATCTTGCGCCTGAGGTAGGGGATGTCCTTGCCTTTTAAACCGTTGAGATTAAATCCGCACACTTCTCCCGCTCCTTTGCCGAGAGGGTTCTCGCCGATCATCGTGCGGATGATGGAGGTCTTGCCTGTTCCGACCTTGCCGACGATGTAGATGAAGTCACCGGGGAATATGTTCATGTCAAGCCCGTATATCACAGTGTTTTCTCCGTTCACGATGTCCGCGTCACGGAATGAGACCAGCGGCTCGTTTTTTGATGCTGATAGCGCGTTCATTTCCATAGCAACGCAAATATACTTTATTTTTCGGGTATATTTAAGTAAATTTGTGAAATCTTTTTCGCCGATAAAATGATTGGAAACAATATGAAAAGCAAACTTGCCGCGGCGCTTCTGATGGTGCTGTCATTTGGTGCGGGAGATGCCGTGACGGCGCAGGAGACAGGACCTGACCGGTACCGTCTCGCCACCGAACTCTACGGTCACGGGATGTTCGAGAGAGCCGGAAGCATATTCGGAGAAATCTATGCCGGAACCGGGGATGTGACGGCCGGCGGCTATGAGGCCCTGTGCGCTGTCAGACTTCAGGAAAGGGGCGACGAGACTCTGGCTGATGAATACATCTCCGCGCATCCGTATTCCATCCTCGTGCCTCAAATCCATTTCTACAAGGCGCTGAACCTGTTCGACAGGCAGGAATATCAGGCTGCCGCGGCCGAGTTCGACAAAGTCCGGGAGAAAAGTCTGCCGTCCGCTCTGGTCGCTGAATATGCCTTCAAGCGGGCATATTCATACTTCGAGCAAGGGAATCTGGAGAAAGCCAAGTCTTTGTTCGAGGAGTCGGAAAGGAGGGTACTGTCTGACTACACCGCTCCGTCGAGATATTCACTGGGCTACATCAACTATTCCCGGAAGAATTTCGACGAGGCTTTCGACTGGTTCGAAAAGGCGGCGGGAGATCCTCGTTTCACGGAGATGTCCAATTCCTACATGGTCGAGTGCCGTTTCATGAAGAAGGACTATTCCTATGTTCTGAAAAATGGGGTGAAGGTCTTTGAGAACGCTCCGAAAGAGCGCCGGAGACATCTGGCGAGGATCATTTCCGAATCGTATCTCGCAAAGGGCGACACCGGAAAGGCAAAGGAATATTACGACATCGCCCGGAGCGGAGACAGCGAGATGGACCGCAACGATTATTTCTATGCCGGCTCGCTTCTCTACGCTACGGGAGACTATAAGGGAGCGATCGAGAACTACTCGCTGATGAGGAACCGGACTGACTCCATCGGTCAGATAGCGAACTACAATCTGGCCTACAGCCTCATCAGGACCGGCAACAAGGTCGCCGCCCTCGACGCTTTCAAGGAAGCCTCGCAGCGGTCGTTCAACCCTGACATCCAGGAGGATGCGCATTTCAACTACGCCAAACTGTCGTTTGACCTGAACCACAACCCTTCTGTCTTCAATGATTACCTCGCCAGATATTCCGACAAGAAGAAGGGGGAGAGGATTTACAGTTACATGGCGCTGGCCTCGCTTTACAGCCACGACTACGCCGGAGCTGTGGAGGCATATTCCAACATTGATGTGCTGGATGACGACCAGAAGGCGAATTACATGAAAGCCAATTATCTGCGTGCCGAACAACTTGTGGGGACCGGGGCCTGGAGCGATGCGGTCCCTTACCTCAGGGCTTCCTCGTTCTACGCCGACAGGCGTTCGCCGTTCTATCAGCTTTCCAGGTACTGGCTCGGCGAGTCCTACTACCGCAGCGACCAGTTCGACAAGGCGCTGGACACTTTCAAGGATCTGTACAACAATTCCGCCCTGGAGGGCAAGACGGAAGGCCGGCTGATTCCTTACGATCTGGCCTACTGTTACTTCCGTCTCGGAGACTACGCTGCTGCCGCTAAATGGTTCGATGAGTATCTCCGGAGCCGCGACCTGGCGGAGGGTGAGGATGCCGCCATGCGGCGCGCCGACTGCGACTTCATACGCAAGGACTACAAGACCGCCGTCACTGAATATGAGAACGCTCTCAAACGCTTCCCGTTCAAGGACAATCTCTACCCGAATTACCGCGCCGGAATCGCCTACGGACTTCTGGGAAACACGGACGGCAAGATCGGCGCGCTTTCAAGGACGCTGGATGCCAGTCCGTCCGCGGAATGCTACTCTGACGCCATGTTCGAGCTGGGACGGGCATACGTCGCCGCAGGTCGGAACGATGACGCTGTCTCGGTTTTCACGAGACTCCGTTCGTCCACGGATGACAAGACCATCGCGGCGCGCTCTCTGATCGAACTTGGAATGATCTCAAGGAACATGTCCGAATACGACCGGTCGCTTGGATTCTACAAGCAGGTGATCACCGAGATGCCGGGTACTGAATATGCCCGTGACGCCCTTCTGGCCATCGAGTCGATCTACCAGTCGCAGGGGCGCGCGGATGAGTACATTGATTTCGCGGACAAGGCCGGAGTGATCAAGGACAAGTCGGACAGCGAGAAGGAGGCGATGTATTTCAACGCCGCCGAGCAGGTTTTCCTTACGGAGAGCTACGGCAAGGCTCTGGCTTCATTCCTGACTTATCTGGAACGCTACCCGTCCGGTGCGAAAGTCCCTGTGGCCGAGTTCTATGTGGCTGAATGCTACAGGAACACAGGCAAGAAGGAGCAGGCTTGTGACTGGTACAGGAAATCGTTGGAGAAAGGCGAGGGCTCGGCGTTCGCCGAGACGGCCATGCTGAACTTCTCAAGGCTTTCCTATGACCTGCAGCGCTACAAGGACGCTTTCGGCGGCTATTCATCACTGCTGGAGGATGCCGGAATAGAGAACAACAGGCACACGGCGAGGGTCGGGATGACACGTTCGGCCTACAAGGCCGGAGACTGGGCCTCGGCGGTGTCCTGTGCCGACAAGGTCAAGGCTGACGGGAAAAGTACCGATGCCGAGATCCGTGAGGCTGACTACATCAAGGCCAAGTCACTGCTTTCGATGAACGAGCGTGAGGCCGCGTTCGGGATATTCACAAGCTTGAGTGCATCACCTTCCACCGCCGAGGGGGCCGAAGCCGCCTACATGGTCATCCAGGACGCCTACGACCAGGGTAGGTACGACACCGTGGAGAAGAAGGTCTATGCCTTCGCCGAGAAGGCCGGTGACCAGAACTATTGGCTTGCTAAGGCGTTCATTGTCCTTGGGGACTCGTTCGCCGAGCAGGACAACTTCTCGCAGGCCAAGGCCACGTTCGAGAGCGTCCGGAATGGTTACACGCCTGTCCAGGGTACGTCCGATGATGTGCTTGACAATGTCAGGATGCGTCTTGAGAAACTTAAAACGATGATGTAGAGATGAACGGCATGAAAAAAACATATCTTGTCTCCGCGGCCCTGCTGGCGGGAACCGTGGTTGCGTCCGGCCAGAACTTCAATCCGACCGTGGAGGTCACAAACATCTATCAGGGAAATTCTTCCGAGGTACATAAGCCTCTGCTTGCGATGAATGTGCCGGATTCCCTGTTGCGGTTCGATCTGGACTTTGACTATGAGGTTTTCAGCAAGCCTTATCAGGGTGCCTACAGTTTCAAACCTTACATGTTGAACATGAGACCCGGTCAGGATGCCTGGAGAGGTCGGAAGCTTTATCTCAAGGCCGGAGCCGGCTACACTCTCCATCCGCGGCTGGAGTTCGTGTACAGTCCTGAACTGAAAGGCCCTTTCCGGATGAGTCTGTACGCCGGACACCGCTCTTATTTCGGAGACTACCACAGCGTCAGGCCTGAGTTTAAGGACGGGCTTGATAGACTGAAAAAATCCGGCGACGCTTTCAGCGGCCGTGACGCCCTGACCACCGCCGGCTTTGACGGACTTTACAGCTGGGACAAGGCGATCCTGTCGTTCGGGGTGGGCTACTATGGCCTCGCCGCGAAGGATTCTGTCATGTCCAGGGAATATAATGCCTTGGATTTCAACGTGAGGGTACGCTCCAACAATGACGCGGAGTCATATTTCCTGTATGATGTCAGTGCGAGAGGCCGGGTGGCGGGAGACAACCTGGACTACACGGCGTTCGCGTTCCCCGGAGGAACGGCTGTTGAAGGTCAGGGCGAGTCATGGTTCCTGCTGGAAGGCCTTGCAGGTTCCGTTCGGGACGGCAGAAGGGGCTTTCTGGCCGGATTCGAGGCCGAGACCGCATCGTACAACCGGTTTTACGACGGAAACATCGGACGTGTCGCCCTTGTCCCGACCTACAGGCTGGAATCCGGCCGTTGGAACCTTGACCTTGGCGTCAGGCTCGAGTATGTGTCACGGAATGACGCTTCCGGCACTTTCCGTGCAATGACAGGCGACGTGGGACAGATCGTCTATCCTGACGCGCATGTCAGATTCGCGGCCGGGAAGAGTGTGGCCCTTTACACCGATGCGACCGGCGGAAGCCGTCTGAACACATATTCATCGCAGATTTCCCGGAATCACCATCTGACTCCATCGTTTCTGACGGCCCCTGTCTATGAAGCCATGACCCCGTTGGTTGACAACACTGTGGAGAACGTGAACGTCAGGATCGGCGTGAGAGGAAGCATCGCCTCGTCGCTTCAGTTTGATGTGAACGGAGGTGTAGGCGTGTACGGGAATGCCTTGCTGGAATCGGGATTGTTCCTTGCTAACGGCTGGCTTGTGCCTTCGCTGGAATATTCGGACATCAACCTCCTCTATGCGGATGTCCTGTTGGGCTGGAGATCAAACCGGGTTAAGATTGACGCGGACCTCCGTTACAGGAGCGTGTCCTTTCAGAACGAAGATGTTCTGAACCGCGGCTTTGTCCTTCCTGAATACAGCGGCGGTCTGAAGGCGACGTATGACATAGGTTCCCGTCTTTATGCCGGGGTTGTCATGGAGGCTTCTTCGTGGCGTGAAGGTCTGTGCGAATTAGAGGAAGTCTCCGCCGGGGATGTCAATGTGCGCGTGCCGGGTTTTGTGGATCTTGGCGTGAACTGCGGCTACAAGTTCAACCGGAAGCTGGAGTTCTGGATGGAATCGGGCAATCTGCTCTGTCAGACTGTCCAGAGGAATCCGTTCTATGCCGAGAAAGGTCCTTGGCTCACCGCCGGAGTCTTGCTGAATCTTTAGTCCCGTGCAGGGTGGTCACTTCGAAAGGTTCAGTGACCAATCGTACCGGTCACTGAGGCTGTCGGAGTGACCATGCGGCAAGGGTGAATAGATAGGGCAATGTGGAAATAAATTTCGCATTGCCCTCAATTTTTATTAATTTTGTCTGTTTTATGGACTGACTATATGAGTTTGATAAAAACAGGTGATAGAATATGATTGAGAACGAAGAGATGAAGAAAGCGGAGGAACAGTATTCCGCGAGCAGCATTCAGGTGCTGGAAGGTTTGGAGGCCGTAAGGAAAAGACCTTCGATGTACATCGGAGACATCGGGGAGAGGGGACTCCATCATCTGGTGTATGAGGTGGTTGACAACGGTATCGACGAGGCTATGGCCGGTTTCTGTACCGAGATCAGCGTCACCATCCTGCCTGACAACTCGATCAGGGTGACGGACAACGGGCGAGGCATCCCGACCGGAATGCATCCGAAGGAGCATCGCTCCGCCCTTGAGGTTGTCATGACGGTTCTCCATGCCGGAGGCAAGTTCAACAAGGACAGCTACAAGGTGTCCGGAGGTCTCCACGGAGTCGGCGTGTCCTGTGTGAACGCCCTTTCCGACAGCCTTGTGGCGGAAGTGCATCGCGAGGGACATGTCTTTGTGCAGAAATATTCAAAAGGCAAGCCGCTGGGGCCGGTTGAGATCACGGGCGACTGCGGCGACACCGGAACCATCATCACATTCCATCCGGATCCGACCATATTCACCCAGACTACTGTCTATAAATATGACACCCTTGCCGCGAGGATGCGTGAGCTGGCCTATCTGAACAGGGGCATCAGCATCAGCATCACAGACGAAAGGGAGCTGGTCGATGAATATGTCACCGACGAGAACGGCAACTCGCAGCCCACGGGAAAGCAGCTTTACCGCGGCGATGTCTTCTTCTCGAAGGAGGGGCTCAAGGAGTTCATCGACTACCTTGACGCTGGGGCGATGCAGCTTATCCCGGAACCGGTGTGCGTGCAGAGCGACAAGGTGATTCCGATCGACATCGCGCTCTCGTACAACAACGGATTCTCCGAGAAGATCTATTCCTACGTCAACAACATCAACACCATAGAGGGCGGTACCCACCTTCAGGGCTTCAAGATGGGGCTTTCCCGCTCGCTGAAGAACTATGCCGAGAAGAACAACCTTCTCGCCAAGTTCAAGGGGGATCTTGCCCCGGAGGATTTTCGTGAGGGACTGACGGCCGTCGTCTCGGTCAAGATCGCCGAGCCTCAGTTCGAGGGACAGACCAAGACAAAGCTGGGCAACCCGGAGGCCACCTCCGCCGTGTCCCAGGCCACATCAGCGGCCATGGACCAGTACCTTGAGGAGCATCCGAAGGAGGGTAAACTTCTGATAGAGAAGATTGTGCTTGCCGCCACCGCCCGCAGCGCCGCCCGCAAGGCCCGTGAGATGGTGCAGAGAAAGACCGCTATGACCGGCGCCGGAATGCCCGGCAAGCTGGCCGACTGCTCGGAGAGGAATCCGGAGAAGTGCGAGCTCTTCCTTGTCGAGGGAGACTCCGCCGGCGGCACCGCCAAGCAGGGACGTGACAGAAGGATCCAGGCCATCCTGCCTTTGAGGGGTAAGATCCTGAACGTGGAGAAGGCCGCCGGAGACCGCGCGTTTGACAGCATGGAAGTCCGGAACATCTACACGGCCCTGGGAGTCACGGTGGCCCAGGAGGATGAGAACGGCGAGAAGAAGATGGACCTGAGCAAGCTCCGTTACCACAAGGTCATCATCATGACCGATGCCGATGTCGATGGCAGCCACATCGCCTGCCTTATCTTGACATTCTTCTTCCGCTACATGTTCGATCTCATCAAGAACGGCTACGTCTATCTCGCCACACCTCCGCTCTACCTTGTCAAGAAAGGCAAGGAGGAGGTCTATTGCTGGACGGACGAGCAGCGGTTCGAAGCCACGGCCCGTCTTGGAAAAGGATCTGACAAGGGTGTCACCGTCCAGAGGTACAAAGGTCTCGGCGAGATGAGTGACCAGCAGCTCTGGGACACCACAATGGATCCGGCCAAGAGGCGTCTGCGCAAGATCACCATCGACAACGCCGCGGAGGCCGAGAGGACTTTCTCGATGCTGATGGGGGACGATGTCCCTCCAAGAAGACGGTTCATCGAGGAGAACGCGCATTACGCCAACATCGACGCATAGGTAATAATTTAAAACGCAATACGAAATGCTTGACATTTTTGACAGAATCGAAAGGGACTCGGGTGGTCCTATCGGACAGTACTTCGACCAGGGCTTCGGCTACTACATGTACCCGAAACTTGAGGGTGAGCTTGGCCCTCACATGGTTTTCAACGGAAAAGAGGTCCTGAACTGGAGTCTGAACAACTATCTGGGACTTGCCAACCACCCGGAGGTGCGCAAGGCTGACGCCGAGGGCGCCGCGAAATGGGGACTGGCCTATCCTATGGGAAGCCGCATGCTTTCAGGCCACACCGCTCTTCACGAGAAGCTGGAGAGGATGTTCGCCGATTTCGAGAAAAAGGAGGATGCGTTCCTCTTCAACTTCGGCTATCAGGGGATTGTCTCCGCGATCGACTGCCTTACGGCGCGTCATGATGTCATAGTCTATGACGCGGAGGCTCACGCCTGCCTTCTTGACGGAATCCGTCTCCACATCGGAAGCAAGTACAAGTACCGTCACAACAACATCGTGGACTGCGAGAAAGTTCTTGCCAGAGCCTGCAAGGAAGCCGAGGAAAGCGGCGGCGGGGTTCTCCTCATCACCGAGGGAGTCTTCGGCATGACGGGAGCGATGGGGATCCTCGACAAGATAGTCGAGCTGAAGAAGAAGTACAGCTTCCGCATATTCATTGACGACGCCCACGGGTTCGGCCTTCTTGGAGAGCACGGGCGCGGCACTTCCGAGGAACTGCACTGCATGGACGGCATCGATCTCTACATCGGTGCGTTCGCGAAGTCCATGGCCTCGATCGGAGGATTCATCGCTGGACCAAGGAAGATCATCAACTACCTGCGTTTGAACATGCGTTCGCAGATGTATGCCAAGTCCCAGCCGATGGCGTTCGTTTACGGAAACATCAAGCGTCTTGAGATCATCATGTCTGAGGAGGGGGACGAACTTCGCAGGAAGTGCTGGAATGTGACGCATACCCTTCAGGAAGGTTTCAAGAAGCTGGGATTCGACATCGGTGAGGCTCAGGCCTGCGTGATTCCAATCCACATCGATGGCGGCGGTGTCGCCCAGGCGACGAAGATCGCGATGGATCTTCGTGAGAACTACCGCATTTTCTGCTCGATGGTCATCTATCCGGTCATCCCGAAGGGAATGGTGATCTTCAGGATCGTATGTACGGCCGCCCACACCAAGGAAGACATTGAGTACACTCTCAACGCTTTCAAGGAGATCAAGCAGAAACTTGACGCCGGTGCCTACGACGGGGATGACATCGCGGTGAAGACTATTATGTGATTGATTGTTGATCAGCGCTTGTATGCATCCTGAATATTTCAAGGATAAGGTCATTGTCATTACGGGAGCCAGTTCCGGGATAGGGTTGGCTTCCGCCCGTCTCTTCGGATCGTACGGAGCGGATGTCGTGATGGCCGCCAGGTCGCTGGACAGACTTCAGGAACTTGCGCCTTCCGTGAATCCGGATCCGGACAAGGTTCTGTGTGTCAGGACGGATGTCTCCATCGAGGATGACTGCCGGAATCTGATTGACTGTACAGTCCGGAAATATGGCCGTATCGACATTCTGGTCAACAACGCCGGGATCTCGATGAGAGCCATGTTCAAGGATTTGGATCTAAGTGTGATCCGGTCTCTGATGGACGTGAATTTCTGGGGCACGGTGCAGTGTACGAAGTTCGCTCTGCCTTACCTGCTCCGGAGCAGGGGACAGGTTGTCGGGGTGATCTCGATCGCCGGATTCACCGCCCTTCCGGCAAGGACAGGATATTCATCATCCAAGTATGCCATCAGAGGTTTTCTGGACACCATCCGCATCGAGCACCTCAAGGACGGACTCAACGTGCTGGTCTTCGCCCCGGGCTACACGGACTCCAATGTCCGTAAGGCGGCATTGACTGCGGACGGCAGCCCTCAGGGCGAGACTCCTTTGAAGGAGGACAGGCTGATGAGTGCCGAGAAGTGTGCCGAGTACCTTGCCAAGGGGCTGGAGAAGCGGAAGTCCCAGATGATCCTTACGGGACTCGGAAAGATCACCGTGCTGGCCCACAGGCTGTTCCCGAGGCTCACTGACAAGCTGACCTATAGTTTTATAGCAAAGGAAGCGGGGAGTCCGTTCAAATAACAGAAGATAAAGATGAAACTGCCGCGCGTGTCCGTCAACTACAGGGTGCTCATTCCTCTGGCCATACTGTTCCTGGTCCTCACCGTGATTTTTCCGAGGACGGCGAAATTCAGCTATGACTACAGGAAAGGTTCTCCGTGGTCTCACGAGACACTTCTGGCCCAGTTCGATTTCCCCATTCTGAAGACAGACGAGCAGATCCGGGAGGAGAGAAGCAGGAACAAGCCGGTTGTCATACCTTACTACAGGTACCGTCAGGACATAGTGGACAACTGCCGCAAGGCCGCCGAGGGGATTGAGATGGGGACATATTCCTACCTCCGTCCTCTGATTCTGTCCTCGATGGCCGGAATCTATTCCAATGGTGTGGTGCCGGACGAGGGGGTGAAGATGGACGGACATGCCGATCCTTCCGGAGCGGTAATGTACATCCAGAAGGACAAGAGGGCCGGGAAGAAGCCGGTGAGCGAGGTCTTCAAGGAATCGGAGGCCAGGAACCGTCTGCTGTCGGATGTGGCGGCAAAGTACCCGAAGATCAATGCGGACTCGGTTCTCCGTTACGCCGGGATCTACGATTTCATCATACCCAATCTTGAATATGACCCCAAGACGACCGAGCTGGTACGTTCCGAGTCCCCCGATCAGGTCTCCACGACCCAAGGTTTTGTGAGCGCCGGCCAGCTGATTGTCTCGGAAGGGGAGATCGTGACGGCGGAAATCGCCCAGATGATCGATTCCTACAAGGTTGAATATGAGAACAGCATGGGCTACGGAGGCCCTAGAATTCTCTTTTGGCTCGGAAATGCATTCATGGCATTTGTACTGGTGCTGATGTTTTTCCTGATGATCTACTTCCTGAACAGGAGGTTGTTTTTGGATCACCACAAGTTCTGGTACCTGATCTTCATATTCATCATAGCCTCTGTTCTTGCGCTGATCATCAACAAGTTCGCACCCAGATGCCTTTACATGGTGCCGTTCACGCTGACTGCCCTGTACCTTGAGGCCTTCTTCAAGAACAAGGTGATCTTCCCGATCTGCTGTGTGTCGTACCTGCCGTTGCTGATCTTCGCCGAGAACGGTGCCGTGCTTTTCGTGATGTTCCTCCTGGCAAGCATTGTGGCGGTGTTCGCGTTCCGTTTCTTCAACCAGGGATGGCAGCAGTTCATCATGGCCGGAATTGTGTTTGCGAGCCTTGTCGTCACCTATTTCGGATTCAGGCTGGTTGACATGGTGAACGACGACCCTTACATGGCGTTGCTTTACATGTTCATCGGGTCGATGCTCATAGTGGCGGGCTACCCTCTCATCTATCTGTTCGAGAGGATGTTCAACCTCGTCTCCAGTTCAAGGCTCCGCGAGCTTTGCGACACGAACAACAGCCTCCTGCGGGAACTTGAGCACAAGGCTCCGGGAACCTTCCAGCATTCGCTGCAGGTGATGAACATGTGTGACGCCGCCGCCAGATCCATTGATGCCAATGTGCTGCTGGTGCGTGCCGGAGCCCTTTATCATGACATAGGCAAGATGATGAACCCGCTTTGTTTCATAGAGAACGAGAGCATGTCTCCAGGTGGTGTCCATTACCATGAGAACCTGAGTCCGAAGGAGAGCGCGAGGGCGATAATCAGGCATGTCTCCGACGGATTGGAACTGGCCAGGGAACATCGTCTCCCGGAGGTCATCCAGGACTTCATCATCACACATCACGGAACATCCAGCACCTCGTACTTCTACAACAAGTACCTCAACGACGGCGGGGATCCGGATGATGTCGCTGATTTCTTCTACCCGGGGCGCAAGCCTCAGACAAAGGAGCAGATAATCCTGATGATCTGCGACACGCTTGAGGCGGCTTCGAGGACGTTGAAAGACAATTCAGCGGCCACGTTCTCGACCTTTGTGGAGAACATTGTCGCTACGAAGATGAAGATCGGCCAGTTTGATGAGGCCGACATCTCGATAAAGGATCTGGACACCGTGAAAGAGACGCTGAAGTCCTATCTTTCGCAGATTTATCATGAAAGGGTGGTTTACCCGCAGAGAAAGAATAATTAATTTAAAAAATATTTATTGACAATTATGGAAGTAACAAAAAATCAAATCGATGACCTTAACATCGAACTGACGATCGTCTTGAAGGCGGAGGACTATGCCGAGCCGCAGAGGAAAAGGCTCGCCGCCTACAGGAGAAACGCCGACTTCAAGGGTTTCCGCAAGGGGATGGTGCCTCCGGCCCTTGTTAAGAAGATCTATGGAGAGCAGGCTCTGTATGAGTCCATCAACAGCGTCGTCTCCGAGCAGCTCGACAAGTTCATCAAAGACAATAATCTGCACATCCTTGGCGACCCTATCGCCAGCGAGTCCCAGAAGGAACAGGAGTGGAAGGACGGCAACGATTTCGAGTTCAGGTTCGACCTTGGACTGTCTCCGGAGATCAACATCGATGTGACCAAGGAGGACAAGCTGCCGTACTATAAGATCGAGGTGACCGAGATGGCGAAGACCGCCATGAAGGAGAACATCCTCAGACAGTACGGTAAGCTTGAGGAGGGGGAGGCCGCAGGCGAGGATGACTACGTCGTGGTTGACTTCAAGCAGGGCGAGAAGGCCGTGGAGGGAGTCTATGTGGCTGTCAACAAGGTTGAAGGTGATGCGAAGAAGAACTTCCTCGGAGCGAAGGTTGACGCCAGTTTCGACGTCAATGTCAACGAGGCCTTCACCAACGAGACCGACAGATCTTCAATGCTCCGGATGAAAAAGGAGGAGCTTGCCGCCCTTGATCCTGTCTGGAATGTCACCGTGGTTAATGTGAAGACTTTCGTTCCGGCCACAGAGTGTCAGGAGACCTATGACAAGGCCTTCGGTAAGGATGCCGTGAAGACAACCGAGGAGTTTGACGCCAAGATCGCCGAAAGGCTTGAGGCCAACTATAGGCAGGAGGCGGACTACAGGCTCTCTCAGGATCTGCGCAAGTACCTTGTTGACAAGGCCGCCGTGACCGTCCCTGAGGCTTTCCTCAAGAGATGGCTCTACGAGAACAACAAGGAGAAGTTCTCCAGGGAAGACATCGAGAAGGAGTTCGACGGCTTCCTCGGTGACTTCCGCTGGCAGCTTGTCAGGGGCTCGTTGATGAAGAAGTTCGGACTTAAGATCGAGGACAAGGACATGCTTGAGGCTGCCAAGGCCTATGCTGCCTACCAGTATGCCATGTACGGAATGGGCAACGTTCCGGAGGAACTTCTCACCGACGCCGCGGCCCAGCTTCTCAAGGACGAGAGGCGGATGCGCGACATCGAGGAGAACGTCGAGACCGAGAAGGTGATCGCTGCCGTCAAGGAGAAGGTCACCCTCCAGAACAAGAAGATCTCCGAGACGAAGTTCCGTGACCTCAAGTAATCATGGACAAGGAGTTTCAGAAATATGCCGTCAAGGGTCTTGGGCTCAGTTCCATGACCCTTGACCGCTACCGAAGGGCGACGGACGCCTACATCAACCCGACCATCATCGAGGAGAGGAAACTGAATGTGGCCTCGATGGATGTGTTCAGCCGTCTGATGATGGACAGGATAATATTCCTTGGCGTTCCGATCGACGATGATGTGGCCAACATCATCCAGGCGCAGCTTCTGTTTCTGGCCTCGACTGATTCCACAGCTGACATCTCCCTCTACATCAACACTCCGGGCGGTCAGGTGACATCCGGTCTGGCGATTTATGACACGATGCAGCTGGTGGAGCCGGATGTGGCCACGATCTGTACCGGAATGGCCGCGTCGATGGGGTCCGTCCTGCTTTGTGCCGGAGAGAAAGGCAAACGCTCCTGTCTGCCTCACTCCAGAGTCTTGATTCACCAGCCTCTCGGAGGTGCTCAGGGGCAGGCCGCGGATATAATGATCGCGGCGAGGGAGATCGAGAAGACCCGCAAGGAACTCTACGACATCATTTCCAAACATTCCGGCCAGCCTTACGACAAGGTCTTCACCGATGCCGACAGAGACTTCTGGATGACAGCCGATGAGGCTCTCGAGTACGGAATGGTGGATGAGATCCTGACTAAAAAATCCAGATAGATGCCCCAGAAAAGGAACACAGGTACGACAAGACATTGTATGTTCTGCGGCCGGTCGGAGCGTGAGGTTCCGTTCCTGCTTCAAGGTGTGGACGGTTTCATCTGCAGCGACTGTGTGGAACTGGCGCATGACTATCTCCGGGACACGCTTGACTCCGCCTCCGGGGACGGCAAGTCTTTGGGACGTCTTGAGACGTTGAGGAAGCCTGCTGAAATCAAGGAATTCCTGGATGAATATGTCATCGGGCAGGAGCGTGCCAAGAAAATGCTGGCGGTGGCCGTTTACAACCACTACAAGAGGATCAACCACAATCTGGTGGACCGTCCTGATGACGGGGTGGAACTGGAGAAGTCGAACATACTGCTTGTGGGACCGACCGGAACAGGAAAGACATTGCTGGCCAAGACCATAGCCAAGTTGCTGGATGTGCCGTTCACGATTGTGGACGCCACGGTCCTGACAGAGGCGGGCTATGTCGGAGAGGATGTCGAGAGCATTCTCACGAGACTCCTTCAGGAGGCGGACTTCGATGTGGCGAAAGCGGAGAGGGGGATAGTGTTCATCGACGAGATCGACAAGATCGCCCGCAAGAGCGACAATCCGTCCATCACCCGTGACGTGTCAGGCGAGGGTGTGCAGCAGGCCATGCTGAAACTTCTTGAAGGCAATGTGATCAATGTCCCGCCTAAGGGTGGACGCAAGCATCCCGAGCAGGAGTTCATCCACGTCAACACGCAGAACATCCTGTTCATCTGCGGCGGTGCATTCGAGGGCATAGAGCGTCGCATCGCCCAGAGGCTCAACACTCAGGTGATCGGATTCGGAGCGTCGCAGAAACAGACGGTGGACAAGAGGAATCTCCTGAAATATGTCGATGCGCAGGATCTGAGGGCCTACGGTCTCATCCCCGAGATCATCGGCCGTCTGCCTGTCATCACCTATCTCGATTCCCTTGACAGGGATGCCTTGCTGAAGATTCTTACCGAGCCTAAGAACGCGATTCTCAAGCAGTACTCAAAACTGTTCGAGATCGACGGGATGGCCCTCAAGGTTGAGGACGGCGTCAAGGATCTTATTGTTGACACCGCTATCAGGAACAAGCTTGGGGCGCGTGGTCTGCGCTCCATCTGCGAGCGGATCTTCGATGATGCGATGTACGACGCTCCGTCCTCGCGCAGGAAGACTTTCACCGTGACTTTGGACTACGCCAAGTCAAAGTTGGAAAATTCGTTATAGAACGACTCGAAACTCTATAGAAACATGAAAAAAATAGACTGCTTCAGATTTGTCTTTTATTTTTCGAGTGTGGATTTCTTTTGGAAGAAGGAGTGTACGGATGTACACGCCTGATGAGAAAAGGAATCTAGGCCGAAAAGAATGAAAAAGATGATGCAGGTTGTTTTTTGAAGGTTTCCTAAAAAACGCAAGGGATGAAGGAATATATTCAAGAAAACAGGGAGCGGTTCTTTGAGGAGCTGTTCTCTCTCCTGCGGATTCCGTCGGTCAGCGCGAAGCAGGACCACAGGAAGGACATGGAACGTTGCGCAGGGAGGCTGAGGGAACTGCTTCTGGAGGCTGGCGCCGACGAGGCAGGAGTCTATCCGAGCAAGGGCAATCCGGTGGTCTTCGGCAAGAAGACCGTGAATCCGGAGTGGAAGACCGTGATGGTCTATGGCCATTATGACGTGCAGCCGCCTGAGCCGCTTGAGAAGTGGCACACGGACCCGTTCGAGCCGGTGATCAAGCAGGATCCGACCGGTCTGGAAGCCATCTATGCCCGCGGGGCCAACGATGACAAGGGCCAGCTTTTCATGCACATCAAGGCTTTTGAATATCTCCTTCGCACCGGCCGGCTTCGCCACAACGTGAAGTTCATCTTCGAGGGTGAGGAGGAGATCGGCAGTCCGTCCCTCCCGTCCTGGGTCAAGGAGCATAAGAAGTGGCTGGGAGCCGATGTCATTCTGGTCTCCGACACTACGATGATCTCCGACAGGGTGCCTTCGATCAATTGCGGGATGAGGGGCTTGGCCTATCTGGAGGTGACTCTGACCGGTCCTGACAAGGATCTGCATTCCGGGCATTACGGCGGCGCCGTCGCCAATCCTATCCAGACGCTCTGTGACCTGATCTCCGGACTGATCGACAAGGACGGGCGCGTCACGGTCCCCGGGTTCTATGACGATGTCGTGGAACTTTCAAGGAAAGACAGGGCGCAGCTTGCGAGGGCTCCGTTTGACCTTAAGGAGTTCAAGGAGTCTGTGGGTGTCAAGGCCTTGCGTGGCGAGAAGGGCTACACTCCGCTTGAGCGGATCGGAATCAGGCCTTGTCTTGATGTCTGCGGAATCTGGGGCGGCTACACCGGAGAGGGTGCCAAGACGGTTCTCCCGTCAGTCGCCCACGCCAAGATCTCGATGCGTCTCGTGCCGAATCAGCAGAGTGCCAGGATCACGAGGTTGTTCAAGAAGCATTTGGAGAGGATCGCCCCGAAATATTGCCGCATAGAGGTCAAGCCGTGCGAAGGGGGAGAGGGTTTCCTCATTCCTATCTCGTCACCGGCGTTTCAGGCCGCCTCGAAGGCTATGGAGGAAGTCTATGGCATCAAGCCGGTTCCGAGCCGCGGCGGAGGAAGCATCGCGGTGCTGGCCGACATGCAGAAGATCCTCGGAGTGGATCCGCTCCTGATGGGCTTCGGCCTTGAGCGTGACACGATCCATTCCCCGAACGAGAGTTACCTGCTACGGCAGTTCTTCGCCGGGATGGAATCCATCGCCAAATTCTATGAATATTATGAATAGCATTCGGTAGACTTCGACAGACTCAGTGGCCGAAAACGTATGGTCGCTGAGTTTGCCGAAGTGGAATATGAAAATCAATTATGACGACGACAGAATTATATTCCCAAATAAAGAAAAAAGGTTCGATGCTCTGCGTCGGCCTTGACACTGACTTTGCCAAGATTCCGGAATGCGTGAAGGCCGGCAGGACTGTCGGCGAGGCCGTGCTGGAGTTCAACAGGCGCATCATCGATGCCACCGCTCCCCATTGCATCGCATTCAAGCCGAACCTTGCTTTCTATGAGTGCCTCGGAGCGGACGGGATCGCGGTTCTGGACAAGACTGTCGAATACATCCGCGCAAACCATCCGGAGCAGTTCATCATCGCTGACGCGAAGAGGGGGGACATCGGCAACACCGCCCGGATGTACGCCAGGAGCCTCTTCGAGACCTTCGACTTCGATGCCGTCACACTCTCTCCGTACATGGGCGGCGAGACCGTCACCCCGTTCCTTGAATATCCCGGCCGCTACGCCATTGTGGTGGCTCTGTCCTCCAATCCGTCCTCGGCCGATTTCCAGACTGCGGAGAAAGACGGCAAACCGCTCTATCAGGTAGTGATGGAGAGGATGATGGAGATCTCCACGCCGGGGAACATGATGTTCGTCGTGGGCGCGACCAAGGCTGACAGGCTGAAGGAGATCCGGCGGTTCTGTCCGGACAATTTCTTCCTCGTCCCGGGTGTCGGGGCGCAAGGCGGAAGTGCTGAGGAAGTGATAGCCAACGGCGCCAACTCAAAAGGTGGTCTCCTGATAAACTCCTCCCGCGGAGTCCTCTACGCATCTTCAGGAGAGGATTTCGCCCGGGCTGCCGCCGCAGAGGCTTCCCGCACGGCAGTGCTGTAGCGGCTCAGGCGGCTATGCCGCAGCCTTTCCCTTGCTGAGGATGATGGTGATGACAGCCATGAGGATCAGCAGGATGCCGACAGCCAGATTGACGGTAAGAGCCTCATCGAAGACGGTCAGACCGATCACGACGGCCGTCAATGGTTCAAGGGCGCCCATTATGGCTGTCGGGGTCGAACCGATGATGCGCACCGCGATTCCCATCGAAACCAGTGAGAAGACTGTCGGTACGATGGCCAGCATCAATGAGAATCCCCATCCCCGTCCTGTGACAAGCGGCAAGAGGTGGCGCTCCGGCGATGTGAGCGAGAACAGGACAATCGAGAGCGCACAGACGATCAGCACATAGAAACTCAGTTTCATCGCCGACATGTCGAGCCTGTGGATTGTCACCCTGTGGGGGAGAGGAATATACTTGGAGAGCCTGTTGCGGCTGGCTCCAAGTTCGGATTCCGGTGCCGAGGCCCTGTTGGCCACGATGATGTAGAGGGCGTAGCTCAAGGCCGAAACCATCACAAGAAGCACTCCTGCCGTGCTGAGCACCGTCTCTCCGTCACCTTTGTAAAGGAGAAGAACTCCGACCAGCGAGAGGGCGATCGCCGCGGCTGTGGCCTTCGTGATCTTCTCTCCGTAGAGCATCGCCATCAGCACGGCGGTCATCACGGGGTAAACGAAGAGCAGGGAGCATGCGACTCCGCTGTCCATGTAGAGGAAACTGCAGTAGAGGGTGAGCGATGAGACCACGAACAGCAGGCCGAGTGCCGTAAGCGTCGAGAGCTCGCCCCGGCTGATCCGGAATGTCTCGCATCCGGCCATTTCGGCGGATTCGTTGACCGCCGCCGTCCCTGTCACCGGACCTGCCGATGCGGCTTTCCTCCCGGCGAGGATCCTGACCGCCATTATCGCCCCGATGATCAGCGCCGCCAGTCCGTACCTGTAGAACAGCACAGACTCCACATTCAACCCCTCCTCATAGAGGTACTTGGCTCCCAGAGGATTGACTCCGTAACTGACTGCGGCCAAGATTCCGAAAAAGAAACCTTTAGCCTTGCTTTCCCTTGCCTTAACCATAGTCCTTCTTCAAAAAACGGCTGCAAAGATAAGAAATTCCTCTTTTTGTGAGAATGATTCCGCCGTTTCCAAAATCAAAAAAAACAATTCCAAAACCGCGCGGGGTTTCTTGGGACATTTTTTTTACCTATCTTTGCTTATTCGTTTTTAAATCGTTTGCTATGGCGGAGACCGATCCAGTCTATCCTCTCGATCCGGAGAAGGTTTACTATTCAATGGATGAACTGACCCTTGACACAGACGGGGGCCCGAAAACGTTGAGGGTCGGTGCATGGCTTAACTACGATCCGGTCAGGATCCACAGGATGATTGTCAGGGAAAAGACGATGCAGGTGGATCAGTTCGAGGTCTATGGTCCGTTGGTCAGCAAGCTTCGCATGGCGGATCTGCAGTACTACAAGCAGTTCATGGGATTGGGACTTACGATTGACTTCCCGGGCTACACCTCCGAGATCCTTGCGAGGATCCCTTTCGAGAACGATCCTGTCGGTTTCTACAAATGGTGGCGCAAGGGAAAGCATGAGGACAAGGTCTATCTTTCCAAGGCCAACCAGTTCAAGTTGTTCCAGAAGGTTGCCTTGATGGAGCCGAAGATAATGCTTAAAAAGGATCTCGACTTCCTGAAATCCTTCTGACATAATGATCCTTGAATATGCAAGACTGGCTACAGGCTCTCAGACTTGACACTTCGGCCTCTGATGAAGACCGCGGATGTGATGTCTGGGACAATGACAACTGCTGTAATTACTCCGCTGACGGCACAAGATTGCTTGATGCCGAGAACTACCCCGGCGAGGTCCGCGTCAAGGACGGCACGAAAGTCATCTGCGACGGAGCATTCGCCTTTCAGGACTACATGGCCGAGGACAGGCGGATCGGAGAGGAGATCCCGGAAGATGAGAGGGCTTCGTTTCTGGACAGGATATTCCTCCCTCAAAGCGTCACCCACATCGGCCGGGAGGCTTTCCGCGAGTGCGGCTGGCTTCGGAGCATCCGTCTGCCCAAGGATCTGGTCTTCATCGGCGCCGGAGCATTCCTTAAATGCTGGGAACTTCGTTCGATCGCCTGCCCGGCTAATCTTGCGGCGATCGGTGACGGGGCTTTTGAGGAGTGTCTCTCGCTGAACAAGGTTAAATTGAACAAAGGTCTCAAGGCTATCGGCTCAGGGGCGTTTCTGGCCTGCGAGTCTCTGGAAGAGATCGTTCTGCCGGCCGGTCTGGAATTCATCGGGGACGATGCCTTCTACGGGGCGTCCCTGAAAAGGGTTTTCGTGCCTCAGAGTGCCAGAACCCGTCTTACCGGGCTTCTTCCGGAGAATCTTCATCGTAAAATCCGCGACATCCGTTAGGGACGTTTCCAAATCGAAAGATTTTGCTTACATTTGGGAACGTGATCTTTAAAAACATCACGGAAAATGAATATTTTTAATTGAATATAAACGATAACCATTATGGAGGAGCAACTCAAAGTTACCTGTCTGCACGACAGCCACGTGGCTCTCGGAGCCAAAATGAGTCCTTTCGCCGGATTCGACATGCCGATCCAGTACTCTTCGATCACCGGGGAGCATCTGGCGGTACGCAATGATGTGGGCATGTTCGATGTCTCGCACATGGGCGAGATTTTCGTGAGCGGTCCGGACGCGGAGAGGTTCGTCAACCACATATTCACAAATGACATCCGTCCTATGGTCCCGGGCCAGGTGCTGTACGGCATGATGCTTTACCCTGACGGAGGCACCGTTGATGACCTTCTGGTCTATAAGGAGTTCGCGGCCGGCCACTATCTTCTGGTCGTGAACGCCGCCAACATCGAGAAGGATTTCCTCTGGATCAAGGACAACTCCGAAGGCTATGATGTCAGACTCGTGAACGATTCTGACAACTGGGGGCAGATAGCGCTCCAGGGGCCCAAGGCTGAGGAGACCCTCGTGAAGGTTCTCGGCTATGCCGCCGATGCCGCCGCTCTGACTTTCTACACGTTCAAGGATTTCGAGGATGCTGGAACAAGGGTCATCATCAGCCGCACCGGCTACACCGGAGAGGACGGATTCGAGATCTACGCCGCCCCGGGTCTTATCGTGAAGTACTGGGACGCTTTCTTGAAAGCTGGCGTTGTACTTTGCGGACTCGGCTGCCGCGACACCCTCCGCTTCGAGGCCGGCCTGCCTCTTTACGGAGACGAACTCACCCGTGAGATCTCTCCTGTGACGGCAGGTTTCAGCATGTTCTGCAAGCTGGACAAGGACGAGTTCATCGGCAAGGAGGCAATCGCCGACCAGAAGGCTAACGGGACGAGGATGAAGCTTGTGGGCATCGAGCTTCAGGACAAGGCGATCCCGCGCGCCGGCTATCCGGTCGAGCTTGAGGACGGCACCGAGGTGGGAACGGTCACCACGGGCTACCACAGCATATCCCTCGGCAAGAGCATCTGTTTCGCCCTCGTGAAGCGGGAGTACGGTGCCCTTGACGCTCCTCTTTCCGTACGCATCCGCAAGAAGGTGTTCCCGGGAAAGGTTGTGAAAAAGAGGTTCTATCAGACAAATTATAAAAAGTAATATTCAAAATCATTCATTATGAGCAAAGTAGTAGAAGGCCTCCGTTACAGCGAGGACCACGAGTGGGTAAAGGTTGAGGGCGGCGTCGCCGTCATCGGTATTTCTGATTTCGCCCAGAAGGAACTTGGCGACATCACCTACGCCGACCTTCCCGAGGTTGACGATGAGGTTGAGGCCGGTGAGGAATTCGGTGCCCTTGAGAGCGTGAAGGCCTCAAGCGAGCTTCTCTCTCCTGTCTCCGGAAAGGTCGTCGAGGTCAACTCTGACCTTGAGGACGCTCCTGAGAAGATCAACGAGGACGCTTACGGGGCTTGGATCATAAAGGTCGAGATGAGTGATCCGGCGCAGGTTGAAGCCCTTTTGGACGCGGAGGCTTACAAGGCGCATATAGGAGAGTAGTATGTCCGCATTTCCTTATTTCCCTCACACTGAAGGCGATGTCTGCTTGATGCTGGATCGCATAGGGGTGAAGTCTCTGGACGACCTCTATTCCGATGTCCCGAAGGATGTCATCTTCAGGGGTGACTATGACCTGCCGGAGGCGATGTCCGAGCAGGAAGTCCGGGACTTCTTCGAGTCTCTGGACAGGAAGGACGAGAAACTGAAGGTGTTCGTCGGCCAGGGAGCCTATGACCACTACACTCCGTCCGTCGTGCCTTACATCACATCCCGTTCAGAGTTTCTGACGGCTTACACTCCTTATCAGGCCGAGATCTCGCAGGGAACGCTCAGGTACATATTCGAGTACCAGAGCATGATCTGCGCCCTGACAGGCCTTGATGTCAGCAACGCCTCGATGTATGACGGTCCGACCGCCGCCGCCGAGGCCGTGAAGATGGCTCCGGCCTGCACGAAGCGCAAGTCAAGGGTGCTGGTCTCGTCTTCCCTGCTTCCCAACGTCATCAAGACCATCCGGACCTACGCCGGCTACCACGGCATCGAACTGGCTCTCATCCCTTGCAAGGACGGACAGACCAGTCCGGACTGCATGAAGGCCGAACTGGCAAAGAACGACGTGGCCGGTGTCATCGTGCCTTCGATCAACCGCTATGGCATCATCGAGGACCTGACCGGCTTCGCGGATGCCATCCACGGGGAAGGCGGAATATTCATTGAATATTGTGACCCTTCCGCTCTCGCCGTCCTCAGGACTCCTGCCGAGTGGGGTGCCGACATCGCTGTCGGTGACGGCCAGAGCCTCGGCATCCCGATGAGTTTCGGCGGACCTTATGTCGGCTTCATGGCATGCAGGAAGGAATATGTCCGCAAACTCCCCGGAAGAATCGTCGGCGAGACCCGCGACACTCAGGGCCGCCGCTGCTTCTGCCTGACGCTTCAGGCACGTGAGCAGCATATCCGCCGTGAGAAGGCCACCTCCAACATCTGCTCCAACGAGAGCCTTATGGCTCTCTACGTGACAGTTTACATGTCGCTTATGGGGCCGGAAGGACTCAAGGAGGTCAACGACCGCTCCTACGCCGCCGCGCACTATCTCCACGACGAGCTTCTGAAGACCGGCAAGTTCGCCGAGGTGTTCTCGGGACCGTTCCTCAAGGAGTTCACGCTCAAGCCGCTGATGCCTGTCGAGAGGTTGCACATCAAGTTGCACGACGGCGGATTCTTCGCCGCTCTCCAGACAGAGGAAGGCTATGTAAGTTTCTGTGCTACCGAAAGAAGGACTAAAGCCGAGATTGACGCTTTGGCCGCGTTGGTGAAGGAGGCCTGAGGAATATGAAATATTACGACAAGCTTATTTTCGAACTCTCCAAAGAGGGGAGAGTCGGCTGTTCCCTCGGCAGGAACGAGTGGACAGCCTCCACGGATGAGATTCCGGCCGCCCTCAGGAGGACTGAGGCCGCGGGACTTCCGCAGGTGAGCGAGGTTGATGTCGTGCGCCACTACACGAATCTTTCCCAGATGAACTTCGGTGTGGACACCGGATTCTATCCTCTGGGAAGCTGCACGATGAAGTACAATCCGAAGATCAATGAGGAGATCGCCGGGATGAAGGGGTTCCTAGGACTGCACCCGTTGCAGCCGGCGTCCACGGTTCAGGGTGCCCTTGAGGTCTATTACAACATGGACAAGGCTCTCGCCGCGATCACGGGGATGGCTCAGTTCACGTTCAACCCTTGCGCCGGAGCGCACGGCGAGCTGACCGGTCTGATGATCATGCGCCGGTACCACATCCTTAACGGCGATCTGAAGCGAACCAAGGTGATCGTGCCTGACAGCGCCCACGGAACGAACCCTGCGAGCGCCGCCGTCTGCGGACTTGAAGTGGTTGTCGTGAAGTCCAAGGCCGACGGCCTTGTGGACGTGAACGATCTCAAACCTCTTCTCGGTGACGACATCGCCGGCATCATGATGACGAACCCCAACACCCTCGGACTTTTCGAGAAGGACATCGAGGAGATCGCCGCCCTCATCCACGGGTGCGGAGGCCTTCTCTACTACGACGGGGCGAACATGAATCCGCTCATCGGAGTGGCGCGGCCGGGTGACATGGGTTTCGACATCCTGCACCTGAACCTGCACAAGTCGTTCTCCACACCTCACGGCGGAGGCGGCCCGGGATCCGGCCCTGTCGGAGTCTGTGAGAAACTGGTCCCTTACCTGCCTGTGCCTAAGGTCGTCAAAGATGAATATGGCCAGTTCAAGGTCCGCGGGCGCGCCGGTGTCGGCAAGAGCGATGAGAAGAAGAACGCTGACGGCTGCGGAAAGACAGCCGGCGAAGTGTCCGGATTCCTGGGCAATTTCGGTGTGATCCTCCGGGCCTACGCCTACATCCTCTCGCTCGGCCGTGAGAATGTCAAGCTGGTCGGGAAGTACGCCACCCTTGGCGCCAACTACATCAAGGAGAGCCTTAAGGAGTACTACAAGCTTCCGATCCCGACTGTCTGCAAGCACGAGTTCGTCTATGACGGCCTTGTCAATGACGGTTCAAGGAAATCCGCCGACGGAACTGTCGAGCGGGAAGGCGCCACGACTCTGGATGTGGCCAAGAGGCTTCTTGATTTCGGTTTCCACGCTCCGACGATCTACTTCCCTCTGCTCTTCCATCAGGCCATCATGATCGAGCCTACGGAGACGGAGTCGATAGAGACGCTGGATGCGTTCATCGAGGTGATGAAGAAGATCGCGCTTGAGGCCGCTGAGGATCCCGCTCTTTTGAAGAGCGCTCCTCACAACGCTCCGATCACCCGTCCGGACGAGACCACGGCCGCGCGTCAGCCGGTTCTCAAGTTCCAGGACGAGATGTAGTTGACTACCCTCGGACAATGACCCGCTCGATGCGGCGAGGAATTCTGGCCATGATCTCGTAAGGGATCGTGGCCAGAATTTTTGCGAGTTCGCTGACCGTCGGATCCTCTCCGAAGACAGTCACCGTGTCCCCGACCCGGGCAGGGACTCCGGTCACGTCCAACATGCACATGTCCATGCAGATGTTCCCGATGGTCGGCACATGGTGACCGTTCAGCGAAAAGCTTGCATGACCGCAGCCAAGCCGCCTGTCGATTCCGTCAGCGTACCCGACAGGGATTGTGGCGACCCGTGTCCCCTCCGGAGCGATGGCACCGTGCCGTCCATAGCCGATGGCTCCGTCCTCCTGTCTCAGTTCCTTAATCTGCAGGATTTTCACTTTCAGGGAAGCGACAGGTCTCAGACGGATTCCAGGCAACGAGCTGATTCCGTAGATTCCTATGCCGAGACGTACCATGTCATGCTGGAACTCAGGGAACCGCTCGATCCCGGCCGAGTTCAGCACATGCCACATCGGATGGTAGCCGAGCGCTCCCTCCACTTTCGCGGCATTGGTCTCGAACATCGAGATCTGCTCTCGTGTGAACCGGTCCATCGAAGGATCCTCCGCGACAGCGAGATGGGAATATATCGACTTGACCCTCACCTCGGAATGTGCCGCGAGATAGTCGTTCAGCTCGTCCAGCTCGCCTGTCATGAAACCGAGGCGATGCATGCCGCTGTCCAGTTTGATGTGGATGGGAAAACCTTCCATTCCACGACGTTGCAGAGTGGCGACAAGGGCTTTGAGGGTGTAGAGGTTCGGGATTCCGGGCTCAAGATGATTTTCGATGATCTCGTCAAAATAGTCCGTGCCCGCGGTCAGCACCAGGATCGGCAGACTGATGCCGGACTGCCGCAACTCGATTCCCTCGACCGGCAGGGCGACGGCCAGATAGTCCGCTCCGGCGTTCTGCATCATCAGGGCGAACTCGACGGCTCCGTGGCCATAGGCGTTTGCCTTGACGAGAACCAACAGTCCGGTTGACCGCTGAAGTTTCGAGCGGAAGTACCGGTAGTTGCCGAGACAGTTCTGGAGATTGAGCTCCAGACGTGAAAAATCTGTTATGCCGTTTGACATGTCAAGAACTTGAATTCTGACAAAATTACTGTTTTTCTGTCAAAGTCACTGCCAAAATCTTTATATTTAGACTTTGGTCTATTCCTTGATGAAGACCTTGGGGTTGGGCGGCCGGAAAGGCCGCATAAGAAAAAAGAGGAATTATTTTAAACAGCTCCTTAAAAAAGAAAACATTATGAGTACAGGAACAATCTGGATAATAATGATCGCCGTGATGATTCTGAGTCAGATCGTCCAGAGCATGCTTCAGAGCCGGTTCGAGAAATACTCCCGGATTCCGACCACCAATGGCATGACGGGTGCGGAAGTCGCTCGCAGGATGCTTGCCGACCACGGGATCACGGATGTCAAGGTCACCTGCATACCGGGCCGGCTGACGGATCACTACAATCCACAGACAAAGACCGTGAACCTCAGCGAGGCTGTCTATAACCAGAACAGCGTGGCGGCTGCCGCGGTGGCGGCGCATGAATGCGGGCATGTCGTGCAGCATGCGAAAGGTTATCTGCCTTTGAGGCTGCGCACCGCTCTTGTGCCTGTCGTGAGCTTCTCCAGCAGGATTGTCCAGTGGGTCCTTCTTGCGGGAGTGCTCATGGTCTCAATGTTCCACAGCTATCCTATGCTGATTTTCGGGGTCATACTTTTCGCCATGACGACGCTTTTCAGTTTCGTCACGCTTCCGGTCGAGATCAATGCAAGCCACAGAGCTGTCAACTGGTTGGAAAATGTCGGCATCACGAACTACGAGACGAGGCCGATGGCCATTGACGCACTGAAATGGGCCGCCTACACTTATGTCATAGCGGCAGTGGGTTCTTTGGCGACTCTCCTTTATTACCTGTCGTTCCTGAATGACAGGAGGTAGGGAAAATGTTCGCGCCTCGCGGCGATATTCTCATTTATCACATGAGAAATTCGGAGACATCCTGGCCGCGGAGGAGCGCGTCACGGATCTCCGTGGAGGAGATGTCCACGATCGGGGCGTCGATGATCTCGATGTTGTAGGAGCGTAGAAGGGTCTCCTCAAGGCTTCGCATGCCGTCAGGGACAATTTCTTCGGAATCAAGTACGTAGGGAGCCGGTAGATCCTTGCACTCCTCGATCAGCTGACGTCTGATGCTGTCAATGTCGAAACCCTTGCGCGGGTAAACCGTCACGCCGTACTCGGAAAGGATTCTCGGGAAGTCCCTCCATTGACGGATGCTGTGGAGATTGTCCGCCCCTATGACAAGTGTGAAATCGTTGTCAGGCTCACGCGACTTCAATGCGTCCAGAGTCTTTATCGTGTAGTGGGGAGGGCTCATCTTCAGTTCGATGTCGTCCACCCAGACGTGGAGTTCCGGGTGGCGTCTTACGGCGGCCACCGCCGTCTCGTACCTGCTTTCGCCCGATTCAGCACTGATGGAATCCTTCAAGGGGTTCTTCGGAGAGACGACGAGATAGACCCAGTCATATTCCTTCTTCCTTGTAAGGTACTCCATGATGGCCTGATGGCCTATGTGCAGAGGGTTGAACGACCCTGAGTAAACGGCTATCCTCACGAACTTAGATTATGGTTGAGTAGTTCAGCTTTCCGTCGTCAAGGAAGTCTTCGACAACTTTCTCGGCTTCGGCGAAAGCGGTCTGAAGGTTGTCATTGACAAGCACATAATCGAATTCAGGAGCGTAGGTCATCTCTTCCGCAGCCTTGGCGACACGTTCTTCGATGGCCTTGGAGGAGTCGGTCCCCCTTTTGACAAGCCTTTCCCTGAGCGACTCCACAGACGGAGCCTGGATGAAGACGGAGAGAGCCTTGTCCCCGAAATATTTCTTGAGACTCACACCTCCTTTGACATCGACATCGAATATGATGACATGCCCCGCCGCCCAGATCCTTTCCACTTCTGACTTCAGGGTTCCGTAGAAATGATCCAGATAGACTTCCTCGTACTCGACGAAGGAGTCTTCGGCGATCAGCTCGCGGAATCTTTCGGGGGAGACGAAGTAATACTCCTTGCCGTCCCGTTCGGTGCCGCGAGGTTTCCTTGAGGTGGCGGAGACCGAGAACTCCATCCTGTCCTTGTATATTCCGAGAATATGGTTCACGATCGTGCTCTTTCCCGATCCCGATGGGGCGGAGAAAATAAGTACCCTGTTGCTCATGATGTCCGATTTGATGTTTTCAACCGTTTGCAAAGGTATCACTTTTTGCCGAAAGTACGGGTTCCTGAAGCGTTCTTTTCCGCAAAAATGCTTATTTTTGTAATCGCAGTCAGAGAACTGCCTGAACATTCGGATTTTGGCAAGAAGAAAACAGAAATCTCAGGTTCCGGTCCCGGAATATATGAAAATGCGCAAGGCTTCCCTTCGTCGCATTCACAGGCAGGTTATCTACTTGAATGACAAAGAAATGGCTGCCGTGCGTGAATATTGCGCCCGTTTCGGGATCAAGGAGCGTTCGACCTTGTTCCGCGAGGCTGCGATGTCCATGATCCTGTCGCAGTTGGATGACAGCCATCCTACGTTGTTCTGACGGACGCAGGTTCCCCGCTAATTATTTCTTCAGGAGTTCGTCGATGTGTTCGGCGTAGTCCAGCGAGGAGTCAAGGTAAAAGACGATCTCCGGCACGATGCGGAGCTGTTTGGCGACCTGATGGCCGAGTTCCACCCGGAGCGCCTTCAGATTGTCGTTCAGGATCTTCATGACATCCTCGGCCTTGGAGGACGGGAATATGCTGACGTAGGTCTTGGCGAGTGAGAGGTCAGGACTGACCCTGACCTCGCTTACCGTCACCATCGCCCCGCCGAACACGGCCATTCCCTTGCCGCGGATGATCTCCGCCAGGTCCTTCTGGATCTCTCTGGCAACTTTCAGCTGCCTGGTGCTTGCCGGTTTCTCCATGTTACAGAACGTTGATGATGAAGTAGTTCTTCTTGCCTTTCTGGGCGAGGATGTATTTCCCGTCCACGATGTCCTTTTCGGAAACCCTGTATTCGATGTCTGCTATCTTGTCCTTGTTGATGCTCACTCCGTTGCCCTGCACCATCTTTCTGGCCTCCCCCTTGGACGTGAACACCTGAGTCTTCACGGCAAGGAAGTCGAGAATGTCGCAAGGAAGGTCTGATCTCCGGATGTCGAATGTCGGAACGCCGCTGAACACTGCGAGGAACGTCTTCTCGTCCAGTTTGCGGAGCTCATCCGAAGTCGAGTTGCCGAACAGCATCTTTGAGGCGGAGACCGCGTTGGCATATTCATCCTCCCCGTGGATCAGGATTGTAAGTTCCTTGGCGAGAAGCTGCTGAAGCGTCCTGCGGCCAGGATCCTGGCGGTGTTCCTCGATGGCCGCGTCGATGGTCTCCTTGTCAAGAAGCGTGAAGATCCTTATGTACCTTTCGGCATCCTCGTCGCTGACATTCAGCCAGAACTGGTAGAACTCGTAAGGGGACGTCTTCTCCGGATCCAGCCAGATGTTGCCTTTCTCCGTCTTTCCGAACTTCGTGCCGTCCGCCTTGCGGATCAGAGGGCAGGTGAGGGCGAATGCGTCGGTCTTGCCGAGCATCCTGCGGATGAGTTCCGTGCCGGTGGTGATGTTCCCCCACTGGTCGCTTCCTCCGAGCTGGAGGCGGCAGCCCTTGTTCTCGTAGAGCCAGAGGTAGTCGTAGCCCTGGAGGAGCTGGTAGCTGAACTCTGTGAACGACATGCCCTCACGGGACTCGCTGGAAAGACGTTTCTTCACCGAGTCCTTGGCCATCATGTAGTTGACGGTGATGTGCTTGCCTACGTCACGGATGAAATTCAGGAACGAGTAGTTCTTCATCCAGTCGTAGTTGTTCACGAGCTCGGCCTTGTTCGGGGCGTCGGAGTCGAAGTCCAGGATCCTTGACAGCTGCTTCTTGATGCCGGCGATGTTGTGCCTGAGCGTCTCCTCGTCCAGAAGGTTCCTCTCCTGGGACTTCATCGAAGGGTCGCCGATCATTCCGGTCGCACCTCCGATCAGGGCGATCGGCTTGTGTCCGCACTGCTGGAAATGCTTCAGAATCATGATGCTGACAAGGTGGCCGATGTGCAGGGAATCAGCTGTCGGGTCAATCCCGACGTATGCTGCCTGAGGGCCTTCCATGAGTTTTTCCTCCGTACCCGGCATGATGTCCTGAATCATGCCTCTCCATTTGAGTTCCTCTACGAAATTCTTCATCGGATGATGCGTTTTTTCTTGTTTAAACAAAAATTTATGCAAAGTTAGGCAAAAATAACGTAAATTTGCAGGCTCGAAACGAAATTAACATTTTAAAGATTAACGAATATGAGAAAGAAAATCGTAGCCGGAAACTGGAAGATGAACACAACTCTTCCTGAAGGCGTTGAACTCGCCAAGGCTGTTGCCGCCAAGGCTGTTGAGATCCCTGAGAATGTCGGACTTATCGTCGCCCCTCCTTTCACTCACCTTGCATCCGTGGCGGAGGCTCTCAAAGGATCGAAGGTAGAGCTTTCTGCCCAGAACTGCGCTGACCATGAGAAAGGCGCCTACACAGGTGAGGTTGCTGTGAACATGCTGACTTCCGTCGGCTGCCAGTGGACAATCCTCGGACACTCCGAAAGGAGGCAGTACTACGGTGAGACTGACGAGAAACTTGTCGAGAAGACAAAACTTGCCCTTGCCGCAGGTCTTGGTGTGATTCTTTGCGTCGGTGAGAATCTGGATCAGAGAGAGGCCGGGAAGCATTTCGATGTTGTGACAGAGCAGATCAAGAACGTCCTCTACAACTTCACCGCCGGTGACATGGCCAAAATCATTGTGGCTTACGAGCCGGTCTGGGCCATCGGAACAGGCAAGACCGCTACAGCGGAGCAGGCGGAGGAGATCCACGCATGCATCCGCAAGGTGCTCGCCGAAAAGTTCGGTGAGACGGTCGCCGAGGACACCACAATCCTCTATGGTGGAAGCTGCAAACCGTCCAACGCCAAGGAACTCTTCGCACAGAAGGACATTGACGGCGGTCTTATCGGTGGAGCCGCCCTCAAGGCAGATGATTTCATCGCGATAGCCCGGAGCTATTAAGAGAGAGATTTATGACATAAAAAAATGGAGACAAAGTCATAAACTTTACCTCCATTTTTTTTAATATCGCGTAACCTACTTCTTGGCCTCGGCTACGGAAACCTTTCTGAATTCCTTGAGATCCTTCATGAGTTCAAGGGCTGCCTTACGGGCGCGTGACCCTGCTGCCTTGTTACCCTTTTCGACCTGAGCGTCTGCATTCTCTACGAACACGTTGAGCTCTTCCTTGATTTTAGCGACAAGCTTCTCCATTTTGTCTGAATTTAGTGAAGTTGGATTATTAATAATAAAAAAGTATTCTAATCTCAATATGAGTGCAAGTTATGTAAAAAAATAGAATTAGCAAATTTTTCTGGCGAGAAATGCTGGTTTTTAGTCGGGTCAGGTATTATTTTCACTTTCCTTGGGCTTGACATTGAGCAGATTCATCGCTCTGTCGGGACCTATGGTCGCAAAATTCCTGATACCATCGATCACACGTCCGCAGATCTGCGGAACAGCCGCCTTTTCATCGGCGTTCAGTTCTCCGATCACAAAGTCAACCTGTCCTCCACGTGAGAAATTGTTCCCGATGCCGATCCTGATCCTTGCCCATTGGGTCGTCCCAAGTTTGGCTTGGATGTCTTTAAGGCCGTTGTGTCCGCCGTCACTCCCGTTCTTTCGCATCCGGACGGTCCCGAAAGGAAGGTTGAGGTCATCGCAGACCACAATGAGATTCTCAAGCGGCAGTTTCAGCCTGTCCATCCAGTAACGGACGGCATTGCCGCTGAGATTCATGTAGGTGGAAGGCTTCAGAAGATAGAATTTCCTTCCTCTGAACGGAATTTCTGCCACGTCGCCGTAACGCTCGGTCCTGAAAACGACATTGGATGCCTGTGCCCAGACATCCAACGCCATAAATCCCATGTTATGTCTGGTAGAAGCGTACTCGGCGCCGATGTTTCCCAATCCCGCGACAAGATAGTTCATACCAGTGCATTCTTCAGAGGCCTGACCGCACCGCCTATTCAGCAGCAGGTTCAGCAGTTGCCTCAGATTCGGTCTCATGCTCCTCCGCACCTTCCATCTTCTCCTCGTGGGCGAGCTGCGCGGCGATCTGACGTGTTGACTTCACGGCGCAGATGATGGTTGACTTAGGGGTGACGACGGCCACGTTCTCAACCTTGATGTCACCGGCGACGACACGCTTCTCAATGTCAAGCGATGTGACGTCGATGTTGAGGTTGTCAGGAAGATCCTTCATGAGGGCGCTGATCTTTATCTCTCTGCTGACAAGAACGAACTTACCGCCTCTCTGCACTCCGACAGGGTGGCCGCTTACAACAACAGGAACCTTGATGGCGATAGGCTTGTCCTCGGTAACGGCGAGGAAGTCCGCATGCAGACAGTTGTCCTTTACAGGATGGAACTGGAGCTCGTGAACGACGGCCGTGTAGGCTTTGCCGTTGTCAAGTTTGATGTCGATGATGAATGACGCCGGAGTGTGGGTGATTCCCATAAGATCTCTTTCAGTGACTGTGAAGAGGACGTTCTCCACTCCCGGTCCGTAGAGGTTGCAGGGAACGAGACCCTGTTTGCGGAACGCTTTGATGACGGCCTTGTTGCCGACCTCACGGACTTTGCCGTTAAGCTCAAAATGCTTCATTGTTTTGGTTGTTTAAAATGTGTTACTCAGTTCCGGAACCCCGGAACCCCATTGCACCAAAAGCGCCGGTGCGCTTTGTAATTGCGCAGCAAAGATAGGAATATTTCGGTTACTTCACAAGCCCTACGGCCTCATTCCACGCTTCCTTTTTATAGTAAGAGTCAAGGAGTGGAGTCCCGGCGCACGGAAGGTACATGCTGAATCCGGAGTAGGTCCCGATGTCGAAAATGTCCATAAAATGCGGTGTGGCGTTCCTGTAAACCACGCAGCCGTTGATGGCTCCGTCAAGTTCATTAAGGTCCTCCTCTGTGGCGCCGCACTCTTTGAATATGTCGGCGAGGTCATAGAAATAATGTCTCCCATTTCTGAAATATCCCTGGATGTCGTTTGCCTTCACAGTGGCGATGGCGTCGGAATATTCATCGGTCAACCTTCCGCAGACGGCGGCAAGATTGTCCAGCCCGTCGGTCCTGACCAGATTGACTGTCGAGGAGCGGTATAGTCCGCTCTGGCTGTCGTACATCTCGAAAGAATCCTTGAAGAGTCCTTCGAGATCAGGCGTGTTCCTGCCAAGAAGAAACGATGTGATCTTCGTGTAGTCGAACATCCCGTCTCCAAGAACCTCCGCCGGTGAGAGGCCGAGATAGTCCGTCTTGTCCTTCAGACCGTAAGCCACTTCCACTCCGCCGGTGAGGCACATGTCGAAGAGAATATAATCCAGATGGAATGGAATCGCGCCGGCAAACTCGCTGATGCTCATTTCATGCCCGTAATAACTTCCTTCTATGAAGTCCTGTCCCACCGAACGCATTTTCCCCCAGAATGGATCAGTCTCGGACAGGCTGCCCTCCGGTACGGAAAGACGTGGCGTTTCCGCGATCCGCAGGGAGATGTCCCGCGCCGCGGCGGCGGAAATCTCATTCTTGTGGTCGGCCTCGAACCGGGTCGGGCTTAAGTAGTAGCCGGCAGGAAGCCATCCGGAGCCATGCGAGGAGAAGACTATTCCATACCCCTTGGCCGGGAACTCGTCCTTGACATATTCCAGCACCTCCCTCATTGTGGACGGGGATGCCGCTATGACTGAAGACTTGAATGTCTTGAGGGTGTCGGAGACCATTTTCCCTTTTGAGGTCTTATAGATGCGCCTGAGATAGGAATTTACCGGAGTATAGTCGTATTTGCTGTTGGAAATCCGTGAATATACTAACAGAATATCGCCTGATTTCGCCGGGATGTAGCCGGCGGGAAGCCCCTTGTTCTGATCCTCCATATTCTCCTTCATGTATGATCCGATGTCGTTGAAGGCGCACTCGTAGAAAAGGAGAACCCTGCGGTTCGGGTTGACGATGTCCACTGTGTTGTGTTTGCGGCATCCGAAGACCGCCAGCATGACGAGTGCTGCGGCGGCTGTCCTGGCGATGGTCTTAGACATATTCATAGTTTCGCTTCTTTTCTTCGCGCCTGAATGTGCGAGGCGCGATCAAGACAAAGATACTGAATTTCCCGAATAATGGCTATATTTACAAGCAAAAACAGATTTTATGAATATAGGAGCGAAGATGATTCTTACAATCGGAGCGGCCGCGGCTCTGTGTTCATGCGGACAAGGGGAAAAGAAAACCGGGGACAAAGATTTCCACTATCTTCTGGACGAATTCGCCGACCTCAAGGTGATCCGTTTCAAGGTGCCGGGCTGGGGTGCCCTGACCCTGAGGCAGAAGGAATATGCCTACCATCTTTCGGAGGCCGCCAAACTGGGCCGCGACATAACGTGGGACCAGTACTGCAAATGGAACCTTCCGATCCGGCACGTCGTGGAAGACATTCTCAATGAATATGAAGGTGACCGTGAATGCGCTGATTTCCAAAGTTTCACCGTCTATGCCAAGAGGCTTTTCTTCTCCAACGGCATCCATCACCACTATTCCGAGGACAAGTTCTTCCCGGAGTGTCCGAAGGAATATTTCCGGAGCCTCATGAAGGCTGTCGGGGACGGGGAAAATGCCGATGAACTTCTGGAGGTGATATATTCCCCGGACATCTACCCTCAGCGCCGCTCAACCTCCCGGACAGGAGACATAGTGGAGCTTTCCGCCGTGAATTTCTATGAAGGAGTGACCCGCGGGGAGGTCGAGAAGTACTACGGCTCGCTGTTGGATCCGAACGACAAGACTCCGATTTCCTACGGCCTCAACACAAAGGTCGTCAAGGAGAACGGCAAGGTTGTCGAGAAACCTTGGAAGGTCGGCGGGATCTACGGGCCGGCACTGGAAAGGATCTGTGCCGAACTCGGGAAGGCCGCCGAAGCGGCTGAGACCGATCTGCAGAAAAGGGCCATCGGACTCCTTATCGACTATTACAGGACGGGTGATCTGAAAACCTGGGATGAGTTCAACATCGACTGGGTTCAGGACACCGTCGGCACGATCGACTTCATCAACGGCTTCATCGAGGACTACGACGATCCGCTCGGGCGCAAGGCCACCTGGGAGGGCTATGTGAACATGAAGGACTCCGCGGCCTCAGCCCGCACCGAGGTGCTGAGCGCCAACGCCCAATGGTTCGAGGACAACTCGCCTGTTGACCCGCGTTTCCGCAAGCCTCACGTCAAGGGCGTTTCCGCCAAGGTTGTGGACGGCATCACCCTCGCAGGAGCCACCTATCCTGCCACCCCGATCGGAATCAACCTTCCTAACGCCGACTGGATCAGGCGTGACTACGGCTCGAAGTCCGTGACCATCGCCAACATCACCCACGCCTACGACTACGCCGCACAGGAGTCTCCGAAGAGCACCTTGACCGAGTTCGCCTACGACCAGGCCGAGATTGATGCCTACAAGAAGTACGGCTCCTACACCGACGAGATCCACACCGACCTCCACGAATGTCTCGGCCACGGCTCCGGCCAGCTTCTTCCGGGCGTCTCGTCAACGGCTTTGGGAGAGTACCAGTCAACCCTTGAGGAAGCCCGCGCCGACCTGTTCGGCCTTTACTACATGGCTGACCCCAAACTTGTCGAGCTTGGCATCATGCCGGATGCCGAGGCCTATAAGCCGGCATATTCAAACTACATCAGAAACGGCCTTTTCGTGCAGTTCACGAGGGTTGAGCTCGGCAAGCAGAACACCGAGGCCCACATGCAGAACCGCAAGCTGATCGCCGAGTGGTGCTACGAGAAGGGGGCGGCCCGCGGAATCATCGAGAAGAGGGTGCGTGACGGCAAGACCTATTTCGTCGTCAATGACTACGACGCTCTGCGCGGCCTGTTCGCCCGGCTTCTCGCTGAGATCCAGAGGATCAAGTCCGAGGGGGACTACGCCGCCGGAAAGAATCTTGTGGAGACCTATGCCGTCAACATCGACCCGCAACTCCACAAGGAGGTTCTTCAGAGGTACGCCGCGCTGGATCTCAAGCCTTACGGCGGTTTCGTCAATCCGGACATCGTCCCTGTCGAGAAGGACGGCAAGGCTGTGGACTACAAGATAGAGTACGTGGACGACTACCTTCAGCAGCAGCTTGACTACGGCAAAAGATACCGGACGCTTTAGGTGGATCTGACGGAACGAATATTACAGGATTATTCCTCGTACCTTAGGATCGAGCGCGCGATGTCTCCGAACACGGTGGCATCGTACGATTCCGATGTGGGGGAGTTCTTCTCTGCCGTGACCGTCGCCCCGGCAGACGTGACGACGCGGGACATCCTTGACTATCTATCTTCCCGTGATGACCTTGCGAAGCGTTCCCAGGCCAGACTCCTGAGTTCGCTCCGCTCCTTTTTCGATTGGCTTGTCATGGAGGGGGACCGCAAGGAAAATCCCTGCGACCCGGTCGAGTCTCCGAAAATGGGACGCTATCTGCCTGCTGTTCTGTCAGTTGATGAGGTCAATGCGATCATGGACTCGGTTGATCTCTCATCCTGGACCGGAAAGAGGGACAGGGCGATCCTGGAAGTCCTCTACGGCTGCGGACTCCGCGTCTCGGAGGCGGTCGGTTTACGGATCTCCTGTGTCTATCTCGACGAGGCCTTTGTCCGTGTCATCGGCAAGGGCAACAAGGAACGGATCGTCCCGATGGGTGAGATGGCTGCGTCCGCTGTCCGGAACTACCTGCCGGTCAGGCCGGAACCGGCTTCGCCCGAGTTCGGGGACACCCTGTTCCTGAACCGCTTCGGCAAGTCGCTGAGCCGTGTCTCGATGTTCTCGATCGTCAAGCGTCAGGCCATGCTCTCCGGCATCCGCAAGGAGATCTCGCCGCACACCTTCCGGCACTCTTTCGCCACCCATCTGATCGAGAACGGAGCCGATCTGCGTGTTGTACAGGATATGCTCGGCCACGAGAACATCACCACCACCGAGATCTACACCCACATCGACACCTCCACCTGGCAGCAGTCCGTCCTCTCCCATCATCCCCGCCGGTGACTTTTTCCTGCAGTTTGATCATAAGACCCGGAGGAGACGGAGACTGCCGAGACGTCACAAACATTTTCTCAAGGCTTTGCGATGCGGCAACGGGCGAGTTTGGCGGCGTTGTCGGGAGTGAGGATGCCGGCTTTCCCGAGATTGGCCACGGTCCAGTCGGACTTCGGGGAGTTCTCTCTGAATATGACGATGCTCCTTGCGGCCCGTTTCCCGATGTAAGGGTGTGCGGCGAGTGTGCTTTCCGGCAGCGACCATAATGAATATGGCGGTGTGTCGAGCGTGTCCAGCTTTATGAGATCCTTGAGGTTGTCGAATTTCTCCCGGTCAAAGTGCCAGATGTCCATGAGCTGCTCGGGGTAGGAATACCCTCCCAGTTCCCTGCGGTAGGACACCATCTTTCCGGCGAAGAACTTGCCGATGCCGGGAAGTGACAGGAAGGTCACGGAGTCCGCGGTGTTGATGTCGATTTCAGGAATGTCAATGAACCTTTCCAGCCGCCGGAACACGGAATCCTCCACGACGTAGGATTTCGCGAAATCGCTCTTGCGGCGGAACCGGCCGCCCTTGCGGCGGTAGTTGTCGATGGACTGCGCCTGCCTCAGCGTGAAGCCGAGGCGCATCAGGTCATCAATGCTTGCCGTGTTAGGATCGAAGCGGAAGCTCTCGTACTTCCTCGGGGTGAAATGCCGTCTCACCGTTTCCGCTTCGGGGGAGTGATCGGAATTCTTCCGGTAATTCAAGGCACCGTTCCCCGTACCTGATGCGGTTGACGCGCCTTGCGGCTTTTTCGTGTACCGTTTTGATCCGGCCTCCCGGACAGGTTCCGAGGCCGCATCTTTCGGCCGCCGTGTCTGCCGGTGCGGCTGCTCGGCACCGGAATTCCTGTCATCGGCCGGTGAACAGACGAACACCGTGTCCGGCTCGTCGTGGTTGGCGATGATCCGCGCCACAGCCGCCTTGTGGATGAACAAGGCCGCCTGGTAACCGACAATGAGAAACAGCAGGGCCACGGCCCCGACGACGAATGAGGCGGACGGCCTCCTGCCGTCCTTTTTGGAGTTGAAGTCTTTCATGATGTCCGGAAAATATTATCGTTCAGGTCATAAGTGAATATGTTCGGTTAAGAAGCTGTTTAAACAGCTTTAAAAAAAAGCATCCGGAAACCGGGCGGGCATATCCATTGGCTACTCTTCCGCCCCGTCATTCCGTCTTTTCCTTTCCGGAGGCGCTCCGGCGACGACTATGACGATCTCTCCCTTCGGCTCATGCTCCTTGTACCACGCCTCCACTTCCGAGAGGGTTCCGCGCCTGTGCTCCTCGTGAATCTTGGAGATCTCGCGCGCCACGGAACATCCGCGCTCCGGGCCGAAATATTCAATGAACTGCCCGAGGGTTTTGACAAGTCTGTAGGGGGATTCGTAGAAGATCATCGTCCGTGGCTCCTCCGCCAAGGCTTTAAGCAAGGTCTGACGGCCTTTCTTTACCGGCAGAAATCCCTCGAAGCAGAAACGGTCGCATGGCAGTCCGGATGAGACTATCGCCGGGATGCAGGCGGTGGCTCCCGGGAGAGTCTGGACTTCTATTCCTTGGGCGGCGCAGGTACGTGCCAGCAGAAAGCCGGGGTCGGATATTCCCGGAGTGCCGGCGTCGCTGATCAGGGCGACGTTCAATCCGCCGAGAATCCGTTCCTTGATCAATCCGGCGGTCTGGTGTTCGTTGAACTTGTGATGCGACTGGAGTCTGCCCCGGATGTCGTAGTGACGGAGCAGCACGCTGCTTGTCCTGGTGTCTTCGGCCAGGATCAGGTCAGCTTCCTTGAGCACCTGAACGGCTCTGAATGTCATGTCGTCCAGATTTCCGACAGGTGTCGGGACTATGTAGAGGATTCCGGGCATGTTTCGCCTGAAGTGATGGTGTTACTTTTATTCTATTCGCTTACTGTCCGAGTTTTCTGCGGATGGCCATCATCAGCCTGTAAACCGGCTCCGAGTTCAGATCCCAGTCCGGGAAGTTCGTCTGAATGTAGGCTGTCGCCTCGTCAAGGCTGTCCATGCCGTTGAATGCGCTGATTGTGTCCTGGAAGAGGATCGGGTCCTCCCTGAACAGGACGTTTATCAGCAGGACTCTGTCGTTGAGGGAGATGGCGCTGATGACATTTTTTACCTGCGAGCCCGGCCGGTCTTTCCTCCAAGCCTGATTCTCGGCCAGCACGTCCATGACGGCGGTCCCGGCTTTCTGACTGTCAATGATGGCCGTCTTCGGCTCCGGTTCCGGTTCCCGGGCCGGCTTTGCCGCAATCTCGGGTTCGATCTCGACCGTCGGTTCCGGCATCGGCTCCGTGGCCGGTTCAGGAGCTGCGGACAGTTCGACTGCCGGAAGGTCGTCATCGACCGGGAGATCATCGTCCGGCCGGATGCCATGATCTTCGAGGATGCGGGTGATGTCTATCTCGGGGATGCCTATTTCTATAGGAATCTCCTCTTGATGGTCAGGCTTCCTGGTGTTTGTGGCCTCAGGACTATCAACCGGACTATCAACCGGTCCGGGGACATCTCCAAGTCCGCGCACATCTTTTTCAAGAGCCTCAAGCTCCATCTTTATGCCATTGATTCTTTCCAGCAGCGCGGAAAGCCTTTCCCCGTCGATGTTTCCCATAAAAATGCTATCTTTGCCTGACAAACCTGAAGGCGTGGAGCCACGCCGCGCCACAAGGTCTGCGAGTGTGATTGATTATTTCAACAAATCTAACGAAATGTTTTCAGAAAACATAAAAAAAACCGGATGTATTGAGGTCATCTGCGGCTCGATGTTCTCCGGCAAGACGGAGGAGCTGATCCGCAGGATCAGAAGGGCCAAGTTCGCCAATCTCAGGATAGAGATCTTCAAACCGACGATCGACACAAGGTACTCCGAGGATGATGTGGTCTCGCATGACTTCCACAAGATTCCCTGCCATTCCGTAAAGGATCCGAAAGAGATGCTTGGCGTCGGTCCGGAGGTTCAGGTCGTCGGGATAGACGAGGCCCAGTTCTACGACATGTCCCTTGTGAATGTGGCTCAGGAGCTTGCCGACCGCGGAGTCCGCGTGATCATCGCCGGCCTTGACACCGACTATCTCGGGAAACCTTTCGGCCCGATGCCTTACCTCATGGCTATCGCTGAGGAAGTCCGCAAGGTACACGCCATCTGCGTCAGATGCGGCAACCTCGCCAACCACTCCCACAGACTGTCCGACAACACCGAACTCGTGGTCCTTGGAGAGAAGGATGCCTACGAGCCTCTGTGCCGTGAATGCTACAACAAGGCGATCGCCGAGGAACGTGGAAAGGGGTTTTAGTCCTTCACGTTCCTCAAGGCCTCGCGGACCTTGGCCTCGATCTCGTCGCAGAGTTCCTGATTGTCTTTGAGAAGCTGTTTGGTGGCCTCGCGTCCCTGGGCGAGTTTCTGGTCGCCGTAGCTGAACCATGAGCCGCTCTTGCCGAGGATGCCATATTCAACGCCAAGATCGACTATTTCGCCGGCATGGGATATTCCCTCGCCGAACACGATGTCGAACTCGGCCTTCTTGAAAGGCGGAGCCATCTTGTTCTTCACCACCTTCACGCGGGTGCGGTTGCCGAGAGCCTCCTCGCCGTCCTTGAGCTGTGTGGTCTTGCGCACGTCGATGCGTACGGAGGCGTAGAATTTCAAAGCGTTGCCGCCGGTCGTGGTCTCCGGGTTGCCGAACATCACGCCGATCTTCTCCCTCAACTGGTTGATGAAGATGCAGCAGGTGTTCGTCTTGGCGATGTTGGCCGTCAGTTTCCTCAGGGCCTGGCTCATCAGCCGTGCCTGAAGTCCGACCTTGTTGTCACCCATCTCGCCCTCGATCTCCGCCTTTGGAGTCAATGCCGCGACAGAGTCGACCACCACGATGTCAATCGCTCCCGAACGGATCAGGTTGTCGGCGATCTCAAGCGCCTGCTCGCCGTTGTCCGGCTGGGAGATGAGCAAAGTCTCCAGGTTCACCCCGAGAGCCTTCGCGTAGGTTCTGTCGAAAGCGTGCTCCGCGTCGATCATCGCCGCGATGCCGCCCTGTTTCTGTGCCTCGGCGATCGCATGGATCGCCAGAGTGGTCTTGCCGCTGGATTCCGGACCGTAGATCTCCACGATCCTTCCGCGCGGATAGCCCCCGATTCCGAGCGCATGGTCAAGTGCGACGGAACCGCTCGGAATGACCTGCACGTCCCATTGTGGCTGTTCCCCCAGCTTCATGATCGTCCCTTTCCCGTAGTCTTTCTCAATCTTGTCGATCGTGGCCTGCAGCGCCTTCAGTTTGGCGGCGCCCGCGTCTGTGGCCTTTGCCTCTACCTCTTTTGCCATAATGATAAAAAATGTTGTTGGTTGTTTTTGGGCGAAAAGATGTCGCCTTTAGGGCAAAGATATAAAATTACGTCCAATCCGGCGTTATTTTTCACTATTTTTGTAGCGGAAAAAACAAGAAGATATGCGTGAACAACTGCTGGGAAAAACCCCTGACGAACTGAAGGAGATAGCCTTGAAAGTCGGTCTGCCTGCCTTCACCGGCAAGCAGATGGCCAGGTGGATGTACGGCTGCAAGGTCAGGGGCATCGACGGGATGACCAACATCTCGAAGGTCGGGCGCGGGAGGCTTGAGGAGGAATATTCCCTTGGCTTGACATTACCTTCGGCATGTCAGGTCTCCTCCGACGGCACGAAGAAGTACCTTTTCCGGACAGGGGATGACAGTGCCGTGGAGGCTGTGATGATTCCTGATGAAGACCGCAGGACGCTTTGCGTCTCCTCGCAGGCCGGCTGCCGCATGGGCTGCCGTTTCTGCATGACCGGGCGTCAGGGATTCCACGGCAACCTCACCGTCGCTGACATCCTTTCCCAGTTCATCGCCGTCGATGAGGCCGCTGAACTGACGAACGCCGTCTTCATGGGGATGGGCGAGCCGCTTGACAACTTTGACAACGTGATGAAGGCCATCGAGGTGCTGACCGCCGACTGGGGATTCGGCTGGAGTCCCAAGCGCATAACCCTCTCGACAATCGGAGTGCTTCCGAACTTGAGAAAGTACCTTGATTCGACCCGCTGCCATCTGGCGGTCAGCCTCCACAACCCGTTCCCGGACGAAAGGGCGGAGATGATGCCGGTACAGAAGGCATGGCCGGTGCAGGAAGCGATCGACATGATCCGTGAATATGACTTTTCGGGCCAGCGCCGCGTGAGTTTCGAATATACCATGTTCGCCGGACTGAACGACGACAAGCGCCACGCCGACGCTCTTATCCGGCTTCTCCGCGGCCTGGAGTGCAGGGTGAACCTCATCCGCTTCCACAAGATCCCCGACGCTCCGTTCGAGACGACGCCCCAGATCATTATGGAACGCTTCAGGGACAGGCTTTCCAATCATGGAATCACTTGTACGATAAGGGCTTCCAGGGGAGAGGACATCCTCGCCGCATGCGGGATGCTGGCCGGGGAGCACAGAAAAAAGACGAAGGAAGAATGACAACATAACTGCAATGACTATGGGAACGAAAACGAGATTGATTCTGGCGTCGTTGGCCGTGATGGCCGCGTCGATGCCTGCGGTACGGGCTCAGTCGCAGCATTCCGTGCTGGACGAGAGGCGTGAGATGAAGGATCTCAGGGTTGAGAAGATCAGACACAGGCTGGACTCCGTCAGGCAGGTCAGACACCGTCCGACCGTGGCTCTTGTACTCAGCGGAGGCGGAGCCAAAGGGGCGGCCCATGTGGGGGTGATAAAGTACCTGGAGTCGGTCGGCATTCCGGTGGACATCGTGATGGGAACCAGCATGGGAGGTCTTGTTGGCGGGATCTACGCCCTTGGCTATGACGCGGATCATCTGGACTCCATCATAAGGGACATCAACTGGGACATGGCCTTGAGCGACAAGGTGCCCAGAGACTATCTGTCATATTCATCGATCAAGTACAAGGAGAAATACACCCTTTCCTTCCCTTTCCTCTATGACTCAAATGAGTACATGCACATGAAGGAGTCCGATGGACGGTACGTCAGGAGGGTGGACGACATCCATTTCGGAGCCGGCCAGGCCGATGCCACCAACATGGTGAGAGACAATCTTCTGGGCAGTCTTCCTTCCGGCATGGTTTACGGTCAGAACGTCAACAACATCTTCAGCTCGCTTTCTGTAGGCTATCAGGACGAGACCGATTTCTATGATCTTCCGATCCCGTTCCTCTGCGTGGCGACGGACCTCGTGTCCGGAACCGCGAAGATCTGGACGGAGGGTAAGCTGAACACGGCCCTGCGCTCCACGATGTCGATCCCGGGACTTTTCGCCCCTGTCAGGGTTGACGGGATGGTGCTGGTTGACGGCGGCATGAGGAACAACTATCCGACAGACCTCGCCAAAAAGGTCGGCGCGGACATCGTGATCGGGGTGAATCTGTCCGACGGCTACAGGAACTACAACCAGATCAACAATCTGGCCGACATCATCAACACCGGCATCGACATGCTGGGCCGCACGTCGTTCGAGTCCAATGTGGACATCCCCGATGTCAACATCAAGCCGGATCTGCATGAATTCAACATGCTCAGCTTTGATGACAGGAGCATCGACACGATTATTCACAGAGGGTATCTGGCCGCCTTGTCGGTCGCTGACAAGCTGGATTCCGTCAAGGCTCTTGTCGGTCCTGACGTGACCGTTCTCCGGAATGATCCGGCTGACGACATCCGCCTGAGGAAAGTGCTGGTGTCCGGAGTCGAGATCTCCGGCGTGGACGACAGGGAAAGCCTCTACCTGATGAACAAGATCAAGGTCGGAGCCGGAACAAGAATGGGGAACGAGGAGATTGAGGACGCGGTGGCGACCATCTTCGGGACCAACGCGTTCGACTATGTGAATTACGAGCTGCTCGGGGATCAGGAGCCGTACCGTCTGCGGTTCAACTGCAAGCGGGGGCCTGTCTGCCAGCTCGGTCTCGGAGGACGCTTCGACACGGAGGAGATCGTGTCCGTGCTGATCAACCTCGGCTTGGGAGTCCATAGGATCCAAGGCTCGTCACTGGACTTCACCGGCAAGGTGGGGACCAACCCCAATGCCGGTCTGACATATTCCTACATCTCGCCGAAAGGTTTATCCTTCAATGTGATGACCGGAGTGAGGTACACGGACAGAAACATGTTCAGCATAGGCGACAACCGTTTCAGGATCAACTTTCTTGACGTACGTCAGGAGATCTTCCTGTCCAACATCAGGTGGTCGAAGTTCTTCCTCAAGACGGGGCTCAGGAACGACTACTACAAAGTCAGTTCGCTGATGGCGGAGCAGGCGTTCGGCGACTACGATGTCAACCAGTTGTCCAACGACTACGTGACATTCTTAGTGAATGCCCGCAAGGACTCGTTCGACAATGCCTACATCCCGACGAAAGGCAGCGCCATCGGACTGTCCTACGATTGGGTGTTCGGTGGCGGGCCGAAGGATTTCAATAACTTCCACGCCATCCAGTTTGATGCGAAGAGAGTTGTAGGAGGGGACATGCTGGCGTTCATTCCATCCCTTGATCTCCGTTGGCTCATCGGCGACGATGTTCCGGTGCCGTTCACGAACACCATCGGCGGCAGCATGGCCGGCAGGTACCTTGACCAGCAGATTCCTTTCATAGGCATCAACAACGCCGCGGCCATGCAGAAGACGCTCGGGGTGCTAAGGACGGATTTGAGAGTCAAACTGCTGAAAAACAACTATCTTTCAATGATCGCCAACTACACGGCATCCTGCGATGAGTTGTCCTCCTTGAAGAAATGGAAGGATGAGATGAAAGACTATTTCGGATTCGGACTGCAGTACACCTACAATTCGATCATCGGTCCGGTGAGCGCGAACATCCATTGGTCGGACTACTCCCGCAACGTGGGACTATACTTCAGTCTCGGTTTTGATTTTTAGGAATATGCAGGAGTACGACAAGGTTCTGGACCGTCTCCAGTCGCAGTGTGTGAAGAGGGAATATTGCCGCTCGGACATATTCAGAAAGGCTTTGACCGCTTTGGAAGGGGACAGGGCAGCGGCGGAGAGGCTGGTGGAGTCGCTTGTGGCCGACAGGTTTGTGGATGATGTCAGGTACGCCTCCGCTTTCGCCAGGGAGAAGGCTCGTCTGTCCGGCTGGGGACCGGTCAAGATCTCTTTCGCATTGAGAGGCAAGGGAATATCCAGGGATGCCATTTCAGAGGCTCTTGGGGAGATTGACCCCGAGGAGGCTGACAGGCGCATGGTTTCCGTGCTGGAGACAAAGTACAGGACGTTGGAAGGGGATCCGCAGGAAAAGTTCAAGCTTCTCAGGTTCGGCCTCACAAGAGGGTACGATTATGAGAAGATCGCGCCCGTTGTGGATGAGATTATGAAGAAGAATCGTTAAATTTGCGGGTCGTGCGTGCGCGGAATGATTTCTGTGATGCGGAGAAACAGGGAAGTCGAACTTAATTCAAAGAATATGAAAGCGATAGTGAAAACCGATTTCAAACTGCCGGGACAGGTTGGAAAGTATGTCGGTAAGGTACGCGATGTCTATGACATCGACGGAAAGTATCTCGTGATGGTCGTGACTGACAGGATTTCGGCGTTTGATGTGGTTCTGCCGGAAGGCGTTCCTTACAAGGGACAGGTGCTGAACCGCATAGCGGCCAAGTTTCTGGACGCTACCGCCGACATCCTCCCTAACTGGAAGATAGCCGTGCCTGACGCCTCTGTCACAATCGGCCACAAGTGCGAGCCCTTCAAGGTCGAGATGGTCATCCGCGGCTACCTCGCCGGACACGCCTGGAGGGAGTACAAGGCCGGAAAGAGGACGATCTGCGGGGTTCCGATGCCCGACGGGATGGTCGAGAACCAGAAATTCCCGGAGCCTCTTGTTACACCTACCTCCAAGGCCGCCGAGGGACATGACGAGGACATCTCCAAGGAAGAGATCATCGCGCAGGGGCTCGTCGGGCGTGAGGACTATGAGAGGCTGGAGGCCTACACCAGGGCCATCTATCAGCGGGGATGCGAGATCGCGGCCAGACATGGGCTTATCCTTGTTGACACTAAGTACGAGTTCGGCAGAAAGGACGGTCAGATCTATCTTATGGACGAGGTCCACACTCCGGATTCCTCGCGTTATTTCTATGCGGAGGGGTACGAGGAGAGGCTCGCCAAAGGTGAGCGTCAAAGGCAGCTTTCCAAGGAGTTTGTGCGTGAATGGCTGATGGCAAACGGGTTCCAAGGCCAGGAGGGACAGAAGGTCCCGGAGATGACTCCGGAAGTAGTCTCCGGGATCTCCGACCGCTACATCGAACTTTTCGAGCACATCACCGGCGACAGGTTTGAGAAGACTGACTATTCCGCCTCTGACATCGAGGCCCATGTCAAGACCTGCCTTGAGGGCTTGAAATAGTTGGACGGCCTGAAACGGATATACGCCCGCAACTGCGAGGTTCGAAGGATTGACAGGACGGTAGCGGAACCGTTCCTTCAATCCTTTCATCGTTTGGGCTACACCCGTTGCCGTCACCTCTACGGACTGTACGTCAGCAGGGGCGGGGATATTCCTTCAGGCACGTTGGTGGCCGTCGCCGGCTTCTCCGCTCCGAGAGTCTGGAGAAAAGGCGGCAGGGACATCCGCTCCTGCGAATGGGTCCGGTATGCTTCACAGGAAGGGATCGGAGTCGATGGCGGAATGGGCAAACTCCTGAAGGCGTTCATTGAGGACGTGAGGCCGGATGATGTGATGAGCTACGCCGACGCGTCTTGGTCGGATGGTGATGTCTATCGCAAACTTGGTTTCACCGAAGAGAATGCAAAAATATTCCCGGATGGCGGCAAAAGTCTGAAATTCAGATTGAAACTTACTGAATATGAGTAAGAAGGTGAAACGGACTGTGCTTGGAAAACTCTGGTGGCTGATGCTGGTCAAGCTGCCTTTGGCTTTCTTTGCCGTCACCTTCCTGTGGGTTCTGATTCTGAAATGGTGTCCGGTCTATGTCACACCTCTGATGGTGAAAAGATCGATCGAGTACCGTCATGACAAGACCTTTCAGACACGAAAGACTTGGGTTTCTTACGATAGAATATCACCGGAAATGGCCAAGGCTGTCATCGCCAGCGAGGATAATCTTTTTGACAAGCACAACGGCTTCGACTGGAAGGCGATCCGTCAGGCTCAAAAGGAATATGAAAGCGGCAAGCGCCGCCGGGGAGGCAGCACAATCTCGCAGCAGACCGCCAAGAATGTGTTTCTGCTTCCTCATAAGTCCATTATCCGCAAAGGTTTCGAGGCCTATTTCACAGTTCTTATAGAACTCGTGTGGGATAAACGGCGGATTATGGAGGTTTACTTGAATGTGGCCGAGATGGGTAAGGGGATATATGGTGTCGAGGCCGCCGCCGAGACTCATTTCGGCACATCCGCCACGAAACTTACCCGTCGTCAGGCCTGTCTGATCGCCGCCTGTCTCCCGAATCCCATAAAACGTAATCCAGGGCAACCTTCCGCCTACATCCGCAAACGTGCCGGCGACATCGCCGCCCTTGAACCTAAAATAGCATATCCTGTCTGGATTTCATGCGAATAGCATTGGAAATGCGCATTTTTTGTCTGCCTCTCTTTGCGATGCCGAAATTATTCGTATATTCAGGAGGTAAGTATCCAACCACTTGTAAGACATAGTGATAACCAAATATGGAAAAGACCGTTCATACCCTCATCCTCTCTCTCCTGACATCAGTCTGTGTCCCTCTCCGCGCGCAGCTTCCGGAGCTGGAGCGTCCGGACGTGACCCCGCCGGCGTCTACGGAGACTCCTCGTTCCCGCTGTCCGCACTGGCCTACATCTACAAGAACGACGGCAGGGGGCGGCGCGTCCGGCGGCGGAGGGGTCTACACACACACGACACTAACGGCAACATGACCTGCGACGGCCTCGCCGGACTCGACATCGAGTACGACGAGACGAACCTTACAAGGTGTGTCTCCTCCGGAGGGACGACGCTGGCAGAGTATGAGCATCTCGCGGACGGCACAAAGCTCAGCGCCGCCGACGGCATAGGCAATGGCTACCAGTACAGAGGCTCGCTGATATACACCCGGATCTCGGATCAGTCAGGCGCGGTGTCCTTGGCCCTCGACTGTGTCCTGACCACTGGAGGCAGGATAGCCCGCGTGGCGGGGGCGGACGGCACGGTCTCCTACAAGCCCCTCGTCCACCTCCGCGACCACTTCGGCAGCGTCCGCGCCGTCGTCGACGGCGCAAGGATGTACAACCAGGCCATCGCCCGTTGGACCGCCGCCGACCCGATGGCGGAGGAATACTACGGCGTCAGCCCGTATGCCTACGGCCTCGGAAATCCAATTAAAAACATAGATGTTCAAGGCGATTCCGTAAGGGTGTATATTGAGACAATGGGTTTGGCCATACATGGATAAGTGCAGGAGAGAATGACGACAAACAAATAGAAAGGACATCTTAATTTTGTGAAAAGAGGCGGAATGTCATGAAAACTTTGTAAATTCGAAAGTTTTGAGGAGGCTCTTTTTGGTGGAAATAAAGCGGCTTCGATTATATGGATAATGTTAACTGTTTGGTAATAAAACTGATCTGAGATGAAGACACTTGTGACAGGAGCGGCGGGATTCATCGGCTCAAGGCTGATGGCGAGGCTGGCTGAAAGAGGAGACGATGTTGTCGGGCTGGACAACATCAATGACTACTATGATGTACGCCTTAAATACGGAAGACTTGAGGAGAACGGCTTTTCCGGCTCTTTTGGGGAATGTTCAGAGGTCGTGAGCGGAAAGTTTCCGAACTGCCGTTTCGTCAGGATGTCGATCTGTGACAAGGCCGCGCTGGACTCTCTTTTCGGGAAGGAAAGGTTCGACAAGGTTGTCAACCTTGCCGCCCAGGCCGGGGTGAGGTATTCAATCACGAACCCATATTCCTACCTTGAAAGCAACCTTCACGGATTCCTGAATATTCTTGAGGCGTGCCGCAATTTCGGTGTAGGGCATCTGGTCTATGCCTCCTCCAGCTCGGTCTATGGGCTGAACGAAAAGGTTCCGTTCTCGGAGGACGACAAGGCCGACTGTCCTGTAAGCCTCTACGGAGCGACCAAGAAGGCCAATGAGCTGATGGCGCATTCATATTCAAAACTCTACGGCTTCGCTTCCACCGGACTTCGATTCTTCACCGTCTATGGTCCGTGGGGCCGTCCTGACATGTCTCCGATGCTTTTTGCCTCCGCGATCGCGAAAGGAGAGCCGATCAAGGTCTTCAACAACGGGGACATGATCCGCGACTTCACCTATGTGGATGACATCGTGGAAGGTACCATCCGTGTCATAGATCACGCTCCGGAGGCGGAAAGATGCGCCCACGGCGTTCCGGCCAAAGTCTATAACATCGGATGCTCGCATCCTGTCAGACTGATGGACTTCATCAGCGAGATCGAGCAGGCCTACGGCAAGCCGGCCAAAAAGATTTTCCTCCCGATGCAGGCCGGAGACGTCTATCAGACCAACGCCGACACCACCGCGCTGGAGACCGAACTGGGCTACAAGCCAAGCACCTCCCTCCACGACGGCATCCGCCGTTTCATGGATTGGTACAAGAGCGATCTCAATCCGTTGAGGTAGGTCATTGAACATGTCCATGAAGTAAAGCAGCTGAAGATGAAAGGCCGGCAGTCAGGACAGATTTCGGAGAACAGCAGTAGGATAGCCAGAAACACCCTTGCGCTGTACTTCCGTATGTTCCTGCTGATGGTTGTCGGACTTTTCACCGCCAGAGTGGTCCTTAACTCTTTGGGAGTTGAGGACAAGGGTGTCTATGAGACGGTCGGCAGTTTCGTCTCGATGATGGCGATAATTACCAGTTCCCTGTCCACGGCAATAAGCCGTTTTCTCACAGTCGAGATCGGCAGGTCTGACATGGACAGCCTCGGGCGGGTTTTCGCCACGGCGGTGACAATCATGTTGCTGGTCTCCGCCGCGGTCCTTCTGATCGCCGAGCCTATCGGACTCTGGTATATTGACAATGTGATGAAACTGCCGGAAGGAAGGCTGTCAGCCGCGCGATGGGTGTTTCAGTTCTCACTTCTGACATTCGTCATCAATCTGCTCAGCGTCCCGTACAACGCCACGATCATCGCCCATGAGAGAATGTCTGCTTTCGCTGTCATAGGAGTGGTCGAGGGACTTCTCAAACTGGCGGTCGCCATTCTTCTGATGATCACTGCGTCGGACAGGCTGGTCATCTACGCCGCGATGATGTGCGCCGTCGCCGTACTTGTCCGTTTTCTGTACGCCGCCTACTGCCGGCATTTCTTTGAGGAAAGCCGTGTCCGGGCGGGATTCGACAGGACATATTTCCGAAAGATGTTCGGTTTCGCCGGATGGCACGGGCTTTCATACGGAGTCTATCTGGTGAACACGCAGGGAATCACCCTTCTGGTGAACTATTTTTTCGGCGTGGTTTTCAACACTATGCGCGGGATCGCGCTCAACGTGGAGAGTATGGTGAAGCAGTTCGTGACCAATGTGCTGACGGCGATGAACCCGCAGATCACCAAATCCTATGTCTCTGACAATAAGGAATATGCCTACGCATTGGCCTGCAAGGGATCCAAGTATGCGTTTCTCATAATCTTCACTTTGGCGGTTCCGTTCCTTTTTGAGGCGGAGGCTTTGTTGGGGCTGTGGCTCGGAAGGCTTGTCCCTGACGGTACGGCTTTGTTCACAAGGCTGACTCTGGCCGGTTTGTGTCTGGATCTTCTGATGACCCCGTTCTCGACATTGATTCAGGCCTCGGGCAACATAAGACGTTTCTATGTGGTTACCTCCGCTGTCACACTGCTCATATTCCCGATCACCTGGCTCGCTTACAGGAGCGGAGCTCCGGCATATTCATGTTATCTGGTCTTCATCGGGGTTTATGTGGCCAATGACATCGTGAAACTGGGACTGTTGCGCAGACAGATAGGGTTCCCGCCTCTGATGTTTGTCAAGGAGGTTCTCGGGAAGGTCATGCCGGCGGCGGTCATAGCGCTGGCGGTGACATTCCTAGTCCGGAGGTTTTTTGATCCAGGACTTTGGCGTCTGCTTGTGTCTCTGGCTGTCGGCCTCGCTTCCACAGGCGTGGCGGCCTATTTCTTCTCGTTGAGCGAAGGGGAAAGGTCTTTTGTCAGATCCAAACTCCATTTGAATAAGGAATCATGACTTTAAGGAAACGAATATACCGTCTTTACCGCAGGTTCATGCTTGACCATTTCCACGCCAGACTGGTGGAACAGGAGTGGCTGAAATGGAAGGGCTATCCGATAGACTGGAATCATCCGAGGGATCTGAACGAGAAGATCCAGTGGCTGATGTGCTTCTCGGACACCTCGATGTGGTCGTTATGCTCCGACAAGTACAAGGTTCGCGAATATGTCAGGTCCAAGGGGCTTGGTGACATTCTCGTGCCTTTGTACGGTGTCTGGAGAAAGGCGGAAGACATTGATTTTGACTCTCTCCCTGATAAATTCGTCATCAAGTGCAACCACGACAGCGGCTCGTTCCGCATCATCGACAAGTCCCGTGGCTTTGACCCCGAGACCGTCAGGGCGGATCTCGCCGCCCATCTGAAAGTCAAATACGGCTATGCTCACGGCGAGATGTACTACAATAAGATCGATCCTTGCGTGGTGGCGGAGGAAAAGCTTGAGCAGTCTTCCCCAGAGGGAAGGTCCGTGACGGACTACAAGGTTTGGTGCTTTGACGGAAAACCTTACTCGGTCTTGACCTGCTATGACAGGACATCCGATGGACTTTATGTGAATGTTTACGATCTGGACTGGAATGTACATCCGGAAGCATCTGTCTTCTCGGAACATTACAGGGACGGGGGGGGGAAGGTCCCCAGGCCGTCGTGTCTCGACAGGATGCTTTCGGCTGCGGCCTCTCTTTCCGAAGGCTTTCCGGAGGTCCGTGTGGATTTCTATGTTGTCGGGGACAGGCTGTATTTCGGGGAGTTGACATTCGCCAGTCTTTGCGGCAGGATGGACTACTTCACGCAGGACTATCTTGAAGAACTCGGCCGTCAATGTGTCTTACCCGCAGGAAAGAAATGAGAAAAGTGATCTACACAAGCATCGTCGGCAATTACGACTCCCTTCCGCAGCCTCTGGCTGTGGATGGGGGTTTTGAATATGTCTGCTTCTCAAATGACATCGAGGAGGGCAGGGCCGGGGTCTGGCAGGTGCGGCCGATACCGTATTCCGACAGAGACGGGACCCGTCTTTCGCGCTACGTGAAACTTCAGCCGCACAAGGTGCTCGGGGACTACGATGTGAGTGTCTGGATGGATGCGAACATCCGCATCCTCGGGGAGGAGTTCTACCGCATTGTCAACGGGAGGATTGAGTCCGGTTCTTTGATGGCTATGGTTCCGCATCCGCAGAGGGACTGCGTCTATGAGGAGATCTCGAGGTGCTATCAGGATGTCAGGATCGGCTTTCGGGACGCTTTGAGGCAGAAGAAGCATCTGGAGAGGGAGGGTTTCCCGCATCATTTCGGGATTATGGAGAACAATCTGATCCTGAGAAGGCACAACGATCCTTCGGTCAAAAAGATCTCGGATGCGTGGTGGAAAGAGTATCTGGAATATTCAGTCAGGGACCAGCTCAGCCTTATGCCGGTCTGCCGGAAGAGGGGATTCCGTCCGGATCTGCTTCTGGGCGAGGGGAAGAATGCCAGAAATGTCCCTTACCTTGAACTGGTGAAGCATTCCGGCGTGCGTCCTGTCGCGGAATTGAGGGGAGCCGGACGTCTGGTGAAGAAAGTTCAATGGACTTTCCGCCGTGCGGTGGCGGGATTGTTTTTGAAATAACAGGAGAGGGGATGATGATCGGAGTCATTGTAATCAATTATCACAGTGAGGAGAAGACGATCGGGTTCGTGAGGGACGAACTTGCGAAGATCCGGTCTGACCATGCCGTCGTGATTGTCGATAACGGCAGCGCGCAGGAGAGCCGTGACCGTCTGTTGGAGGCGTTCAAAGGGGCGGACCAATGCGTCTTCGTGGTTCCGTCCGAGGAGAATCTGGGCTTTGCCGGGGGCAACAACCTGGGAGCGGAAGTGGCCAGGAACCAGTTCGGTCCGGACGTGTTGCTGTTCGCCAACAATGACATCCGGTTGGAAGGACTTGATGTCGTGGACAAAATGGCTGACAAGCTGATGTCCTTGGAGGATGCCGGGGCGCTTGGCCCCAAGGTCGTCGGTCTGGACGGCCGGCTTCAGAGCCCGGAACCTTTTGTCAGTTTCTGGGACAGGCATGTGGCCCTTTACTGGAGAAGCCTGTTCGCGTCCAAGTCCAGGCCGTTTTGGGAGGAATATTCCCAGAACGCCCGGGAGGGGTTCCATTACCGGATTTCCGGGTCGTTCTTCATGGTCAGGTCCGCCGACTACTTCGCATGCGGGGAGATGGACCCGAAGACGTTTCTGTACTCGGAGGAGATGATTCTGTCCGAGAGACTTAAGAGGATAGGAAAGGGTGTCTATTATTACCCTGAGGTCTCTGTGATCCACGAACACGGGGCTACCACGAGGAAGTACTACGACAAGGTTCGGGTGAGGGAACTCAAGTATCAGAGCGAGAAGTATTACTACAAGACCTACATCGGGACTCCGGCGTGGCAGTTCCCGGTGGGGGATCTGACATATTCATTGAAAAAGTTGTTGAGGAGGTAGGGGATGAAAAAGAAGATTTATGTCTCGCCGTCCGCAAACAGGAAAAGCGGCTGCCCGAACCGCTATTTCAGTTTTCTGAAGGAGAATCTTGCGGAATGGTTCGATGTCCTCGACACCGGCGGCAAGCCGTATCTGGCGCAGGGCTGGGCGTTGCTCAGGCATTCGTTCAAGGCTGACATATTCCTGCTGAGCTTCGTGGAGACGATCGCGTTTCACAGGTTCGCCTTTGTCCAGTACCTGATGGTCCGGCTGAGCTTTCTGGTGATGAGGCTCCGGCGGGGAAAGATAGTGTTCATCTTCCATAACCCTAGTCCGCACAAAGGTGAGAACTGGATGTCGCGGTCGCTCACGAAGGTGCAGCTCATGCGCTCGTGTCTCGTCATTTCCCATTCATGCGAGACGGCCTCCTTTGCAAGAGGGCTGCTTTCCGAATATGGCTGTTCACCTGACAAGGTCAGGTACATCTGCCACCCTGTCGTGGAAACTCCGGCTGAAGAGGCTGTTCCGGGCGGACTGCCCGGTGACGCTTCCTCCGCCTCTTCGGTCTCCGGGGTGGATTCCAGTTCCTCCTGCCGGGATGAGATTCTGATCTGGGGAAACATCCTTCCGTACAAGGGCGTGCTCGAATTTGTCTCCAGTCCGGCGGTCCGCGCGGCGGGCTTGAATGTCAGGATCATAGGCCGTTGCCGGGATGCCGCTCTGGTCAATGGAATCGAAAAGGCAGTCTCCGTGTGCGGTTCCTCCGACGGCTTTTCAGCCAGACGGTCAACGATTGTCTTCGAGAACCGGTCCGCTGACTTTGAGGAACTTGCCTCGCTGGTCCGATCCAGTAGATTTGTCCTGTTCCCGTACCTTCCGGGCAGCGTCTCCGGTTCCGGTGTCCTGATGGACACTCTGGCTATGGGCGGCAATCCGGTGGGCCCGGCTGTCGGCGCCTTCGCCGACCTTGCCCGTGAGGAGGTCTGCATGGTCTATGGTTCGGAGGCTGAGATGATAGAGATCCTGAAGTCTGACCGGCGCGTCAATCCTGAAGTCCTGCGTGACTTCATCGCCCGCAACTCCTGGCGGGCCTATGCCAAGTTCTATGCCGACTTCTTAGGTTAGGCATCCCCACAAGGATGATTGAGGTCTGGCGCTTGCCGAAGTACCGGACCATCATGCTTACATAACTCTCGCAGAACTCTCGGTTCATTTCGGAGCAGGTGCAAAAGTATGTGTTTAGGCACCACCGGTGGCCGATTCTCATCTCCTGGATGGCCTCAAGGGCAAGCCTCTGGACATGGAACCTGTCAACGGTCCGCCTGCAGTTGCGGAACTCCATGATCGCGATGTTCCTCATTGAGGAAGAAAGGTCCAAGGTCATCTCTTCCACCAGGTCCCGCCTCTCTTGGGGGATATTGTCCAGCGCGGCCCTCACGGCCTCCGCCTTCGTCCCGGTCACGATCGCGGCCAGGGCCCCTTTGCCGCCGTGGGCGTCCTTGTTGGTGAGGACCGTGTACAGCTCCCCGTCGCTGAGCGAGGTCTCGTCTATGCTCATGTTGCGACCCATGTTCTCGGGAAAGACGAGCCACTTGTCGGCATGAGGGAGGTCCTCCCAGTCGAGGTATCCGCTCAGGCGCTCGCGGTACTGGCGTTCGAGCTGATGGCCGTCAACGTAGTAGTACCTCTCAAGCGAAGAAGCCGCTATCGGGTACGTATCCAAATGTCTCTTTTAAAAAATCGGCAAACTCAAGGGTATGCCGCATGCCTTCCGTTACGATGCGGTAACGGTTACCGACACTCTTGCCGGTCCGCTTGTCCACCCACCTGCGGCGGCGGATCACAAGGCGCACCCTCCTGTCCCTTAAGGGAAAGTCGTTCACCGTCGACGCCTCGTGGAACCCGTTCGGGCGGTACGTATGCCCCTCCTCGCGGCCGCGGAGCTCGTCATGCTCCTCAAGGTGAAACACGAGCTCCCCGCTCTCCAATCCCTTGCGCTCGCTTAACGGGACCTCACGCTCCTCCACCATGACCAGATCGAAATACTCAAGCAGACGGGGAGGTAGCACATGGCTGGCCAAACCCTGAAGAACTGACAATGTCGACATATATATGAATACTTTTTTAACGTTCGTACAAAGGTACTCACTTATTCGCAATTACAATCCTTAACACAGGGTTTTGGACTTGATCCAAGAACATCCCGATAGCCACCATCAGCGAGGCGATGGGGCATGACTCTGAGAAC
>CAVHWO010000023.1:0-89495 GCA_963639865.1 bacterium | reverse complement strand
CGGGATGCCCGTGGAGCAGATCGTAAGCGTCACGGGGCTGACGGCCGAGACAATCGAGAGCATCTGATGAAGATTTCTTCACCTGCCACATTCAAGCAACACCTGAAAACGGCTCGGAGACAAAGGCCGACAATTCCGTTTTCAGGTGTATTATATTTTTATGACAGAGGCGGTCACACAATCGCCCTCATCATGTCTTCAACGCATTTGCGCTTCTGCTCGATTCCCGGATGGACGTAGAGGTTCAATGTGGTGCTCACGTTCGAGTGGCCGAGAATCGAGCTCAAGGTCTTGTAGTCGCACTTGCTTTCGACGCAGCGTGTGGCGAATGTGTGCCGCAGACCATGGAAACGACGCATCGACAGACCCAGGACCGCGGCGACTTTCTTGAAATGGTTGCGCATAGTCTGCGGTTCGGTCGGATGAGACCGTCCGGAAATCACAAAATGGTCGCCGATGGCACTTTCTGAATATTCCGAAAGAATGACGGCGAGATCCCTGATGACCGGTATGTCCCTGTAGGACCCCACCGTCTTCGGGTAGTCCAGAGTGAGTTCCGAACGCTTGGGACCATCGTCTATCACATAGACCCGGTGCACGGTCCTTCTTATCCGGATAGTCCCGTTCTTGATGTCCACATCCTCCCATCTCAAGGCGCAGACCTCGCCTATCCTCATGCCAGTGAAAAGGCAGATCAGCAGCCCGAGGTTGTATTTCCCGCGATGGGAGGACAGGTAGTCGAGCATGCGTTGCTCCTCGCTGACCGAAAGCACATCAATCTGATACCTCGTCCTTTGGGTAGGAAATTTGACATCTATCAACCTCTGTCCGATCCAACCCCGCTTTTCCCCGAATTTGAGAATCATCCTCAGGACTATCAACATCCCTTTGACAGTCGTGACATTCAGCCCTTCTTTCAACTTAGAATTAACCAAAGCCTGTACGGAACGATGCGTGACATCCTCCAGATTTCCGAACCTCGGCTCCAGATGATTCTGAATGATAAGGGAATAGGCCGCCATCGTGGACACTTTCACATAGCGTCTTTTTTCCTTCTTCCATAGCCCGCAGGCTCTTTGAAATGCAATTTGTGACATTTTTAAATAAATTTTTAAGATGAAAAATTTTAAACACCAATTCTGGTTATTACTACAATTCAAAATCTGATTTTTTTTTTGCGAGAGAAGCTGTAATCTTAAAACGATAAAGTTTTTCGGGGCTTTTTGTTTCAACTTCATACTTGATAGTTGCATTAAAAAAAAAATGTAATTATCTTGCCAAAAATTTATGGGATTGGTAGTCATTTCAAAACTGGGTTTGATGACTGTTATGAACTGAATTTTAGTTTATGTTTAATAAAGGAAAAACATTTTTTATTACTATTTATTAAAGGTCAGGTTTGACTATAAATGTCAAACGCGGGGTTTAACAAAAGTTTTAAGCTTATGGGTAAAAAATTATTTACAATCGCGCTGTGCCTGTTCATCGGCATAGGCGCGGCAATGGCCCAGACGGTCAAGGTGTCCGGCACGGTCAAGGAGGCCGCTACGGGAAATCCTATTCCTGGAGCCACCGTCATTGTTGACGGAACGCTGACAGGCACGTCAACGGATTTTGACGGCAAGTACACGATCAACGTTCCGTCAAAGGGCAAACTCACGGTGTCGGTCATCGGTTTCGTGACCGTCACAGTCCCGGTGGACGGGAAGACGACCATCAACGTCGCCCTTGAGGAGGACAGGAACGTTCTTGAAGACGCTGTGGTTGTAGGTTACGGTTCAGCAAAGAAGGTAAGTTCGATCGTCGGCTCCGTCACCACTGTGAAGTCCGACGTTGTGAAGAACTCACCTTCATCCTCGGCTCTCGACGCCCTTCAGGGACAGGTGGCCGGCCTTTCCGTCCTCACCTCCTCCGGTGTCGCCGGTGACAACGCCGTGTCCATGACCCTGCACGGTATAGGTTCCCTCGGATCAAGCAGTTCTCCTCTTTATGTAATCGACGGTATTCCTTCATCCGCACGTTCAATCATGGCGATGAACCCTAACGACATTGAGAGCATCAGTGTCTTGAAGGATGCGTCAGCGACCTCGATCTATGGTTCACGTGCCGCCAACGGTGTCGTTTATGTCAGCACCAAATCAGGCTCCTACAATGAGAAGGCTTCGGTGACCGTCCGCTCGCAGTACGGTATCTCGACCCTCGCCGACCTGACCCTTTACAAGAGCATGATGTCGGGAGACGAGCTGATCGACTTCTGGCTCAGGACAGGTATCCACACGCCGGAATATATCCAGCAGAACTACATCGACAAGGGTTACACCTGCAATACCAAATGGTATGAGGAACTTATGAACCTGAACACCCCTCAGACCCAGAATGACATCACCATCGAAGGTGGCGGCAAAAAGGTGTCCTACATGTTCTCCGGTTCGCAGTACCATCAGGAGGGCTTCACTCCGGGCAACTACTTCGACCGCTACACCGTCCGCTCCAACGTGCAGGCCCATCCTAAGGACTGGCTCAAGTTCGGATCCAACATGTCCTTCTCCCTCGATGAGAATCAGAAGAATGGCAACTGGGGATCCGCCGACGGCGGAATGGCAGGCTATACCTATGGTGGTCTTTCTTATCTGAACAACCCTCTTCTTCCGGCCACGACCGATGAAAAGGGAGAGTGGTACGAGGCGTTGAACCTTCCTGTTCCGGACTACTATATGTCAAGCAAGCCTAACATCTACAAGCGTTATGGCGTGAACGGCAACCTTTTCGCACAGATAGAGCCTTTCCGCAATTTCAAGATTGTCAGCAGGGCCGGTCTGGACGGCTACATCAGGCTGCGTAACTATCAGAACAGCCCTCTTTACACCCAGTCGTACGGTGGAACCCCTACCGTGATCAAGGCGACCACGTTTGAGTACTCCGCAACCATCACCAACACCGCCGAGTATTCATTCTCAGTGGCCGACGACCATCACGTCAGCATCCTCGCCGGTCAGGAAGGTGTAGAGAATTTCTACAACTACTACTACGCTCAGTCCCAGAAGCAGACCGACTATCGCCAGATGCTTCTCCAGCACGGTGTTCAGTCGACCTATGCGATGAGCGAATCTGAGACAGAGTCCCGCTTCCTTTCCTATTTCGGCCATCTCAGCTATGACTTTGCCCACAAATACTACTTTGACGCCACAGTCCGCCGTGACGGTGTGTCAAGGTTCGGCGCCAACAAGAGGTACGCCAACTTCTGGTCAGTCGGAGCGAAGTGGAACATCAAGAAGGAAAACTTCCTTAAGGACATCCGCGACATCGATGCCCTCGACTTCAAGGTAAGCTACGGAACCCAGGGCAACGCCGCTTTGGGCAGCGACTATCCTTCCCTCGGTCTCATCAGCAACAGCGGTTCGTACAGCGAGGTTTCAGCCCGCTATGTGTCCCAGCCGGCCAACGCCGACCTTTCCTGGGAGCAGCAGGCTCTCTTCACCGTGGCCTTGTCCGGACGTGTCTTCAACAGGGTTGACTTCGACGTGCAGTACTATCTGAGAAAGACCACCGACATGCTCATGGATGTCCCTCAGCCTTACACGACCGGTTTCACAGAGGTTTCACAGAATGTGGGCGCTCTGCAGAACACCGGTGTGGACATCACATTGGGCGTTGACATCTTGAGAGGCAGAGATTACTTCCTCCGCTTCAATACTACCTTCAACTACAACAACCAGAAGATCACTGAGCTCTTCGACGGACGTGATCGTTGGGTGATCGCCAACACTCTGACTGCTTATGTAGTGGATAGCCCTGTCATGTTCTACATGCCGATTTATGCCGGAGTTGACAAAGAGACCGGCGCTCCTACCTGGTACAAGGCCGGAGATGATCCGGATGTCACCACCAAGGGCGAGGTTACAAATGTGTACGATGAGGAAGCCCTCACACAGAACACAGGCAAGAAGAGATATGCCCCTGTCAATGGCGGTTTCAACTTCTCGGGTTCTTGGAAGAATCTCTCATTCCAGGCTGATTTCTCCTACGTCCTTGGCAAGTATCTGGTTTCCAACGACGGCTATTTCTATGCCAATCCTTGGAACAACCTTACCAACACCCAGCACAAGAGCATCTCGGACTACTGGACTCCGGAGAACACTGACGCCGAGTGGCCGGACTGGACACAGGGCTACGTGATGCAGTTCGACACCCACCTTCTTGAGGACGCGTCCTTCCTCAGGCTCAAGAACCTTCAGGTCGGCTACAGCCTCCCTAAGAAGTGGCTCGGCTGGACCAACAACGTGCTGAAGGGTGTCAAGGTGACATTCACCGGACGTAACCTCCTCACATTCACCAAGTACACAGGTATCGACCCGGAGGTCAACTCCAACCTTACCTACGGTATGACCGGTAACTCTAAGCAGTACCTCGGAGGAATCGAGATCACATTCTAAATCAGATCAAGTATGAAAAAGATTTTTAACATAGTTTTAGTTTCCGTTTCCGCCGCGGCCTTGCTGGCCTCCTGCGACCTTGACCTTACGCCTAAGGGAAGCATCTCATACGATCCGGAGAACATCATCACCAACGAGACTGACCTCAATGGTTTCAGAGCCGGAGTGCTTGCCAATTTCAGAGGACTGGATTATGGTTCTATGGATTGGGTGTCCGATGTCCAGATGGACTATTTCAACGCTGTGGTTGACTATGGCAACAACGGAGGTGATGTTCACAGGGCCAACAAAGACATGACCGCCAGCAGTTACAACACAGAGGCCAACTGGACAAACTGCTACTACGCCATCAACAAGTTCAACATTCTGATCGAGGGCGCAAGAAAGGTTCCTTCAGACCTTGTCGCTGACGCGGCGGTGGCCAGAGGAGAGGCCTTCCTCGGCAGGGCTGTCGCCTACACCCATCTTGCGAGACATTTCGCCAAGCCTTACGGCAGCGGCTCCTCCACCGACCTCTGCGTTCCGCTTGTGACTGTGTACAACCAGACCGAGCGTCCTGCGAGAGCCACCGTGCAGGAAGTTTATGCCCAGATCAAGTCCGACCTTGACTCCGCGGCCGTACTTCTCGCCGGTGTCAAGGGTGCGGCACGCTCGCAGTATCCTACCATCGATGCCGTGAACGCCGCCTATGCGCGTTACTACATCGACACGAAGGACTATACCAAGGCCGCCGAATCTGCGAAGAAGGTGATTGACACCGGCATCTACAAGCTGGCATCCACTGCGGAAGAGCTGTCAGCGGTCAATGTTGATGATGAGGGAACAGAGGCTATCGTCCAGTTCTATGCGTCTCTTTCCGAGGGTATCGGCTATCATTCCTACTATACCCAGATGTCGAAAGACAGCGAGTATGGAGTATATTACCGTCCATACTACATTCCTACCGCCGCTATCGTCAACGCTTATGACGAGGGAGACTTCCGTAGGGCTGTCTGGTTCGACAACACCAACTACTATTGCTACGTCAACACCGGATGGTACAAGGATGAATTCTATGTGTTCACAAAGTACATCGGCAATCCGGATCTCACATCCAGCGGCATCCCTAATGCCGGCAACGCCATCAAGCCTTTCATGATCAGCGAGATGTACCTTATCGCCGCCGAGGCTTACGCCCAGTCCGGCAACACGGCTTCCGCAAAGGCTGTCCTGAACACCCTTCAGGAGGCCCGCGGAGCGATAGCCACCGACGGATCGCTCTCTTCTGTCAAGAAAGAGTGGTTCCGCGAGACCGTGGGCGAGGGTCTGCGTATGAGCTGCCTCAAGAGATGGGGCGATGGTTACACTACCCGTGCCGCTCAGGAATCCGCGATCAAGGCTACCGTTGTTATGGAGGGGACTGACTACACCGCCAAATCCCTCCCTGCGAGCGACTACCATTTCCTGTGGCCGATACCTACATACGAGATGCAGGTCAACCTCAATCTTGTGCAGAACGAAGGTTACGCCGCTGAATAGTCTTAATTTTTCAAACACGAGAAAGATATGAAAAATATTTACAGAATATTAGCCTTCACTGCGGTTGTGGCCGCTTTCGCAAGCTGCCGCGAGGTCAGCGATTACAAAACCACACCATTTGTCAATTTCTACAGGACGACCGTTTCGGTGGATGAGAATGTGGGTTCTGTGGCTATCCCTGTCAAACTCGGCTCGTTGAAGGGCGACAATAACACCTCTGTCACTTTCAAGATCGTTGACGGTAAAGCCAAGGAAGGTGTGAACTTCACGGTTGAACCTGCGGGAAAGGTACTGTCATTCAACGGTACGGACTCCCTTGCAATCACCATCAACGTTGTTGACCAGCCGGGAGTGTTCACCGGGTCACTTGATTTTCAGATAGAACTCACGGCTGCCACCAATGACTACCAGATCGGAGGCTCCAGCGCGACTGTTTTCACCATCAAGGACAATGACCATCCGCTTGCGAACCTTTTCGGAACATTCAGCGGTCCCGCACCGGGATACTGGGGTGACAACTATACTGCGGAAGTTCAGATTCTGGCACATCCTGATGATGTGAATAAAGTGCTTGTTTACAATCTTGACCCTTATCTGGCATCTTATGGATTTACAGCTGCCAATAAGTACAATATCTTCACGGGAACTGTGAATGCGGAGAAAACGAGGATCACTATCGAGACCAATCAGGAAACCGGCTATGTATCTTCATCGCAAGGTCCTCTCTATGAAGTTGGCTTTGATGCTCCCAACGTTGATGATGCCAGCGGTTTTACTGACATTGTGTTCGAACTCAGCAGCGACTATAAGACTATCACCGTGCCAAATGGCTATGCTTGCAAAACCAGTGCTGGTTGGTGGGAGATTTATGTCGGCCCGATGACATGGACAAGGAAATAACCTGTGGTTTTATAAACAGTATTTTAGGGACAGCCATTTTGACTGTCCCTTTTTTTGTCGTATATTTATAGTTTTTCTCCCTTTTTAAAGATTTTTTAGTGTAAAAAACACATAGGCACATGACAAAGACAAGATTAATAGCACTCGCCGTGATGCTCCTGACGGGAGTCCGGCTGTGTCTCGCCCAGAGCTACGAGCCGACAAGGACATGGCCGTACCTTTACAATGACTTTCAGAACGGAGTCATCAGGATGAGCGGCGGCACCCTTGTCCAGGCGGCGATGGTGAACGTCTCCGTGGACGGGAAGATCCATTATGTGGATGAAAAGGAGCAGAAGGTGATGGCGGCTGACATGCTGAAGGTGTTCTCCGCAAGAATAGGCAATGATGTCTATCTTAATGCGGGAGGGAAGATGATGAAGTTGCTGGCCGAGAACGAGAACGGGGCCGTGGTCTGCGAGACCTCGGTCAACCTCGACGAATTGAACAAGTCGGACATCGGCTACGGCATCTCGTCCTCGACGGCGTCCACCCAGAAGCTGTCGTCCCTTGCCGGGGACTCCTCCTCACTTGTCAATCTGCCTCTCAACACTTTGATGGAGGGCAGGGAGAATGGAGAAAAACTGCCTCTGGTGAGGAAGAATTTCATCCGTGTGGGACTGAATATGATTCCCGCCACGAAATCCGAGGTCACGAATTCCCCTCTCGTGGACAAGGCGGCGGCCAAGGCGTTCCTGAAATCCAACAAAGTCAAATGGAACGATCCCGCGTCATTGCTGACCGTCGTGGATTTCCTTTCCGGACAGATAAACAAATAAATTCCCGATATGAAAAAGATTGTCATGGCCGTGCTGGCGTTGGCCGCCCTTGTTTCCTGCGCCAAGGAGGAGCAGGGTCAAGTGCCGCGTGAGGAAACGGCGGAAGAGGAGACGGTTGACCATTCAGTGGTGCAAGGGGAGGCCGTCGTGAGGTTCAGCGACGAGATGCTCTCGCTCATCGAGAGCGATCTGGGCCAAGGAAAGGTCGTCACCCGTTCAATGGGGCTGAACCAGGTCCTTGACGAAATCGGAATCTCCTCGATCAGAAGACTTTTCCCTGACGCCGGCGAATTCGAGCCACGTACCCGCCGTGAAGGTCTGCACAGGTGGTACATCGTCACTTTCAAGACCGATGTGCCACAGACCCGCGCGGCCGCCCAACTTGGAGGGGTAAGCGGAATCGAATGTGTCGAGTCCCGTCCTGTGATTGTCAGGACCGGATTCAATGACCCTCAGTTGAGCAGCCAGTGGGGTTTCATTGGCGGTAACGGCTGTGACATCAACGTGTCGGCGATCTGGAGCGGCTACACCACGGGAGACCCCGGGGTTGTGGTGGCCGTTGTGGATGAGGGCGTGGAGATCACGCACGAGGATCTTGCGGCCAATTGCGGCACGAAGCATCACAGCTTCATCTCCGGATCCGGCTCCGTGGTGGCAGGCAATCACGGGACTCATGTTGCCGGCACCATAGCGGCTGTCAACAACAACGGGATCGGTGTCTGCGGAGTGGCCGGCGGAAACGCGGCGGCAGGTCAGAGTGGAGTCACGATCATGTCTTGCGAAATCCTTCGGGACATTGTCGATGGAGGCGAGACCAAGACCCTGAACGGAAGCAGTTCGGAGGCGATCAAATGGGCGGCCGACAACGGAGCCGTGATCTGCCAGAACAGCTGGGGCTACAGCTATGACAAAGATGGCGACGGAAAACTTAACGACGAGGAGAAGAAAGCCGCCCTCGCCGGCAAGATCTCATCATCCGACAAGGCCGCCGTTGACTATTTCATCAAATACGCCGGATGCGACAATGAAGGTAACCAGCTTCCGGACTCCCCGATGAAAGGCGGTCTGGTGGTCTTCGCCGCCGGCAATGAAAACATCACCAACGGCGCGCCCGCCAATTACGAGCCTGTCATCGCGGTCGGGGCCATCACCAGCGACGGAAGCAAGGCTTATTACTCCAACTACGGGGACTTCGTGGACATCGCCGCCCCTGGCTCTTCAATCTACAGCACGAAGGTTGGCGGACAGTACGGATCGTTGTCCGGCACGTCGATGGCCTGTCCTCACGTCTCAGGCGTGGCCGCTCTGGTGGCTTCCTATTTCGGAGGTCCGGGCTTCTCCTGCGATGAACTGAAGGAGAGGCTGCTCGGCAGCAAGAAGACGGAGGGAATACCGGCGTCTGTCGGCGGTCTTGTCAACGCGGTGGGGGCTATGACATACAGGGGAGATTATGTCCCTTCGAAGGTGACGGATTTGAGAGTGACTTCGGTCAGCAACAGCTTCACAGCTTCGTGGACAGTGACGGGAGACGCTGATGGTCATCCCGCCTATGGCTATGCCGTTCTGTATGGTAAGGACAAGGATGCGGTGGCGGCAGCCGATCCGCTTGACGGCACAAAAGACGGTGTCACTGTCACGTATTCAGTGCCGAATCTGCCGGTTGGCGAGTCGTACTCCGTCAGTTTCGAGGCACTCGATTTTTCAACAACTTACTATGTGAAAGTCGTGGGGCAATCCTATGGCAGGACGTTCGGCGAGTCGAGCGATGTGATTTCATTCGTCTCCGGAGCGAACAATCCTCCGGTCATCGAGATTAACCTGGACGGAGCCTTGACATTGAAGTCACATGAGACCGAAATTGTGAATGTCAGCGTCGTTGACCCTGACGGCCATGCGTTCACCTTCGCCTACACGTCCGGCTCCGAGGCTGATGTCTTTTCCGGCCTCAACGACGGTAAGGGGGCGATAACGATCACTGCCTGCGACGCCGAACCCGGGAGCTATACCGCCGAACTCGTGGTGACTGACTCCTATGGAGGGTCAAGTTCCGTGAAGATCGACTACACCCTGCTCGAGAACACGCCTCCAAGGAAGATAAAGGACATGGAGGACATGTTCTTTACGGCCGTGGGGGAAGAATTCACCCTGAACACCGCGGACTATTTCGAGGATCCGGACGGTGAGACTCTCAAGTACGAAATCACCGTGGACAACAGCAAGGTGGCTCATGTCGCTCAGAATGTTGACAGGATCATAGGTACTATACTCCAGTACGGAGCCGCCTCTGTCACGGTCACCGCCTACGATGCGAGGAGGGCGGAGGTGTCCACCTCCTTCAGGATTCTGGCCAGGGAAGCGTCCATTGAGTATGCCGCCTACCCGAACCCTGTCAAGGATGTCCTGAACATCGCCACGGGGGCGGAACTGGCGGATGTCCACGTGAGGATCGTGTCGATGACCGGCGGCACGGTGTTCGACGGGACCCTCAGGGCCAGCGCTTTCGAGCCGGCGGTGATAGACCTGTCGGATTGCGCGCCGGGGAGATATTCAGCCACCATCAAGATCGATTCTAAAGAGTACAAACAAACGATAGTCAAGAAATGATGAGATTGAATATGAATATTCTGGCGGCGGCGCTCGGATGCCTGTTGCCGGTCTGCCACGCTTCCGCACAGAGTTCCGAGGCCCTGCCGTTTGTGCGGATCGTCCGGGACCCGGTCTCGGCGGGGATGGGCTTCGCAGGGGCCGCTGCGGTCTCCGGGGCGGCATATTCCTCGTTCAGGAACTCCTCCGTCATCCCTTTCTCTGCGGAGAGAGTGTCCCTCGGTGTGTCCGGCCAGAGCTGGGCGCCGGACGGGGAGAAGTCCTCGGATCTCAATCTCGGGGCGGCGTTCCGGACCGGGGAACGGTTCGGGTTCTCGGTCGGGGGAGCCTTTCAGGCCGGAGAGGAATACACGTTGACGGACGGGACGGGCAACGCCGGAGGGACGTTCAGGCCCACGGAGACGGTCGTCAACGCCGGGGTCGGGTTCCTGATCCTAGACAACCTGTCAGCCGGGGCGAACGTGCGCCACGCCTCGCAGAGGCTCTCTGAGGATGACTCCTGGTCGGTCGTCGCTGCGGACATATTCCTCACCTGCAGGTTTGATGGGCTGAACGTGACGGCAGGGGTGTCATCCCTCGGCTCCTCGTTGGAGTCCGTCTCCGAAGACTCGTTCAGTCTCCCCACCTCCGCGACCATCGGGGCTGATTGGTGGAAGGCTCTTTCGGAGGCGCATGCATTCAGGCTGGCCGCCGACGCCGACTATTTCTTCAGCGGGAGCGTCACGGCCGCCGCAGGAGCTGAATATTCATTCAGGGACATGTTGCGCGCGAGAGCCGGCTACCATTTCGGGACCAGTGACGCGGTGCTTCCGTCGTTCGCCACCGTCGGCTTTGGAGTCCGCCTCCTCGGCGTAAGTCTTGACTTCGCCTACCTCACCGCCAATGACGCCCTCGAAGGTACTCTCACCTTCGCCCTCGGCTGCCGCTTCTGAGACCGCTGCGGACAGCTGATTGATGAAGAACGTCTCACGCATGGTCCCAATGTTGAGCCTCGACGAAAACGCATACATAAGATTGGTGTTGCCGAGATAGATCTTCTCCGGATTCACAAGCCTTTTGTAGTTCTTGAGTTCGGTTGTGAGAAGATACAGAAGAGAGAGGCGGTCAAGGATCTTCAGCGATTTTTACTTAAAGATCCTAACGCTCCAGAATCTTGTTCTGCTCGGCGACGGAGGTATCGTGGATGGCGGTGAAGAAGGCGGTGACAAACTCCTCGGAAAGACCGTACCGTCTGCCTTGCTCAACCATCGAGGAGAGGATGCTGTCCCAGCGGGCGGCCTGGACGATAGCGATGTTGTGGGCTTTCTTGAACTCTCCGATCTTGCGGGAGATCTCCATTCTGGAGCCAAGAGCCATCAGCAGGTTCTCATCGATCACGTCGATCCGGGAGCGGAGCTGCTCGATGCCTTCGTTATATTCCTTGTCGTTGGAGACCTTCTGGCGGACGGTCAGCCCCTCAAGCAGCGTCTTCAGATCGGACGGGACCAGCTGTTGTCCGGCATCGCTGAGCGCACAGGACGGATCGCAGTGGGACTCGACCATCAGGCCGTCCAGTCCAAGATCCATCGCCCTCTGCGACAACTCTTTCAGGTACTGTCTGGAACCGCCCATGTGGCTCGGGTCGGAGAAGAACGGCAGTTTTGGGTAACGGGTACGGAGCTCCACGGCGATCTGCCATCCCGGAAGATTGCGGTAAGGAATTTTCTGAGAAGTGGAAAAGCCCCTGTGAATCACACCCAGTTTCCTGATTCCCGCCCGGTTCAGCCTTTCAAGGGCACCGATCCAGAGGTCAAGATCAGGATTCACCGGATTCTTCACAAGAACCGGAATGTCAGTGTCCCTCAACGCTTCGGCGATCTCCTGCGCGAGGAAAGGATTGGCTGTCGTGCGCGCCCCGATCCAGACCATGTCGATGCCGTATTTCAGACATTCATAGACATGCTTCTCATTGGCGACCTCCGTGCAGACCTTCATGCCGTACTCATTCTTCACCTTCTGAAGCCATTTCAACCCCGGGGAACCTACTCCCTCGAAGGATCCGGGATGGGTGCGTGGCTTCCATATCCCCGCGCGGAAAACGTGGATCCCGAATTCATTCAAACCTTTGGCGGTCATCATCATCTGCAGTTCAGACTCGGCGCTGCAAGGACCGGCGATGACAAGAGGGGGAATGCTCTCATCGAAGAATCCCCATTCGGAGACGGGGACGATGTCAAGTGTACGTTCCATAACTATCTCAAAATCTTTTTAATCCTGTTTGCTTCATGAATGAGTTCGGTGACGCGCTCTCCGTCATAGTCAGCGATCGCGTCGCGGAAAAGCCTCATCTTCTCCAGATAAGTGTCTATGACGTGCAGCACATTGTCCCTGTTCTGCTCCAGAATCGGGGTCCACATCTCGGCTGAGCTCTTAGCCAACCGCACGGTTGACGAGAACCCGCCGGACGCAAGGTCGAAAATGTGCTTCTCGTCCTTTTCCTTCTCAAGGACCGTGAGGGCCAATGCGAAAGAGGTGACATGCGAGATGTGAGACACGTAGGCGGTGTGCACATCGTGGCTGTCGGCGTTCATGAAAAGCGGACGCATGTTCAGCGCATCGTACAGTTCCTCAACGATTTTCACAGCCTGCGGATCCGAATCCTCAGTGTTTGCGAAGATGCAGGCGCGTCCGTCGAAGAGGTTCGGCATCGCCGCCCAAGGCCCAGAATATTCAGTGCCGGCCATCGGGTGCGTCGCCACAAAGCGGCCCCGGAGAGGATGGTAACGCGCGGCGCGGACGATGTTGCTCTTCGTGGAGCAGGTGTCGATCACGATCTTCCTTCCGTTACCTTCCTCTTTGAACATGTCAAGCACCTGCGGGAGCATCCTCACTGCCGCTCCGACCGGGATGGCTATCACCGTGATGTCACTCCTGCGGACGCATTCCTCAAACGGCACGATCTCGTCCACGAGTTCCATCTTCCCGGCAGCGGCCGCATTCACCGGGTCAGCCTCCACTCCGAGGACGGTCCCGGCGAATCCCCTTCTCTTCAAGTCAATAGCCATCGAGCCGCCGATCAGACCCAGACCTATAATTCCTACTATCATAAAATATTTTTTATCACTTTTTCTATTTCTTTATTCGCACGGTCAAGCACCTCCGGCTTTGCGCAGAGGGAAATCCGGATGAAGTCATTGCCGTTCTTTCCGAATATGAAGCCCGGAGTGATAAACACACCTGCTTGAGACAGAATGCGTTCCGAGATAACCTCCCCCGCCGTCATACCTTTTCCGGCGTACCGTGACGGCACGCGTCCCCAAAGGAACAGACCGGCCGTGTCGTGGTCGTAAACCGCACCGAGAGTGTCAAAGATCCTCCCGGCCGCCATGCGTCTGCGGGAATATTCGGAATTCAGCGCCTCGAACCATTCCGGACCCTGTCCCAAGGCTTCGACCGCCGCAAGCTGGAGCGGCTTGAACATCCCCGAATCCATCTGGCTCTTGACCTTCAGCACCTCCGCGATCAGTTCCGGGGATCCGCCGACCATCCCGATCCTCCATCCGCTCATGTTGTGCGCCTTGCTCAGCGAGTTCAGTTCCAGACAGCACTCCCCCGCTCCTTCCGCGGCCAGAATCGACAGCGGCTTTCCGCAAAGGATGAATGAATATGGATTGTCATTCACAATCAGGATCCTGTGCCTGAGCCCGAAGTCCACCAGCCTCCGGTAAAGTTCCGGGGTGGCCTTGGCTCCGGTCGGCATGTTCGGATAATTAGTCCACATGACTTTCACACCCTCCAGATCCATTCTCTCCAAAGCATCGAAATCCGGCCGCCAATGGTTTTCCTCCGTCAGATCATAGGTGACAATCTCGGCACCGACCAGCCTGGAGGCCGATGTGTAGGTCGGATAGCCCGGGTCAGGTACAAGAACCTTGTCACCTGGGTTGACAAACGCCATCGAAATCAGAAGGATGCCCTCCTTGGATCCGACAAGCGGCTGGATGCCTCCGTCCGGATTCAATGTCACACCGTAATAACGTGAGTACCAGTCCGCAAAGGCCCGCCTCAACTCCGGAAGCCCCTTGTAGCTCTGATAGGCGTGGTTGCCGGGGCCGACCGCCGCGGCGGTCAAGGCGTCGATCGCCACCTGAGGAGGCATCCCGTCCGGAGCGCCTATCCCTAAATTGATTATCCTGTCGTTCCCCTGCGCCATGCGTCCGGCGTTCAGAGCGTCAAGCTCTTTCTGCTTGCGGGAGAAGTAATATTCCTGAACGGAGGAAGTTCTTTTTGCCGGTTCAATGATCATCACCGCATCGAAGATTTATATTCACCTAAAATGTCAAGTCCTTCCATAAGGGGTCTGACCGCCTTCAGAGCTTGACGATAGCGGTCATAGGCCGCGAATTTGATGTCCGCATAGAAAAAGTACTGCCATTCCTGCCCGGGGATCGGCAGGGACTGGATTCTGGTAAGGTTCATCTCGTAGAATGAGAGAATCGTAAGCACCTGGGCCAGAGAACCGGGCTTGTGAGGCAGGGTGAAGCATAAGGAGGCCTTGCCCGTCTTGCGGCGGGGAACCGTGATGGCGTCATCCAGGATCAGGAAACGGGTGAAGTTCTGTTTGTAGGTCTCGATGCTCCGCGCCAGAATCTCCAGACCGTTCTGCTCCGCGGCCAGTTCAGAGGCGACAGCTCCGACTCCCTTCAAGCCTCCGGCAGCTATGTCGATGGCGCTCTTGGCCGTGTCCTCGGACTCCACCATTGTGATCCACGGGCAGTTCCGCTCGAAGAACCGGCGGGTCTGGTTGATGGCCATGTAGTGCGTCCGCACCTCACGGATGTCGTGGATGTCCTGTCCCGGCAGAGCCATAAGGTTCTGATGTATGGGGATGTACACCTCACCTTTTATCTTGTAGGGATTAGACCTCAGGAGTTCAAAATTGGGGATGAGTCCTCCGGAGATGGTGTTCTCGATGGCCATCACCGCAGCCTGGGCCTCGCCTGAAGCCACAGCCTTGAACAGCCCCTCGAAGGTCGGACATTCCACGATGGAGATCTCCTTCCCCAGTTCGGAATAGAAATCCCTCGCCGCCTGCTCGTGGAAGCAGCCCCGATAGCCTTGTATCGCAACTTTTGTCATATTCATAAGTTCGTCCACTAAAAAAAGACTGTCCGGAGAAAAACACCGGACAGCCGTATATTCATCTATCTTTTCGCTCTGAATATTCAGTGCACACGCTCGTCCGGTCCTTTACCTGCTGCGGTAAAAGAAATAAAAACCGAAAGAATAAAATCGTGTGCTCATCATCATAACGGTGCAAAGATAGTAAATCCGAAAGAAAAATTACCCTAAACGGTCATTATTTCCTTTTCTTTTGCCGAGACGAGTTCGTCAACCGCCTTCACCTTGGCGTCAGTGACCTTCTGGATCTCGTCCTCGCCTTCCTTGCGCACGTCCTCGGAGAAGTCTCCGGCCTTCTCGGCTTTCTTCAGAGCGTCCACTCCGTCACGGCGGGTGTTGCGCACGGCCACCTTGATGTTCTCGCCCGTGGCCTTTGCCTTCTTGATGAGTTCCTTACGTCTTTCCTCTGTGAGAGGCGGAACAGGGCAGCGGATGACCTCGCCGTTGTTCTGAGGGGTAAGTCCGATGTTGGCATTGATGATAGCCTTCTCGATGACAGGAATCATGCTCTTCTCCCAAGGCTGGATGGCGATGGTCCTGGCGTCAGGGACGGTGACCGAAGCCACCTGTGAGACAGGTGTCGGAGTGCCGTAATAATCCACAGTCACATTGTTAAGGATGGACGGATTGGCCTTTCCGACACGGTAGGTCTTGAGATCCTCCTCAAGAAACAGCACCGAGTCCTCCATCTTGGATTTGACTCCGCTGATGATTTCTTTCGCTTTGTCTGTAAGCATAATGTTTTATATTAATAGTCAATTCTTTATTTGTGGACAAGCGTCCCGACCTTCTCTCCTCCCACCAGCTTAAGCAGGTTCCCCTCGCCGTTCACATCAAAGACGATGATCGGCATGTCGCCGTCATTGCAAAGGGCGTAGGCAGTCTGGTCGAGGACCTTGAGATGCTTCGCCATAGCCTCGTCAAACGTCAGCTCATCGTACTTGACGGCAGCCGGATCCTTCTCGGGATCAGCTGTATAGACCCCATCGACTCGGGTTCCTTTCAGCACGACATCAGCCTTGATCTCAAGCGCCCTGAGCGCCGCTCCAGAATCAGTCGTGAAGAACGGGCTCCCGGTTCCTCCGGCGATAAGGGCCACTCCGCCCTCCTCCAGCACCTTGACTGCGTTGTCACGGTTGTAGTAGCGGACAAGAGGCTCCATAGGGGTGGCGGAAAAAACTTCGGCATGGACTCCCTCTTCCTTTATGAACTGACTGAGGGCCAGAGAGTTTATGACGGTGGCCAACATTCCCATCCTGTCCCCTTCGACACGGTCGAATCCCTTGTCAAGACCTTGAAGACCTCTGAATATGTTGCCTCCGCCGTTGACGACGGCTATCTGCAAGCCGGCCTTCGCCGCATGCGCGATCTCTTTTGAATATCTCCGCAGACTCTCCGGGTCAAGTCCCTTCCCGACGGAACCGCCCAGGCTCTCACCGCTCAATTTAAGTAAAACTCTCTTGTACATAGTGTTTTCCAGAATCTTTTTATGGTTAATAAAGACTTACCTCCACCGGCATTCCCGCCTCCCGAAGCCATCTTCCTGACAAAGATACCGAAAAGTTGGTATAGCACAAATAGAGGCCGACCAAAAAAGTAGCGCATTCAATGGTACGGCACAAAGAGGCGTGGTTGAAATTTTCAACCACGCCTCTTTGTGCCCAAAGCCGGGCTCGAACCGGCACGTCTTTAAGGGACATTGGATTTTGAGTCCAACGCGTCTACCAATTCCGCCATTCGGGCATGTTCAAGCAGACTTCCCTCTGAAAGCATTCCCGCTTCCATAAGGATTGTAAAGGTATCGCTTTTTCCACGATATTCCAAAGACATGGCGAAAAAATGTCACTTTTTTCTCCGAATAAGAAGACAAAGCCCCAGAATCGTGAACAATGCGTTGAAAAGGAGCAGCTCATAACTGAATCTGTAGCCCCCGAACCAACGCTCGGAGTTGCTTTGGAGGATGAAGCAAAGAACCGGCGCGATGACGGCAACCAGCGGCACCCACCTGTCATTGACCTTCTTTTTTGTGAATATTCCGAAAGCGAACATCCCAAGAATCGGCCCGTAGGTGTAACTCGCCAGTTTATAGACCGCGTCAATGGCCGACTTCGTGTTCAGCAGATAGAAGACAAAGATCACAACTCCCATCAGGAACGCCATCAGCAGATGCACCTTCTTTCTGACGGAGGTCACCTGCTCATCGCTCTTCCCCTTTGTTCCGATGATGTCCACCGTGAATGACGTGGTCAGGGCGGTCAGGGCCGAACCTCCCGCCGCGAACGCGCACGACACAAGCCCGATCACGAACAGAACTCCCACGATGGGTGGCAGATAGCCGCCTGTCGCCACCGCCGGGAACAGGGTGTCGCCGACCTCGGAGATTCCTTTCTGACCTGCGAACACGTACAGCAGCACTCCCAGACAAAGGAACAGGAAGATCACCGGAATCTGCAGCAGGCCGCTGGTGATGAGGTTCTTCCGCGAATCCTTGGCGTTGCGGCTGCTCAGAGTCCGCTGCATCATGTCCTGGTCCAGACCCGTCATCGCGATCACCGTGAACACGCCCGCCAGGAACTGTTTCCAGAAATATTCAGGATGGTTCACGTCGTCGAAGAAGAGAATCTTTGAATATGCACTATCTCTCACCGTCTGAACCACACCGGAGAAGTTCAGCCCCAAGTCCTTGGCTATAAACACTATCGCAAGCGCGATCGACACGATCATGCAGACTGTCTTAAGAGTGTCCGTCCAGATCACGGACTTAACTCCGCCCCTGAACGTGTACATCAGCACAATCGCCACGGAGACAGCCACATTGAGGACGAACGGCAGATGAAGCGGCTCGAAGATCATCAGCTGGAGCGTCACGCAGACGAGGAACAGCCTGACCGCCGCTCCTAAAATCTTGGAGATGAAAAAGAACCATGCTCCGGTCTTGTGCGATGAGACGCCGAAACGGTCGTCAAGGTACTGGTAGATGGACACCATGTTCATCTTGAAGAACACTGGCGTGAGGACGAAGGCTATGATCAGGTAGCCCACGAAGAATCCCAGCACCATCTGCATGTAGCCCATCGCCGTGCCTCCGACACCGACCATTCCGGGCACGGAGACGTAGGTCACCCCGGACATCGGAGCTCCGAGCATCGCGATCGCCACGATCCACCACGGGGCCTTGCGTCCCCCGTTGAAAAATCCGGCGTTGTCGGCGTGGCGTGAGGAGATCCATGACACGGTAAACATAACGGCAAAGTACGCCAGGACTGTGACCGCAACCGATAAAGGACTCATATTCAAAAGTTTATTTTAACGACATCATCTGTCTTGGTGCGTTCCGCAGCCGGCAGTTTGAAGATGACGGCTCCGCAGGCATATTCATAGATGACAGGTTCGCCGGTCCTCAGGAGGGTGACGGATTTCGGTTTTTTGTTCGTGAGTACGCTGACCTGGCCATTGAAGGACGGCAGAACATGGGCGTACCAGACTTTCTTGCCCCGTGTGGTGAGCGGGACATTGCCAAGGCGCGCCCCCGGTGTCGGTCCCGCTCCGTTCAGGGATTCGCCGCTGTGGGCCATCCAGGCTTTCAGCGAGTCGATCTGCCTGTAGAAGTTCGGGTGCATGTCCCCGTTGCCGTCCGGACCGGCGTTCGGCAGAAAATTGCCTCCCTGCGAGCGCGACGCGACATACTCATCGAAGAACCAGCTCATAGGACGGAAGGTACCTGTCCTGTCGTAGCCCCAGCCGCCTCCGCCGCAGGTCCAGATGTGGCAGTGTTCCCACCATTCTGACGGGGTATATGTCGGTTTCTGGCACTCGAAAGGTGTGGTGAAGTCTCCGACGCGGACGCTTGTGCCGTCGGGATTGTCAGGATTCACGATGTTCGACCACCTGTCGTTGATGACTATGTCCGGCTGCAGCGAGCGGATCCAGGCATAGATCTGGTCGTTGTGGTGGTCGGTCACGCCCATCATCCACATTCCGTCCAGCCAGAGGATGTCGATCTTTCCGTAGCGGGTCAGCAGTTCCTCTATCTGGGCCATCACATAGCCGAGCATCTTGGCGTATTCCTTCTCCCTGACGGCGGGATCCTTGATTTCCTCCATCAGGCCTCTGGTGTCGGCGTCGAAATGCCTCTCATCGTAGGTGCCCGGGTACAGCCAGTCGCGCGGGGAGTAGTAGAACCCCACCCTGAGGCCGGCCCGGCGGCAGGCTTCGACATATTCCTTGACAAGGTCACGCCCTCCCATGAACTGCTTTGTGCCGATTCCGTACTTTGACGGCCAGAGGCAGTAGCCGTCGTGGTGGCGGGTTGTCAGAACGGCATAGTTGAAACCGGCCTCCTTCGCCGCCTGAAGGTATTTGTCGGCATTGAATTCAGGGTTGAATTCGAGTGCCTGACTGTAGTAGAGTTCCTTGGGCTTGTAGCCGCCGTTGTAGCGGTAGTGGTTGATCATCGCCCACGAGGGCTGCGCTCCGATCACGCTGTGGATGCCCCAGTGCATGAACAGCCCAAGACTCGCGTCCGGGAACCACCGCGCCCCCTTGCTTGGATTCGGGTATTCAAGCGGTTTTTTGAGGGGAGTGTCCAAAAGCCGCTCCGCCCGGTCGATGTCGCTCTGCCCGATCGCATAGTACTCGACAGGAGGGAAATTGATCTGGGCCTCCAGACCGAGGCAGCATAAGGCGGAGCAGATTATTGTGACAGTTTTTCTCATTGTGTGATGGTTTTATGCCTTGTGGATGATGACAGTCGCCCAGACCTCGCAGCCTTCCTTTCTGCCGACGAATCCGAGACGTTCCGTGGTCGTGGCCTTGACGGAGATGCCGGAGACGTCTGTTCCGATCACTTCCGCAAGGGTTGAGCGCATAGCGTCGATGTGGCGGCACAGTTTCGGAGCCTGCAGGGCGATCGTGATGTCGGCGTTGCCGAGTTCGTAGCCCTTCTCTCTGACCAGTCTCATCACCTCCTTCAGAAGCAGCTTGCTGTCTATTCCTTTCCACCTGTCGTCACTGTCCGGGAAATGAAGCCCGATGTCTCCCAGCGCGGCCGCTCCGAGAAGCGCGTCACATAGCGCATGGATTGCCACATCCCCGTCCGAATGCGCAACAAAGCCGCTCCCGCTCTCAATCCGTATGCCGCAAAGCCACATCGGCAGCCCATCCTTCAGGGCGTGGACATCGTAGCCGTTGCCTATTCTGTATTCTTCCATAGAAGCTGTTTAAAATAATTCCTCTTTTTTCTTACGCGGCCTTTCCGGCCATTCTCATCTTTCTCACCGGTCACGTAGCTACTGCTACGCTCCTTCTTCCAAAGCCGAAACTGTCTCAAAAATCCCGCATGATTAAATGCGGGAATCATTTTTAAACAGCTTCTGAACTTCAGACAAAAGGTTCCGTGTCGGAACCGTTACGGACAAAAGTACGCAATTTCTACATTTTAGACGGCTAATTTTCCTAAATTTGCAGGCGCAAGTGAGGAAAAATGATCAAGCACATCTACAAGTACAACGGAACATTCGAGTTCGAGGCTGGAGGAAGCATTGACAATCTGGAGGTTGCCTACCACACATCGCCGTTCGGGTACTCACCGGACAGGAAGGTGGTCTGGCTCTGCCACGCCCTCACAGCGGATTCCGATCCTGAGGGCAGCTGGTGGCCGGCACTGGTAGGTCCCGGCAAACTGATTGACACAGAGAAGTACTTCGTGGTCTGCGCCAACGTTCTGGGTTCGGCATGCGGCTCATCAGGACCTGCGTCCATCAACCCGAGAACCGGGAAGCCCTACTATTTCGAGTTTCCGAGAGTGACCGTCCGGGACACCGTCCGCGCGTTCGATCTGCTGAGACAGCATCTTGGAATAGAAAGGATTGACGTGCTGATCGGCACCTCGATGGGAGGATTCATGTCCTTTGAATGGGCCGTGATGCGTCCCGGCATGTTCGGGAAGATTTTCTTCATCGCCACCGGCGCCCGCGTGACTCCTTGGCTCGCCGGCTTCAACGCCGCCATCCGCATGGCCCTCCAGGCTGACCCGACATTCAAGGAGCGCCGCGACCTGCATGGCGGAATGGAGGGCCTGAAAGCCGCCCGCGCCATCGCCCTGCTTACCTATCGCTGCGAGGAAGGCCTCTTCAAGCAGAACGAGGACAGCGAGGACACCGTGTTCGCCGGCAAGGTCGGTTCCTACTACCGTCACCAGACCTCAAAGTTTGTCAAGGACTGGGACGCCTATTCCTACCTCTATGTCTGTGACGAGGTTGACAGCAACAACGTGGGACGCGGCCGAGGAGGTGTCGCCAAGGCATTGTCCGGGATAAGGACCGGCTGCACCTTCATCTGCATGTCATCTGACGAACTTTTCCCTCCCGAGGACATGGAACCGCTCTCCGCCCTCATCCCCGGCTCCAGCTATCACCGGATCGAGACTCCTTACGGCCACGACGGATTCCTCATTGAGACCGCCGCCATAGCCGACATTCTACGCCCTGACCTTCCGTAAGGCCCTTTGCCATTCAGAACTCAAGCCGCTGTCCTTTGTAGAAATCCAGCAGCTTGACGGAAAACAGGAACTCGTAGCGGGCGCGGGCCAGATTGGACCCAGACTCCAGAAAACTGTCGCGGGCCTCGGTGAACTCGGTGATGTTGGCCTTGCCGTTCTCATACTTCGCCAGCACAAGATCGTAGGATTCCTTGGCGCTGGCGTCCGCGTCCAGGCTTGACCGGAACTTCTCCTGAGCCGCCACAGCGTTGTAGTCAATGCCTTTCAGCACGTGCAAAGGCTGCGCACCCTGATAGGTCTTGTTGACATCTTTCAACTCGATCAGCATTCGGTCGTTATTTTACGCCCATAAGGGCTGTTGTTCCTTTCCATTCTATGTTAGCTCAGTTTGTTCTCCATCCCGTTTTCCGGCATTTCATCATTCAGGCAAGCTCAGCGACCGCATCTTTTACCACCCTTTCTTGTGTATTAGTTTAATAACACACTGTAAAAGTAGATATATTTTTCAATAATGCAAAAGTTTTCAATAGTTTTTATCGCAACATCTCCTCCTGTCAGGCGTGAACTATATGAATATCTTCGTAAATCCTAAGTTTTGGCTATATTTGCTTCATGGAAGTACGTGCGAAAAAAGCGCTCGGGCAGCATTTCCTGACTGACCAGAGCATAGCGAGGAACATTGTTGACGCTCTTCAGGGACATCAGGCTCTGGAGGTGGGGCCGGGAATGGGGGTTCTGACCCAGTACCTGCTGCCGCGGCTGGATACAGCGTTGAAGGTTGTGGAGATCGATGGCGAGTCTGTCGCCTATCTGAAGAAGCATTATCCGGAATTGGAGGGCAATCTTATAGAAGGCGACTTCCTGAAGATGGATCTTGACGGAATATTCGAGGATGAATATTCCGTGATCGGGAACTTCCCCTACAACATTTCCTCGCAGATTTTCTTCAAGGTCCTTGAGCATCGTGACCGCATCCCGGAAGTGGTCTGCATGATCCAGAAGGAGGTCGCGGAGCGCATCGCCGAGAAGCCGGGGACAAAGACCTACGGAATCCTGTCCGTCTTCCTTCAGGCTTGGTATGACATCGAGTATCTTTTCACCGTGGGTTCGGGAGCGTTCAATCCGCCGCCAAAGGTCCAGTCCGCCGTGATCCGTCTCACCCGTAACTCCCGCACCTCTCTCGACTGTGACGGGAAGCTTTTCCGCACGGTCGTGAAAACCGCCTTCGGCCAGCGCCGCAAGACGCTCCGCAACTCCCTCAAGCCGTTGCTTCGCAGACCGGCCACCGGACCTGCCGGAGAAAACTCCGTTCCGCAGGACATGGCGGCACTCCTGTCCGACCCGGTCTTCGACCTCCGTCCCGAGCGGCTGAGCGTCGAGGACTTCATAGCCTTGACCTTGAAACTTGAAAAATTGTTTGATTTGTAAAGGCTTGACATCTTTGTGAGAATCGATCTTTGATATTCCAAGTTAGGACATGAGCATATTCAGTGAAAGAATCGAGTCCGTTCGGGCGATGATGCGCCCGAAGGGCTGGGATGCCGTCATCGTGACCGGGAATGACCCGCATGACAGTGAGTATTCCGCCGCGCGCTGGCATCAGGTGGCCTGGCTCTCCGGCTACACCGGCGAGGGAGATCTTGTCATCACGGAGGATCACGCCGGGCTTTGGACCGACACCCGCTATTTCATTCAGGCCTCGAAGCAACTCCCGGCCGCCGGGGTGGAGCTGCATAAGACCCGTGTGCCGGATCAGGTGCTTATTCCTGAATGGCTTGCGGGACAGTTTGCGGATTTTGACGAAGTGACCGTGGCCGTTGACGGGCTGTGCATGACTGTCTCTTCAGTGAATGACATCATGGCCGCCCTTGGGGAGAAGGTGCGTTTTGTCAATTATCCGGACATGCTTGATGCCCTGTGGACAGATCGTCCGGAAATCCCCCAGACCCCGGTCATCACTCTCGGCACCGAACAGGTCGGCTGGTCCAGAGTTCAGAAATTCAAGTGGCTGCGCAGGTGGATGGCCGAGCGTGGCCGCGATGCGGTTCTCCTCACAGCCTTGGACGAGATTGCCTGGATGCTTAACGTCCGCGGGCAGGATGTGGCGTACAATCCGGTGGTGATGTCCTACCTTCTTGTCACTGATGACACTGTGCTTTGGTTCGTGCGCAAGGGGCCGACCCCGGACGACGACACCGAAACGGAGGACAGTTTCCGTGAGCTTGTGGCGGACGGAGTGAACATCCAGGAATATTCCGATGTCGGGATGGCGCTCTCGAACCTTGTGGACGGCAACTACATCAAGTCGCTGCTTGTCGATCCGGCGACATTGAACTACAATCTGTACAGCATCCTCGATGAAAACTCCTCCGGGCTTTTTGTGACCGGAACATCTCCTGTCGGGCCGCGCAAGTCCGTCAAGAACGATGTCGAGATCGCCGGCATGAAAGAGGCCCACCTTGAGGACGGCATCGCCATGGAGCGCTTCCTCCACTGGCTGCAAACCTCTGTCGAGGCGGGTGATGCGATCAATGAACATGAAGCCTCGCTCAAACTGCATGAGTTCCGTTCCGGAATCGAGGGATTCCGGGGAGAGAGTTTCGAGACGATCTCCGCTTACGGACAGAACGCCGCGTCGCCGCACTATGTCACACCGGCCGAGGGTTCCGCGGAATTGTCCGCCGAAGGTCTTTACCTGTGTGATTCCGGAGGGCAGTACCTGTTCGGAACCACGGACATCACCAGAACTGTTCCTCTCGGCCCTTGCTCACAGCTTGAGAAAGAGGACTACACATTAGTTCTGAAAGGCCACATAGCCCTGTCCAAGGCCGTTTTTCCTAAAGGGACGGCCGGCTGCCAGCTTGACGCCCTTGCCCGTGAGCCGCTTTGGAACGCGATGCGAGATTTCGGCCACGGAACCGGACACGGAGTCGGATTCTACCTGAATGTCCACGAAGGTCCGCAGGACATCCGACAGAATTTCAACCGTCAGGCCTTGATCCCCGGAATGATCACGAGCGACGAGCCTGGAATCTACCGGGAAGGCCGGTTCGGAGTCCGTCATGAGAATCTCGTCCTCTGCATCAATGCCGGGGAGAACGATTTCGGCCGCTGGCTGAGGTTCGAACCCTTGACCCTCTGCCATTTCGACACATCAATCGTAGTCAAAGACCTGCTCGACCGCTCAGAGATCGACTGGCTCAACGCCTACAACGAACGCGTTTACCGCACCCTTTCTCCACGCCTCTCCTCCGAGGTTGCCGCATGGCTCCGCCAGAAGACCCTCCCGATCTGAGAAGCTACCTGTTCAGCGCGTCGGCGGACTTGATGTACCTGACGAGTTCGGCGTCAGAGACGTGGAAGTTCTGCATCTCGCCGGAGAGGTACTGGTCGTAGGCGCTCATGTCCACGAATCCGTGACCGGACAGGTTGAACAGAATTGTCTTCTCCTCACCGGTCTCCTTGCATTTGAGGGCCTCCCCGACCGTCGCCGCGATGGCATGGCAGGATTCCGGAGCAGGGATGATGCCCTCGGTCTGAGCGAAAAGCACTCCGGCCTTGAAAGCGTCAAGCTGCTCGATGTCAACGGCTTCCATATAGCCGTCCTTCATCAGTTGGGACATGATCACACCAGCTCCGTGGTAGCGGAGGCCGCCCGCATGGATGGTCGCCGGCTTGAAAGCGTGGCCGAGGGTGTACATCGGAAGAAGCGGAGTCATGCCGGCCTCATCCCCGAAGTCATATTCAAACTTTCCTCTTGTGAGTTTCGGGCAGGAATATGGTTCCGCGGCGATGAAGCGGGTTTTCCTGCTTTCCTGAATGTTGTGTCTCATGAACGGGTAGGCGATTCCGCTGAAGTTGGAGCCGCCACCGAAGCAGGCCACCACGATGTCGGGATATTCCCCGGCCATCTCCATCTGCTTCTCCGCCTCCAGTCCGATGACGGTCTGGTGCAGACAGACATGGTTCAGGACGGAGCCTAGGGTGTACTTGCAGTTCGGTGTGCTGACGGCCAGTTCGATGGCCTCGGAGATGGCGCATCCGAGAGAGCCCTGGTCGTTGGGGTTGGCGGTGATGATGTCCTTCCCCGCTCTTGTGGACATTGACGGAGACGGAGTGATCGCCGCACCGAATGTCTGCATGATCGACCTTCTGTAAGGCTTCTGCTGGAAGCTGACCTTCACCATGTAAACGGCGCAGTCGAGACCGAACTTCTTGGCGGCGTAGGAGAGCGCTCCGCCCCACTGGCCGGCACCGGTCTCCGTGGTGATGTTCGTGATGCCCTGCTCCTTGGCGTAGTAGGCCTGCGCCAGCGCTGAGTTCAGCTTGTGGGATCCGGCCGGGGAGACGCTCTCGTTCTTGAAGTAGATGTGCGCCGGGGTGCCGAGGGCGGCCTCAAGGTCGTAGGCTCTCACAAGAGGAGTGCACCTGTAGCCGGCGTACTGCTCACGGACCGGTTCCGGAATCGGGATCCACTCGTCCGTGGTGTTGAGTTCCTGGTCTGCGCAGACCTTGCAGAAAATCGGGTAGAGATCCTCGGGTTTCAAAACCTCGTGTGTGGCCGGATTCAGGATCGGCATCGGTTTGTTGGGCATGACAGCCTGCATGTTGAACCAGGCTGTCGGGATTTCGCTCTCGGGGAGCAGGAACTTTTTCTGTCTCATCTTGTAGTTCGTTTTTGAATGTTTACCATCATATGGTCACTTCGGCATGCTCAGTGACCGCACAGGTGACATAATAAAAAAGGGCGCCGTTTCCCGGTCGCCCTTGAAATTTCTTTTATGTCCTTGACTAAATCAATGCGTTTGCCTGAAGGAATGCGTTGACGCCGACAGCGGCGAAGCCAAGGCAGATCAGCGTGGCGACCACGATGCCGATCACTTTCAATCTCTTGAACCATGTCTGGTTGTTCCAACCGACTGTCTGGAACATGCTCCAGAAACCGTGGCAGAGGTGGAACCAGATGGCCACGAACCAGACGAGGTACAGTACCAGCACCCACCATCGTCCGAAAGTGAGGTTGAGAAGCTCGTAAGGATTGCCCTCCTCGGCGCCGATGAACATCGCAAGCTGCATCTTTGCCCAGAAATGGGTAAGATGGAACGCAAGGAAACCGAGGACAACGATTCCAAGCACGAACATGTTCTTCGCTGACCAGGAATCGGCGGCGGCGACACTCGCGGCCTCGTAGCGCCTGTAACCGCCGCGGGCCTTGATGTTCTTCCAGGTAAGGCAGCATCCGTAGAGGATGTGGATGATGAAACCGAGGGCGAGAACAGGTACCATGATGGTCACGATCGGGAGAGCCATGAATTCGCAGCCTTTCTCGAAGAGACCGTCAAGTCCGTTGTAGTTGCCTGTGAAAGAGTCAATGACGGAGAACAGATTAATCGTCACATGAAGCAGCAGGAAGATTATGAGAAATGCTCCGCTGACAGCCTGAATGAACTTTCTTCCGATGGAATAGTGAAATGCGTTCGCCATTATCGTCTAATTAGTTTCTTTGTTTGTAGCGGGAGTGGGGCATGATCCCACGACCTCCGGATTATGAATCCGACGCTCTAACCAGCTGAGCTACCCCGCCATTCATGTTGGCAAGAGCCATAAAAACAAACCGGCCCGAACCGGAAGTCTGTTGAGATAGAAGGATTCGAACCCTCACTGACAGAGCCAGAATCTGTAGTGCTACCATTACACCATATCTCAATGATGCGTTGCTCCTTTCCGCAACTGGACTGCAAAAATAGAACTTTATCCTGAATTGACAAAATTAAATTGGACTTTTTTCTCCGAAAGGTGTCACAATGTTTTTCTTCAAAATCAGACCACCGCGGAAGTACACCTTTCGGGAAAACTGACTATCTTTGCACGGATTGAGTCTGCAGCCACATGACGACCGTGACTTCAGACACGGGATCCGCACCCGGCCGGCATGCGGAGGCGACATAGAGCTTTTGGTCCGTAACGGACAACGAAACATATCACATCCAACGAAATTTTAAGTGATGATGAAAAAATAAGTTGGTAAGGTTTTGTGAAGGATTTTTGCGGATATTTGTGAAGAAGGAGTGTGCCGGTGGCACAGAGGCTGATGAACAAATAAATTCAGACCAAAAAGACGAGCAAAAGCGCCAAGTTATTTTTTAGGAATCACCAAGCTCAACAAAATGAAACACTTTTCTTTACCAAAGAACGGTGGACTGATTGAGGAGAACCTGCCGAAGAGCATTCTCCATTCCTACGAGAAGATCACCACCGAGATTTCCAATGATGCGGCCATCGGAAGCGACCGCGTGGCGGACATCATCGTCAAGGCCATCAAAGATCATGGGAAGGCCTCTCTTCCACGCGCGTTCAAACTCGGCCTGACCACAGGAAAGACCCCCGTGTCCCTCTATGCCAACCTCACAAGGCAATTCAAGGAAGGCAACGTCTCGTTCGCCAACGTCGAGGTGTTCTCGATTGACGAGTACTATCCTTGCGACAGAAATTCCATCCAAAGCCGCAACCACAGGCTTCACACCGAATTTCTGGATCAGATCGATGTCAGGGAAGAGAACATTCATATTCCCGACGGCTCGATCCCTAAAGAGCAGGTCTCGGACTATTGCGCCGAATTCGAGAAGACCGCAAGAGGTCTTGACCTTCTGGTGATCGGTGTCGGCGAGGGAGGACAGGTCGGCTTCAACGAGGCCGGTTCCTCCGAAAGAAGCCAGACCCGCATGGTTCCGCTTTCCTACCAGTCAAGAAAGAGACAGGCCCGCAATTTCAACGGCAACATGGCCGACACGCCGAAGACAGCCATCACTATGGGCATCGGCACGATGATGAGCGCGCGCAGGATCATCCTCATGGCATGGGGAGAGGACAAGGCGGCGATAGTCAGAAAAATCGTCGAGGGGGACATCGACCCTTCCTGCCCGGCATCCTGGCTCCAGAGACACGACAACATCTCATTCTACACCGACGAGATGTCCTCATCCCTGCTGACCAGATCAGTCGCTCCTTGGATGGTGGGTCCTTGCGAATGGACTCCGAATCTCATCCGCAAGGCTGTCGTGTGGCTCTGCCAGAAAGTTCACAAGCCTATTCTCAAACTCACCCAGCAGGACTATCTCGAGAATTATCTCGGGGATCTGATCGAACTCTACGGGCCGTTTGACAAGATCAACATAGATGTCTTCAACGACTTTCAGCGCACCATCTCCGGATGGCCGGGCGGAAAGCCGAACGCCGATGACACCACCAGGCCCGTCAAGTCAACCCCGTTCCCTAAGAAAGTCCTCATCTTCTCCCCTCATCCGGACGATGATGTCATCTCGATGGGCGGCACGTTCATCCGCCTCGTCCATCAGGGACATGATGTCCACGTCGCCTACGAGACCTCCGGAGACCTTGCCGTCCACGATGATGTGGTGCTTCAGCACATGGACGCGGCGTTCCTGCTTGGCTTCGGGGACAGGTTCGACGAGGTCAAGAGGATCATCGACTCCAAGAAGCCGGGCGAGCCTGAGCCTAAGGAGCTTCTCGCGATAAAGGCCGCGATCCGACGCAGCGAGGCCCGAGGGGCCGACAGGAGTTTCGGCCTCAACGACAAGACAAACGTCCATTTCCTCAACCTGCCGTTCTACGAGTCCGGCGGAGTCGCGAAACTTCCGCGCACACAGAAAGATCTCGACATCATCAAGGACCTGATCGTCAAGCTGCATCCTGACCAGATCTACATGGCCGGTGATCTTGCGGACCCTCACGGAACGCACAGAGTCTGCACAGAAGCCGCGCTTGAGGCCATCGAACAGCTCAAGAAGGAAGGCAACGACTGGCTGGACAACACCACGATCTGGCTCTACAGAGGAGCCTGGATGGAGTGGGAACTATGGAGAGTGGACATGGCGGTACCGCTCAGTCCTGACGAACTCATCGAGAAGCGCCACGCCATCTTCCGCCACCTTTCCCAGAAAGACATCGTCCCGTTCCCCGGGGATGACCCGAGAGAGTTCTGGCAGAGGGCAGAAGAACGCACACAGAACACCGCAAGGCTTTACAACGAACTGGGGATGGCCGAGTATCAGGCCATAGAGGTGTTCCTGAGATTGAAATAATTAATAAAGAATATCATCATGAAAGTAATCATCAGAGACACAAAGAAAGAGGGTTCCCTCTGGGCCGCCCGCCACATCGCCGCGGCCATCAAGGCAAAGGCTGAAAAGACGGACAAACCTTTCGTGCTTGGGCTTCCGACCGGTTCCACTCCGCTGGACACCTACGCCGAACTCGCCAGAATGTGCGCCGCCGGAGAGGTCTCTTTCAAGAATGTCATCACATTCAACATGGATGAATATGTCGGAATCCCGGAAAACCATCCTGAAAGCTACCACAGTTTCATGCACCGTAACTTGTTCGACAAGATAGACATCCCCGCCGGCAACATACACATCCTCAACGGCAACGCCGCCGACCTTGACAAGGAGTGCGAGGACTACGAAAAGGCGATCGCCCTGGCCGGCGGAATCGACCTGTTCCTCGGAGGAGTCGGCGAGGACGGTCATCTGGCCTTCAACGAGCCGTTCTCTTCCATCAACTCAAGGACAAGGGTCGTGACTCTGACCCAGGACACCATCGAGGTCAACTCCCGCTTCTTCGGCGGTGACGTCAACCTCGTGCCAAAGCGCGCGATGTCAGTGGGTGTCGCAACAGTCTGCGGAGCGAAGGAGGTCCTCATCCTCGCTTTCGGAAGCAAGAAGGCGAGAGTGGTGAGAGAGGCTGTTGAGGGATGTGTCAGCCACTATGTCACTCTCTCCGCCCTGCAGCTCCACGAGAACGGGACCGTCGTGCTTGACGAGCCGGCCGCCGGTGAGCTCAAGGTCAATTCCTACCGCTACTTCAAGGCCGTGGAGGCGGCCGAGGGCAAATAGCCGGTGAAAAAGACGGCTTCACCCTACGATAATCTTTGTAAATGTGAGGTGAAAAGGCTAACTTTGCGACAGTCTTAAACAGTCTTGCAAAGATGTCCGATCACCGCATTTTCGTGGAGAAACACCCGGAGTTCCAAGTGGAGGCAAAGAGTCTTCTTGTGGAACTCAACGAGAATTTGCAGCTGGAGTTGAGAACGCTCCGGCTGCTTAACGTCTATGACCTTTTCGGATTCACGCCTGAACTTCTGGAAAAGAGCCGCTACAGCGTCTTCGGAGAGATCGTGACCGACTCCGTCACTGACAGCATTGACCTCAATGGAGCGAAGTACATCGCCGTGGAGTACCTTCCGGGCCAGTTCGACCAGAGGGCTGCTTCGGCGGTGGACTGCGTGCATCTGATCGAGCCGTCGGCAAAGATAAGCATCAAGAGTTCCAAACTTCTGATCATCGATTCCGACACTTCCGACGAGACTCTTGAAAAGATCCGCCGCTACTACATAAATCCGGTGGAGTCACGCGCGAAAGACCTCGGCAGACTGGCTGACACGGAACACGCCGCGGTCAGGCCGGTTCCGGTTCTGGAGGGATTCCGGAAGATGGGCGGAGATGACCCGAAGGCATATTGCGGAAAGATGGGACTGGCGATGAACGCCGATGATCTCGCCGAGGTGGTGGGGTACTTCACGCAGGAGGGCAGGGATCCGAACGAGACCGAACTCAGGATTCTGGACACCTACTGGAGCGACCATTGCCGCCACACCACATTCACGACGGAACTGGAAAGCATCGACGTGGAGGATTCCTTCATCAAGGAGGACATCGACGGCGCGATCAGCCTGTACATGAGGATGCGCTCGGAGACAGGCCGTGAGAAGAAGGGGCTGAACCTGATGGACATGGCCACGATCGGGGCTAGATACCTCCGGAAGAACGGACTGCTGGAAGACATGGAGGTCAGCGAGGAGAACAACGCATGCAGCGTGTTCATTGACGTGGACGTTGACGGACAGACCGAGAGATGGCTGCTGATGTTCAAGAACGAGACCCATAACCATCCTACGGAGATCGAGCCGTTCGGCGGAGCGGCCACCTGTCTCGGCGGAGCCATCAGAGACCCGCTCTCCGGGCGTTCCTACGTCTATCAGGCGATGCGCGTCACAGGAGCCGGAGACATCTACAAACCTGTCGGCGAGACACTTCCTGGCAAGCTGCCGCAGAAGGTCATCACCCGGAAGGCCGCCCAAGGCTACTCATCCTACGGCAACCAGATCGGCCTGGCGACAACACACGTCCGCGAGATCTACCACGAGGGCTACACAGCCAAGAGGATGGAGGTCGGAGCCGTCGTCGGAGCCGTGAAGGCGGAGGATGTGAGAAGGGAAAGCCCGAAGGCCGGGGATGTCGTGCTGATGATCGGCGGACGCACCGGCCGTGACGGCATCGGAGGAGCCACCGGCTCGTCAAAGGAACACACGGAGGAGTCGCTGGAGACTTGCGGAAGCGAGGTCCAGAAAGGGAACGCTCCGGAAGAGAGAAAGCTGGAGAGGCTTTTCAGAAGGCCGGAGGTCACTCGGCTGATTAAGAAATCGAATGACTTCGGAGCGGGCGGAGTGAGCGTCGCCATCGGCGAGCTTACCGACGGGCTGGACATCTACCTTGACCGCATCCCTGTCAAATACAGCGGAATGAACTCCACCGAACTGGCGATCAGCGAGTCCCAGGAACGCATGGCAGTCGTTGTCGAGGCCGGGGACGAGGAAGAGTTCAAGGCTCTCTGCCACAGCGAGAACATCGAGGTGACGCACGTCGCCGAGGTCACAGACACGGCCAGGATGAGGATGCTCTACGGGGACAAGGTGGTCGTGGACCTCAGCAGGGCTTTCATAGACAGCGCCGGAGCCAGGCATTGGTCAAAGGCCACGATCGAAGCGGTCGAGGACAGAGATCCGTTCTTCCGTGATGTTCCGGGCAAAAATCTGAAAGAAAGGATGTTCGCCAATCTGCAGGATCCGAACGTGACCTGCCAGAAGGGCCTCATCGAGATGTTCGACTCAACCATAGGACGTTCGACAGTGCTGATGCCGTTCGGAGGGGAGCTCCAGACGACCGAGACGCAGGTCTCCGTCCAGAAACTTCCGGTGGGCGGCTACACCGACACCGCCAGCATGATGGCGTTCGGCTTCAACCCGGACCTCTGCGAATGGAGCCCGTACCACGGTGCGGCATATTCATTCATCGAGGCTTGCGCCAAGGTTGTGGCAGCCGGTGGTCACTGGGAGACAATGAGGTTCTCCTGCCAGGAATATTTCGAGAGGATGACCTCCGACCCAAAGGTCTGGGGAAAGCCGGCGGCAGCCCTGCTCGGTGCACTGAAGATGCAGAAGGAACTCGGTCTGGCCTCCATCGGAGGCAAGGATTCGATGAGCGGCTCCTTCGAGACCGAGAACGGGACCATCCACGTTCCGCCGACCCTTATCGCTTTCGGCATCACTCCTGTGAAGGCCGACAAGGTGATCTCCCCGGAACTCAAATGGGAGGGAGACCGTCTCTATCTGGTAAAGCACACGCCGCTTGCCGACAGGATGCCTGACACGGAGCAGCTCAAGAGGAACTGGAATCATATTCAGGAAATGATAGATGACGGAACGATCGTGTCCGGTTGGGCCGTTGGATTCGGCGGAGTGGCCGAGGCGCTCTGCAAGATGAGTTTCGGCAACGCTTTCGGGTTCGACGTGAACCTTCCGGAGGACGAACTGTTCAATCTGGGCTACGGTTCGATCGTGGTGGAGACCGATGGAAGCGCGCTTGATTTCGAGAACGCCATCGAGATCGGCACCGTAACTTCCGGCGAGGACGGCAACGTGCGCGTGAACGGGACGAAGCTGTCCATCTTCGAGATGATGGATTTCAACGCCTCGCTCTTTGAGAAGGTCTATCCGGCAGTCAGCAAGCCCGACTTCAAGAGGCTGCTGCCTAAGGGGATGGAGGGCGTGAAGCCGTTCAAGGCGAAGAAGGCGGATCTTGAATATCAAGGGCCGAAGGTTGACAAGGTGACCGCATACCTTCCTGTCTTCCCCGGCACGAACTGCGACTATGACTCCGCCAAGGCGTTCCGCAAAGCCGGAGCGGAAATCCGCACATCGGTGTTCCGCAACCTTTCGGACAAGGATGTGTTCGAGTCCATCGCCGAGATGAAGAGAAACATTGATGAGTGCCAGATTCTGATGCTCAGCGGCGGTTTCTCGGCCGGTGACGAGCCGGACGGAAGCGGCAAGTTCATCGCCAATGTACTGAACAACAAGGACATTGCGGAGGCTATTGAAAGATTGCTTTCCCGTGGCGGTCTGATTCTGGGAATATGCAACGGATTCCAGGCCCTTGTGAAGTCGGGTCTGCTGCCTTACGGGGAACTCGGCAAGGTGACCAAGAACTCCCCTACCCTGTTCCGCAACGACATCAACAGGCACATCTCGCAGATGGTGACGACCCGTGTGGCCTCCACCAACTCCCCTTGGCTCAAGGGGATGACGGTCGGTGATGAATATTCCATCCCGGTCAGCCACGGCGAGGGCAAGTTTGTGGTGAGCGAGGAGTTGGCACGCGAGCTGTTCGCGAACGGGCAGGTGGCGTTCCAGTACGTGGATCCGCTGACGGACGAACCTACCATGGAGTCGCCTTACAATCCTAACGGGTCGTACTACGCCATTGAGGGGATCATCAGCCGCAACGGTCAGATTCTCGGCAAGATGGGACACAGCGAGAGGTACGAGAAGAATCTGCTGAAGAACATCGAGGCAGACCTTGAGCAACCGCTGTTCGAGAACGCTGTCAGGTATTTTTTGGGGTAGATGAAAAAAAGGAACATAATCCACGATGGGGTGTCCATCAAGATCTTTGAGACGGATGACCCTGATAAGGTGATCATTCATTTCACGGATGAGATCACGGCATTCAACAAGATCAAGAAAGCGGTGATCAAGGACAAGGGCGTTTACTGCAACGGGATTTCGTGCGAGATTTCACGGCTGCTGCAGAATGGCGGAGTGCCGACTCATTTCATCGAGCAGCTTTCCGACACGGAGCAGCTTTGCTGGAAATCGGAGGTGATCCCGATGGAGGTGATCGTGCGGAATGTGATCGCGGGATCGATGGCCCAGAGGTTGGGACTGGAGGAAGGCATCGTGCCGAAGGAGCCGGTCTATGATCTCTGCTACAAGTCGGACATCCTCTGCGACCCGATCATCAACGACTACCACGCCGTGGCTCTGGGGCTTGTGAGCAAGGAGGAGCTTGAGAGGGTATATTCATTGACAAAACAGGTCAACCGCATCCTGACTCCGGTGTTCAAGAAGATCGGCATCACGCTGGTGGACTTCAAGATAGAGTTCGGACACCTGTCGGACGGACGGCTCGTGATGAGCGACGACATCACACCGGACAGCGCCCGCTTCTGGGACATCGCCACCGGCGAACGGCTTGACAAGGACCGGTTCCGCAAGGACAACGGACACGTCGGGGAGGCTTACAGGACCGTCTATGAAAGATTGACCGGAAAGAAAGCCCGACCGGAAGTCCTGCGTTTCAGTGGAACAACATAATATTCATTGAATATGAGAGATTTATTTTTGACAAATACCCTTACCCGCAAAAAGGAACTTTTCAAGCCTCTCCAGCCGGGACACGTGGGCATGTACGTCTGCGGACCGACTGTCTACGGAGAGGCGCACCTCGGACATGCCCGTCCGGGAGTGACCTACGATGTGCTTTTCAAACTGCTCAGGCATCTGGGCTACAAGGTACGCTATGTGCGCAACATCACTGATGTGGGGCATCTTGAGCACGACGCAGACGAGGGTGAGGACAAGATCTCCAAGAAAGCCAGGCTGGAACAGCTTGAGCCTATGGAGGTCGTGCAGACCTACACGTTCCGCTACCATGAGGCGATGCGCCAGTTGAACGTGGCTCCGCCTTCAATCGAGCCAAGGGCCTCGGGACACATCATCGAGCAGATCGAGACCGTGAAGAGGATCCTGGACGCGGGCTACGCCTACATTTCCAACGGTTCCGTCTATTTTGATGTCGAAAAATACAACAGCGAGCATCACTACGGAATCCTTTCAGGACGCACCCTGGACGACACCAGGGAGGGAACGAGGAATCTGGAGGGTCAAGGCGACAAGAAGGCTCCGTACGACTTCGCGCTTTGGAAAAAGGCCGAGCCCGAGCACATCATGCACTGGCCGAGTCCTTGGAGCGAGGGATTTCCGGGATGGCATCTGGAGTGTTCGGTGATGGGGGAGAAATACCTCGGCAACGAGTTCGACATCCACGGCGGAGGAATGGACCTGATGTTCCCTCACCATGAGTGCGAGATCGCCCAGAATGTGGCCAGCCGTCACACACAGGGAGTACACTACTGGGTGCACAATAACATGATCACCATCAACGGTCAGAAGATGGGCAAGTCCCTGGGCAACTTCATCACCCTGCCAGAACTTTTCAGCGGACAGCACGAGAAACTCACGCAGGCATATTCCCCGATGACGGTCCGCTTCTTCATCCTCCAGGCGCACTACCGCAGCACGCTGGATTTCAGCAACGAGGCTTTGCAGGCGGCGGAAAAGGGCCTTAGGAGGGTAATGCAGGCCGCAAAGGATCTGCGCGCTCTGGCTTCGATCGCCGGAATCAACGACACGGCGAAGGGTACGGAAGGAGACCCTGTGGAAGCCATGCAGTACGGCGAGTTCATCACCTCCACGGCTCCTGACACATGTCCTGCCGCTTCCGAGGAGGTCAAAGGAATATTCAATGCCGTCTATGAGGCGCTCTGCGATGACCTCAACACGCCGATAGCGCTGTCGCACATCTTTGATGCGGTAAGGCTCATCAATTCGGCCAAGGCCGGACATGCGGTCGCCGAGTCTGCCGAAACGGCCCTTCGACAAGATCAGGGACCGAAGGCTCAGGTACAGTTAAGCAAGGGTGATTTGGAGACTTTGCTTCAACTTTTCGATGACATAGTGTTCGGGGTTCTCGGTCTCAAGGACGAGGCCGCAGCCGAATCCGGCAAAGGTCAGGAGATTGTCTCCGGACTGATGGACATGGTGCTGGAGGAGCGGGCAAAGGCCAAGGCGGCCAAAGACTGGGCGGCCAGCGATGCCATCCGCGACCATCTCAAAGCCCTCGGCATCACCGTCAAGGACACCAAGGACGGAGCCGAATGGACGATTCAGTAATCCGATCAGTCACCTTACACGATTTCGGTTGACGAAGCACCGGCCTTGGCGGCGCGGGCTGCCTCAAGGGCGGCGTGTTCGGCTTTCGCGCGCTCGACGGAAACGGATTTCTTGAGTATGAAGCCTGAGCCGAGGTACTTGGTACGTACATCCTCGTCGGCAGCGAGGGATTCCGGCGTGCCTTGCTGGAGGATTGTACCCTCGTAGAGCAGGTAGGCGCGGTCAGTGATCGCAAGGGTCTCGCCCACATTGTGGTCGGTGATGATGACTCCGATGTCCTTGTACTTGAGTTTCGCGATGATGAACTGGATGTCCTCCACGGCGATCGGATCGACTCCGGCGAACGGCTCGTCCAACAGAATGAACTTCGGGTCGATGGCCAGGGCGCGGGCGATCTCGCAGCGTCGCCTTTCCCCTCCGGAAAGTTGGATCCCGAGGCTCTTGCGGACCTTTGAAAGGTTGAACTCGTTGATCAGATCCTCCAGTCTCTCCTGTCTCTCGGCCTTGGACATGTCAGACATCTCCATCACGGACATGATGTTGTCCTCCACGGACATCTTGCGGAACACTGAGGCCTCCTGCGGGAGGTAGCCGATGCCTTTCTGGGCCCTCTTGTACATAGGAAGCTCGGTGATGTCCTCATCGTCAAGGAACACACGGCCCCCGTTCGGGACGATCTGCCCTGTGATCATGTAGAAGCTGGTGGTCTTTCCGGCTCCGTTCGGGCCGAGGAATCCGACGATCTCGCCTTGGTTGATCTCCATCGAAACGCCTTTCACGACGGTTCTGATGCCGTATTTCTTGACAAGGTTCTCGCAATGAAGTTTCATCTCATTCAAATCTTATTATTTTGTCTCAAGCCCGAAATCCTTGACCAGATTCTGGACCTCACCATTCTGTTCCATCAGGGCGGCGGCCTTTTCCTGATCGGTGTAAGGCTGGACGCCTTTGTCCTCGGCGGGAAGGACACCTACCTCAAGGCGTATTCTGGACGAGCCCGCCTTCTTTTGCAGGATCCCTTCCAGAACCATCAGACGGTTCTCTCGGATCCATTTTTCCTGCGAGGCATTGCTGACCTTGAACGTCAATTCCTTGCAGCCGTCCTTCTCCTCGACGCTGACCTCGGCGTTCCGAAGGGTGTTGGCAAGACGCGGACTTGAGGCATATTCAGCCGGAATGGCCTTCCAAGCCTCCAGAACGGCACTGTCTTCCGGAATCACATCATCCACAGCGGCCGCCTCCTTGACAACCTTCCTGTTTTCTTCCTCCTCCATTATCGAATTGAGCGACAGGGACGCTCCTGTCTTCACCGGCTTTCTTCTTGCCCGCGGAGCCGGACTGTCCTCCGCAACGGTCTGTGAGCCGACAGTCATGGCCGCCGGGCCTGCCGAAGGGGCCTCTTTCTCAATCGTCCTGACCGAAGTCGCTTCGACAGGCTCAACGACCGGAGAGGCAGGTTCAGCCACCGATCTGACCGGTTCAGCCACCGATTCCCGTACAGCCGGAGCCGCTCCCACAGAAACCTTGGCGGAACCGGAGGCATCCGGAGCCTTCATCAGGAAACTGAGCCGCATCAAGGCGAACTCAATGTGAAGACGAGGATTCACAGCCTGCTTGTAGCCCGCCTCACAGGCCGAGGTGACAGTCAACGCATCGTACAGGAATTTCAGCGAACACCGCGAGGCCTGCTCCTCGTACCTCTTCTTGAGCGAATCCGGCAACTCCAGCAAGGCCCCGAGCCCGCCGTTCTTCGTCACCATAAGATCCCTGAAGTGTGAGCTCAGCGCCGCACAGAAATGCAATGCGTTGAACCCCTTGGAAAGGATCTCGTCAAACTTGAGAAGCGCGGATCCGTAGTCCCCGGCCAGAAATGCGTCAACCAGATTGAAGCTATAGTCATAGTCAAGCACGTTGAGATTCTTCAGGACCTCCCCGTACCTCACATCCGTCCCGCAGAACGCCACCGTCTGGTCAAAGATCGTGAGCGCGTCACGCATGGCTCCGTCGGCCTTCCGGGCGATCACATGCAGGGACTCATCGTCAATGTTCACCCCCTCCTTCCCGGCTATCATACGCAGATTGCCTACGATGTCCGGCACCGAGATCCTGTTGAAGTCATAGGTCTGGCAACGCGAAAGAATCGTCGGAAGAATCTTATGCTTCTCGGTTGTGGCGAGAATGAATATGGCATGTGCCGGCGGCTCTTCCAGCGTCTTGAGGAAAGCGTTGAACGCTGCTGTCGAAAGCATGTGCACCTCATCGATGATGTACACGCTGTACTTCCCCACCTGCGGCGGGATCTGGACCTGATCCATCAGATTCTTGATGTCATCAACGCCGTTGTTGGACGCGGCGTCCAATTCATGGATGCAATAGGACCGTCCCTCCTGAAATGACAGACATGACTCACACTCCCCGCAAGGTTCCATGTCAGGCGAAGGATTGGAGCAGTTGATGGCCTTGGCGAATATCCTCGCCGTGGTCGTCTTCCCCACTCCGCGCGGTCCGCAGAACAGGTAGGCATGCGCCAGTTTGCCCCTGATTATGGAGTTCTTCAGGGTCTGGGCGATGTTGTCCTGTCCGATCAGGGTCTCAAAGGAGTCCGGACGGTATTTTCTTGCTGACACTATGTAGTCTGACATAACACACAAATCTTAGGGAGTGGTGGTCCGAGTCACATTTTGTAAGGCAAATTTACGCAATATTTTGTACATTTGCGTTGTGCGGCAAAACAAACAATTACTGAACATGAGAAGATTTTTTCAAATATCAGTCCTGGTCATCGCCGGACTGTTGCTGGCCATCGGCGCCTCAGGTCAGGCACAGATCACCACAAGAAAGGAGAAACTGAAGGATTTCACCTCAAAGACAACCAAGGTTGTCCTGACAGGAGACGAGCTGCTCGATGAGGCCCTGAAAGAGAGCGTCGCCGCCACGTGGACGGTCTCGCCCTACGAGTTCTGCACGAGCGAGGAATTCCAAAGCTTAAAGACAAGCGACAACTTTTATTTCCTGATGGTTGTCAAAGGACAGTTCCGCAGAGAGACCGAACCGGGCATCGACATGCTTACCCTTGTCAAAGGCGGACAGGGAGCCGAGAAGTCCATCAGCGACATGTACGAGGTCGTGAACTTCCCGCTGCGTCCCACCGAGGACCCGTCAGGACGTGAGTTCGTCCTGCTTCCCGCGTTCCTGAAAATCATCCAGGAACACACGACAGAACTCACCGACACAGAGATAAAAGCCTATGCCAGTCTCGGGGCAAAAGATGCCAAAAAACTGAGAATCAAGAGAATATTCTTCTGGTCAGAGGACTTCGCTCCTCAAGTGGATGAGCAGACAAGGCGTTCGATGGACGAGGACGTCCTCATCAAGGAGGATGAGGACGAGGTGGACGAGATCTTCACAGAGGGCACGTTCAACACGGTCGTAAGTTATGTGGTGGCTCCGTCGGAACCAGTCAGCGGTTCCATCTGCTACAAGATGCTCATAGGATCCGACAACCACGAGCTTTACTATTTCAAAAAGCACAGAATCACGGCAAGAAGCGGAAAGGGATTCCTCAGCGGCGACATCAAGGCAATCAAATCACTCAGAAAGTAATGATCATAGGCAAGGCGGACTGTGGGTTGAGATATGCGGTCAAGAGAAGCGGCAACGCAGTCGGATACTGCTCACTGACAATCAAATGCGGGACAAGGGATGAAGGGGATTCCCACAGCGGGATCGCTCATTTCACCGAACATACGCTGTTCAAGGGCACAGAGCGGAAGAGCGCCAAGGTCATAAGCAGTTACCTTGACAAACTTGGTGGCGAGCTCAATGCGTTCACAACCAAAGAGGAGATCGTGATTCATTCCACGGTCCTCAAGGAGGATCTCGGCAAGGCGGCGTCCCTGCTTCTTGAGCTGGCGACCTGCCCGACATTTCCGGAAGAGGAGGTCGCCATCGAAAAGGGTGTGGTGATCGATGAGATCAACTCCTACAAGGACTCCCCTGCGGATGATGTCTATGACAAGTTCGAGGAGGCCCTGTTCGCGGGCCACCCTCTCGGACGCCCGATCCTCGGTACGGCGGCCAGCGTCAGGAAAATCACAGGCAAGGAATTGAGACAGTTCACGAAAGAGCATTTCGTGCCGAGGAACATGGCTCTGGCGATAGTGGCCGACATAGACGAGAAAAGGCTTGAGGAGAATGTGCTCAGGCTTGCCGGAAAAGTGTTCGCAAAGGAGCCGGTGACCTGCGGAGAGCGCATTGCCACACCGGTCATCCCACATCCGGCTTTCAACAGGCAGGTGGAGAAGAGAAACCATGAGGTCAACGCCGTGATCGGCAATCTCGCGCCTTCGCTTGACGACAACGAGGGGCGTTTCGCAGCCATCCTGATGAGCAACATTATCGGCGGCCCGGCATCCAACTCACTGCTTAACAGCCTGTTGCGCGAGAAAAACGGATGGGTTTACGGTGTCGAGACATCCTACTCGCAGTACACTGAATCCGGCATAATGACAATCAGCCTCGGTTGTGAGAGGAACAATCTGAACAAATGTCTTGACGCGGTCTGGAAAGTGATCCGGAAGATGCAGGACGAGGAATATTCCTCCGTCAGGCTCAAGGCCGCGAAAAAGCAGATCCTCGGACAGCTCGCCATCAGTTCCGACAACGGCGAGTCACAGTGCCTCTCGATGGGGAAGAGCCTCATGTCATTGGGAACCATCTTCACCGACCGCCAGAACCGCGAGGCGATAGAAGCCGTCACCGCCGAAAGCATAAGGAACGCCGCAGTGAGGATATTCAACCCCGAAAGCACATCCTCCCTGATCTTTCTATAGCCTATAAAACTATTTTATTATGAATAGATTACCCTCACTTCTGGCGGCATTCGCAGTTATCGCCGCCATAGCATCCTGCGAGAAAGGAACCTCTACACCGCCCGAGCCTTTCGGCCCAGTTCCGACACCTCAGCAACTTGAGTGGCAAAAGATGGAAATGAATATGTTCGCTCACTTCGGGCCGAACACCTTCACTGGAAGGGAATGGGGACTCGGCACCGAAGCGGAGGATGTATTCAATCCGACAGGCCTTGACTGCGGTCAATGGACAGGAATAGCCAAGACTGTAGGATTCAAGGGAATAATCCTCACCGGAAAGCATCACGACGGATTCTGCCTGTGGCCGAACCCTGTCTGCGGACACACCGTGGCGAAAAGTCCGTGGAAAGACGGCAAAGGAGACGTGCTGAAAGAACTGTCGGAGGCCTGCGCCAAAGACGGCCTCAAATTCGGAGTTTACATCTCCCCGTGGGACAGAAACGACCCTACTTACGGGACTCCGGAGTACAATGAAGTCTATGCCAAGACGTTGGAGAACGCACTCGGAAGCTACGGAGATGTCTTCGAGCAATGGTTCGACGGAGCCAACGGCGAAGGCCCGAACGGAAAGAGGCAGGACTATGACTGGCCACTGTTCAACGGGACGGTCAGGAGGCTCCAGCCGGATGCGGTAATATTCAGTGACATCGGTCCTGACTGCCGTTGGGTCGGCAACGAAAGGGGGTCCGCCGGCAAGACTTGCTGGAGCAGGCTTGACACCGAAGGGTTCGCTCCGGGAGCCGCGGCTCCTTGTCAGGACACCCTGAACAGCGGCAACGCTCTCGGTAAATATTGGATTCCCGCCGAGACAGATGTCTCCATCCGCCCGGGATGGTTCTGGAGGGAAAGCGAGAACGACAAGGTGAAGTCCGTAAACGAGCTTCTCAAAATCTATTACGAGAGTGTCGGACGCAACTCCCTGCTGCTTCTGAACGTTCCGCCCGACACGGCCGGACGCATCAACGCCGCCGACTCCACGAGGTTGATGGAGTTCCGCACCGCCCTCGACAGGATATTCAAAGACAATCTCGCCAAAGGTGCGAAGGCGGAGGCGACTGCGGTCAGAGGCCGCAAATTCAAAGTGCAAAATGTTCTTAATGACGAATACGACTCTTTCTGGGCTGCGCCTGATGATGTCACGAAAGCGTCCATAACCATCGACCTAAAAGGCGCAAAAACCTTCAACCTGATTCAGATTCAGGAATATATTCCTCTAGGCCAGAGGGTCAAGGCTTTCTCCGTCGAGGCGTCAGGTGATGACGGACAGTGGACGGAAATCGCCTCGGAGACCACCATAGGCTACAAGAGGATCATCCCGGTCGGGAAGGTCACCGCCTCACGCGTCCGCCTGAACATCACCTCCTCCTACGCCTGTCCTGTCCTCAACGGATTCGCACTGTATATGGATACGGTCAACCAAAACAAACTTTAAGAAGATCAAGCGGATGGAATCTCCGGCAGAGAAATACCTTCGAGAGCATTCCTCGCATCAGAGCGAGGCTCTGGACTGGATCGAGAAACAGACGAACATCCACACGAACTACCCTCGGATGCTTTCGGGGGCGGTTCAGGGACGGTTGCTGACTATGCTTGTGGAGATTTCACAGGCGACACGGATCCTTGAGATCGGAGCATTCACAGGCTATTCAGCCACCTGCATGGCCTACGGGCTTCCGGAAGACGGACACATCGACACGCTGGAGATCAATGACGAGCTGGAGGATCTGATGCGGGAAGGTTGGGCAAGAGCCGGAGTGACAGACAGGATCACCCTCCACATCGGAGACGCATGCGAGACGCTCGCCTCGTTGAAAAGTCCTTACGATCTGGTTTACATGGACGCCAACAAGCGGGAATATGTCACCTACTACAATCTGGTCTTCGATCTGGTCCGTCCCGGCGGCCTCATCCTTGCCGATGACGTGCTTTGGGACGGGAAACTCTGGCAGGATCCCGTCCCTAAAGACAAACAGACTCAAGGCATAGCGGCTTTCAACGACCTCGTCGTCTCCGACCGGAGAGTCGAGTCCGTCCTCCTCCCCATCCGCGACGGGCTCAACGTCATCCGCAAGCTTTAGGACTACCTCACGCCGAAAGCGAAGACGCAGTGGCTGGTGTAGGTCTCTCCAGGGCGGAGGACCGCTGACGGCCAGTCCGGCTTGTTCGGAGTGTCGGGGTACTTCTGGGATTCAAGGCAGATGGCCGTACGGTGGCCGTAAACCACGCCTTTCTTGCCGGTGACCGTGCCGTCAAGGAAGTTGCCGGCATAGATCTGGACACCCGGCTCACTGGTATATTCCCTAAGCACGATGCCGGTTGCAGGACAATAGACCTCGGCGGCAAGTACGGTGTCATCGCCTTTGGAGTCGAGAACCCAGTTGTGGTCGAAGCCCTTGCCGTTGCGCACCTGCTCATCGTCAGAGTCGATGTCTTCGCCGATCAGCTTCATCTTTCTGAAATCAAACGGAGTACCCTCAACGGAAGCGATCTCTCCTGTGGTCATGAATGTGGAATCCACCGGAGTGTAGTACGAAGCGTTGATGTACAGCGAGTCGGCCGTGATCTGATGACCTGCGGGATCTCCGGACAGATTGAAGTACGAGTGGTTGGTCAGATTTATGACAGTCGGTGCGTCCGTCGTGGCGGAGTACCTGATGTCGATGGCATTGTCCTCGGTAAGGGTGAACGTCACGAACGCCGTCACATTGCCCGGGAAGTTCGCGTCCCCGTCAGGGGAGTCAACCTTCAGCCTGAGATGTGACGCATCATGTTCAACGACATCATAGACCTTGTACTGCCACCCGTCCGGTCCACCGTGCAGACAATGTCCATAATTGTTCTGAGGGAGCTGGTATTCAATGCCGTCCAGTATGAACCTGCCACCGTTGATCCTGTTGGCGTAGCGTCCGATGGAAGCACCGAAGTCCGTCTGGTTGTTCTCCGGGAAATAGTCCGAGACCTTGTCGAAGCCAAGGACGACATCCTTGTAGTCACCGTTCCTGTCCGGAACCATCACGGACACGATCCTGCCACCGAAATTGGTGATGCAGACTTCCATCCCTGACTTGTTGGTCAGCGTGTAAAGGGCGGTCCGGACGCCATCGCGCTCCGTCTCGAAATTCTTAGGGGCAAGTCCCGACTTTGTGAGGGACGGACTCTGGGCGCAGCCCATGACAAGCGCGGCCGCGGCGAAAAAGGCAAAAATTCTTTTCATGATGTCTTATGAATATATCAACCTACAATCGAACCATTATCAAGAGCCTCCGCAGGTGTGACGAACCTCATACTGCCGTCTCCCTGCTTCGCCATCAGGATCATTCCTCTGGACTCTATGCCACGGATCGTCCTCGGCTGAAGGTTGGCGAGAATGCAGATCTGTTTGCCCACCATGTCCTCCGGAGAATAGTATTCAGCGATTCCAGAAACAATAGTCCTCTTGTCGATGCCGGTGTCAATGCTGAGTTTCAGCAGCTTGTCAGTCTTCGGCACACGTTCTGCGGCAAGTACGGTGGCCGTGCGGATGTCCATCCTCTCAAAATCCCCGAAAGTGCATTCCTCCTTCTGAGGAGCCACCTGTTTAGCCGCCTCGGCCTTCTCGGCGGCCTCCCTCTCGGCGCGGATGGCGTCAAGGCGGGCAAGCTGGGCATCGATGGCGTCGTCCTCGATCTTGGCGAACAACAACTCGGCTGCCCCTATCCCGTGTCCGGCAGGAAGAATGCTTTCATTGCCAAGGTCATCCCAACGGAGACTTATTCCTTGGCATTTCTGCTCCGGAGCGGCGGCTGACACGGTGTGGAGAGCCACACCCTCACCTTCCTTGTAGGTGTTGACGGTCGTCTGTTCGCCCTTTCTGTGGTCGGTTCCGGCGCAAAGACAGACCCCAAGCATCTTGCGGAGCCTCTCTGCCGCGAACGGAGTGAAAGGCTCGAATGCTATCGCAAGGTCGGCGCAGATCTGGAGGCTGACGTTCAGGATGGTGGCACAACGCTCCATGTCCGTCTTGGCAACCTTCCAAGGCTCCGTGTCGGAGATGTACTTGTTGCCCACGCGCGCGATCGACATCGCATCCTTCAAAGCCTCACGGAAATGATAACCCTCGATGTTCCTCTCAAGCGAAGCCTTGAGCGCAGGAATCTCCGCAAGGGCGGCCCTGTCAACTTCCTGAAGCTCTCCGCAAGCGGGAACCTTACCCTCGAAATACTTATGGGTCAGCACGACAGCGCGGTTCACAAAGTTTCCGAAGATCGCGACCAGCTCGCTGTTGTTGCGTGTCTGGAAATCCTTCCAGCTGAAATCATTGTCCTTGGTTTCCGGCGCGTTGGCCGTGAGGACGTACCTCATGACATCCTGCTTGCCCGGGAACTGCTCCAGATACTCATGAGTCCAGACTGCCCAGTCGCGGGACGTGGAGATCTTGTCACCCTCAAGGTTCAGGAACTCGTTCGCCGGCACGTTGTCCGGCAGGATGTAGCCGTCGCCATAGGCCTTGAGCATCGAAGGAAACACGATGCAGTGGAACACGATGTTGTCCTTGCCGATGAAGTGGACGAGACGGGTGTCCCCGCTCTTCCACCATTTCTCCCACGACCGCGGAAGAAGTTCCTGGGTGTTGGAGATGTACCCGATCGGAGCGTCGAACCAGACATAGAGGACCTTGCCCTCGGCTCCCTCGACAGGGACAGGCACGCCCCAGTCAAGGTCACGGCTCACGGCACGTGGCTGCAAACCTCCGTCGATCCAGCTCTTGCACTGACCGTAAACATTGCTCCTCCACTCCTTGTGCTGATCAAGAATCCATTCTCGGAGCCACGGTTCGTACTGGTCCAGAGGAAGATACCAATGCGTGGTCTTCTTCTTGACCGGCTCGGCGCCGCTGAGTTTGGACTTAGGATTGATGAGTTCCTCCGGACTCAGAGTGCTTCCGCACTTCTCGCACTGGTCACCGTACGCACCCTCGGCTCCGCACTTGGGGCACGTGCCCACAATGTAACGGTCAGCGAGGAACTGCCCGGCCTCCGGGTCATAGTACTGCTCGGACTCCTTGGTGATGAACTTTCCCTCATCGTACAGCTTGCGGAAGAATTCGGAAGCATTCTTCCCGTGAACCTCGGACGAAGTGCGTCCATAGATGTCGAAGTTTATTCCAAGGCCTGTGAATGAGTCCTTGATGATCTTGTGGTAGCGGTCCACGATGTCCTGCGGGGTACAGCCCTCCTTGCGTGCCTTGATGGTGATCGGGACTCCGTGCTCATCGCTCCCGCAGACATAAAGCACATCCTCCCCCCTCATCCTGAGGTACCTGACATAGATGTCCGCCGGCACATATACCCCGGCCAGATGTCCGATGTGAACAGGTCCGTTGGCATAAGGCAACGCACAGGTCACAAGTGTTCTCTTGAATCTCTTTTCCATATCCATGAATATTATTTCTCTCTTCCCAACCTTACCTTCACGGCCTTGAGGGCCTTCTGCACCTTGAGCATCTCCTGCATTATCTCAAGGGCCAGATCGCCGCCTGACGCTGTCTGCGCCTCAAGGAGCCTGTCCTTGAGCTCGCTATCCCTGTTCTCCAGACGGCACTGCTGGAAGACCAGGATCGCCTTCGGCACATAGAGCGTCAGCCATGAGCCTTTGGACATCATCGACTGGCGCAGATTCCTTACCGAGAGCTCATACCTCTCATCAGTGGAGAGCTGGGCCGCCACATAGGCCACGTCCCTGTCCTCCCCGTCCATCAGACGCTTGACAATCTCCTCCTGCCGGTAACCCTCATAATAGCATTTTGAATAGGCTTCGTACGTCTTCCTGTAAACTGCATTTACAAAACCCGACCTGTCCCCCTCCAGAGCCTGGTTGATGAAATCGAAGACTGTCTGGACATCCTCGTCCGATCCGGTGTAGAAATCCGAGTCACTCTGGAACTCCAGATTCGTTGTGCCGTAGGTGAGGATGAAGTTCAGCAGGTCGCGCTCGGCGGTCGCCATGATGCGGTTCTCGACAAGAGCGTCCAGACCGGTGCGCCGGACGGAGGGTGACGCTTCGGCGGGTCCGGCTGCTTCGGCGGTTTCAGACGCCGCTGTTCCGGCCGCCGGACCTGTCGGGGCCTCCTGGTTCCGCCTCCTCTCCCGCTCGCGGTCCGCGGCCTTCTTCTCCTCTATAAGCCTTCTGGAACGGGTGGAGCTGATCCTCTCGTCCAGAATGTCCCTTCGGATCTCGAACTTGTCACTCAGGAAATCCACATAGACAGATCTCTTGACAGCATCAGGGATGTCGGCCACCGTGTCTGCGATGTCATTGATCACCTCCGCCCGCTTCAGCGGATCCCTGGCCGTGTCCTTCATCAGCAGCGAGGACTTGAAATCCACGAAATCCATCTCCGCGCCGGCAAGGAACTCCTCGACCTCCGGGAGAGTGTGTTTTCTGGAATATGAATCCGGGTCATCCCCGTCCGGGATCAGCACGACCTTCACGTTCATCCCCTCGCGCAGGAACATGTCAATGCCCCTCAACGCGGCATGCACTCCGGCGGAGTCCCCGTCGTACATGATCGTGACATTCTGCGTGAATCTCTTGATGAGACCTATCTGGCCTTCGGTCAGGGCCGTGCCGCTGGAGGCCACCACATTGGTGATTCCGAGCTGATGCATCGAGAGCACATCCAGATAGCCCTCGACCAGATAGCACTTGTCCCTGCGGGCCATCTCGTTCTTGGCGAACCAGATGCCGTAGAGGGACCTGTTCTTGACGTAGATGTCCGATTCCTTGGAATTGACGTATTTCGCATAAGGCTTTCCGGCTTCCTTGGACTTCAATGTCCTCGCTCCGAAGGCTATGACCCTTCCGCTCACGGAATGGATCGGAAAAACCACCCTCTCGTAAAACCTGTCGCACAGTTTGCTGTCAGAATCATAAGCGGCGCACAGTCCCGTCTCAAGAAGATATTCATCCTTGTACCCGGCGGCTTTCGCAGCGTCCATGAGGGCGTGACGGCTCGAAGGAGCCCAACCGAGTCCGTATTTCTCGATGGTGGCGTCCTCCAGTCCACGGGAGTGGAAATATTCAAGACCCACGGCCCGCCCCTCATCGGTGCGGAGCTGCTCCCTGAAGAAATTTCCGGCATATTCAGAGACGAGCAGAAGGCTTTCGTTCCGCTGACGGTTCGCTATGTCCTCCGCGGTCTCCTCTTTCTCAACAACTTCGATGTTGTACTTCTTGGCGAGGTACCGCAGGGCCTCCGCATAGGACAGATGCTCGTAGTCCATGATGAATCCGACAGCGGAACCACCCTTGTGGCAGCCGAAACAGTAGTACTGGCCTTTCGACGGGATGACGTGGAACGACGGGGTCTTCTCGCCGTGAAACGGACAGCAGGCCCAAAGGTCGGCCCCGCGCCTCCGGAGAGTCACGAAATCGCCTATCACCTCCTCGATCCGGGCGGTGTCAAGGATCTTCTGTACCGTTTCCTGCGGAATCATCCCTTATTCTTGTTCATCCACCTTTGTGTAGCTCACTTCCCTGGCATCGTCAAGACCATTAGTCTCGACCGTGTCCTGATCAGGCTGCGGCTCCGCGGTCGTGCCAAAACGGATCTCGTAGGCTTCCCTGGCCTTGCGGATCCGCCATGAGGAGATCAGCTCGGAGACACCGTACATAATCAGAAAGCCTCCGGCGCAGATGCTCATGACCCTCTCGCCGAACGGGTTGAAAAGCAGGAACGCTCCACCGATCACGGCACAGATGGAAAGGATCAATGTCGGGAATCCGATTCCCAGCAGGGAGAGTGTCCCGGCCAGAGCCAAAAGCTGGAGACCTCCGAACAGTATCAGCGCGATCCCGATCAATGTGACGATGAAGCCTGCCACCCAGACCGGGTTCATGTACAGCAGAAGACCGATCGCGACATCAACGACAGCGTTCACGGTCATCAGCGGAAGCGCCCCATCTTTCCTGCCCCGGATTACTCCGTAGAGCAGCGAGACCACTCCTGAAGCGCAAAGAAAAGCGGCGATGACCTTCACGACCGTCACCGAAGCCTCGTTGTCAAAAACCATGACCAGACCTATGCCGGTGGAAGCCAACGCCCTCAGAATGCTGCTGAACGAAGTTTTGTAGCCGAATGTGAACATAACTATATTCCTTAATTATAATGCAATCTACAAATTTAAGTAAAAAATGCTATATTCGTGTCTATGTTTTTCGACACACACAATCATAGCCAGTTCTCATTCGACGGGAAGGGTACAACCTTGGAGAGAAGCGCCGCAGCAGCGGCAGAAAAGGGTTTCGGAGGAATATGTTTCACCGACCATTGTGATTTCTATGTCCCGCCGATGAAGGAGGAGTTCGAGCCGATTGTCAGCGAGGTCTTCGACGTGGACGCACAGCAGGCCGAGGCCGACAGGGTGAACGGACTCATCGCCGAAGGGAGATTCGGGAAGGATGTTCCCAAGAAATTCAGGATATTCAAAGGAATAGAGTTAGGGCTTGGAGAAAAGAACCACGACCGGACAAGGGAACTTCTCTTGAAGTACAGGTTCGACCAGATCATCGCCTCGGTCCACTACCTTGAGGACACGGATCCTTATTTCGGCCCGTACTACAAGGGAAAGAACTGGAAAGAAGCCTACGGCCGTTACCTTGAGACCCTGCTGAGAGAGATGAGGCAGCTGGGGGATTTCGACATCATGGGACACTTCGACTATGTGGCCCGCTATGCTCCCTACCCCAAGGAGAGCGTGCTGTACAGGGATTTCCCGGGGTTGTTCGACGAAATTTTCAAATACCTGATAGAGAACGGCAAGGGACTGGAGGTCAACACGAAAAGCTATCGTGCCTACGGACTTCGCACTCCACAGCTTGACAGGGACATCCTGCTCAGGTACATGGAACTGGGCGGGGAGATCATCTGCATGGGTTCCGACTCGCACACTCCGGAACAGGTCGGAAACAGGTTCGACTACTTCGCACAGTACATCAAGATGTTCGGATTCAGACGTCTCGGCCACTTCGAGGGACGCAGGCTGAAAATGGTGACCATCTAAGAGGCCACCTCGCAAAGAAACTTGATCCTTACAAGACGGATCTCCAGTTCCTCGTAGTCAGAGCCCAGAACCCTGACAGCCTCTTCCACGGAGTCAGAGGTCGCTTCATTCTTGAAATATTCATAAATCTCCTGAACCACCTCATCGTCGATCGTCTGGCCGATGTAGTAGTTCAGGTCCAGTTTGGTACCGGAAGACACTATGCCCTCTATCTCCCCCACAAGATCATCCATTTCAAGCTCTCTCGCGTCAGCGATGTCCTCCAGCGACATCCGCCTGTCAACGCTCTGGATTATGAATATCTTGTCGGCACTCTTGGTCGGAGCGGACTTGACGACAAAATCCTCGGGGCGGGTGATGTCGTTCTCCTCGACGTACCTGCGGATCAGGTCGATGAACTCCTTCCCGTACTTTCTGGCTTTCCCCTCACCGACACCCTGACAGTTGTGAAGTTCCTCGTAGGTGATCGGATAGAGGATGGACATGTCCTCAAGCGCCGGATCCCCGAAGATGATCCACGGCTGCAGGTTCAGTCTCCGCGACATGTCCTTCCTGAGACTCTTCAGCATGGACAGCAGAGCCGCGTCGCCACCGCCGCCTTTCATGGCGGAAGACGGAGCGTCCTCGTCATCCTCGTCATCGCCGCCCTTCCCTTTGAACGTCCTGTCCTCCACGAGAAGCACCTTGTAAGGGTTTCTGAAAAATTCCTCTCCCTTCCCGGTGACATAGATCAGCCCGTAAGTCTCGATCTCCTTCTCAAGCAGGTGCAGGATGAGTCCCTGATGAATGACCGCACACCAGAAATTCACACTGTGGCCGCTCCCGGAACCGAACAACGGGAATGTGTCATGACAATAGGATTTGATCATCGCGTTGGTCTGCCCCGCGAGGACGGCGGCAAGATGATCGATCTTGAAATGCTCCGGGAGCGACTTTATCAGCCTTATCACCAGACACATCTCCCTGCGGCCGTCGAACGTGGCCGGCGGATTGACACAGTTGTCGCAAAGACCGCAGTTGTCCTTGGGATAGTCCTCTCCGAAATAGTTCAGAAGCATCCTTCTGCGGCACATGCTGGACTCCGCGTAAGCCACGGTGTCCATAAGCAGCTGACGGCCGATCTCCTGCTCGGAGACAGGCTTTCCCTGCATGAATTTCTCCAGCTTGCGGATGTCCTTGTAACTGTAGTAGGTGATGCATTCCGAGTTCCGCCCGTCCCTGCCGGCGCGGCCTGTCTCCTGATAGTAGCCTTCGATGCTCTTGGGAATGTCGTAGTGGATGACAAACCGCACGTCCGGCTTGTCGATGCCCATTCCGAAAGCGATCGTCGCCACGATCACGTCCACATCCTCCATCAGGAACCTGTCCTGATTCTCCGCCCGGGTCTTCGCGTCAAGACCGGCATGGTAAGGAAGAGCGCGGATCCCGTTTATCTCCAGAAGCCTGGCGACCTCCTCTACTTTCTTGCGGCTGAGGCAGTAGATGATTCCGGACTTTCCCGAATGCTGCTTGATGTAGCGGATTATGTCTTTGTCAGGATCTACCTTGTCCCGTACCTCATAGTAAAGATTGGGCCTGTTGAAGGATGACCTGAAGACGGCGGCATCCAGAATCCCCAGATTCTTCTGGATGTCATTCTGGACTTTCGGAGTGGCGGTGGCTGTCAGCGCGATGATCGGCGCGCGGCCTATCATCCGGACCATGTCCTTGATCCGGCGGTACTCCGGCCTGAAATCATGCCCCCACTCGGAGATGCAATGAGCCTCGTCAACGGCATAAAAGGAAATGTTCACCTCGCGGAGAAGCTCCACGTTCTCCTCCTTGGTCAAGGATTCCGGAGCGACATAGAGCAATTTGGTCACGCCCGAGAGCACATCCGCGCGGACGGTCTGGATCTGCGCCCGGTTCAACGAGGAGTTCAGGAAATGCGCGACTCCGTTCCGCTCCTCCACAAAACCCCTGATCACATCCACCTGATTCTTCATCAGAGCGATCAAAGGGGAGATCACGATGGCCGTGCCCGGCATCACCAAAGCGGGCAACTGGAAGCACAGGGATTTGCCACCTCCGGTCGGCATGAGTACGAACGTGTCCCTGCCCTCCAGAAGATTCCTGATGATTTTCTCCTGATCCCCTTTGAAGGAATCAAACCCGAAGAACTCTTTCAGTTTGGAATTCAGCGATGACGAGTCAACTTCCATATAGAATTTTCTAATTATTTCTAAAAATAGTGATTGTTTTCGGGATAAACAAACGTTTTGGCTCTTTATAGTAAGAACCTGAAAGTTTTCTCCCTCTCAAAGTTTCTGACAAATTCAATTATTTTTACGATATTTGCGGAATCTTTGGGGTCTTGTGCCCTGAAGGCAGACACGGACAACTTATAAAATTAATAGTATGAAGACAATCAAAATGTTTGCTGTGGCGGTGATGGTTCTTTCAGCCGCAGCCTGCAACTCGGGCAAGGTTGACGGAAAGGTTGACGGAGCGGACAGCACGGCCGTGGCCGCCGTACCTCAGAAACCGGTGAACGCAAAGGATCTCCTTCCTTCAAAGGCCACCGTTGACTCGGTAAGTTACCTTCTTGGCATCCAGTTGGGATCCATGATCAAGAACTACAACATGGGCGACCTCAACTTCAACATGATCAAGAAGGGAGCCGCTGACTTCGTGGCTTCGAAGGGCAGCCCGCGCGACGAGGACTTCACCGACCAGTTCAAGGTCAACCCTCAGGAGATGAACCGCATCATGAACGAATTCATCCAGAGCAGGTCCGAATATGTCGGAGCGGTCAACAAGGAGAAGGAGCGCAAGTTCTTCGACGCCAACCGCAAGAAAGCCGGGGTTCAGGAGACTGAATCAGGTCTCCAGTACACCATCGCCGAAGCCGGAAGCGAGGTCAAGCCTTCCTCAAACAAGGACACTGTCTATGTTCACTACAAACTCTCCCTCACCGACGGCACAGTCATCGAGGAGGTCAAGGAGGAGCAGGAGGCCGTCATGCTTACCCTTAACAGGGTCATCCCGGGATGGACAGAAGGGCTCCAGCTTCTTGGCGAAGGCGGTAAGGCCACTCTTTACGTTCCTTCGGAGCTTGGCTACGGAGAGCGCGGTACCAACAACATCGAGCCTCACTCAACCCTCGTGTTCGACATCAAGCTTGATTCCGTCAAGCACTATGTCGCTCCTGTAGAGTAATCCCACAAGGCTCCCCCGCGGGGCCGGCCCAAGCCTCGGCTACCGGCCGGAAAGGTCCGCCCATCTGATTGACGGATCCCGGCGCCACCAGGTAAGCTGTTTCTTGGCATAATGACGAGTGTTCCTCTGGACGAGACGCACAGCCTCCTCCAGAGGAATTTTTCCGTCAAGATATTCAAAGATTTCCCTGTAGCCGACGGTCTGCAAAGCCTGGCACTTCCGGTACGGCAGCAGCGAGCGGACCTCCTCGACGAGGCCGAGGTCAATCATATCCAGGACCCTACGGTCAATCCGGGAATATAATTCCTCACGCTCCCGGGCCAGTCCGATCTTCTCTATCACAAAAGAACGCTTCCGCCGGCTCCACGTCTTGAACGACGAGAGCGGCCTGCCCGAGACAAGGCAGACCTCCAGCGCCCGGATCACCCTCTGGCTGTTGTGTGTGTCAATCCGGGAATATGTCAGCGGATCCTTCGATTTCAGTTCCCCGGCAAGAGACTCGACTCCGTCGGACTCGAGCCTTTCCCACAATTCCGCCCGCAGGGCCGGATCCCCGTCCGGAAGACTGTCAAGACCGTTGCACACGGCATCAATGTAGAACATCGATCCACCGGTCATCACAAGGGTCTCATGTCCCTCCTCGAACAGACTTTCAATCAAGGCTATCGCCTCCGACTCGTAATCACCGGCCGTGTAGGCCTGCGTCACAGGAACGGTCTGGATGAAATAATGCCTCACGGCGGCAAGCTGCGAGGCATTCGGGACGGCAGTCCCTATCGACATGTTCATAAAGATCTGACGGGAATCGCAGGAGATCACCGGAGAGCCATATTCCAAAGCCTTCGAGACGCTGAAGTCAGTCTTGCCGACAGCGGTGGGCCCAAGGATTATGAGAAGCCGCCGGGACATGTTCAGCGAAAGCGTCAGATGTCCAGATCTTCGGTCCCGTCGAAGACGATCTTTCCATCCTCGTCGTCTTCGTCCTCCTCGTCATAATCTTCCTCGTCCCTGTCCTCATCAGTAGAGACAGATGACGCGCCGCCCTCCTCGTCATCGTCATCCGACCCCCAGTCCGGCTTCTGGCCAGGAAGATGTCTTTGGGAGTCAGGAAGATCCTCGAAAGCCACATAGCCGTTCTCGAATTCGACGGGATTCGGTCCCTTGACCTCGACAATGACCGGAGAGCATCCAGGCTTCTCTTCGGTCCCCTCGAAAGTGACAACCACGCTTCTGCGGTTCGTCACATCATAGAAGTACAGAAACATCACGACTCCGTCACTGACGGTCTGGGCCACAGTCACATTGTCCACAGTGCCGCTGCCAAGGTCGAAAAGTCCGTAACGGGCGACAACGCCGCCGTCACGGTCCATCGCCTTGAACATAATCAGTTGATCCTGCGGAAATTCCATATCCGCACGCATCTGCTTGTGGAATTCGTAAAGGGTAGTTTCTCCCCTCATCTCATAAACCCGATAGAATCCTTTGATTCCGGTCAAGGTCACCCTGTATTTATAAACCATAAATATTTTTGATTCAAAACCATCTCAAAATTACAAAATTTCTCGTTCGGTTGCAAAATTATGTGAAAAACGCTAATTTCGTGTCTCAGGAATGTCGCTTCGACAGCTCAGCGACCGGTTGGTGAGCCTGCCGAACCGCCCGGCGGCCGCTCTGTTTTTGATTATGGAGACACCAGAAAACATCATCCGAGACTCCTACAAGAGTGTTCCAGAACAGGCTGAAGGGCTGTTCAGGGACAATGGCAGCCGCTTCATCTCATTCGCGTTTCCGGTCGAGACAGAAGACGAGGTCAAAAGCATCGTCACAGACCTGAAGAAGAAGTACCACGACGCCCGCCATCACTGCTACGCCTACCGTCTGGGCCATCTCGGAGACAAGTTCAGAGCCAATGATGACGGAGAGCCCTCATCTTCCGCCGGCAGACCCATTCTCGGACAGATCGATTCCAGAGGGCTGAGTGATGTGCTGGTGGTGGTGGTGCGCTACTTCGGCGGGATCAAACTCGGGATTCCGGGACTTATACGCGCCTACAGGACATCCGCCGCAGAGGCGCTTGACAATGCCGGGACCGTAGAGAAAGTCGCCGGGAAATGGTTTCGTGTCCGCTTCGGCTACGAGGCGATGAACAACGTGATGAAGGTTCTCAAGGACATGGACCTGAAACAGTGCGGACAGGATTTCGGAGCCGAATGCACACTACGGATCCGGGTGCGTCTCTCTTCCGAAGAAGATTTCCGGACAAGAATCGGCAAGATTGACAACTGCGGGATAAACGAACTTTAAATCATGAATATTATGCCTAAAAGTCTGATTTCAATCCAGGATTTCTCGAAGGATGAGATCCTGCACATCCTTGACGTGGCCAAGGAGTTCGAGGCCGACAGAGAACAAAACTTCCTCGCCGGCAAGGTAGTGGCCTGCCTGTTCTTCGAACCTTCGACCAGAACCAGGCTTTCCTTCGAGACTGCGGTCAACAGGTTGGGAGCCAGGGTCATCGGTTTCCCTGACAACCGCAACACCAGCCAGACAAAGGGAGAGACCCTGGAGGACACCATAAAAATCGTGTCCAACTATGTGGACATGATCGTGATGAGACATCCTCAGGCCGGGGCGGCGGACATCGCCGCGTCGGTGGCATCGGTGCCTGTTGTCAACGCCGGAGACGGAGCGAACCAGCACCCTACGCAGACCCTGCTCGACCTCTACGCCGTCAATAAGACGCAAGGCAGACTCGACGGACTGACAGTGAACATGGTCGGAGACCTCAAGTACGGCAGGGCCGTCCACTCGCTCGTGGAGGCCCTGCGCTGGTTCGACCCGCATTTCATCTTCACATCTCCTGAAGAGTTGAAGATGCCGAGGAAGTATCTTGAAATGCTTGACCGCGAGGGTGTGGACTACATGCAGACCGACAGGATAGAGGATGGCCTCAACGGGTGCGACATCCTTTACATGACCAGAGTCCAGCAGGAGAGGTTCCCGGACATGGATGAGTACAACAAGGTCAAGGATGTCTATCGGCTCTCGGCCTCCATGCTGGGTTCGGTCAAGCCGAACATGAAGATCATGCACCCGCTGCCGAGGGTCAACGAGATCTCCACAGACATCGACGACACACCTTACGCCTACTATTTCCAGCAGGCCGGAGGCGGAATGTACGTCAGGATGGCCATCATCTCGTACCTGCTCGGCTACAGATAAATTATAATTTTGCGGTAAACGTTGGGCAAATCGTTTTTAATTACCTATATTTACCACATAATCAGTTTTGATTCTAAACTACATGTTTTAATAATACTTTGAAATTGTAATGGAAATGAAGAAAGTACACGTTTTCAATGCCGGACCTTGCCTGCTTCCGCAGGTGGCCATCGACAATGCCATCGAAGCCCTCAAGGATTTCAAGGGCACAGGGGTATCGGTTCTCAGCATCTCCCACCGCACAAAGGAGTGGGACGCCACCATGGAAGAGTGCCGGGCGCTCTGGAGAGAGTTGCTGAATGTTCCCGAGACACATGAGATCGTGTTCCTCGGAGGCGGAGCCTCCTTGCAGTTCCTCTATGTGGCGATGAACTACCTTGAGAAAAAAGCCGCCTATCTTGAGACCGGCGTCTGGGCGAAGAAAGCCCTCAAGGAGGCCAAGGGAATAGGTGAGGCCTACGCTCTCGCGAGTTCAGCTGACAAGAATTTCTCCTACATTCCTAAAGGCTACGAGATTCCCACCGACATCGACTACTTCCACATCACCACGAACAACACCATCTACGGCACCGAGATCAAGGAGGACATCGACTGCCCTGTCCCTCTGATCGCCGACATGTCGTCCGACATCATGAGCCGTCCTGTGGATGTGGCCAAGTACGATCTCATCTACGGCGGAGCGCAGAAGAACGTCGGTCCCGCCGGCGTGATCTTCGCCATCATCAGGAAGGACTCTCTCGGAAGGGTGTCACGGTACCTCCCTTCGATGCTTGACTACCGCAACCACATCGAGAAGCTGTCCATGTACAACACTCCTCCGGTGTTCTCGATCTTCATGATGAACGAGACCCTCAAGTGGCTCAAGAGCATCGGCGGCGTGCCTGCCATCCAGAAGATCAACCAGACAAAGGCTGACCTGCTCTATTCGGAGATCGACCGCAACCCTCTGTTTGTCGGCACCGCCGCGAAGGAGGACCGTTCGCTGATGAACGTCTGCTTCGTGATGGCTCCGGGACACGAGGATCTTCAGGACGAGTTCCTGAGCTTTGCCAAGGAACGCGGCATGGTCGGCATCAAGGGTCACCGCTCCGTAGGAGGTTTCAGGGCCTCCCTCTACAACGCATGTGCGGTCGAGGATGTCCAGGCTCTTGTCAGCTGCATGAAGGAATTCGAGGAACTTAAGAAATAGCCGTAATGAAGATATTAGTCGCAACACAGAAGCCTTTCTCGGCCGCCGCCGTCGCCGGGATCAAGGAGATTGTCACGGGAGCCGGACACGAGTTCGCCGCTCTTGAGAAGTACACCGACGCGGCGGAACTCATCGCCGCCGTCGCGGACGTGGACGCCCTCATCATACGCTCCGACAAAGTCACCGCCGAGGTGCTTGACGCCGCGAAGAACCTGAGAATCGTCGTGCGCGCCGGCGCCGGCTACGACAATGTGGACCTTGCGGCCGCCACGGCGCACAAAGTGGTTGTGATGAACACTCCGGGGCAGAATTCCAACGCTGTCGCAGAGCTCGCCATAGCAATGATGATCTACATGTGCCGCAACCAGTTCACCCCTGCCACAGGATCCGAGATCCAGGGCAGGAAGGTCGGAATCCAGGCTTTCGGCAATGTGGGAAGGCTGGTAGGTAAAAAGGCCGAGGCTCTGGGAATGAGCGTGATGGCCATCGACCCGTTCATCCCGGCGGAGAAGATCCGCGAGGCGGGAGCGGAGCCGGCCGACTCGCTGGAGAACATGTACGCCTCCTGCGATTTCATCTCCGTGCATATTCCGGCAACCCCCGAGACCATCGGGTCGATCGGCTACGACTTGATCACCGGGATGCCTGAGGGAGCGTGCCTTGTGAACACCGCCCGCAAGGAGGTCATCGACGAGGCCGGACTGGAGAAGGCTCTTGAGGAGAGGACTGATCTGAAGTACATCACCGATGTGGCGCCGGACAACTACGCCTCATTGAAGGAAAAGTTCGGTGTCCGCATCTTCGCCACCCCGAAGAAGATGGGCGCACAGACAGCCGAGGCCAACATGAACGCGGGTCTCGCGGCCGCACGCCAGATCGTGGACTTCTTCGCCACCGGCAACACACGTTTCCAGGTCAACAAGTAATTTTATGAATATGTCAGCGGCTCCCTTGCAGGTCCTCCGGTACCGGGAGCCGCTTCTTTTGAAAACCACATGACATTATGGTAAGAGTAAAACCGTTCGCGGCGATCAGGCCGCCGAAAGACATCGTGACAGAAGTGGCGGCTCCGCCTTATGACGTGCTGAACTCCGAGGAGGCCAAGGAGATGGCCGGAGAGAAATCCCTTCTCCACATCACCAAGCCCGAGATCGACTTCAACCCCATCCTTGAGGATCACGACCCGAGAGTCTATGACGAGGCCGTGATGAATTTCAGGGAGTGGCAGAAGAAGGGCTGGCTCAGACGCGACCCTAAGGAATGCTACTACGTCTATGCCCAGACAATGGAGGGCCGCACCCAGTACGGCCTCGTACTCTGCGCCCACACGGATGACTACGCCTCGGGCAAGATCAAGAAGCACGAGCTCACCCGCAAGGACAAGGAGGATGACAGGATGGTTCACGTGCGCATCCAGAACGCCAACATCGAGCCGGTGTTCTTCGCCTACAAGGACAACCGCATCCTGAACGAGATTGTAGCCCAGACCGTAAAGAAGTCTCCGGAGTACGATTTCGTCGATGAGAACAAGTTCGGCCACAAGTTCTGGGTGATCGATGACGACAAGACCATCGACCAGATCACAAGGCTGTTCTGCCACGATGTGGACGCTTTCTATGTGGCTGACGGCCACCACCGTACCGCTGCGGCTGCTCGTGTCGGAGCCGAGAAGAGGTCTCAAAATCCGAACCACACCAGCGACGAGGAGTACAACTTCTTCATGGCGGTCTGCTTCCCTGAAAGTCAGCTGAAAATCCTTGACTACAACCGTGTCGTGAAGGACTTGAACGGCCTTTCCAAGGAACAGTTCATCGCCGCTCTGGAGGAGAACTTCACGGTGAAGGAAACGGGTAAGGAAATCTACACCCCTGACCACCTGCACAACTTCTCAATGTATCTGGACGGGAAGTGGTACTCTCTGGAGGCTCTTCCGGGCAGGTACGACGACAAGGATCCGATCGGGGTCCTGGATGTCACGATCCTCTCGAACCTCGTGCTTGACAAGGTGCTTGGGATCAAGGACCTGCGCACGGACAAGCGGATTGACTTCGTGGGCGGCATCAGAGGCCTGGGTGAACTTGAGCACAGAGTTGACAGCGGTGAGATGAAGGTCGCCTTCGCCCTTTACCCCGTCTCCATGCAGCAGCTCATCGACATCGCCGACACCGGCAACATCATGCCTCCGAAGACCACGTGGTTCGAGCCGAAACTCCGTTCCGGTCTGGCCATACATACCCTCGATTAGAGGATGCTTTCAAGATTCTTCTCGTTGAGGAGATTCTTGCCCTCGGGCGTGTAGGCGTACTCGATGCGGTCAGCGTAGTGCTTCTCAACCTTGCCGCGCACGATCTTCATTGTGCTGTTCACCAGACCGTTCTGCTCGGTGAAAGGTTCAGGAAGCACTGCGACGGCGGCCGGCAACCACCTTTCAGGGAACATCCCCTCATGGGAACCGCCTTTCCTGTAGGAATCGATCTCCTCCTGGATCTTCCCGAGCATCGCCTCCCTGCCATCATGCGAGGCCGGGTCAAGACCCTTCGAGGAAACATATTCCTTGAGGGCATCTTTCGCCGGAACGATCAGAACAATGGTGTAAGGATCCTGGTTGTTGTGCAGGATGACCTGCTCTATGAACCTGGAGCCGTCCGTCAGTGAATCCTCGAAGCCTTCCGGGCTGTACTTCTCTCCGTCGGATGAGATCAGCAGGGACTTGAAACGGCCGACTACGTAAAGATACTCGGAATCATACATGTAGCCCATGTCGCCGGTGTGCAGCCAACCGTCCCGGAGAGCCTCGGCTGTGCCTTGAGGATTCTTCCAGTAGCCGGCCATCACGTTCTCGCCACGAACCACGATCTCGCCCTTTGTGCGTAGCGGAACCTCGTTGCCGCCTTCGTCGCAGATCTTGATGTCGAGCGGTTTCACGACGCGGCCGGAGGATCCGAACATGGCGTGGCCGGTGGAGTTGGCGGAGATGATCGGCGTGGCCTCGGACACACCGTAGCCCTGGAACATAGGGATGCCGATGGCGCAGAAATATCTCTGAAGCTCGATGTCCAGAAGGGCGCCGCCGCCGACAAAGAACTCCATCCTGCCGCCGAAGCCTTCACGTACCTTCTTGAATATGACCCTGTCGAACAAGGCCATCAACGGCCTCTTCCAAAACTGGAGGAAACCGCCACGGTTGTAATATTCCTTGTTGTAGGAAATGGCAAGATTCAAAGCGAAGTTGTACAGCCGCTCGACCTTAGGTCCCTGCTTGTGGATGGTGGTCTCGATGTTCTTCCTGAAGTTGCGGGCAAGAGCCGGAACGGACAGCATCACATGCGGACGGATCTCCTTGATGGCAAGCGGAATATTCTTGAGCGTGGCAAGCGGATTGGCTCCGACCGGGACCGTGGCTATGCTGCCGCAGTAGGACATCATCGTGTAGAACCCGGCCACATGGGCGAAGCAGTGGTCCAGAGGCAGGATTATGAGCATGGTGGAGTCAGGCTTGACACTGATCACGGAATGGGCCTGCTCGACATTCGCCGTGTAATTGCGGTGCGTCAGGAGGACACCCTTCGGGTCGGCCGTGGTGCCGGAAGTGTAGCTGATCGTGGCGTAGTCGTCAGGCTCCACGGATTTGTAACGCTCCTCGAACCCGGCCTTGTGGTCGAACAGATAGCTGCCGCCGAGAGCCTGGACCCATTCCATCGAGACCTCCTTGGGGTTGGCGGCAGGGATGTCATCCAGAATGATCACTTTCTCGACACAGTCGAGCATGGAAAGGATCTTGCGGATCTTCGGCAGTTGCTGGCCGGACACGATGACGAACCTTGACTCGGAATGCCGGATTCTGAAAGTCAGGTCATTGCTTTCCTCAAGCTTGATGGACAGAGGCACGCTCACGCCGCCGGCATAGAGGATGCCCAGCTCGGCGAGAATCCACATGTTTCTGCCTTCCGACAGAAGCGAGACCCTGTCGCCTTTGCGGAGACCCATCGCCATGAGGCCGGCTCCTATGCGGCAGCCTTCCTTGCGGGTCTGCTCAAATGATGTCTCGGTCCACTTTCCGTCCACCTTCTCGCGGAGGAACACATGTGAGGAGAACTCGCGGGTGTACCGCTCCACGAATTCGATTATTGTAGGTCTTTCAGATGACATATTAAGCAATCGTTAAAAATCCTTGTCAAATCCGCGGCGGGAAAATCCCGTTTCCTGCCGCTTGCCGAATCATTATTCGTCAATTTGCCTGACCTCCGGGAACAAGCCGAAGAGTTCCGCGTCAATCCTGTCGGTCACGGTCTGAAAATCCTCCGGGCGGTTCTCGAACTTGATGTTGTCCACATCGACAACCAGAAGATGGCCGTCGTATTTTGAGATCCAGTCGTCGTAGCGCTTGTTCAGGCCGGTAAGGTAGTCGATCCGGATGCTGCTTTCATACTCCCGTCCCCTCTTCTGGATCTGCGCCACCAGATTGGGGATGGAGGACTTAAGGTAGATCAGCAGGTCGGGCTTGCTGACCAGCGACATCATCAGGTCGAACAGATCCGAATAGTTCTCGAAATCCCTTGTGCTCATCAGCCCCATGTCGTGAAGGTTGGGAGCGAAGATGCGCGCGTCCTCGTAGATCGTCCTGTCCTGGATGATGACATCGTCGTGCCTTGAGATGTCCACCACATCCTTGAACCTTTTGTTCAGAAAATAGATCTGAAGGTTGAACGACCAACGCTCCATGTCGGCATAGAAATCGGAAAGATAGGGGTTGAAATCAACTGATTCAAACTTTGGAGTCCAGCCGTAATGGGCCGCCAGCATCTTTGTCAGGGTGGTCTTGCCACTGCCTATGTTGCCTGCTATCGCGATGTGCATATCCTTTATGTGTTTTTGTTCCGTCCTGCGTGTCCGGGAACGGCCTTGCTGTCAAGACAATTCCCCGCAAAAATAACATTATTTCTCCAATGGGAAAAGTCCGTAGAGCTCAGCGTCTATGCGGTCGGTGATGGAGGCGAAGTCCTCCGGGCGGTTCTCGAAATCGAGACTGTCGGTCCCGATGGTCAGGACCTTGCCGTCATATTCACTGATCCATCTGTCATAGCGTTCGTTCAGTCCGCTGAGATACTCAAGGCTCATGGTCTGCTCGTAGTCGCGGCCGCGCTTCTGGATCTGCGCCACGAGGTGAGGCACCGACGAGCGGAGGTAGATCAGCAGGTCCGGCTTGCGCACGGTGGCTGCCATCACGTTGAAGAGTTCCATGTAGGTCTCGTAGTCACGCCTGGTGAGATTGCCCATCGCATAGTTGTTGGCGACAAAGATGTGGACTCCCTCGAATAGCGTCCTGTCCTGGATGACCACCTCCTTGCTTTTGGCTATCTCCAGCACGTCCTTGAACCTTTGGGCGAGGAAATAGGTCTCCAGGTTGTACGACCAGCGGGGTATGTCCTTGTAGTAGTCCTCCAAGTAGGGGTTGTAGGTCACCGACTCGTACTTCGGCGTCCATCCGTAGTGGGCGGCGAGCATCCTTGTGAGGGTGGTCTTTCCGCTGCCGATGTTTCCTGCTATTCCTATGTGCATTATATTCCTCCGTTTATCTCTATCCCGTCTCCGTCCCAGTCGGGATCCTCCTCCGGTTCGTTGAAAGGCTGGAGAAACGGATTGCTTGTCCTCTCGCAGGCAATCGTGGTGCGATGGCCGTGTCCCGGAAGCACATCCACATCGCCCGGCAGCCCCATAAGTTTGTCCATAACACTGATTATCAGACGGTCATACTCCCCTCCAGGATGATCCGTGCGGCCGATCGTCCCGGCGAAAAGAGTGTCACCGCTGAGCAGGACCTTGTTCGCCTCGCTGTAGTAGCAGACCCCTCCCGGAGTGTGTCCAGGCGTGGTTATCACCTTGAAAGGCGAACCCGCCAGCGTGTCCAGAACCTCACCGTCCCTGATGTCCACCGTCCTGATCTCCGAAGAATCGGGCGCCGTGAGCCCGAACTCCTTGACCGCAGCCTGGTTGCCGTCCAGAATCATCTTGTCCTCCGGCGACATCAGCACAGGCACTGAATATTCCCCCACAACCTTCATCACTCCGTGCACGTGGTCGAAATGCCCGTGTGTCAGCCACACCGCCTTCGGGGTCAGCCGCTCCGCCTCCACCAGCTCCTTGAGCCGCGCGAACTCCTCCGGCCAGTAGCACCCCGGATCCACGAATACACAATTATCCTCTCCGTCCCAGAGTACGTAGCAGTTCTCCCGGAACGAATTGAACACAAACGTCTTTATGTTAAGTTGATGATCCTGACCCATTGCTTGTCCGATTTTGTCTTGACTACAAAATTACTGAATATTCGTTAAATTTGCGGAATAAAGAGGAAATGATGGGAAAGAAAGAATATATCGAGATTCGGGGGGCGAAGGCGCACAACCTCAAGGGGGTGAACGTGGACATCCCCAGAGGAGAACTGGTGGTGGTGACAGGACTGAGCGGCAGCGGGAAATCCTCGCTGGCGTTCGACACCATCTACGCCGAGGGGCAGAGACGGTACATGGACACGCTCTCCACCTACGCCAAACACTTCATGGGTGTTCTGGAAAAGCCTGAGGTCGAGAGCATCACGGGGCTAAGTCCGATCATCGCGATCGAACAGAAGACCACGGGGAACAACCCCCGCTCGACAGTGGGGACAATCACCGAGATCTTCGATTTCCTCAGGCTGCTCTACGCAAGGGCCTCAAGGGCATATTCACCGGTCACGGGGAAGGAGATGGTCCGCTACACCGACTCGCAGATCGTGGATCTCATCATGGATGAGTACAGGGGGAGGAAGTGCTACCTGCTCGCTCCGCTGGTCGTAGGGCGCAAGGGACACTACCGCGAGCTGTTCGACCAGCTGCGCAAGCGGGGCTACACCGATGTCAGGGTGGACGGAGATGTCCTGCCGCTGAACGAGGTGGATGCCCTGGACCGCTACAAGAGCCATTTCATCGAACTTGTCGTGGACAAGCTGAAGCCGTCGGATGGAGACGAAAAGCGGGTACGGGACTCCGTGATGTCGGCCCTTAACCTTGGCAAAGGCTCGGTGGCCCTGCTGGAGTTCGGCTCGGACAAACTGCGGCATTTCTCCAAGCATCTTGTCGATCCTGATTCGGGAATCTCCTTGCAGGAACCGGCGCCACATTCCTTCTCGTTCAACTCTCCTGAAGGCTACTGTCCTCACTGCAAAGGGCTCGGGATGATTGTGGATGTGAACATGGACACGATCATCCCGGACCGTTCCGTCTCAATAGCGGACGGCGGAATAGTTCCGCTCGGGAAAATACGGGAGACCAGGAAATTTGACGTGATCCGTTCCATCGCGCGGAAATACAACTTCTCGCTGTACGACCCCATCGACTCCATCCCGGACGAAGCCGTCTCCCACATCATCTTCGGGAGCGACGAACTGTTCCGTGTCGGGGAAGGCGGAATGTCCGAAATGGTTACGTTCGATGGAATAGTGGAGGACATCGACGAGAAGATCGTGTGTCCGGTCTGCCACGGAACCAGACTGAACGAGAACGCCTTATGCTTCAGGATTGACGGAAAGACCATCGCCGGGGTGGCCGCGATGGAGATGACCGAGCTCAAGGCCTGGTTCGACTCCCTGCCCGGAAAACTGAACGCAAGGGAGAACAACATCGCTCGGGACATTCTCAAGGAACTCGGCGAAAGGGTTCAGTTCATGCTTGACGTAGGCCTTGACTATCTGTCACTTGACCGCCCGACCGCTTCTCTTTCCGGAGGCGAGGGGCAGAGGATAAGGCTCGCCACGCAGATCGGCTCCAAACTCGTCAATGTGCTGTACATTCTGGACGAGCCTTCCATCGGACTGCATCAGAGGGACAACAGGAAGCTGATCAGCTCATTGAAAGAATTAAGGGACGAGGGGAACTCCGTGATGGTCGTGGAGCACGACTACGAGACGATGATCAGCGCCGACTGGCTGGTGGACGTGGGCCCTGGGGCGGGCGAAGAAGGCGGAAGAATATGCCTGAACGCCCCCCTGAATGCTCTGATGGAATATTCATCGGACAAGGGGAAGATTCCGGCTTCGCTGGACAGGGAGACCGCCCGTCACTGCATATTCGGAAAGTCAAAGACTCTGGATTACCTTCAGGGGAAGGACTCCATACCAGTGCCGTCAGTCCGACGCACAGGTAGCGGCAAATTCTTGAGCATCAAGGGTGCCAGAGGGAACAACCTGAAGAATGTCAGCGTGGATTTTCCTCTCGGATGCTTCATCGGGATCAGCGGAGTGAGCGGAAGCGGCAAGTCTTCGCTCATCAACGAGACTCTGATGCCAATTCTAAAGAACAAGTTCTACAGGGCTAAACTCCGGCCTCTGGCCTACGATTCGATCGAGGGGGTCGAGAACATCGACAAACTGATTGAGATTGACCAGAGTCCGATCGGGCGTTCGCCACGGTCCAATCCGGCGACATTCACGGGAGTCTTCAACGACATCCGCAATCTTTTCGCCGAGACACCCGATGCCAAGGTGCGCGGATTCAAGGCCGGACGGTTCTCGTTCAATGTGGCGGGGGGCCGCTGCGAAGCCTGCAAGGGAGCCGGAATCAAGGTCATCGAGATGAATTTCCTGCCTTCCGTGAATGTGGTCTGCGACGAGTGCAGGGGCAGAAGGTACAAGGAGGACACCCTGGCCGTGCATTACAAGGGCAAGAGCATCAACGACGTTCTTGAGATGCCTATCAGCGAGGCCTACGAGTTCTTCAAGCCGATTCCGGCCATCGCCCAGAAACTGAAGGCGCTGGTTGATGTAGGGCTCGGCTATGTGCATCTGGGACAATCCGCCGTCACGCTTTCCGGAGGCGAAAGCCAGAGGATGAAACTGGCCGCGGAACTGTTCAGAAAGGCTACGGGAAACACCCTGTACATTCTGGACGAGCCTACGACCGGCCTCCACTTCGAGGACATCAAGGTGTTGCTGGGCGTGTTGCAGCAGCTTGTGGATCAAGGCAACACCGTCATCATCATCGAACACAATCTGGATGTCCTCAAGAGCGTGGACTACATCTTCGACCTCGGTCCTGACGGCGGCCGGCGCGGTGGTCAGATCGTCGCCCGGGGCACCCCGGAAGACATCTCCCATAACCCGGACTCCGTCACCGGCCCGTTCCTTGAACTAATTCTTCACAAGATTCTTGGAAACAAAGAAAAATTTGTATCTTTGCAGTCCAAACAGCGACGAAAGGTTTGACAACCGTTCGGCCAGAACATCCGGAGAGGTGGGAGAGTGGCTGAATCCACAGGTTTGCTAAACCTGCATACGGGTAACCGTATCACGAGTTCGAATCTCGTCCTCTCCGCAAAAGGCCTTGCAGAAATTCCTCTGCAAGGCCTTTTTGCGGTCATTGAATCTTCCGGATTCCGGTTTCCGAAAAACTGATAGGCCGCCGCTTTCCCCAAAGCGACGGCCTGTTGTATATAAAACGAACTTAACAAATAGACAACAAAAAGAACTTTTGTCTGTCCGAAGGCAAAGGTATTAAGATTTATTGAATATGCAATGTTTTTTCGTTAATTTTTTAAAACGATTTTTACACAGATCCGTTATCAAAGACTTGATGTTTGCTTACAGATTGATGCGGAGGGCCGTTCCCTCCGCTCCTGTGAGATCATCGCACCTCTGTCCGGAGCATTCCCCTACCCGTTCCTGTACTCGCTCGGGGTCAATCCGGTGTGCGCCTTGAAGAACTTGTAGAACACGGACGGATTCGGGAAATGCAACTTGAAGACAATCTCCTTGATGCTGTCATCGGTGTACTTGAGCATGTTCTTGGCCTCAAGAATGACAAAGGAGTCAATCCAGTCCGGAGCCGAACGCCCGCTGACCTGCTTGATGAGTTTGGAAAGATACTTCGGAGTCAGACCCAGACGGTTGGCATAGAATGCCATGTTCCGCTCCGATGTGTGATGTTCGGTCACAAGCGACATGAAGTGCTCGAAGATCAGCTTCACTCTGGTGTTGACCGCCGCGCCCGGCATTTCCGGGGCCGTCACCGCACTCTTCTCCATCAGACCGCCAAGCATGTAGAACAGCGACGCTATCAGAGAACCGACAGCCTCCCTCTTGTTAGGCACGTCTGAGGAAAGAATGTCTCCGAAAAGGTCCAGATACCGGGAGCAGAAGGCGATGTTTTTGTCGTTCAACTTAATGCACGGCTCTGTCAGCAGCTTCATGCGGTCATCGAAAATTTTCTTAAAGTCGAAACTTATGCTGGAAAGATACTCCTTGGAGATTGCGATGACGATGAATTCGAACACGCTGTCATCATCCTGCCGCGACCTGTTTATCTTGATGATGTTGCCCGGCGTTCCCACGAACAATGTTCCCTTGCTCACTGAATATGACTGCAGGTTGAGCTCCACGTCCAGTCTGCCGGATTTGCAGAAAATAGCGATGTAGGCATCACTGCGGCAAGGATATTTCAGAAACTGATGGTCGTTGCTGTACTTGACGTCCAGGATGAAGAAGTCGTCTCCAAGCTGGATCTCGTTCTGCACCGGGATGAGTTTTCTGATCTGCTTGAGACCTATGTTCAATAACGAATCAGGCATGCCGTGAAATGTTTTCCATTGTCCGGCGGTAAAGTTAGAGAATATTCCGGTTATTGCAAAATTTCGCAATATTCTACCTTTTGACAATTACAGCATCCGATCATTCATCCCAATGGTGTAATTTGGCAATTAATTTGTAGTAAATTAATTTCTTGGCATGATAACGAAAATAAGATTTATGAATATGAACAAGTACATTGTCAAAATCTCAACGTTCCTCGCCCTTGCCCTGGTGCCGATGGCGATGAATGCCCAGCAGACGCTGACGCTGGAGCGATGCCGTGAAATGGCGATCGAGAACAACAAGACCTTGAAACAGGCCGAGACCAAGATTGAGATGTCCGGCTATGACCGCAAGACAGCGTTCGCAAACTATCTCCCAAACATTTCCGCTACAGGCGCTTACATCTACAACGCCAATGACATCGCCCTTGTCGGTGACGCGACATCACAGATGCTTCAGAACATGGGTACCCTGATTCATTCACAGACCCAGAGTTTCACCCAGGAACTGATGACCGCCATAAAATCCAATCCGGCCGCCGCTCTCGAGTACATGAACAGCCCGATGTGGCAGACTGTTCTCGGTGCCCTGTCCCAAACGGACATGTCGCAGACCATCAACGCTTTGGGCAAGGAGATTGACGATGCTTTCCATCCGGATCTGAGCAACATATTCGCAGGTTCGGTGACAGTCCAGCAGCCTGTCTTCATGGGCGGAAAGATTGTGGCAGCCAACCACATTGCCAAATTGGCAGAGGAGTTGTCAAAGACACAGTACGACCAGCAGTACCAGCAGGTGATCGTGGATGTCGATCAGGCTTACTGGCAGATCGTCTCCATCGCCAACAAGAAGAAACTCGCTGACGCCTACGCAGACCTCCTTCACAAGATGGAGCATGATGTCAATCTTTCTGTCAGGGAAGGTGTCGCAACTGAATCCGATGCCCTTCAGATAAAGGTGAAAGCCAACGAGGCCGACATGCTCAAGACGAAGTCTGACAACGGTCTAACTCTCGCCAAGATGCTTCTGTGCAAGCAGATCGGTCTGGATCTCAATTCGGAAATCGTCCTTGCCGACGAGACTCTTTCCGACATTCCTGTCCCGCAGATCGGTACCGGAAAGGATCTCGACCAGATCTATGCCGACAGACCGGAGACCAGAAGCCTTGAGCTCGCGTCCAGAATCTACGACGGGAAGGTCAGGGTCGCCAGAGCCGACATGATGCCGAAGGTCGCCCTGATGGCAGGCTATTCCGTCACAAACCCTAACATCAAGAACGGTTTCCAGAAAGACTGGGGCGGATTCTTCAACGCCGGAGTGATGGTCAACATCCCGATTTTCCACGGCTTCGAGGCTCTCAGCAAGACACGCAAGGCCAAGGCGGAGGCCACCCTCTACAGAACCCAGCTGGAGGATGCCAAGAACCTGATCAACCTTCAGGTCACCCAGCTCCGCAAGCAGGAGGGCGAGGCGCTGGAGAAACTTACGATGGCCCGGAACAACCTTGCGAGCGCCGAGGAGAACCTCCGCACCGCCACAGTCGGCTTCGAGGAAGGCGTGATCGAGACAAACACGGCACTCGCCGCCCAGACCGCATGGCTCAAGGCTCATTCTGAATATATCGATGCGGGAATCGAACTCCAGATGCTCGCCGCCAACCTCGACAAGGCCGAGGGCAACAACCGCGCGCAGGTGAGATAATCAAAGGAAATAATAAAAATCAACGAATATCATGGAAAAGGAAAAGAAAAGCTACAATCTCGTGATCGGCATTGTGGCGCTCATAGTGATCATTCTTTTGATCGCTGTCATCGGCTATTTCGTCTCAAAGCCAAAGCCGCTGGTTATCCAGGGCGAGGCCGAGGCCAGTGAGTACAGGGTCTCCGGCAAGGTTCCTGGCAGGATCGAGGAGATGTACGTCAAGGAAGGCCAGATGGTCAGCAAGGGCGACACCGTGGCGCTCATCGACTCTCCTGAGGTCCGCGCGAAACTCGCCCAGGCCAATGCCGTGAAAGCGGCCGTGAGCGCCCAGAGCCAGAAAGCCCGGAACGGCGCCAGACAGGAGCAGATCATAGGCGCGTACGAGCTCTATCAGACAGCCCTTGTGCAGGAGGACGTGATGAGGAAGTCTTTCGAGAGAATCCAGAGACTTTACGACCAGAAGGTCATCGCCGCACAGAAGTACGACGAGGTCAAGGCCAAGTACGATGCCGCCGTCGCCCAGACGAAAGCCGCAAAGAGTCAGTATGACATGGCTGTCAACGGTGCCCGCGCGGAGGACAAGGCCTCTGCCCAGGCTCTTGTGGATCAGGCCGACGGCGCCTTGATGGAGGTTGAGGCCTACCTTGGCGAACTGTACCTGACCGCTCCGTCGGCCGGAATCATCTCCGCCATATTCCCGAAAGTCGGAGAGCTGGTCGGCCAGGGCGCTCCTGTGGCCAGTGTCACAGACCTGAACGACATCTGGTTCACGTTCAACGTCCGTGAGGACTACCTCCACGGCATGAAGCAGGGTGACAAGATCACCGTGACCATTCCCGCCCTTGACGGGAAGGAGGTTCCGGCCACTGTCAACTACGTCGCCGTCCGCGAGTCCTACGCCACTTGGAAGGCCACGAAAGAGACCGGAATGTACGATGCCAAGACCTTCGAGGTCAGAGCCGTTCCGGACGTGAAGGTTGACGGCATACGTCCGGGCATGTCTGCTATCGTAAAGTAAAGAATCATGAACAATTGGCAGAAAATAGTGGCGGTGGCCCGCCGCGAACTCAGGATCATCAGGCAACGCCCGATCTATCTTCTGGGTTCCGTGGGGGTGATCGCTTTCTGCGCCATATTTTTCCTGACATTTCTGAAGGACGGTCTGCCAAGCGACATTCCTATCGGTCTGGTGGATTATGACTATTCGTCAACCTCCAGGAATTTCAGCCAGCAGCTGGACGCGACCCAGCTGGGCAAGGTCGTCCACTACGACTCGTTCGCCGCGGCGAGGGAGGACATGAACAGGGGGAGGATCTCCGCCGTGTGTGTCATCCCTGTCGGAATGAACGATGACATCCAGGCGAGCAGACAGCCGAAGATCACATTCTATGTCAACGGCCTGTACTTCGTCAGCGGAGCGTTGGCCTGGAAGGATCTGCTGACTATGGTCAACCTGACCAACGGAGCCGTGCAGAGACAGGCGTTCAGGGCCAGAGGCTACAACGACAGCCAGATAATGGGAATGATCCGGCCGATAGACATCGACCTGCACCAGATCGGCAATGTCACCACCAACTACAGTTACTACCTCACGAGCGTCCTGCTTCCGGGCGTGCTGGAGATGATCGTGATCATCGTCCTGATCTATTCATTGGGAGCGGAACTGAAATACGGTACCTCCAGGCATCTGCTCCGCACTTCAGGGGACTCGATCGTGACGGCTCTCGCAGGCAAGCTGCTGGTGTGGACGCTGACGTTCTCCGCGATAGGACTGATCCTGATTCTGCTTCTGTACCACAGGCTTAACTTCCCGCTGGCCGGTTCGATCTGGAACATGTTCATCGGAATATTCCTGATGGTCTTCGCAAGCGAGGCGATCGCCGTGTTCATCATCGAGATGCTTCCTGTGCCGAGGCTGGCCCTCAGCATCGGTGCGCTCTACAGCGTGCTCGGATTCTCGCTCTCGGGCTTCACCCTTCCGATCGAGGCCATGCCGCCTTACGTCCAAGGGCTTGCCGAGGCGTTCCCGCTCAGGCACTACTATGAGTTCTATGTCCAGGAGGCCATTTTCGGGGCCGGATTCGCCGGATGGTGGAGACAGGCGGTCTATCTGCTGCTTTTCATCCTCGTCCCGCTCATCGGACTGCCACGCCTGAAGAGAGCATACATCCATCAGAATTTCCCTAAAGACTGACACGACATGAAAAGTTCATACGCAAAGACTTGGATCAAGGACTTCTGGGGCATATTCTGCCATGAGTTCCGCCAGATTTTCTCGGACAGCGGCGTGCTGCTGATCTTCCTGGTGGCCGGACTGGCCTATCCTCTACTGTACAATGTCGTCTATCTCAACGGAATCCTTTCCGACACCCCGATCGCCGTGGTGGACAATGCCGACTGCCCGGAGAGCCATCGCTTCATAAGGGAGATCGACGCCACGAGGGAGGTCGAGGTCGCGGCGAAATGTGTGAATATGGCCGAGGCGGAGAAGATGATGCAGGAACGCAAGGTCAACGGCATTCTCATGTTCCCGTCCGACTTCGGGGAGAAACTGGCCAGGAACGAGACTTCCACCGTGTCGCTATATGCGGACATGAGCAGTTTCCTGTACTACAAGAACGCCTTGATGGCCACCAACTTCGTGATGCTTCACGAGGTCGGGCAGATCCAGATGGAAAGGTACTCGATGCTGGGCATGACGGAACAGTCCGCCTCGCAGACCGTGAAGCCTCTCGGCTACGAGGACAACAACCCCTACAACAGGGCCTCCAGCTACAGTTTCTTCCTTATCTCGGCCATCCTGATGATCATCATCCAGCAGACGCTTTTCTACGGAATGTCCCTGCTGGTGGGAACCGCGAGGGAAAGGAACCACAGTTTCGCCTCGCTTCCGGACAGACTTGAAGGACACGGAGTAGGCCGTGTGGTTCTGGGGCGCGGAGGAGCCTACTGGCTGCTGTACCTTGCCGTGGGCATGTACATAGCATTCATCGTTCCGGCCATATTCGGAATCCCGCAGAGAGGTGAGTTCCACGATGTACTGGCATTGCTGGTGTTCTTCATCACCGACTGCGTGTTCTTCAGCATGACCTGGAGCACGCTGATCACGAGGAGGGAATCCGTGTTCGTCCTGTTCCTCGCCATGTCGCCGGTGGCTCTGTTCCTGACAGGCTGCTCATGGCCTACGGTGGCGTTCCCGGGATTCTGGAAAGTGTTCTCCTACATATTCCCGTCCACATTCGGCGCTCAGGGATTCATCAACATGAGTACCGCCGGCGGTGACATGGGAGCCGCGGACGTGCAGATGAAGGCGATGATTGCCCAGACCATCATCTATTTCTTCCTTGCGTGCGCCGCGATCTACATCGAGAACTGGGTTCTCCGCCACAAGGAAGCCCTGATCGAAAAGCGCAACCGCTTCGAGAAGCGTGTCGGAATCGACCGCGCCGAGGACACGAAGATCATCGCCGGGGAATAGCATTGATCCGGTAAAAATAAATTTCCTCCAGGATTTTGGTAACGTGCAAAATCCTGGAGGAAATTTATTTTTTAGCGGTCCGTCCGATTTCCGGTTGCGGCACAGCTTCTTTGGCAATAAACTTATTCTCCGACGTGAAACGCCACGCGAAGTTCCTCGATCTCTTTGTCAGTGATCGGATTCAACTTGCCCAGAGGAGCGGCCAGGATCAGTGAGCGGGCACTGAAGTCAGCCACCTCAAGACGGTCGAAAGTGTTGATGAGCTTGTCTCCGGTAACGACTACGGAATCGTTCTCCAGCATGACGAACGGCCTGTGCCTGAATTCATCGGCAAGTTCGGTCAAATGTTCGTCGTACTGGCTTCCGAACGGGAATGTAGGGATGTCCTGAAGGAATATCCAGCTCTCCGGGATGGTGCGCACATCGAATTTCACTCCGGTCGTGCAGAATCCCATCAAGGCAGGCGACTGGGTCAGGATGATCGAGTTGACCTTCGGGTTGCGGCGGTAGATCTCGTAGTGGAGCGCCACCGAACGGCTGGCTCTCTTTCCAGCCTCGACCATTCCGTCCTTCACCTGCACGATGTCCTCCGGATCCAGATCCCAGCGCTGCATGCTGGACGGCGTGATGAGGAAGTCGTTGCCTCTCCAACGCACGGATGCCGTGCCGTATGAACTGCACATGAGTCCCTGAGAGCAGGCCCTGCGGACAATCTTGCAGATCTCGGAGCGGATGGCCCTCTCATCGGACGGATGCTCGACATTCATGAAATGCTGGAACGGAGTGTTCACAGCCTTTTCGTGCTGTAGTATCTGATTCTCGTTGAGGTATTTAGGCTCTCCGAGGGTCTTTGCGTTCAGAATGGTGCGGGCGCAAAGCTCAAGGGTCTCGAACCTCTGGTAAGCGTCGGCGATGTCATCACCGGCGACCACGACTCCGTGATTCTCCATGATGACAGCCTTGTAGTCAGGGTTTTTCTTGAACTCGGCCACGATCTTCTTTCCGAGAAGCTCGCTGCCCGGAAGGGCATATTCAGCGAAACCTACAGGACCGCATGTGGCGCGCGCCTGAGGGATGATGCTCGTGTCCGGCACCTGATGGACCATGCTGAATGTGACCAGTCCGGGAGGGTGGGCGTGGATGACAGAATGAATATGCGGATTCATCCTGTAGATGGCCTTGTGGAACGGATATTCGGAAGAAGGTCTGTGAGGACCGATGATGGTCCCGTCGGCTTTCACGCACATGATGTCCGCCGGGGTCAGCGAACCTTTGTCAATCCCCGCCGGGGTGATCCACATGTCCCCGTTCCCGTCCATGATGGACAGGTTTCCACCGGAGGTCGTGGTCATCTCGCTGCGATAGATCCTGCCGATGATAATCGCTATCTGCTCGGCCGGATGCATCAGATTTACATCAAGTTGTTTCATGATATTAATGAATTACAGTCAATTATCAATTATGCCAGCATGACCTGACCTCCAGTCACAGGGATGGCCTGCCCGGTCTCTCCGGTCTGGTCGATGGCGTAGAGAATGGCCTTGCAGACATCCACAGGGTTGCATCCCTTGCGCATAGGCACCTGGGAAAGGTAGTAGTCCTTGACATCCTGCACGGTCTTCGCTCCAGGAACCTTGCCGGCGTTAAGATACTGGATGAACAGTCCGTTCTCCGGGTTGCTCCACAGCGGGCCGTCGTAGTAGTTGCCGGGGCAGATGCTGTTGACTTTCACCCTGTAAGGGGCGAGCTCAAGGGCGAAGGACTGGGTCAGGCCTATTCCTCCGAACTTGCCTCCGGCGTAGGCGAAGTTGGCCTTGCTGCCGCGCAGCCCGCTCTTGCTGTTGACCTGGATGATGTCGGCGAAATAGTCAGGATCCCACGCTGTCTCGATCTTCATGATGTGCGAGGCCGCCTTGGCGCAGAAGAAATAGGCTTCGTAGTTGATCTTGGTGACGAACTCGAAATTCTCCGGGGTCATCACGTCCAATCCTCCGGCGCGTACCACTCCGGCGTTGCTGACAAACGCGTCCAGCGCGCCGAAGTTCACGATGGTCTCCTTCATCAGGTTCCGGAGGCTCTCCATGTCGGCGACATTTGTCTTTACGAATATGGCCCTGTTGGATCCTGCCTTTTCATTGAAGCCGGCGGCGGTCTTCTCCCCGGTCGCCTCATTCAGGTCCGCCACCACGATGTTGGCTCCCTGCGCCATCAGCTCACGGGCTATGCCCTCCCCGAATCCCTGGGCGGCTCCGGTCACGATGATCGTGCGTCCTTCCACGCGGCCCTTTGACGAGCCGGCGGCGACCTTGCGGCGGTAGTTCTCCACTTCCCAGTTATCGATGAAGTCAATCCAGGCCTGCTCCATCGGGTGTTCCCCGCCGAAGCTCTGTGCGAGGAACGCCACTTTCATCGCGTCGGTGAACACGTCAGTGATGATTTGGGCGTTCTTGGAGTTGTCTCCCACGGCCACAAGACCGATACTATTGATAAGCAGAACTTTAGGTGTATAGCCTCTCTCGCTGACGAAAGCCTCGATCTTCTCCTCCGCCTGCCTGAGAATCTCTTCATCTGACTCTGCGTCAATGAATATGTAAGCACTCTTGCAGTACACGATGATGTCCGGCGTGAACGGCTTCGCTATCTTGTCGAAGCGACCATCAAGGAAGTAATCCACAAGGGCGTTCTTGGTGACTTTCAAGGTCTTGAGTCCCCTTCCGGAACGTGAGAGCATCTGACGGATGGCCGGAACGACATCTGTCACGGTCCCGGAGACCGGTGTCTCTCCTTCCGGAAGCACCCCGGCCTTGGCTTCAAGTTTCCCGAGGATCTCAGAATATATTCTCTCGATCTCCGCGGTGGTGTCCCCGCCCACGAATATTCCGTGGTTCTGAAGGAAGATCACCTGCGGCTCCCGGCCGTTCGCGGTCCTGTACTCCCGGATCCGGTCATGAACCTTTTTGAAGAGAGTGTAGCCAGGGTCTGTATATTCAATGTAAAGGGCCTCCGGGAAAAGTTCCCCGCAGACCGCCTCCGCGTTCACCGAGCACATCAGGCCGTTGACAAGGGTCGGATGCAGATGCACCACGAAAGCGAATCCCATGCAGTTGTGCAGGGATGTCTCCACGGACGGCCTCCTGTCCTTTGTCAGGCAGGCAATGGCGAGGTCGTTCTTTACCTGCTCCTCGCGGATCGCCGTGTCGTCACTGTAAGCCTTTTCACCCATAGGGTTCAGAAGGGATCTGTCAAGGACGGCGAATCCCTCCGCCGTTATTGTCGCAAGGGCGTGGCCGCTGGCCTTGACCCAAAGTCTGTTCTCATCCTTGTAGGAAGTGTTTCCACCTCCAGCTATCACGAACCGGGAGTCCTGCCCGAACTTCCTGGAAATCGCGATAAGGTCTTCAATCTGTTTCATATTCGTGTATCAGTTATGTGTTATGTCCTGCCTCTTTGACATGACCCTAAAGAGACAACGTCCTGCGGATCAGTTCGTCACCCGCCTCGATGGAATCCAGCCCTGCCTGATGTGCCGCCACGGCGCAGGCTCCCCGGTAGTTGGTCTCACGCAGTTTCCCGCTGAGTCCGTCGGAGTTGTCCCGGGTGCGCAGACGGATCGGCTCAAGTTCCGGCGTGTTGTGTTCCGAGCCGAAAGTGACGATGAATCCCTCGTCCTGAAGGTAGCCGGAATATTCCTCAAGCACGGCTGTCGTGTTGCGGGTCGTGATGAATTCAACCGACTTGATTCCACGCCTTTTCAGAATGTCGGCGGCTTTCTGGAGATCGCCTTCGAAATCGGTGAAGTTGCCTTTCGCGTCATCGGCGAGAAACGGGTAGGTCGGGATTCCGCCGGCCGCCTTGATGATCCGGCAGACGGTCTCCATCGGCAGGAACGCCTTTGGATCCTCCGGGACAAACGCCGCGCCTCCGGCCTTGAGAAGCCTGCTTCTAATCTCGTTCTCCACCGCCGCCGCATTGTCCGGGGCAGACTTCAGCGGCTGGCCTCCGAAGATCTTTTCGTAGAGGGCGAGCCTGTCCTCGATCTTGCCGGACCTTGCGTCAACGACCATCCTGAGAGCTTTGGCAAGGTGACGCTCACGCACCGAGCCTCTGGTCAGATCTTTGACAACCTGCCTGAAATCAATGTTGAACCCGGCCTTGACCGCGTCCAGATGGGCGTTCAGCCTGGCGCACATCTTCTCGACCTGGGCGTTGGATTCCGCCCTCACATCGGCAAGCATCCGAGCCTCTTCCCCACCAAGGATCACCGGATAGGCCAGCCCCTTTCCGCTGAGGTAGGTCCGTCCCGGGTTGTTCGGGTCGTTGACCCTCAGCCCTGCCGCCTGATCCTCGCTGTTCAGCGAGATGAACTCTATGTTGAACAACGGGTAAAGATGTCTGGCCGAACACTCGTCATTCCACTCCCGATAGCCGTCCAGACTGTAGAAGTCGTTGATCCCAACCACTCCCACGCCCTCCGCGGCGGCCATGTCGAGAGCCTGCCTCACGTCTGTGAAGGCGCTGAATGAGTACGGTGTGTGCAGATGCGCGTTAACGTCGATTATGGTTTTCATATTCATGAATATTCTTTGTTCAAAGTTAGCAATAATCCCATAAAGGTCATTCCACAAGACGGATTTTTAAAGCCATTCGGTCAAATTTGAAATTATTTTGTAAATTTGTCAAGATTACCACGGATGACACTGCATATTTTAATAAACATTCAATATGGGTAATAAGAATTCCAACCTTGCGGCCATCATTGTGATGTTCGCACTTTTCTTCATGATCGCGTTCGTGACGAACCTCGCCGGATCGATGGGCGTGATTGTCACCAACCAGTTCGGAGCGTCCAAGGCTCTGTCCCAGCTCGGATCTCTTGCCAACTTCATCGCCTATGCGTGCATGGGCATCCCTGCCGGACTCATTCTCAAGAGAAAGGGTTACAAGTTCACCTCTCTTCTCGCTGTCGTAATCGGCTTCATCGGAGTAGGGGTTCAGTTCCTTTCAGGCTATGCTGAGTCTTTCGGCGTTTACGTGCTCGGAGCCTTCATAGCCGGTTTCTCCATGTGTATGCTCAACATCGTCGTCAACCCGATGCTCAACACTCTGGGCGGCGGCGGTAACAAGGGCAACCAGCTGATCCAGTGGGGCGGCTCATGCAACTCCATCGGTGCGACCATCGCTCCGGTCTTCGTAGGCTGGCTCGTGGGCGGCAGCATAAAGGACGCTTCAGTGGCCAAGGCCGCTCCGGTGATGATAATCGCAATGGCCATCTTCGCCATCGCCTTCATCGTGATCCTGCTCACGAAGATTCCTGAGCCCCATATGGAAACCCCTGAGGAGAAGGCGGCCCGGCTCTCCGGCAACAAGGTAAAGGATCCGTACGGACCTCTTTCATTCCGTCATTTCGTTCTCGGCGCCGTCGCCATTTTCTTCTACGTGGGCATTGAGGTCGGCATCCCGAACACCGCCAACGTGTACTTCTCCGGACTTGACGGAGTGGGTCCGGCCCTTGCCGGCACGATGATCGGCGGCTACTGGTTCTGCATGCTTCTCGGACGTCTGATCGGAGCGAGCGTCGGAGCCAAGGTCAGCAGCAAGGCGATGCTTCTCTCGACTTCGGCCGTGGCCATCGCCTTCATCCTTTGCGTGGTCTTCATCCCTGAGACCGTGACAGTGGCGATTGCCGGTAAGGTGATTCCTATCGCCCTTGTCTTTGTGCTTCTTTGCGGATTCTGCACCTCTATCATGTGGGGAGCGATCTTCAATCTAGCGGCTGAAGGCCTCGGCAAGTACACGGCTGCCGCTTCCGGCATCTTCATGGCTCTCGTCTGCGGCGGCGGCATCATTCCGTTCATCCAGAACTTCATCGCCGACAAGGTCGGCTCCCTCCAAAGTTACTGGCTCATCGTACTTTGCCTGGCCTACCTCATCTATTACGCTGCGGCCGGCTCAAAGAACGTCAACAAGGACATCCCTGTAGAGTAATAATCCATGTGCAGTGTCCGATTACCCTTCCGAGGTGGTCGGACACCGCTCTTATTTTACATATTCACAAATGGAACAGAATTTAGTAATAGGAATAGACATAGGCGGGCAGACCACCAAATGCGGCGTGGTTGACGCGCGTGGAACCGTGCTTGCGCAGACCGTCATCCGTTCAGACACCCACACTGCCGTGGAGCCTTACATTGAAGAACTTGCGGTGGCCTTGAAGAAAATCATCGCTGACGCCGGTGCCGAAGGTAAGATCCGCGGGATCGGAGTGGGCGCCCCGAATGCCAACTACTACACAGGCGAGGTGGAGAACGCCGTGAACCTTTCATGGGGAAGGGCGGGCGCGATTCCTTTCGCGAAGATGCTGACCGAGGCTATGGGCGGCATCCCTGTGACCCTTACCAATGACGCCAACGCCGCCGCGATGGGCGAGATGACCTACGGAGCCGCGAGGGGGATGAAGAATTTCATCATGATCACCCTCGGGACCGGAGTCGGAAGCGGAATCGTCATAGGCGGAGAGATGGTTTACGGCCATGACGGGTTCGCCGGCGAGCTTGGCCACACCACGATCGTGCGCCACAACGGACGTCACTGCAACTGCGGCAAGAACGGTTGTCTTGAGACCTACTGCTCAGCCATGGGTGTTGCCAGAACCGCCCGAGAGTGGTTGGACATGAGCGAGGAGCCGTCATCCCTACGCAGTCTTGACAACATCTCCTCAAAGGATGTTTACGAGGCTGCCAAGGAAGGCGACAGACTTGCGATCAAGATCTTTGAATACACCGGCACACTCCTCGGCGAGGCTTTCGCCGACTTCATCGCATTCTCCGCTCCGGAGGCCATCGTCCTCTTCGGCGGTCTCGCCCGAAGCAAGGAGTTCCTCACCGAGCCGATTCTCCGTTCGATGAACGACAACGTCCTCCCTCTCTGGAAGAACAAAGTTCAGCTCGTCTATTCCCAGCTCAAAGAGTCCGACGCCGCCATCCTCGGCGCCTCCGCCCTCGCCTGGGAACGATAGACAACCTCTTTCTGCCTTGACAGGATCGAAGGAGGGTGATCAAAGATCCTAAATAACTTGAACAAAAAAAGTTGACACTGTCTTTAACCATGACAGCGCCAACTTTTTTCAACATTCTCCAAACGGTATTCCAACAAACCACTGCGGGTTGGGGGATTCACTCGTTTCCCGTATTGGCGATTACCTCCCCACCCTTATGAGGAAAAATTGCCGGCTACCCGATGCTGCTGGTGAGGCAGGTCATCGCGGGATCAGGGCGGAACTCGATGGCTGTTGAGGTGGCGGGGATGAGGACGGTCTCGCCCTGACGGATGGTGACGGTGTGCTCCTTCCCGTCATTCTCGTGGTCCGTGAGAGTGCCGCTTCCGGCGACACACATCACGACCAGGAATGAGTCAAGCCCTGAGAGATCCTTGGCGCAAGGCCTGTCGAGGTCTAAGAGCGAGGTGGTGAAGTACTTGCAGCTCACCAGTTCAGTCTCCGCATCCTTGACATGGGAATATTCAGTCCTGTAGTCCGGATAGACATCGTAGTCGATGGCCTCCTTGGCCTGTTCGATGTGAAGCTCGCGTGGCTTCCCGTCAAGGCCCAAACGGCCATAGTCGTAGATTCTGTAGGTCAAGTCGGAAGTCTGCTGGATCTCGGCGACGAAGGCTCCGGCCCCGATGGCGTGGATGCGGCCGGCGGGGAGGAAGAACACATCCCCTGGAGAGATCGGGTAACTTGCCAGCACGTCGGTGATCGTGTGCTCGTTGACACGTTCCTCATATTCTTCGGGAGTGATCCACTCCGTGAGGCCGCTCAGCAGATGAGCTCCCTCATCGGCTCCCACGACGTACCACATCTCGGTCTTGCCCTTCATCCCCGGGTGGGTCTTGGCGGCAAGTTCGTCGTTCGGGTGCACCTGAATCGACAGGTCGCTCTTGGCATCGATGAATTTGATGAGGAGCGGGAATTCCGTACCTGTCCTGGCAAAAACTTCCCTGCCGACAAGGTCGGGACCATATTCATTCATCACATCGGTGAGGCTTCTGCCCTTGAGCGAGCCGTTGGCTATCGTGGAGACGTGACCCGGGACGGCCGAGATCTCCCAGCTCTCTCCGATCTTGTGCTGTTTTGTCTTGACGCCCTTGAACGGGGCGATCTTTTCTCCGCCCCACACCATTTCGCGGAGATAGGGCTCAAATTTCAGAGGGTACATATTCGTTAAGTTCCTTTATAACTATTTCTTGTCCAGCTCGGCGAGGGCGAAAGCGTAGGCTCCGAGAGAGATGGCCTTGCTGGCTCCGATCTTGGAACGCATCACGCCGGTCCGTTTCTGAGGATCATAGACAACCTCGCGGTCGCTTCCGTAAACCTTCAGGGAACGCGCCTCGCCGCGGGCGAACTGCTCGAACTCGGCCGGATCATCGAGATTATAGACCTTCATCTGGACGCGCGGGAGTTCCTCGCCGGTGAGCTGGTGCATCTTACCGCGCATGGTACGTAATATTCCAGGCATCAAGTACTTGTAGTTGTTCATCACGCCGCCGCCGATCACAATGAGGCCATCGATCAGGGTCACGGCCGTGGCCATCGCGTCGCCGGCCACCTCGCCCATCTTGTCGAAAGCCTTGATCGCCGCCTCCTTGTCTCCGGGTCTGCGTCCCTCGCAGACCTCGGCGAGATCCTTAGGCTCAAGACCGTGGTCAGGATTGCCGGTCAGCTCTCCGTAAACCCTTTTCACGGCACGGATCGCGGCTCCGTCCTCCACGATGATGTCCGGCCTGTCCGGATGCTTGAGGCAGAACGTCTCGACACAGGAGTTGTCACCGCGGTTGAGTTCACCATTTATCACCGTACCTATTCCCAGACCGGTACCGAAGGTGTAGCCGACGAGGTTGCGGTAACGCTTCGCGCTGCCGGCCTTGGCAAGCCTTTCGTTGACTTCCGGGAGAGCACCGCCGAGAGCCTCGCCGTAGGCATAGAGATCGCCGTCGTTGTTGATGAAGACCGGAATCCCGAACGTGTCCTCAAGGAACGGGCCGAGGGCGACTCCGTCCCTGAAAGACGGGAAGTTGGGAAGATAGCCTCCGATGATGCCGTCAGGGTAGTCGGCGGGGCCCGGAAAACAGAAACTGATCGCCACGGGGTTTTCCTCTCCGAGCTCCTCCTTGATCCTGCTGAAACCCTTGACCATCGTGCCGAGGCAGCGGTCAAGGTTGTCGGCGTTGGAGGGAAGCGTGATTGGTTCGCAGCAGAACTCGCCGCCACGCATGGCGCCGAAGACCATGTTGGTGCCGCCGGCGTCAAGAGTCATGACGACTCTGCTGTCTGTTTTTATGTCGGACATATCGATTGTGTTTAATTGGTGTCGTGCCGCCTGAGATTCCGGATATTCGGAAAATCAGGCCTTTCCATTGCAAAGATAATCATAATCTGCCTTTTCAGGCTCTTCGTTTGAGGGGAATTTAGTAACTTTGCATGATTAATTTATTTGTGATGCAGAAAAGAAGGAATCGCCAAGGTGGCGGGAACGGCGGCAGGAAGAGCCGCGACAGAAAATTCGGGTTCAGACAGAAGACGAAAAGAGTGCTGGAGGAGGTTACAGGAAAAGTCCAGATGACAAGGGACGGCTACGTCTTCGTGATCATCGAGGGAGAGCCGGACAATGACGTGTTCGTCAAGGCATCCAAGACCCGGGGAGCGCTGAACGGAGACATCGTGAGATGCGCGGTGACAAGTGAGAAAAAGGAAGCCGATGAGGCTAAGGGACGTGGCCGCAGGGACGCAGCCAGGCGTCGCGAAGGAGAGATCATAGAGATCGTGGAACGCAGCCACAAGCCGTTCGTCGGTGTGCTGCACACTGTCGGAAAGCAGGCCTGGGTGCTGATGCAGTCAAGGAATATGCCGTACGACATCAGCATAGATTTCGAGACCCTGCCGAAAGGAGCCAGGAGGGGGATGAAAGTGGCGGCGGCGATCGACGGCTGGGACAAGGGCGAACCCACCCCTAAAGGCCACATTGTGGATGTGCTGGGCATGCCGGGAGAGAACGACACGGAGATGCACGCCATCCTCGCCGAATATGCCCTGCCTTACAGGTTCGAGCCGGAGGTTGAGAACGCCGCCGACCAGATCTCGGACAAGATCACGGAGAAGGACATCAAGGAACGCCGGGATTTCCGGAACACTCTGACATTCACCATCGACCCGGCTGACGCCAAGGACTTCGACGACGCTCTGTCGTTCAAGAAACTGGACAACGGCAACTACGAGATCGGCATCCACATCGCCGACGTGTCCCACTACGTGCTTCCTGGAACGATTGTGGACAAGGAGGCGCAGGAACGCGGCACGTCCGTCTATCTGGTTGACAGGACCGTCCCGATGCTGCCGGAGAAGTTGTGCAACAAGCTCTGTTCTCTCCGTCCCCATGAGGAGAAACTTACCTTCTCGGTCGTGGTGGAGATGACCCCGCGCGGAAAGATAGAGAGCCGCTGGTTCGGCCGCACGGCGATCCGCTCCGACTATCGCTTCGACTACGACGGGGCGCAGCAGGTCATCGAAAGCGACGGCATGGAGCCGGCTGATCCGGCGATAAGCCAGGACATCAGAGAAGCTATCGTCACGCTCAACAAACTTGCCACCATAATGCGCCGGAGGCGTTTCGCCTCCGGAGCCATCAGCTTCGACCGTCCCGAGATGAAAGTCGAGGTCGATGCGGCCGGCAAGCCGGTGAGGGTGTACGAGAAGATCTCCAAGGAGGCCAACTGGCTGATCGAGGAGTTCATGCTTCTAGCCAACCGTTCCGTGGCCGAGTTCATCGCGACATCAGGAAAGATGGACGGCAAGGCGGACAAGAAGGCCAAGACGTTTGTCTATCGTGTGCACGGAGAGCCGAATGCGGAGAAGATCGCAAGCCTCGGACAGTTCGTGGGCAACTTCGGATTCAAGTTCGGGCCGAGCGGCAACGGACGGGAGATCGCCAAGTCGCTCAACACCCTTCTGGCGGAGGCGAAAGGCACACCGGAATGCGACGCGTTCCAGATGATCGCCCTGCGCTCGATGGCCAAGGCCGTTTACACCACCGAGAACATCGGCCACTACGGTCTCGCCTTCAAGTTCTACACGCATTTCACCTCCCCTATCAGGCGCTATCCTGACACAATGGTGCACAGGCTGCTGGCCCTCTACCTTGACAATGCGGAGAGCCAGAACAAGGACTACTACGAAGCCCAGTGCCAGCACGCCTCCGAACGGGAGCAGATCGCCTCGAACGCCGAGCGCGACAGCATCAAGTACAAACTCATCGAGTTCATGCAGGACAAGATCGGCGATGAATATGAAGGTTCCATCTCCGGCCTGACCGAGTGGGGGATGTACGTGGAGATCAAGCCTACGATGATCGAGGGCATGGTAGCCCTGCGCGATGTCAAGTCCGACTTTTTCGAGTTCGATGAGCAGAACTACCTCATCCGCGGCCGCCGCACCGGCAAGGTCTATCGTCTCGGGGATCCGGTCAAGATCCGTGTCAAGTCCGCCAATCTGGAGCAGAGGCTTCTGGACTACGAACTGGTTGACCTCATGACTGATGGAAGCAATGAAACGGCATCAGGTAAAGGCTTCCGCCGAAGAAAAGGCAATGCCCGCTCAAACGATTCGGAAGACCATGGGAATGAGTCTGACAACGGGACGCGCAAGCCTTTCTACGCCGCCGTGGCTCATCCCGACGACCAGCAGCCTAAGCACAAGTCCTCCAACAAGGACAAAGGCCGCACCCGCAAGAAGTTCGGTCCAAAGTCCTCCAAGGCCGAAAAGAAAAAGTCCAGATAGTTATTTGGCTATTGGCGATTTCATCCGGTCACTTCGACAGGTTCAGTGACCGGATTCTTTTTTTATTCGCTCGGAGCGGAGCGACCGAAGGGGTTCGGGGAATCCTTTCCCCATACCCCACCGGAGCTGTCACGAAGTGACTGGGGGGGTGGATTTTGGGACACACAAAAGGGCTGGCTAAAAAGTCCCGCAGGGACCGCGCCGTAGGTGCGAAATACCACTAATAGGGGTCGCAGACGGTAGTCTGCGGGGGTTAAGAAACTCGAAAGGGGCTGACTAAACTACTTTTTAGTCAGCCCCTTTGTGGTCCCAGTAGGGCATGATCCTACGACCCCCTGATTATGAGTCAGATGCTCTAACCAACTGAGCTATGGGACCGGTTCCCGGCAAGAATGACCGGGATTATTGGTTCGGACGGAACGGTCTCTCAGACCGCACCGTCTCTATCTGAAGCCTCAGACTTTGATCTCAACCTCAACGCCGGAAGGAAGCTCAAGCTTCATGAGGGCATCTACTGTCTTGGCATTGCTGTCATCGATGTCCAGAAGCCTGCTGTAGGCGCTAAGCTCAAACTGCTCGCGGGACTTCTTGTTGACGAAAGTCGAGCGATTGACAGTGAAGATCTTCTTGTTGGTAGGGAGCGGAATGGGACCGTTCACCTTCGCACCAGTAGCCTTCACGGTGTCCACGATCTTGGCGGCTGACTTGTCAACCAGCATGTGATCGAATGATTTGAGTTTTATTCTGATTTTTTGACTCATATCAAAATTACTTAATTACGATTTAACACTCTTACTCGTCATCATCAGAGAGCTTGTAGCCGCTCTTCTCGATAACGTCCTTGGCCAGACTGGCAGGGACCTCGGCATAGTGGTCGAAAGTCATCGTGCTGGTCGCGCGGCCGGATGAGAGGGTTCGCAGAACCGTCACATAACCGAACTGCTCGGCGAGCGGAACGAAGGCCCTTACTATCCTCGCGCCGTTGGCGGTGGAATCCATGGCCTGGATCTGGCCGCGGCGACGGTTGAGGTCACCCACGATGTCACCCATGTAGTCCTCCGGGGTCACAACCTCAAGGGACATGATAGGCTCAAGGAGAACAGGCTTTGCCTTCGGGCAGGCATGGCGGAACGCCAGACGGCCGGCCATTTCGAATGAAAGCTGGTCAGAATCGACAGGGTGGAAGGAACCGTCAAGCACGGTAACCTTCATCGACTGAACCTCGTAACCGGCGAGAACACCGTTGGCCATAGCGGCCTTGAAGCCCTTCTCGATGCAAGGGATGAATTCCTTAGGAATATTTCCGCCCTTGACCTGGTTATCGAACTGAAGACCTGTCACGCCCTCATCGGCAGGACCGATCTCAACGATGATGTCGGCGAACTTACCGCGGCCACCGGTCTGCTTCTTGAAGACCTCACGGTGCTGCACGGTGGCGGTGATGGCCTCTTTGTAGTTGACCTGCGGAGCTCCCTGATTGATCTCGACACCGAACTCACGACGGAGACGGTCCACGATGATGTCAAGGTGAAGCTCACCCATTCCGCTGATGACCGTCTGGCCGGTCTCGTGATCAGACCTCACGGTGAACGTAGGGTCTTCCTCGGCGAGCTTGCCAAGGGCGATGCCAAGCTTGTCCAGGTCGCCCTGGGTCTTAGGCTCGACAGCGATACCGATTACAGGATCAGGGAATTCCATTGATTCGAGTACAATCTGATGATCCTCGTTGCAGATGGTGTCTCCTGTACGGAGATCCTTGAATCCGACGGCGGCGCAGATGTCTCCGGCCTCAACGAACTCGATAGGGTTCTGATGGTTGGAGTGCATCTGGTACAGACGCGCGATTCTTTCCTTCTTTCCGGTGCGGACGTTATAGACATAGGAACCGGCGTCAACCCGTCCCGAGTACACCCTCATGAAGGCAAGACGGCCAACGAACGGGTCCGTGGCTATCTTGAAGACGAGAGCGCAGAACGGCTGTGCGGCATCCGGAAGAAGATCCTCTTCCTCTCCGGTCTTGGGATCGGTGCCTTTCACCACACCCTTGTCGAGCGGAGAAGGAAGGTAACGCATCACGGCGTCAAGGAGGAACTGAACACCCTTGTTCTTGAATGAGGAACCGCAGCAGGCAGGAACGATCTGCATAGAGATCGTACCCTTGCGAAGGGCCGCGATGATCTCTTCCTCCGAGAGGGAGTCCGGATTCTCGAAATACTTCTCCATGAGAGCCTCGTCGCATTCGGCGGCAGCCTCGACGAGTTTGTCTCTCCATTTCTCGACCTCTCCGGCCATGTCCGCCGGAACGTCCTTTATTTCATAGTTGACCAACTCCTCTCCCGAATCGTAATAAATCGCTTTTCTGGAGACAAGGTCGATGATGCCTTTGAACTTGTCCTCGGCTCCGATAGGGAGACAGATCGGGACAGCCTTGGCACCGAGCTTTGTGTAGATTTCCTCAACGCAGGCGAGGAAATCAGCTCCGACACGGTCCATCTTGTTCACGTACGCGATCTTCGGAACTCCGTACTTGTCGGCCTGACGCCATACAGTCTCGGACTGAGGCTGAACGCGTCCTACGGCGCAGAAAGTAGCGACAGTTCCGTCGAGCACACGGAGCGAACGCTCCACCTCAACGGTGAAGTCGACGTGACCCGGAGTGTCGATCAGGTTTATCTGATAAACGTGATCGTTGTAATGCCAGAACGCTGTGGTGGCGGCGGAGGTGATGGTGATACCCCTCTCCTGCTCCTGAACCATCCAGTCCATCGTGGCAGCCCCTTCATGTACCTCACCGATCTTGTGAGTCTTTCCGGTGTAGTACAGAATACGCTCGGATGTAGTCGTCTTTCCGGCATCGATGTGGGCCATGATGCCGATGTTTCTTGTGTAAGTAAGATCTCTTTTAGCAGCCATCTGCGAATAAAATTAGAAACGGAAGTGGGCGAACGCCTTGTTGGCCTCCGCCATCTTGTGCATATCCTCTTTTCTCTTGAATGCACCACCTTCGTTGTTGTAGGCGGCAACGATCTCTGCACAAAGTTTTTCTGCCATCGAGTGGCCGGAACGCTTGCGGGCGAAGCTGATCAGGTTCTTCATTGAGAGCGAGACTTTCCTTTCCGGACGCAACTCGGTAGGCACCTGGAAGTTTGCACCTCCTACACGACGTGACTTGACCTCGATCTGAGGGGTTACGTTTTCGAGTGCCTTCCTCCAGATATCCAGAGGAGCCTTGTCAGAATCCTTCATCTTCTCGCCTACCATGTCAATGGCATCGTAAAAAAT
>CAVHWO010000022.1:0-144181 GCA_963639865.1 bacterium | reverse complement strand
TAGCCGTAGCTACGTGACCGATGAGAAAGATGAAAATGGCCGGAAAGGCCGCGTAAGAAAAAAGAGGAATTATTTTAAAACAGCTTCTAAAGACAGACGAATATGCTTGTGATTGGAATAGCCGGCGGTTCAGGTTCAGGGAAAACGACGGTGGTCAACGCGATAACCGAGAGACTCCGGGAAAAAGTGGTCGTGATCCCGCAGGACTCCTACTACAAGGACTCCAGCCATCTCCCGATGGAGGTCCGGCAGCAGATCAACTTCGACCATCCGGATGCGATTGACTTCAAGCTTCTGTGCGGCCAGCTGGAGGACCTGAAAGGCGGGAAAACCATCGAACAACCGGTATATTCCTACATAACATGTTCAAGGTCGAAGACCGAGACGGTGACAGTCGAGCCGGCTGAAGTGATCATCGTCGAAGGCATTTTGGTGTTCACCTGCAAGGGTCTGCGGGACCAGATGGACATCAAGATCTTCGTGGACGCCGATGACGATGACAGGCTCATGAGGGTCATGGCAAGGGACATCCTTGAAAGAGGGAAAACGGTCGAGACCGTGATCGAGAGGTACACCAAGACAGTGAAGCCGATGTACCTGCAGTTCATCGAGCCGAGCAAACGCTACGCTGACATAATCATCCCTCAGGGCGGCCACAACAAAGTCGCCATCGACATCATCGCGGCGACGATCGAGAAATCGCTGAGGGAGCGGAAGAAGGCGGCTGATTAGAATATACCGGGAATCGGTCCAATTTCATTGATGCTATGAGGAGCGACGACAAGGCAGGACTTTACATCACCGTCATATTCCACTTGATGGTGATCATAGTGTTGCTTGTCTGCCAGATCTCGTCGGCCTTGAAAAGGGAGAACACTTTCGTGCTGGATTTCTCCAGGCATGAGGCGGTCGAGAAGGAGCGGGCCGAGCGGAATCTCAAGGAGGAGGTCAGCGAAAGGCTTGACAGGATGCTCGCCGAGGCCGGCGGAGTTCCGATAAGGAATGTCGCCGTGGACAGAAGCGCCTCGGCTCTGAAAGATGACCGGAACACCGATGCCGAGGAACTTTATAAAGAGGCCGAGAAACTGGCCCGGGAACTGAGAAACGGGCCGGAAATCAACGAGCCTGACGAGGACTACGCCACGGTAAGCAAGCCCGAGAATAAAAAGGAGGAACAGAGAAGTTCCTCGTACAAAGGGCCGTCGGTCGTCTCCTATGAGCTTGAGGGCAGGAAAGCCAGCAGACTTTCAATCCCTGCCTACAGATGTCTGGGGGCGGGTCATGTCACAGTCGTCATCACCGTGGATCCTTCCGGGAAAGTACTCAACGCCAAGGTTCAGGACGAGGTGTCTTCCGATGACAGGTGCTTGAGGGACTTCGCCATGAGAGCCGCGAGGCTTTCCCGTTTCTCGGCCTCCGGCACGGCGCCCGCGCGGCAGACAGGGAACATCGTTTATTTGTTCGTGGCACAATAATGTTTCTTGATATTCACAGGCAATGGGCAGAAAGACACTGGCACTACTGATCGCCGCGGCGGTGATTCTCATCGGAGGAATCGCGTTTGCTGTGACGAAGTTATATTCGGCGACAGAGAGTCATTCCGAACCGGTCGGGAACTCACGGTTCCTGGAGAGCCACCGTCTGGTAGAGGCGGTGCCGTCCGATGCCGCCATCGTGATGTGCTTCAAGAACTTCGGACGCGCCTGTGAACTTCTCGGCGACTCTCTGGCCGTCTTCGGGGAAATTGCCTCGAACAAGTTTGACAGGATAGCGGCCTCCCGGCATGGCGGCCTGAAAAAGATGCCGGCCATCATGTCGGTCCACTACAGCAAGGACATGCCACCGCTCATGATAATCGACGCCGGCAAGGCGATCGCGGACAGCACCGCAGATCTTAGGAATCTCCTCGCCGCGGCGGACTCCTCCGGACTGTTGACCAGGATCAACGGGAATCTGGTGCTCATCTCTCCATCACAGACAATCATAAACTCCTCCGTCAGACATCTGGAGGAAGGGCACAGCATTCTGGAGGCGAAGGGATTCGCTGAGATCGCATCGGCAATCGAGGCGACGGGGGGTGACGTGATCTTTTTCTCCAACGCCTACACGGGCAACATCATGGGTGCCTTCATGTCCGGAAGGCACCGCGGATCCTGCTCTTTCATCAAGGATCTTTCCGAATGGACTGCCTTCAGTGTCAACGGACTCTCGGAGTCAGGAGCCGAGATGAGCGGATCCCTGCTTTACAGCAACGAGCCGTCCTACTATCTGAACGTCCTCAGCCATGCCGGAGCGTCATCGGTCGGGATCGCCGACACCGTGCCGGGGAATGTAAGTTTCATTGTGGACATCCCTGTCGGCAACATCACCGCCTACATCAAGGCCTACCGGACCTACCTTGATTCCAGAAACCGTCTTGACAAGTATGAGGCCCTCCTCCAGACTCAGAAAAAAGAGAACGGAATAAATGCGGAGGAATGGGCAAGATCTCTTGACATCAAGGAAACAGCTGTCATCAACCTGCATTTTGACGGTAAACCAAGGCCGCTTCTTCTGCTCAGGCCCGGAAACAGGCAGACGAAGGAAAGCGTGGGAGCGATGTCCTGCGCAGGTTATGCCCGCACAGTCTTCGGAAACATATTCACCGCCGAAGACGAAAGTTCCTGCGCATTGGTCGGGAAGTGGATTGTCATCGGGGCGGCTGACTGTGTGGCAGGATATTCAGAGACGGACTTCCTGAAAGAGACGCTTGCCCTCCGGCTTAAGTCGGAAGGCCTTGATCTGGTGCCGCAGAAGAACTGCTGCGCATGGATGTACCATTCCCTCAGCGAGGACGCCAACCTGCTGGACACCAACTTCTCCCCGATGATGGCAAAGGGGATCAGGAATATTCTCAAGGGGGCGGCGTTCGTGCCGGTGGCCCTGTCGGTGGTCTCCGAAAGCGGACGGATGAGCCTGGACTTCAACCTTGACAGGGTCGAGGTGAGCAAAGGTACGGTGGCCTTGTCCTCGGCAAGAGACACCACTGTGAACGTGCCGCAGGGACCTTTCAAGGTTCTGAACAGCGCCACGGGGAAGACCAACACCCTCTATCAGAACAGCCATCTGTCAATATGTCTGCGGGACGAGAACGGGAAGGATGTCTGGGGAGTGCCGTTCAAATCCAAGATCTGCGGCTACGTCCAGGAAATCGATTACTACAACAACGGGAAACTCCAATACCTGTTCGCTGCCGGCTCGCAGATGTACTTGATTGACAGGCTCGGACGCTTTGTCTCCGGATTTCCTTCCAAGACAGGCAAGAAAATTGCGGCAGGTCCCGCGGTGTACGATTTCACGGGAGCGAAAGGCTACACGGCCATGCTCCTGCACACTGACAACACAGTCGGCTATTATGACCTGCACGGGAAACAGGTTCCTTCATGGAAAGGAATAACGGCCGACGAGACAATAAAAAGCCTTCCGGAACTTCTGGAAGGGAACGGAAAAAAGTACTGGGTAGTCAGGACATCGGCTCAGACGATGGTCTTCCCGTTCCAAGGCGGCGAGCCGCTGGTCAAGGGGGAAGGCAACAGGATGATCCGGCCTGACAGCAGGATTGAGATAACGGACAAAGGGTTCAGCGCGGTTTGCTACGACGGGAAGGAGAGAACCTTCAAGTCCGGAAATTAAATGACGATTATGGACAATTTCAAATTTGAATCCGTAAACAAACTTCTTGAAGAGAGTTTCAGGAAAAACTGGGACAGGCTGGCACTATCCAACTATCAGGGTGCGAGCCTCTGCTACAGAGATGTCGCAAGACGCATCGAGAAACTGCACATAGCGTTTGAGAAATGCTTCCTGCACAAAGGGGACAAGGTGGCCATCTGCGCGCGCAACCAGGTCAACTGGGCTGTCAGCTTTCTGGCCACGATGACCTACGGCGCCGTGCCTGTGCCGATCCTCCACGAGTTCAAGCCAGGGAATATTCATTACCTTGTGAACCACTCGGGAGCAAAGGTTCTTTTTGTGGACGATGTTGTCTGGGAAGGGCTGAGCGCCGACGAGATGCCGGGGCTGTTCGCGGTCGTGAGGATCAACACCTTCCAGCTTCTCTACTCCAAGGTTCCCCGCATCACCGAGGCCAGGGAGCACATGAACGAATATTTCGGCAAACGCCATCCCAACAGTTTCGAGCCGGAGGATCTCAACTACTACAAGGACTCTCCCAACGAACTGGCCATGATCAACTACACCTCCGGGACCTCAGGATTCTCGAAAGGTGTGATGATCCCCTACCGGGCGATCTGCTCGAACATCCAGTTCGCCAGAACGGTGCTTCCGGAACTGGACAACCACGCCAACGTGGTGGCCATGCTTCCGTCCGCCCACATGTACGGGATGATGTTCGAGTTCCTGTTCGAGATGACGATCGGCGCGCACGTCCACTTCCTTACCAGGGTGCCGAGTCCCAAGATCATCATGCAGGCCCTGGCCGAGGTCAGACCGAACATCATCATCGCGGTGCCGCTGATCATCGAGAAGGTTTACAAGTCCAAGATACAGAAAATCGTGGAGAAAGGCGGGGTCAAGACCCTGCTGAGGGTTCCCGTGATCGACAAGATGATCCAGAAAAGGATCTGCGGAGAGCTTGTCAATGCCTTCGGAGGCAACTTCATCGAGGTGATCATGGGCGGTGCCGCCTTCAACAAGGAGATCGAGAAGTTCTTCTGGGACATCGCGTTCCCTTACACGGTCGGCTACGGGATGACCGAGTGCGCCCCGATCATAGCCTATGCTCCCCACGACGAGAAAAGGCTGTACTCCTGCGGAAAGGCGGCCGTGAACATGTCGCTCCGCATCGACTCCCCCGACCCGGAGAACATCGAGGGGGAGATCCAGGCCTACGGCCCGAACATCGCCCTGGGCTATTACAAGAACGAGGAGGCCACCAGGGAACTTTTCACGGAGGACGGCTGGCTCAGGACCGGAGACATGGGTGTCATTGACAAGGAGGGCTACCTCTACATCAGAGGGCGATCGAAGTGCATGGTCCTCGGCCCCAACGGTCAGAACATCTATCCAGAGGAACTGGAATCCGTGATCAATTCATTCGCCTACATCGTTGACTCGCTTGTGATCGAGGATGGCGGCAGTCTGACAGCCCTTGTCTATCCGGACTACCATCAGGGGGAACTGGACGGGATGAACCGCGAGGATCTTGAGAAGACCTTGATGTCGCAGCTCCCGGAGATCAACAGGGAGATCCCGAACTACGCCCAGATCAAAAAGCTGGAATTCATGCCTGAGGACTTTGAGAGGACGCCTAAGCGCAGCATCAAGAGATACCTCTACCAAAGAAACAAATAATGGAGAAATTCGACCAACGATACCTTGAGATGGCCGAGATCTGGGCCAAGAACTCCTACTGCAAACGACGTCAGGTGGGAGCGATCCTGGTCAAGGACAGGATGATCATCTCGGACGGATACAACGGAACACCCTCAGGTTTCGAGAACATCTGCGAGGACGAGAACGGAGCCACCAAGCCTTACGTCCTCCATGCGGAGGCCAACGCCATCACCAAGGTCGCCAAGTCAGGGAACAGCAGTCTCGGGGCGACCCTCTACGTGACCGCCTCACCATGCATCGAATGCTCCAAACTGATCATCCAGGCCGGAATCAGGAGGGTTGTCTATAAGGATGAGTATCGCCTCACGGACGGAGTGGATCTGCTCCGCAAGGCGGGAATAGAAGTTGAGAAAATAGATTAGGATGAAAAGGTTCTCTTCAATCTGGACAGCTGTTCTCGGAATAATGGCGGGAGCCCTGATGGTGTTGACCTACAACTCGTTCATGCAGAAAAGGAACATGCTCCGCATACAGAACGGAGCATGGCGCAAGCTGAATCTCATTCTCGACCAGATCGACAGGAATTACGTTGACACCATCAATGTCGGGGAAGTCACCGACGCCGCGATCACAGCCGCCCTGGCCGAGCTTGATCCTCATTCGGTTTACATGCCTCCGGTCGAGCTGACCGAGGCCGAGACAGATCTCGCCGGCAATTTTGACGGCATCGGAATCCAGTTCAACGTTCCCAACGACACCGCGATCGTGCTGGAGGTCATCCCGGGCGGTCCGTCCGAGAAGGTCGGACTGCAGCAGGGCGACAGGATTCTCAAGGTCGGAGACAAGGACATCGCCGGGGTGAGGTTCCCGCAGGACAGCATGGTCCGCAGGATGAAAGGCCCGGCAGGGACGAAGGTCACCGTCACCGTCGGCAGGGGCAAGGAGACCATCCCGTTCGAGATCACCAGAGGAAAGATTCCGGTGCACTGCGTGGACGCGGCGTTCATGGTTGACGACACGACAGGTTACATCAAACTCTCGAAGTTCTCAAGAACCACGTTCACGGAATTCCACGAAGCCGGCATGACATTGCTTGGAGAAGGGATGAGAAGGCTGATCCTCGACCTGCGGGACAACACCGGAGGATATTTCGACCAGGCGCTTCTGCTTAGCAACATGTTCCTCAGGAAAGGGGACGAAATCGTGTACATGCAGGGCCTTCACCGCAAAAAGGACGACTACAAGGCCGACGGCAAGGGACTGCTTCAGGACATCGCCCTGACCGTCCTGATCAACGAGTCCACCGCATCCTCCAGCGAGATCTTCGCGGGCGCCATCCAGGACAACGACAGAGGCGTCATCATGGGCCGGAGGTCATTCGGCAAAGGCCTTGTCCAGGAACCCGTCTATTTCAGTGACGGTTCCGGAGTACGGCTCACCGTGGCAAGGTTCTACACTCCTTCCGGACGTTGCATCCAGAAGCCATATTCAAAAGACTACCAGTACGACATCTACAAGCGTTACGCCGACGGGGAGATGTACGAGGCCGACAGCATCAAGGTTGACTCCACGGCTGCCTACAAGACCGTGGGCGGAAGGACCGTCTATGGCGGAGGCGGCATCATTCCGGACGTGTTCGTGCCGCTGGACACCACAAGGGCCACAAAGTTCTTCATAGCCTGCAACAGGAAAGCGACGCAGATGCGCTTCGCCTCGGAGATGTTCGACAGGTACAGGGGCACACTTTCCGGCATCAGCGACTACACGGAACTCAACCGGTTCCTCGACAGGCTGGACCTTCCTTCCGCTTTCCGTGAATATGCCTCCTCGAAAGACGGCATCACCTGCGCACAAAAGGAATGGGACGAGACTTCAGACTATCTCATCCCGCAACTCCGCGCCCTTGTCGGACGTTATTCCAGACTTGGCGAGAACGCTTTCTACAAGATGTACCTCAACATGGACCCCACATTGAGAAAGGCTATTGAATCGGACTCACGTAATCTCTGACATCCTGTCCGCTGACAGGGTTGCCTCCCAGAATCATCAGACGCTCCACGACATTGCGGAGTTCCCTGATGTTTCCGGTCCACGATTTCTCCTGAAGCAGTCCGACCGCTTCGCGAGAAAATTCTTTCACAGGCATCCCGGACTCCGTACTGATCTGATTGACAAAATATTCAGTAAGCATAGGGATGTCTGATTTCCTCTCGTCCAGCGAAGGGACCTTCACCACGATGACGCTGAGACGGTGGTAGAGATCCTCCCTGAAATTGCCTTTAGCGATCTCGTCCTGAAGGTTCTTGTTCGTTGCGGCGACCACCCGCACGTCCACAATGATGTCCTTGTCGCTGCCGACCCTCGAAAGCTTCCTTTCCTGAAGGACACGCAGCACCTTGGCCTGGGCCGCGAGACTCATGTCCCCGATCTCGTCCAGAAAGAGAGTTCCGCCGTCCGCCTGCTCGAACTTTCCCTTGTGCTGCTTGATGGCGGAGGTGAACGCCCCTTTCTCATGGCCGAAGAGTTCGCTCTCAATGAGTTCCGAAGGGATGGCGGCGCAGTTCACCTCGATGTAAGGCATGGCGCTGCGGGCGCTCTGCTCGTGGAGGCTTCTCGCCACCAGCTCCTTTCCCGATCCGTTAGGCCCAACGACCAGCACGCGAGCATCGGTCGGAGCGACCTTCGAGATGATGTCCCGCACATGCCTGATCGGCTCGGACTCCCCTATCATCCTCTGTCCATAGACTTTCTTCTTCAAGGTCCTGTTCTCCGAGATGATGGTCGCCTTCTCCGACGCATTCTTGATCGTGATAAGGATTCTGTTCAGATCCAACGGCTTCTGGATGAAGTCGAAAGCGCCTTTTTTGATGCACTCCACAGCCGTGTCGATGTCCCCGTGGCCGGTGATCATCACGATGGCGGAATCAATTCCCTCGACGACCATCCTGTCCAGCACCTCCGTACCATCCATTCCCGGCATCTTGATGTCACAGAAAATCACATTGTACTTTTCCTTGTCCACCATCGACAGGGCGGCGGCGCCGTCCTCGGCCACATCGACATCATAACCCTCGTCCACGAGAATCTCCTTCAGGGAATTCCTGATGGACCTTTCGTCATCAACAATCAATATCTTCATAGAAATCCGTTTTTATTCACTTCAAGTCCCCGGTAAAATCCAAGGGATGGACACAAGGGGAACAGTCATACAAATATCGGACAAAATTCTTTCTTCGGGAAATGAATCGAGTACAACTTGTCCCATGTTTTGTGTTTCTTTAGAAACCTTCAAAAAATAACATGCATCATCTTTTTCATTCTTTTCGGCCTATATTCCTTTTCTCATCAGTCGTGTACATCCAGTACACTCATTCTTCCAAAAGAAATATACTCTCGAAAAATAAAAGACAAATCTGACGCAGTTTATTTTTTTTCATGTTTCTTACATAAAATTTGATAATTTTGCCGTATGAAATTACCTGACATCATCATAGCCATCGACGGCTACTCCTCCACAGGCAAGAGCACGCTTGCCAGACTGATAGCGGAACACTTCGGATTCCTTTACCTTGACTCCGGAGCCCTCTACCGCGGAGTGACCCTCTACGCCATCGGGGAAGGGCTCATCGGGACGGACGGAGTCATTGACGAAACCTGTCTCAAGGCAGTCCTGCCGGAGTTGGATCTTGACTTCAAAACCGGAGGAACCTTCATCGGCGACCGCTGCGTCGAGAAGGAGATCCGCACGCTGGAAGTGTCCGGCCACGTCAGCCCGGTCTCGGCGATCCCGTTTGTCAGGGAATATGTCGATGAGCGTCTGCATGCTTTCGGACGCAGGAAAAGGGTCGTGATGGACGGACGGGACATCGGCACGACGGTGTTTCCGGAAGCCGAGGTGAAGATCTTCATGACGGCGAGCGACGAGGTCAGGGTACAAAGGCGTTTCGACGAGATGAGAGCCAAAGGGCAGGTGCCGGAGATGGAAGACGTGCTGAGGAACCTTCGGGAAAGAGACTACATTGACTCGCACCGAGAGACCTCTCCCCTCTCCAGGGCCGCCGACGCTTTCGTGCTGGACAATTCGGACATGACGCTGCACGAGGAGCTGGTCTGGTTCCAAGGTCTGGCGCAAGGCCGGTTCGGGATTCTGGAATAGAGCCATGAGTCTTCAGGTTGAGATAGAGAGGCATTCCGGCTTCTGCGGCGGGGTCATCAGGGCGATCGGAAGGGCCGAGAAATTTCTGGAGGATTCTCCGGTAAAGAGGCTGTACTCTTTGGGCGACATCGTCCACAACGAGGCGGAACTCAGGCGGCTCGGTGAAAAGGGACTCGTCACAATCGACAGGAAGGGGCTTATGGACATCCCCGATCCATCATCGGAGACCCTTCTCATCAGGGCGCACGGGGAGCCTCCGCAGACATATTCATTGGCTTCCGGACTTGGCCTGACGGTCATTGACTGCACCTGCCCGGTGGTGCTGAGGCTCCAGAGAAGCATCAGGGAGGCCTACGAGAGAGTCAAGCCGGCGGGGGGACAGATCGTAATATTCGGGAAAATCGGTCACGCCGAGGTGCTTGGCCTGCTTGGACAGGTCGGAGGAGATGCGGTTGTGATCGAGGACATGCCGATGCTCCTCTCCGCGCTTGGGGATGGTTCCATAAGAACCGGCCGGCCGTTGGAGATCTTCTCGCAGACAACCAAAAGCCCGGTGGAATATTCCGGAATCTGTGAATGTCTGAAGTTGCGGTCCGGCTCCGGACTTAAGATACACAACACCATCTGCTCACAGGTAGCCTCGCGGCATGAAGAGCTGTCCGAGTTCGCATCGGAGCACGATGTCATCATCTTTGTGTCAGGGACTTCCAGCTCCAACGGGAAAGTGCTTTTTGAACTTTGCAAGTCAAGGAATCCACGCAGCCACCATGTCTGCGACGCTTCCGGGCTGTCCGCGGATTGGTTCAGGGACGGAGACAGGGTCGGGGTCTGCGGCGCGACATCCACCCCGGGATGGCTTCTGGAACAGGTCGCGGAAAGAATTATTTGCAGGAATTTCCGCAAATAATTAAATTTGCGGTCGAAATGATTGCGCATCAATCTTTTGAAATCTAAAATCATCACATATTTTTTATGGCAACAACAGCAGATTTTAAGAACGGCCTTTATATCAGCTACAACGGCAAACCTTGCCAGGTAGTCTATTTCCAGCATGTTAAGCCAGGGAAGGGTCCGGCATTCGTAAAGACAAAACTTCGCAACCTTGAGAACGGAAGGATTCTTGAGAACACCTTCACGGCGGGCATGAAGATCGATGTCATCAACGTCGAGAGGCGTCCATACCAGTTCCTCTATTCAGACGAGGACGGATTCAACTTCATGCACGAGGAGACCTATGAGCAGATCCACCTGCCGCACGATGTGGTTGACAACTCCGACTTGATGAAGGAAGGCCAGCACGTCGAGATGATGTTCGTCGTCGAGCCCGAGGAGAAATGCCTCACCTGCGAGCTCCCTACCTATGTCACCCTTGAGGTGACCTACACGGAGCCAGCCGTGAAGGGCAACACCGCTTCCACCAGCGCCCTCAAGGAGTGCACGCTTGAGACCGGAGCCAAGATCATGGTCCCTCTCTTCATCAATCAGGGCGACAAGATCACGGTCAACACCACCGACCGCTCCTACGGTCAGAGAGTGTAAGTTCTCCCTTGTCCGGAAATTCAGCTGGACGGCTCCCCGCAGAGCCGCCCGGCTTTTTCTTCGTACCCATATTCCGCACATAAAGAAAAACATTTCTGTTTCTTATGATTTGAATATGTTTCTTTTCGTTTTTTACGTTTGCTGTTCCGATCTTGCGGCTGTGTTCCTGGCAAGGTATCCGGGATGGTAAGTTTAACCATCAATCCATTTGACTATGAAGAACTCAATATACACGATTGCCAAGGGGAAGGGCACGGTGGCAGGACAGGAATGTGATGACATCATCGGTTCTAAAGATCTGTATGACGAGGAATATGACAGCCCGGTCGCGGGATGGTGCCGGATATTCAGAAATTTCAGTATATTTGCGAGAACGGCTGCGGCGAAGGGTTCCTGGTTCAAGGAGTTGGGAGGCGCCATGCGTATCCGCGGCCTGAGTGACGAGCAGATAGAAAGTTATTTCAGTGATATGATTTCGAAGGAAGAGTTACAGCCCTATCTTGAGGGCAGCGAACTACAGGGCTACCGCATGGGACCCGGCGACATCATGGGTATGAGAAAAAGTGGCAGCAACTTTTGCGAGTTGCTGCCACTTCGGTGTAATCATGCGTAGTGAAACCGGTGCTGTGGTCTTGTCTCAGACCTCTTACTTGGCCACACTCACGAAATATGCGTTCAGGACTTCTTCTTTCTGATCGTCAATCTTAGACTTCGAATACTGCCCCCCCCTCTGACCTACAATGGTAATCTTATCACCTGCGGCGATCTTGAGACCTGCGAATGACTTGTCATTCTTGGCAACCGGAGCCGCAGTCAAACCATAGACATAAACATAGTCATCCGAAGACTCTTCCTTGAGATAGAAATTACCATACACATCACTGACGATTTCTTTGACGACACCGGTGAGGCGGTAGTACGGAGAAGTGAGATAGGTGCTTGACACTTCCTTGCCAAGGAACTCGCTCACAGTCACGTCAGTGGACTTGATGCTTGTCTCAAGATAAGCATTAGTCATTTCCTCTTTCTGATCCTCAATCTCCGCCTTTGAGTACTGGGCACGCTTACCTACGACAGTGACGATGTCCCCCTGACGAAGTCCGAGCGTGGAATAATCGGTGATTCCATATATATATACGCGACCAGTGGCATCCTGAAGATACAGACGGCCATACGTTGCATCGTATATGGACTCGATTTTTCCTGTCAGACGATATCGACTATCGCTAACTTCCGCCGCAAGGAACTCTGCCACAGTGGCGTCGATGATGGTGCCCTTCTGCTCAAGTTCGGTCTGGGCGGAATATGTCTTGCCGCCGGATGTGGTGTTGAACTCAAGAGTGGTCTCGCGGTCTCCGCCTTCATTGGCAGCAGCAATGAAGGTTACTGTGGCGTTGGTGCCGGAAGTCTCGATGGACGTGACGGAAAGCCAGGACTTGGCGTCGTCAGGAACGACAACGGACACACCGTCGCCCTTGCAGGTGAGGTAGGCCTTAAACTCGCCGCCCTCGACAGGAAGAGCTTCCTTAACGGAAACGGAGTCAACCTTGATGAGAGACTTCTCTATGCTGATGACAGTCACGTTGACAAGTTCGACCGTTCCGTAGTAGGTCTTTCTCGGGCCCTCGACGGTGAGGATGTCGCCGGCCTCGATTCCAAGGCTGAGGAAGTTCTTCTCGGCACCGCTGGCGTCAAGGGTTCCATAGACATAGGCCTCACCGGTACCGTCATTGATGTACATGTTGCCATACGTGGTGTTCACGATTTTGGTGACTGTACCCTTGACACGGTAGGATTTGTCATCCTCGCCGTTCTCATTGAACTCTTTGCAGGAAGTGATAGGGAGATCGACCTTTTCGGTCATCTGCAGCACATTGATGATCTGGGACTTGCCGTCGCAAGTCAGGTAAAGCATAGCCTCGTTTGTCGAGGTGGCGGCGTCTGCATTGAAGGTGACTGTGGTCTCGCCGGCCGAACCTTTCTCAGGAGACACGGTAAGCCAGGCCGGAATCTCTCCGAAAGACCAGTCGGACTTCGCGTCGACCGTGATGGTCTGCGATCCGCCGGCGGCAGGGATTGCCACATAGGATGACGACACCCTGACCTCATCGAGATGCCTTTCGATGTCTTCCTCGCAGCCGACAGCGAGAGTCAAAGCGGCCACAAGGGCGGTGAAAATGTATTTAAGTTTCATATCGTCTTGACGTTAAATTAGTTGAACATGTACTTGATACCAACGGAAGCGTACCAGCACTGGCCGATTGCGTGGTAAGGAACGAAGGTCTCGGTGTTGGCGTTGTAAGCCGACGGAGTTGAGAATGTGGCGTAGCCCTCATTGTCAACACCTTCGTACTTGAGGATACGTCCCTCTCCGAGAGCAGGGTTCATGTACTTGCTGACGCCCCACTTGGAATTGAAGAGGTTGAGGATGTTCTTGACATCAAGGCTGAGCTGGAGAGTGTTGACACTCTTGCCGACATTGACCTTGAAGTCGTGCTTGTAGCTGAAGTCGATCCTGTGGACCCAAGGAGAGTAAACGCTGTAGGCCTCGGCATACTTGCCCTGGTTCTTGCTAAGGTACTTGTCCTTGTGCACATAGTCCATGAAACGGTCGCGGTCGTCGTCGGAGACGAAGCGGAACTCCCCGTTGGCAACCTCAGCGTCGGTAGGGATGTAAGCGGCGTCGTAGTTGTAGCCGTCACCGTTGATGTCGTTGACAGTCATGTAGGAGTAGTTATAGCCACCTCTCCAGGCCTCGTAGATGAAGCTGTAGTGGTTGCCGGACCTGTCGCTGTGGGTAAGGGAAGCGACAACACGGTCAGGGGTGACATTCTCGGAATTATGGAGACCCGGGTCGTTAGGGCCGTTGACGGTTGACATGTAGTTCAGAACCGACGAAGCGTTCGAACCAGGCATGCTGGTCAATTCCTTGGAAACGGTGTGGGTGTAGGCCGCCATTATGTTGAGTCCCTTGACAGGGGTCGTGTTGATTGTCAGGTTGGCGGAGTAGCCATAACCCTTGCTGGTGTTCTCCAGAACGTAGGCGTTCGGCATATTCACGGTCTTTCCGTCCTTCACATAAGTGAGTTTATAGTCCTGATAGATGGCACGATTGTCGGCTCCGTTGAATCTTGCGAATCCGTCTGTGTCCTTGATGCTCCAGTCCCTCAGGCAGACAGCGTTGATGGTCTTGTTGAAGATTCCTTCAGCGGTGACTGTGAACGGGAATGAGGTAGGGAGCTGATAGTCGAACGCAAGGGATGTCTTCCAAACCTGCGGCATCTTGAATTTAGGATCGACAGCGGAAATCTCCGAAGGAGCTGTTCCGTCCTCAGGCTTGATGGTGTCAGGATAGCCCAACGAGATGAGTTTGTCGTGGAGTTCCTGACGGGTCAGGATCTTGCCGGCGAACTGAGACATGTCTGTCTCTGTGCCTCCGTTCGTGCCGGTCGCGTTGAGCTTGGCCTGATACTGAACCATACCGGAGTTGGTAGGCATGTTGGTGAAGAACACGAGAGGAATACGTCCGGAAAAGAGACCTGTACCTCCGCGGACCTTGAAGCTCTTGTTGCCGAACACATCCCAGGTGAAGCCCACACGCGGAGAAACGGTGAGGCTGCTGTTCGGCCATTTGCCGGTGTCGATGTTCCTGCCGTTGTAGTCAAGCTCGTAGATCGCCTGATTTCTCATGAGGTCCTGGTTGCTGAAGAACAGACCGTCGAAGCGCACACCGTAGGTGAGTTTGAAGTTGTCGGCGACAGACCATTCATCCTGGGCGTAAACCCCGAGTTTGTTGAAACGCACGCGGGCGGCCGGGTTGGCCTCTCCGTCATAGCCGTAGGTGAGGCAGACGATGGAAGGGGCGGCCTGGTTGAGGAAGTCGTCAAGACTGTTGTAACGATAGTAGCCTGTACCGTTCCTCATGTAGGAGTTGTCGGCCATCTGGTACTCGTAGCTCAGGCCGAACATCGCCTTGTGGTTGCCGTTGTAGTAGGTAAGGTCATCCTTTGCGGTGATGACATTGTTGTGCACACCGTTGTTCCAGGTGAAGAGCTCATAACCGAGGGCCATGTAGGTGGTGGATCCGTCGGCGTCGGCGCTTCCGTCAGGACTCTTCTTGCCTGCGTCCATTATGTCGATGAACGGGAAGTCGGAAGAGTTTGTCCCGCGGACATCGTCAAGCTGGGAATATGTGGCGAGGAACTGGTTGGAAAGCTTGTCGCTAAGGCGGCTGTTGAGGTCGAGGGACCAGGTGTTCACCAGATTGTCCTGTGAGTACATCGAGTTGGCGAAGGACATCGAGTAAAGGGATGTACGACCATAAGCCGAACGGGCGCCGCCGTCCATCGATGATGCGTTAGGAGCGGTCCAAGTCTTGTTCAGGGTGTGGTTGTAACGCAGAGCGAGATGATGTCTGTCGTTGATGTTCCAGTCAATGCGGGCAAGGATCTTCCTGTTGCTCTTGTCCGCAGGGAAGCTTGTGTAGGAGCCGGTGTCATAGCCGTACTCCTTCTTCACGAAATCGGAAACTTTCTGAAGGTCGGCAAGAGTGGTACGTGAAAGGTATGAGTTTGCGTCACCGATCCCGTCCTCGGAACCCCTCCAGTAATTGGCCACGGTCGGGGTCTTGGAATATTCATAGTTCACGAAGAAGAAGAGCTTGTTCTTGATGATAGGACCTCCCAAAGTCATACCGTAGATGGTGTTGCGGTCCTTGTCGCGGCCTCCGGAGACGGTCTCGCCATCGACGGTGTCACCGCGCATATTCTCGTTCTTGTGATAGACGTAAGCCGAACCCTTGAAGGTGTTGGTACCTGACTTCGTGATGGCGTTCACGCCGCCTCCTATGAAGTTGGTCTGACGCACGTCGTAAGGAGAAATCACAACCTGAAGCTCCTCGATGGCATCTATGGAGATAGGACTGCCGCCGCCTGGAAGGCTGGTGCTCAAGCCGAAGTTGTTGTTGAAGTTCGCTCCGTCCACAGTAAAGTTGGCGGTACGTCCGTCAGCTCCGGCGAAGGTCATTCCGTTTCCTCCGTAAGGGGAAAGTCTGGTCACGTCGGAGATGCTTCTGCTGACAGTCGGCAGAGTGGAGATCTGGGCGTTGTTGATGTTGGTTGCGGCGCCGGTCTTCTCGACGGCGAACTTGGAGTTGGCGGTGGAGATCACAACCGCCTCTGAAAGCATCTGGGCGTCATCCTTCAGCGACGCGTTGAGGTTGTAGGCCTCCGCGAGCTGGAGAGTTACATCCGTGTAGGTCACGGTCTGGTAGCCGAGGCAGCTTACCTCAACCGAGTAAGGGCCACCGGAACGCATACCGTTGATGGCATAACGGCCTTCAGCATTGGCAACAGCATAGTACTGTGTACCTGACGGGGTGTGAACCGCTACCACAGCGGCACCTGGAACAGCGGATCCGTTGGCGTCAGTGACCTTACCGTTAAGTGAGGAGGTGGTCACCTGGGCGAACGCCGTGATTCCGACAAGGGCCGCGACTAACGCGGCAAATCCCTTTTTGAGTGATTGAACCATAGATTTGTTAATAAAATAAGTATTGAACTAATTTTCTACGCACTAACCAAACAACTTGCGAAATTAACACTTTTTCTCCGGTTCGGAAAATTAATTTCAGTTACATTCCTATTACGATTCAAGATTGTAATGTTTTATACGCATAAAACAAATTTTCTGTGATCTTTTTTGGATATTCCGGAAAAAGTCATACCTTTGCACCCGGAAAATGTGGAGAGATTTGCCTGCTTGCAACCACACTAAAAAATGCTAAAAAAATTTCATATTGTGTTTTTGGTGTCGCTCCACGTATTCCGTAATACGCTGGAGTTTTTTATCGTGTCCTCCCCGGAGAGGAACGACAAGACGGATTTAAACATAGCACATCATGAATTACTTATTCACAAGCGAATCGGTTTCCGAAGGCCATCCGGACAAGGTGGCGGATCAGATCTCGGATGCCATTCTGGACGAGTTCCTTCGTCAGGATCCGGAGTCAAAGGTTGCCTGCGAGACATTCTGCTCCACGGGGCTTGTCGTCATCGGCGGCGAGGTGCGCTCCGACGAGGCCTACGTTGACGTTCAGAAAGTCGCGCGCGGCGTGATCAACCGCATCGGCTACAACAAGGCCGAGTACATGTTCGACGGCAACTCCTGCGGAGTCCTTTCCGAGATCCACGAGCAGAGCCAGGACATAAACCGCGGCGTGGTCCGCGAAAACCCTGACGACCAGGGGGCCGGCGACCAGGGAATGATGTTCGGCTACGCCTGCCGGGACACAGAGGACTACATGCCGCTGCCGCTCTACCTCTCACAGACCGCGCTCCGGGCACTGGCGGACATCCGTCACGACACCCCGGAGCTGATGCCTTACCTCAGACCCGACTCAAAGTCCCAGTTCACCATTGAATATGACGGGTCACACCATCCGGTGCGTGTCCACACGATCGTCATCTCGACCCAGCACGATGACTTCGTGGCGGAGGAACTCGGGAATATCCCCTATTCAGAGGCTGTCCGCCAGTTCGGTCAGGACAGGGTCGATCAGGCGATGCGCGACAAGATCGAGGCCGATGTCAGGAACATCCTCCTGCCCAAACTGAAGGCCGCGCTCAACCCGCAGACAGCCGCCCTGTTCAAGGATGACTTCATCCTGCACGTCAATCCGACCGGAAAGTTCGTGATCGGCGGACCGGCGGGAGACACCGGCCTGACCGGAAGAAAGATCATCGTGGACACCTATGGCGGCAAGGGAGCCCACGGCGGCGGATCATTCTCCGGCAAGGATCCGAGCAAGGTTGACCGCTCGGCGGCATACGCCGCAAGGCACATAGCAAAGAATATGGTCGCGGCCGGCGTCGCCAAGGAAATGCTTGTGCAGGTCGCCTACGCCATCGGTGTGGCAAGGCCAGTGAGCGTCTTCGTGGACACCTGCGGAACCGGCATCGCGCCGGATGCCGTGATCGCCCGGAAGATCGAGGAACTCTTCGACCTGCGTCCCGCCGCCATCATCCGCAGGTTCGGGCTCAAGAACCCTATCTACGAGCCGACCGCCGCCTACGGCCACTTCGGACGCAAACCGTACACCAAGGCCGTGAAAGTCGGCAAGCCGGGTCACCAGACCGACAAGATCGTCCAGTTCTTCGGCTGGGAGAAGCTCGATGCCGTTGAAAGCATCAGGAAAGCCTTCAATTTATAGCCCACCGGTCAGCCCTGCGGACAAGATAAAAGTCATTCCCGAATTTTGGTAACGTGCAAAATTCGGGAATGACTTTTATCTGGCCGCCTCCGCGCGAAGTAGAAGAACAACCCGCGGCACTCCGACAAGCCCAGTGACCGGAAAATCTGTGAGCGGAAGATCAGCGAGCGCAGGCGCAGCGACCGGATCACTCCCCGCGGTCAAGCTCGCGGCGGAGGTCCTTCTCCTTGATGGTGGCGCGCTTGTCGTAGATCTTCTTGCCTTTGGCGAGGGCGATGACGAGTTTGGCGAGGCCGGCTTCATTGATGAACAGTTTGGTGGCGACGATCGTGAGACCTTTCTCCTTGACGGCCTGACGCAGATGGCGGAGTTCCCTTTTGGTCAGGAGAAGCTTGCGGTCGCGCAGCGGCTCGTGCTGTCCCCATGAGCCCCAGAAGTACTGGGCGACATTCATCCCCTTGACAAACAGTTCGCCACCCACAAAGTAGCAGAACGAATCGACCAGCGAGGCCTTGCCCATGCGGATCGACTTTATCTCGGTGCTGACCAAGGATATTCCAGCCACATAGGTTTCGAGGAACTCATAGTCGAACGAGGCCCGGCGGTTGCGTATCTCAACTTTATGTTCTTTCTGCTTCGGCATATTCAGAAATCATTTTCAATCAATCACCACCGCAGCGACAGGCCTCATTCCTCCTTTTTCGGCACGCGGCGAAGCGGTGATCATATTCATCGGACACAAAGATAATCACTTTTCTTGGTGATGCGGCCAAAATTGATTAAGTTTGTCAATTACAGCCATTCAGGATGATGACATTTTTAGAAGCTGTTAAAAAATGATTCCCGAATTTGATCATGCGGAATTTTTGAGACAGCTTCGGCTTTGGAAGAGGAACCGATGAGAAAGATGAAAATGGCCGGAAAGGCCGCATAAGAAGAAAGAGGAATCATTTTTAAACAGCTTCTTAAATTCAACAGTATGGGAAGACGACTAATTCTGGCGGCGACGGCCGTCATCGCAATGTTCCTTGCGGGGGCATGCGCGAAGTACAAGTACGAGACAGTCAAGGGAGACCCTCTGAAAACCAAGATCTACACCCTTGACAACGGGTTGAAGGTGTACATGACCGTCAACAGGGAGACCCCCCGCGTACAGACCTACATCGCGGTCAAGGTCGGCAGCAAGAACGACCCCAAGGAGACGACCGGACTCGCCCACTATCTTGAGCATCTGATGTTCAAGGGCACCGAAAGCTTCGGAACCTCCGACTACGCTGCCGAAAAGCCGCTGCTCGACTCGATCAAGGCTCTCTTCGAGATCTACCGCACCAAGACCGATCCGCAGGAGCGCAAGGCGATCTACCGGCAGATCGACTCCATCAGCTACGAGGCGTCCAGGATCGCCATTCCGAATGAATATGACAAGCTGATGTCCATCATAGGAGCCGACAACACCAACGCCTTCACGTCCAACGACATGACCGTCTATCAGGAGGACATCCCTTCCAACCAGATCGACAACTGGGCGAAAATCGAGGCCGACAGGTTCATGCATCCGGTCATCCGCGGATTCCACACAGAGCTGGAAGCCGTCTATGAGGAAAAGAACATGAGTCTCACGCAGGACAGCCGCAAGGCGATGGAGGCCCTTGACAGGGAACTTTTCCCTCACCACCCTTACGGACTCCAGACCACCCTCGGAACCCAGGAACACCTGAAGAACCCTTCGATCGTCAACATCGAGAACTACCGCGCGAACTTCTACGTTCCAAACAACGTGGCGATCTGCGTCTCCGGAGACATCGATCCGGACACATTCGTCGCCACGATCGAGAAATACTTCGGGGAATGGAAGCCGAAGCCTGACATCAAGTATCTTGAATATGAACCCGAGCAGGCCATCACCGCTCCGGTTCAGAGAGATGTCTATGGACTCGACGCCGAGTTCGTGATGCTCGGATGGAGAGTTCCGGGAGCGGACGACTACCAAAGAAGCGAGGTTGGAGACATCGTCGGCGACATCCTCTACAACGGACAGGCCGGCCTTGGAGACCTCAACCTCATCCAGGCACAGAAGGTCAACGGATTCTACGGATTCAACTACACCCGTCCGGACTACGGCGAATTCATGCTCGTTGGTTATCCTCGCGAGGGTCAAACCCTTGACGAAGTGCGCGACCTCATGCTTGAGCAGGTGGCGAAACTGCGGAGCGGAGACTTCGACGAAAGTCTCATCCAATCCACCATCAACAACTACAAGCTCTCCAACATGCGCCAGCTTGAGAACAACGAGAACAGGGCTATGAGTTTTGTGGAGTCATTCATCAACGGCCACGACTGGAAAGATGATGCCCTGCGCCTGCAAAGACTTGAGAAAGTCACCAAGCGGCAGATTGTGGACTGGGCGGACGAGTACCTCGGGGCGGACAGTTATGTGGCTGTTTACAAGCGCATCGGAGAGGACAAGGACATCGAGAGGATCGCCGCTCCGGCCATCACCCCGATCGAAACCAACCGTGACAGGCAGAGCGCGTTCCTGACAGAGATCCAGAACACGGAAGTCACTCCGATCGAGCCTGTGTTCGTGGACTTCTCAAAGGACATGTCAAAGGGCAGCGTGGCTGAAGGCATCGGACTTCTCTACAAGAAGAACGAGACCAACGACATCACGACCTTGACCTGCGTGTTCGACCGCGGAACCCAAAGCGACCCGCGCCTGAGTCTCGCATTCGACTACCTCGGCTACCTCGGGACTCCGACAAGATCCGCCGGACAGATAAAGAAAGAGCTGTACGGACTCGCCTGCTCCCAAAGGCTTTCATGCGGATCGACACAGTCCTACATCGGAGTGAGCGGCCTCGACGAGAATGTCGGCAAGGCGATGGACATCATCGAGGATCTGATCTTCAACGCGCAGCCGGACACGGCGATCCTGGCTGAGTTGAAGTCTGACATATACAAGAGCAGGTCTGACAGCAAACTGAACCAGGGGGCATGCTTCAGCGCCCTTCAGAGATTCATCTTCTACGGTCCCGAATTCATCAGGAAGACCACCCTCACAAACGAGCAGGTGGCGGCCCTCACATCAGAGGAACTGCTTCAGGCCGTGAGAGACCTGTACGCGAAAGGTCATGACGTGCTCTACTACGGCCCGTCCGACGAAGCCTCGGCCAGAAAGATGATCGCAGGGCATCACCGGACAGGAGATAACCCGGAGCCTTTGGACAGGATTCACCCTCAGGCAAGGCAGGTGGCCTCCAGCGAGGTCTTCATCGCCCCTTACGACGCGAACCAGTTCTACTTCCTGCAATACTCCGACAGAGGCGAGAAATTCAACGCCGCCAACGACCCGGGTGTGAGGATATACAACAGCTACTTCGGAAGCGGGATGGGAGCGATCGTCTTCCAGGAGATGCGCGAGGCGCGCGGCCTTGCATATTCAGCGGCGGCCTACCTCACCGACCTTGGCTACAAGGATTGCGACTACATGTTCTACGCTTTCATCGCCTCGCAGAACGACAAGGCGAAAGAGGCTGTGGAGGCTTTCGACAGCATCATCAACGACATGCCGGAGTCGGAGAAGGCCTTCGAAGTAGCCAAGACTTCCTTGCTGACAGGCATCCGCACAAGCAGGACGACAGGCATCGACGTCCTCTACAAGTATCTTGACCTTCAAGACTATGGCCTCACGGAAGATCGCGGGAAAGCCGTGTTCGAGAAGATTCAGGACATGACCCTCGCCGATGTCAAGGCCTTCCAGGAGAAATGGATCAAGGACCGCCGGTACGTCTATGGCTTCCTCGGCAAGAAAGCCGGATTCGACATGGACTTCGTCGGCTCGCTCGGGCCTGTCACCGAACTTACGCTTGAGGAGATCTTCGGCTACTAACAGATGAGCAGGAAACCTCAGAACAGGCTGCGGGAGGCGATCCCCATCCCTCCCCCGGCTCCTCTGCCTGAACCGGAAAACATTGACTTCGGGAGCATATTCAATGAATATGCCTCCGGAGCCATTGATCTGATTGTCGTGCTCGGGCCGACCGCCTCCGGGAAGACCCGCTATGCGGTGGATCTGGCGCGCAGGTGCGGCGACGGGGAGATCCTCTCCGCCGACTCCCGGCAGGTCTATCGCGGGATGGACATCGGGACCGGAAAGGATCTGAATGAATATGGCGATGTCCCCTACCATCTTGTCGACATGGTTCCGGCAGGCACGCGGTTCGATCTCTACCAATGGCAGCAGGCCTTCGAGTGTGCCTACAAAGACATCCGCGACAGGGGCAAGACCCCGATTCTGTGCGGCGGGACGGGGCTTTACATCCAGGCCGCGACTTGCGGCTACACTCTGCCTCAGGTGCCGCCTGACGAAAAGTTGAGAGAAGAACTCGAACAGTACGGGACCGAGACTCTCCTTGCCCGGCTGAGTGACTACGGACCGCTTCCCGATGAAGGCGTCCTGCAATCCAGACGAAGGATAATCAGGGCTTTGGAAGTGGCGATGTACGAGCGTGAGCATCCGGTGAAAAGAACGGGGTTCCTGCCAAAGAACCCGTACTGCATCGGGACTCTCGTCAGCCGTGAGGAAAGGGTCGCAAGAATTGACCGGAGGCTTGACGAGAGGCTCGCCGGAGGGATGGTCGAGGAGGTCAGAGGACTGCTTGACAGCGGAATCAGAGCCGAAGATCTTGTTTATTACGGGCTTGAGTACAAGTTCGTCACACAGTTCGTTCTCGGTATTCTGACATGGGACGAGATGCGCTCGCTTCTGGCCAACGCCATCCACCAGTTCGCGAAACGCCAGATGACCTGGTTCAGGGGCATGGAGAAGGATGGAATCAGAATCCATTGGACTGAGGTGTGACACACCTCAGTCCAATGAATCTATCCAACCCCCAGTCACTTCGTGACAGCCCCTGAGGGGCACGGGGAAAGGATTCCCCGAAACCCCTTCGGTCGCTTCGCACTGCGTGCGCTTTCAATATCATTCCTTTATTAAACAATTTAACAACTGATTAATATTCTAATATTTATATTATGCTGAAAGTAGCAATTATCATGGGTTCCACGAGTGACTACGATGTCATGTCGGGAGCCGAACAGATTCTTTCGGACTTCGGAATAGAGTTCGAGAAAAGGGTCATCAGCGCCCACAGGACACCGGAGTTGATGTTCGAGTACACCAAAGGGCTGAAAAGCCGTGGATTCGGCGTGGTCATCGCCGGGGCAGGAGGAGCGGCGCATCTGGCCGGAGTGGCGGCCGGGCTCACGACATTGCCGGTGATCGCCGTGCCTATGCGGACCAAGAGCCTTGGCGGCCTCGATTCCCTTCTGTCAATGGTGCAGATGCCGACAGGAATCCCGGTGGCCACCGTCGCGATTGACGGGGCCAAGAATGCAGCGATCCTTGCGGCAGAGATCCTCGCCCTCCAGGACAACGCCGTCTCTGAAAAGCTGGACGCCTACCGCAAGGATCAGGCTGAAAAAATCTACAATACTACGATCTAATACGATCTAAAACGACGCTTCTGTCGATTCGCCTCCGAAACGGCCTCCCAGCACAAGTTTGACTTTGAGCATGGAGGTCTTTTCTTCTTCCGCGCCATTTCCCTCTATCATCTTCTGAAGCAAGTCAAAGGACTTGAGGGCGATCTCGGAGATCGGCTGGATGATGTGAGGCACCACCGGTTTGTTCAACTCATAGACATCGCTCTCGTCGAAGCACACGAAAGAGAAATCCTTCGGCATGCTGAGGCCAAGCGCGTTCAATGCGTTGAATCCGTACATGGCTATTCTCTTTGTAGGAAGGATGAAAGCCTCTGTTCCACGTTTCACGGCATCGCGGAACACCTCTATGACATTCTTTTTTGCGACTTCTGTCTCATATTCAATCCTGTGGATTCTGATGTCGTCCTTCAATCCGGCCTCCTCCATCGCCAAGGCGTAGCCGGACTCCCTGTCGGTCAGACTGGTCACACCGGACTTGTAGGAGAACATCTCGATCTTGCCGAAACCCTGATGGAGCAGGTATTTGGTAGCCATTTTTCCCGCATCCACATTATCTACAAGAACACGTCCGAATTCATCACCAGGCATATTCCTGTCAATCAACACGGTAGGTATGCCGATGCTGATGGCTCTCGCCAAAGCGGTCTCGGCGCCGAGACAAGGAGCCACGATGAGGCCTTCCACATTGTAGCCCACCATAGTCTCGACCAGATGAGCCAGCTTCTGCGGATTTTCCTCAGAACTTGCGAAGATCACCGTAACCCCGTCCTTGTAGGCGATGTTCTCGATGTTCCTGCAGATCTCCGCGAAGAACGGGTTGGCGATGTCCGAGACAATCACCGCGATCGAGTGCGATCTTCCGCTTCGAAGCGAGGCGGCGGCGTTGTTGCGCCTGTAGCCAAGCCTCTTGGCTACCTGAAGGACCCTTTCCGCAGTGTCAGGGTTGACAGGGCAGTCCAGTCTGCCGTCCTTCCCCATTTTCGCGTTCATCACGAAAGAAACAAGGGTGACTGACACCCCTGCTTCTCTCGCCACATCTCTAATGGTTACTTTTTTCATTCGTTTTACATTATTTTGCACGTCAGCTCACACTATCCATGAATCATGACGATCAGTCCAGCCATCACAATCGAAACCATGCTCATGAGTTTGATAAGGATGTTCAACGATGGGCCGGAGGTGTCCTTGAAAGGATCACCGACTGTGTCACCGACAACTGTAGCATGATGATTTACGGAGTTTTTCCCTCCACAATGGCCATCCTCGACGTATTTCTTGGCATTGTCCCAGGCTCCGCCCGAATTGGCGAGGAAAATCGCAAGGATGAACCCTGCGCCAAGACCGCCGATAAGAAGTCCCATGACACCAGCCTCTCCAAGAATGATGCCGACAACGACAGGAACAATGATGGCCGTGAGCGCAGGGGCGATCATCTCATGCTGCGCCGCTCTTGTGGAAATCTCCACACAGCGCTTGTAATCAGGACGTTGTTTGCCTTCAAGGATGCCTTTGATCTCCTTGAACTGACGGCGGACCTCCACCACCATTTTCTGTGCGGCGCGTCCCACGGCGTTCATTGTCATTCCGCAGAAGAGGAATGCCATCATGGCACCGATGAAGACTCCGGCAAGAACCCGCGGATTCATCAGGTTCACCTGATAATACTCCACGATCTGCGGGATCGTCGCCTCCGCCACATTGACAGCCTTGTCCCCGATCTGGAGCAGCAGCACACCGGCATGCTGAAGAGCGATCTTGATCTCCTCGATGTAAGACGCAAGGAGGGCGAGGGCCGTGAGGGCGGCGGAGCCTATCGCGAATCCCTTGCCGGTGGCGGCGGTGGTGTTGCCAAGCGCGTCAAGAGTGTCGGTGCGGCGGCGTACCTCAGGATCCAGCTCGCTCATCTGGGCATTGCCGCCGGCGTTGTCGGCGATAGGACCGTAGGCATCTGTCGCAAGGGTGATTCCCAAGGTTGAGAGCATTCCCACAGCGGCGATGCTGATTCCGTAAAGGCCGTTGCTGATGTAAGCCGGATCAAAAGAGAAACCGGTGGCGCAAAGATAAGAGACCAGGATCGCAACCACGATCGTCACAACCGGGATGCAGGTGGAGATCATTCCGAGCCCGATACCGTTGATGATCACGGTGGCGGGACCGGTCTGCGAACTCTCCGCAAGATCCTGGGTAGGCTTATAGGAATGTGAGGTGTAATACTCTGTGGCCTTGCCGATGATGACTCCGGAAAGCAGACCGGCGATCACCGAAAGGCTGAGCTGCCACCAATTGTCAAATCCAAGTACATAGAACACGATGAAAGTGAGTACGGCGATAAGGCATGCGCTGAGGTTCGTCCCGATGCTGAGGGACTTCAGAAGCTGCAGGAGCCCGGCACCTTCCCTGGTCCTGACGGCGTAGATGCCGATGATGGAAAGGACCACTCCCACGGCCGCGATCATCATCGGGGCTATGATGGCTCTCATCTGCGCGTCGACATCGCCGAAGAAAGCGGATGCGCCGAGGGCCATCGTAGCCAGCACGGAACCGCAATAGGATTCGTAAAGATCCGCGCCCATTCCGGCGACGTCACCCACGTTGTCACCCACGTTGTCAGCGATCGTGGCAGGGTTCCTCGGATCATCCTCCGGAATGTCCTGCTCAACCTTGCCGACGATGTCGGCTCCAACGTCGGCGGCCTTTGTGTAGATGCCTCCACCGACTCTGGCGAACAGGGCCTGGGTAGATGCTCCCATTCCGAAAGTAAGCATTGTCGTCGTGATGACAACCAAAGTCTGGGATTCGCTCGCCTCCCGCACAAAGGCATTGAGGACCACCCACCAGATCGAAATGTCAAGAAGGCCGAGTCCGACGACCGTCAACCCCATCACGGCTCCGGAACGGAAAGCCAGCTTCAGACCCGAGTTCAGGGACCGTGTGACAGCGTTGGCGGTCCTGGCGGACGCATAGGTCGCCGTTCTCATGCCGATGTAGCCGGCGAGGGCAGAGAAGAATCCGCCGGTAAGGAATGCGAAAGGCACCCACTTGTTCTGCATCCCGAAACCGAAAGCCAGAATGCTGAACAACACCGCCAGGACGACAAACACGATTCCGACAACTTTATACTGCTGCTTGAGGTACGCCATAGCGCCCTCACGGACATACCGGGCGATCTCCCTCATTGTCGGTGTGCCTTCATCCTCTTTTTTCATCTGGTGGTAGAAGAGCCATGCAAAGAAAAGGGCTATCAAAGAAGCCACTGGCACGAAATAGAACAGATAATTCATAAATTGATTGGTTATAACGATTTATAATATCCTGCCAAAAAAAAGGTTCCTTGAACCCTTCCAGAATGCAAATATAAGAAAAAATGTGGCAACCCCACCGTACTGAATGACAAAAAAGATTTAAAAAATGGCGGCCGGAATCCAGCCGCCAAATCATTCTCGATCTTCAGATGATTACTCAGCCTTCGGAGTCTCCTGATCAGAAGGCTCAGCCGGAGCCTCTGCAGGTGCCTCAACAGGTGCTTCAGCAGATGCCTCAACCTTCGTAGCATCCACCTTCTTGGTGCGACTGCGACGTGTTGACTTCTTCTCCTCCTTCTTGCCGGCAAGAGCCGCCTCGTTGAAATCAACGAGTTCGATAAGTGCCATGTCGGCGCCGTCACCCTGACGGAAGCCTAAGTGGAGCACGCGGGTGTAGCCTCCCGGGCGGTCTGCGATCTTCGCAGAGATGACTCCGAAGAGTTCCTTGACAGCCTCCTTGTTCTTAAGGTAGCTGAAAATGGTTCTGCGGGAATGAGTCGTGTCCTCCTTTGACTTGGTGATGAGAGGCTCAACGTAGGACTTGAGGGCCTTTGCCTTAGCCACTGTTGTAGTGATCCTCTTGTGCATGATCAAAGAAGTCGCCAGGTTGGCCAACAGAGCCTTGCGGTGGCCGGACTTGCGGCCAAGATGATTGATTGCTTTATTGTGCCTCATTTCTATGCGTTCTTTTTCTTGGGTTCAATATTATACTTTCTTACATCCATCCCGAACTGGAGCTTCATCTTCTCCACGAGCAGATCGATCTCATTGAGGGACTTCTTTCCGAAATTCCTGAACTTCATGAGCTCATTCCTTGAGTAGGAGACGAGATCCGCAAATGTGTCGATGTCAGCCGCTTTCAGACAGTTGTAGGCTCTCACCGAGAGGCCCATGTCAGAAAGCTTGGTAAGAAGAAGATGTCTCATTCTGAGGCTTTCCTCGTCAAGTTCCTTTGAATCGGACTCGACGGAGTTCTCGATGGAGATCTTCTTGTCATCCGTGAAAAGCTTGAAGTGATAGATCAGGATACTGGCCGCCTCCTGAAGCGCCATGTTCGGAGAGATAGATCCGTCCGTGATTATCTCAAGGTTCAGCTTCTCGTAGTCGGTCTTCTGCTCGACACGCCAGTTCTCGATGGTCCAGTTGACCTTTCTGATAGGGGTATAGACAGCATCTACGAGAATGGTCCCGATCGGTGTGTTCTCCTCCCTCATCTCCTCGGCCGGGACGAATCCGCGGCCCTTGGTGATGGTCAAGGAAATCTCAAGTGTGACTGACGGTTCGAGTGAGCAGATGTGCTGCTCAGGGTTCAACACCTTGAAAGAAGACAATCCCTTAGAAATATCCTCTGCGGTAAACTCATTCTTACCGCTAATAACAATGTTTGCTACCTCTGAATCCACGGAATCGACCATCCTCCTGAACCTCACTTGCTTAAGGTTCAGGATGATGTCCTGCATCCCCTCGATCACACCAGGAATCGTCGCAAACTCCTGATCCACGCCGGAAATCCTGATCTGGCTGATAGCAAAACCTTCCAGAGAGGCGAGAAGAATGCGTCGGAGAGCGTTGCCGATAGTCTGCCCGTACCCAGGCTCAAGAGGCCTGAATTCGAAGCGGCCGACAGTATCGGTGCCTTCGAGCATTATCACCTTGTCCGGTTTCTGAAATGCCAAGATTGCCATATTAATTCTTTTTGGGTGTTAATTCTACTTAGAGTACAGGTCTACGATGAGCTGCTCGTTGATGTTCTCAGGAATGTCCGCCCTTGCCGGAAGATTCAGGAACTTGCCTGAAAGCGCCTTGGAGTCGAACTCGATCCATGAATATTTAGTTGCGGAGGCGGCGCTCTTCTGAATGACCTCAAGGCTCTTTGAGCGCTCTCTGACAGCAACGACATCGCCCGGCTTCACCTGAGCGGAAGGGATGTTGCAGACATTACCGTTGAGGGTGATGTGAGCATGGCTGACAAGCTGTCTTGCGGCGGCCCTGGTAGGAGCGACACCCATTCTGTAAACAATGTTGTCAAGCCTTGACTCAAGGAGGAGAAGAAGGTTCTCACCTCTCAGACCTGCCATCTTGGAAGCCTTGAGGTAGGTGTTGTGGAACTGACGCTCAAGAAGGCCGTACATGTACCTTACCTTCTGCTTTTCCTTGAGCTGGATTCCATATTCACGCTGCTTCTTGCGCTTCGCGGCCAGACCGTGCTGTCCCGGAGGGTAATTCCTCTTCTCGAAATCCTTGTCGCTTCCGAATATCGGTTCGCCGAACTTGCGGGCGATCTTTGTGCTTGGACCAATATATCTTGCCATAGTAATTTTGTTTTAATTCATTGATTAGACTTTACGACGGCCTTTTGGTCTACATCCGTTGTGCGGCATCGGGGTCACATCGACAATCTCGGTGACAACGATTCCCGCGTTGTTGATGGTTCTGATCGCGGACTCACGACCGGCGCCAGGACCCTTGACGAAGACTTTCACCTTACGGAGACCTGCGTCGAAAGCGGTCTTCGCGGCATCCTCGGCTGCGACCTGGGCGGCGTAAGGGGTGTTCTTCTTGGAACCTCTGAAGCCACTCTTGCCGGCTGAGGACCAGCTGATCACCTGACCTTGATTGTTGGTCAGGGAGATGATCACATTATTGAAGGTTGATGAAATATGGGCCTGACCCGTAGCCTCAACCTTGACAACTCTCTTTGATGATGTTGTTTTCTTTGCCATAATTCAGCCTGTTTTACTTGGTCGCCTTCTTCTTGTTCGCGACAGTCTTCTTCTTTCCCTTTCTTGTACGGGCATTGTTCTTTGTGCTCTGACCGCGTACAGGAAGACCGATACGATGACGGATACCTCTATAGCAACCGATATCCATCAGTCGTTTGATGTTCATCTGGACGGAGGAACGAAGCTCACCCTCGATCTTGTACTCATCATTGATGAGAGTACGGATGGCGGCCACCTGATCGTCGTTCCATTCACCGACCTTGATGTCGTAATCGATTCCGCACTTCTGGAGAATCTCTCTCGCGGAGCTGCGGCCGATACCGTAGATGTAGGTGAGACCTATCTCACCTCTTTTGTTGTTCGGTAAATCAACACCGGCTATTCTTGCCATAATTTATCTTAGACTTTATTTGTTTTACAACTACTGTTATCCCTGGCGCATCTTGAACTTAGGGTTCTTCTTGCAGATGACATAAAGACGACCTTTGCGTCTTACGATCTTGCAATCATCGCTGCGCTTCTTGATGGATGTTTTGACTTTCATATCTTGAATATTTTTATTTGTACCTGAAAGATATTCTTCCTTTTGTCAAATCATAAGGTGAAATCTCAACCCTAACCTTGTCTCCAAGGAGGATGTGGATGAAATTCATTCTCATCTTGCCGGAGATGTTGCAGAGAAGGACATGACCGTTCTCAAGCTCCACCTTGAACATTGCGTTAGGAAGAGTCTCGATCACTTTTCCGTCCTGTTCTATCGCTACTTGTTTGGACATTGAAAAAACACTTTAAAATTTACCAGTACTTTCTATATAATCAAATGTTGACAGTTGCTCCGCCTTGCCTTTACGAACAACAACCGTAAGCTCATAGTGAGCCGCGTTCCTGTGGTCGGATGTGTGTACAGCCCAGCCATTTCTGGCCACATACACTCCTCTGCCCCCTGCATTGATCATTGGTTCTATGCAGATGACCATTCCATCCACAAGTCTGCATCCATGCCCCTGACGCCCGTAGTTCGGGACGCCCGGAGCCTCGTGCATCTCCTTTCCAAGCCCGTGTCCTTCAAGTTCACGGACCACGGAGAAGCCGAATGACTCAGCGTACGATTGCACCGCGTGTCCGATGTCACCGGTCCTGTTGCCGGCGACCGCAGCCTCAATGCCCTTGTAGAGCGAAGCCTTGGTCACCTCCATAAGCTTCCGGGTCCCGGCGTCCACTTCCCCCACAGGGAAAGTATAGGCCGAGTCACCGTTATAGCCTTTGTACAATGTGCCTATGTCCGCAGTCACGATGTCGCCTTCCTTCAGGACGTAGTCCGACGGGAACCCGTGGACAACGACATCATTGACCGATGTACATATCGCGGCGGGAAAACCTTCGAATCCAAGGAAACTTGGAATGGCGCCGTTGTCGCGGATGAAAGTCTCGGCCACCTCATTCAACCTCGCGGTTGTCACACCCGGGGCGACCACCTTGCCGACTTCCGCCAATGTCTTTGAGACAAGTATGGCGTTCTCGCGCAACAGCTCTATTTCCTCTTCTGTCTTAGGCTTAACCATCAATCCTGTGATTATCAAAAATTACATTCCGGAACGTCCGCTGATACGTCCGGTCTTCATCAGACCGTCATAGTGACGCATCAGAAGATAACTCTCAATCTGCCGAAGCGTGTCAAGGACAACTCCCACAAGAATCAACAGCGAAGTACCGCCGTAGAAGCCAGCGAACTGATCCTGGACACCCATGATCCTGGCAAAAGCAGGGAGAATGGCGATGATGGCGAGGAATATAGAGCCCGGGAGAGTCACCTTCGACATGATCGAGTCAAGGTAATTCATGGTGGCCTTTCCAGGCTTCACGCCAGGGATGAACCCGCCGTTCTTCTTCATGTCCTCCGCCATCATGGTAGGATTTACCGTTACGGCTGTGTAGAAGTACGTGAAGATCACGACGAGGAATCCGAAAATCAGGTTGTACCAGAATCCGGTGTAGTTGCCCAAGGTGGCGGCGAGGCCTCTGGTCGCGTCAAAGCGCGAGAACAGGAGCGGGAACAGCATCAAGGCCTGGGCGAAGATGATAGGCATCACACCCGCGGCATTGATTTTCAAAGGGATGTACTGACGCACACCGCCGTACTGTCTGTTGCCCACAACTCTCTTGGCGTACTGCACAGGAACTCTTCTGACACCCTGCACAAGGGCGATGGTCGCCACGATGACAAGGAACCAGATGATGAATTCGACGATGAGGGCGATAGGACCGCCGCCTTCCGTCGTGCTGAGTTTGGTACCCACCTCACTGGTGAGGGCGAACGGCAGACGGGCGACGATACCGATCATGATGATCAGGGAAATACCGTTGCCGATACCCCTGTCCGTGATCCTCTCACCGAGCCACATGACGAACATCGAGCCGGACATCAGGATGATGGTGGCCACAAGGTTGTACATGAATCTGCTCCAGCCAAGCTGGGTCTCCGCAAGGAACGCGGCGCCCGGGATCTGGCTGTGGATCGAAGCGATGTAAGCCGGTCCCTGGATGCAGAGAATGAGGACGGTGAGGTACCTGGTGAGCTGATTCATCTTCCTGCGGCCGCTCTCACCCTCCATCTGGAGTTTCCTGAAGTAAGGGACGAACATGCCGAGGAGCTGAATCACGATCGATGCGGAGATGTACGGCATCACTCCCAGCGCGAAGATGGAAGCGTTACCGAAGGCACCTCCGGAGAACATGTTCAGAAGACCGACGAGTCCCTGCTGGGTGCTGTCCTGAAGGGAAGCGAGCAGGGTCGTGTCGATACCTGGCAGCACGATGAAGCAACCCAGCCTGTAGATCAGGACGAGAAGGAACGTGTAGCCGAGTCTCGTACGGAGTTCCTCGATCTTGAAGATGTTCTTTATTGTCTCAATAAACTTCTTCATCGCTATTTGCCGATTACGATTGTCTTACCGCCGGCAGCCTCGATCTTGGAGACAGCGGAAGCCGAGAAAGCGTCCGCGGTGACAGTGACTGCTGATGTGATCTCACCGTTGCCAAGAACCTTCACGAGTTCCTTGGTGTCTGCGAGTCCGGCCGACTTGATGTCCTCTATGCCGATCTCAACCTTTCCGAGACCTTCGGAAAGAGCCTGAATGGCAGCCACGTTGACCGCCTTGTACTCAATTCTGGTCGGATTCTTGAATCCGAACTTAGGGACACGTCTCTGAATAGGCATCTGACCACCCTCGAAACCGATTTTGTGTTCGTAGCCGGCACGTGCCTGGGCACCCTTGGTACCACGGGTGGAGGTGCCACCCTTACCGGAACCCTGACCACGGCCAAGACGTTTGCTGTTATGAGTCGAACCTTTTGCAGGCTTCAAATTTTCCAGTTTCATCTATTCGTCCTCCTGATTAGATTTCTTCCACTTCAACAAGGTGACGGATCTTGGCGAGCTGGCCTTCTGTCACCGGAGTCTTCTCGACCTCAACGGTCTGGTGCATTCTGCGGAGTCCAAGAGTGGTCAGATTCGCTATCTGCCTCTTAGTGGCTCCGTTCTTGCTTCTTACCTGTGTTATCTTAAGTTTTGCCATAACTGCGATCCTCCTAACCGTTAAACACTTTGCTCATAGGAATGCCGCGGAGACCGGCCACAGTGTAGGCGTCCCTCATCTGGGTAAGGGCGGTGACAGTCGCCTTCACAAGGTTGTGAGGGTTTGACGAACCCTTTGACTTTGCAAGAACGTTCTGAACACCGGCTGACTCAAAGACGGCACGCATGGCGCCACCAGCCTTCACACCGGTACCAGGGGCGGCAGGCTTCATGAACACAACAGAGCCTCCGAACTTGGATTCCTGCTCGTGAGGGATGGTTGTGTTGATGATAGGAATCTTCACAAGATTCTTCTTGGCATCCTCGACACCCTTAGCGATGGCGGCAGTTACCTCATTGGCTTTTCCAAGACCATAACCAACAACGCCGTTCTCGTCACCCACAACCACAATCGCGGCGAAGCGGAAGTGACGACCACCCTTAGTGACCTTAGTCACTCTCTGGATGGCGACCAATCTGTCCTTCAATTCAAGATCAGATGTCTTTACTCTTTTAACATTTGTATTTGCCATAGTCTTTCAATTAGAAAATAAGGCCACCTTCACGGGCAGCGTCGGCCAAACTTTTAACCCTACCGTGATAGAGATAGCCTCCACGGTCAAAAGAGATCGTGGTGATCCCCTTCTCCTTGGCACGCTCCGCGATCGCCTTTCCGACAATTGCGGCAGCCTCGATTCCGTTCTTGCCCTTGCACTCGGCGGCAAGAATCTTGTCATTGGAAGCGGCGGCCACGAGCGTCACGCCCCTCTCATCGTCCACAACCTGGACGTAGATCTGCTTGTTGCTTCTGAAGACAACCATCCTTGGCCTCTCGGCAGTCCCGTTGACATGCTTGCGGATGCGGTAATGGATCCTTCTTCTTCTTTCAATTCTATTCAATGCCATATCTATGTCCTCCTATTATTTAGCACCGGCTGTCTTACCGGCCTTGCGGCGAAGCTGCTCGCCGACGAACTTGATACCCTTGCCCTTGTAAGGTTCAGGCTTGCGGAGTGAACGGATCTTGGCCGCGGCCTGTCCGATGAGCTGCTTGTCGATGCTCTTGAGAATGAGGACTGGGTTCTCACCCTTCTTCACATCCGGAACCTCAGCCTTGATCTCCGGAGCGAGCATCAGCTGGATGTCGTGCGAATAGCCGAGTGAGAAGGTCAGGAGCTGCCCCTGTGCCGCAACACGGTAACCTACACCGACGAATTCCTGCTTGATCTCGTACCCCGTCGAGACTCCGACAACCATGTTGTGTACGAGGGCGCGGTAGAGACCGTGCATCGAGCGGTGCCTTGGCTGGTCAGTAGGGCGGGTGAACTTGATTTCATTATCCTCGATGGTGACAGTGATGTCCGGATCAACTTTCTGGCTCAACTCACCAAGAGGTCCTTTAACCTTCACAACGTTGCCAGGGAGAACTTCTACGCTCACCTTGTCCGGAAGGCTTACAGGCAATTTACCGATTCTTGACATTATTCTTTTCTTTAATCGTTAATAAACATAGCAGATAACCTCACCGCCGACATTCAGGTTCTTGGCCTCCTTGTCAGTGATGATGCCCTTCGAGGTTGAGAGAATCGCTATGCCGAGTCCGTTCAGAACCCTCGGCATGTTCTCAACGTCTGAATATACCCGCATACCAGGAGTTGACACGCGCCTGATTTTCTTGATCGCGGCCATCTTGGTCTGAGGATGATACTTCAAAGCGATTTTGATGGTGTTGTAAGGGGTTCCCTCAACAATCTTGTAGCTGAGGATGTAACCCTTCTCACAAAGGATCTCCGTGATCGCGGCCTTCATCTTGGAGGAAGGGATCTCAACGATCTTTTTTCCTGCCAGATAGGCGTTGCGGATCCTTGTAAGATAATCTGCAATTGGATCAGTCATTGTTTTTGAGTTTTAAGATCGACGTCCCGCAAAGGAGACGCCCGATATCCGATTGTTAATGATTAAATAATATGTCGCTGTTACCAGCTTGCTTTCTTGACACCCGGGATGAGACCGTTGCTGGCCATCTCACGGAACTGGATCCTGCTGAGACCGAAAGCCCTCATGTAGCCCTTTGGACGGCCGGTGAGAGAACAACGGTTGTGCAGACGTACAGGAGAAGCGTTTTTAGGGAGCTTGTCAAGAGCTGCCCAGTCACCGGCCTCTTTGAGAGCCTGCCTCTTGGCGGCATACTTGGCAACCAGTTTCGCGCGCTTGACCTCACGGGCCTTCATTGATTCTTTTGCCATATTCCTTAATTATTATGTTTCTTGAAAGGCAGACCGAACGCGGCGAGGAGAGCATGAGCCTCTTCGTCGGTCCTCGCTGTCGTGACGAAAGTGATTTCCAGTCCGTGGATTCTCGGGTTCTTGTCGATGTCCACCTCAGGGAAGATGATCTGCTCCTTGAGACCGAGGGTGTAGTTTCCTCTGCCGTCCATCTTCTCTGCGATGCCGTTGAAGTCTCTGATCCGAGGAAGTGAGACACGGATGAGCCTCTCAAGGAACTCATACATCTTCACGTCACGGAGGGTGACCTTCACTCCGATAGGCATGCCCTTACGGAGACGGAAATTGGAGATGTCCTTTCTTGAAGTGGTGAGAAGAGCCTTCTGGCCTACGATCTTGCCGAGCTCCTCGGCAGACTCCTCAACAAGCTTCTTGTCCTGCGTGGCCTCGCCGACACCCTCATTGATGGTGATCTTGACGAGTTTCGGAACCTGCATGACAGTCGTGTAGGAGAACTGCTTCATAAGCTTCTCCACGATCTCTTCCTTATAGACCTTCTTAAGGGAAGGAACATATCCCGTAGGAAGCGCCTGCGCTTCAACCGGGGCGTTTGTAGCTTTCTTTGCCATGATTACTTGATCTCCTCTCCTGATTTCTTGGCGTAACGGATCTTCTTTCCGTCCACGAACTTGTAACCCACTCTTGTCGGCTTGTTCTGGGCAGGATCAATGAGCTGGACATTCGAGACGTGGATGCCTGCCTCCTGCTTGATGATGCCGCCCTGAGGCTGCTTTGCGTTTGGCTTTGTGTGCTTGCTGACAACGTTGACGCCTTCAACGATGACGCGATCCTTGGCTGGGATGACGGTCAGGACCTTCCCGGTCTTGCCCTTGTCGTTACCGGCATTCACATACACGGTGTCACCCTTCTTAATGTGTAACTTTTTCATGATTCTCAATGATTAAAGGACCTCCGGCGCCAGTGAGACAATCTTCATGTAGTTCTCACGCAGCTCTCTGGCCACAGGGCCGAAGATACGTGTTCCGCGAAGTTCGCCGGCGTTGTTCAGAAGAACACAGGCGTTGTCATCGAAACGGATGTAGGACCCGTCCTGTCTGCGGATTTCTTTCTTGGTACGGACCACGACAGCCTTTGAGACCGAACCCTTCTTGGCGTCACCGCCGGGAAGTGCGCTCTTGATCGCCACTACGATCTGGTCGCCCACTGTCGCATACCTATGATGCGTACCGCCAAGCACACGGATGCAGAGGACCTCCTTTGCACCGCTGTTGTCGGCAACCTGTAAACGTGTTTCCTGCTGTATCATACTACTTAACTTTTTCTACGATTTCAACTAATCTCCACCTCTTGGTCTTGCTGAGAGGGCGGGTCTCCATGATGCGGACGGTATCACCCTCGCTGCACTCGTTCTTGTCATCCTGGGCGACGAACTTGGTGGTCTGCTTGATGAACTTACCGTAGAGAGGATGCTCCTTCTTGGTCTCGACCGCAACGATGATGGTCTTGTCCATCTTGTTGCTGACCACTACGCCTATTCTTTCCTTACGAAGATTTCTTTCCATAAGACTGATGATTATTTCTGTTCTTTTTCTTTCTCAGTGAGGATAGTGAGCATACGAGCGATATCCTTTCTGATTTTCTTGAATTCCGATGTGTTCTCCAATGGAGAGATGGCGTGGTTGAGCTTCATCGTGTCAAGCCTGTTCTTTTCAACCTGGATGCGGTCCCGCAGATCTGCGATGGACATCTCGCGAACTTCAGATGCTTTCATTATTCATTCTCCATTTTATTATTCAACATAATCCCTGCGGACCACGAACTTGGTGGCGATAGGGAGCTTGTGGGCGGCGAGACGCATCGCCTCCTTGGCAATCGCAAGCGAAACACCGTCAGCCTCGAAGATGATACGGCCCGGAGTCACAGGAGCCACAAATCCCTGAGGATCACCCTTACCTTTACCCATACGGGTGTCCAAAGGCTTCTTGGTGAACGGCTTGACCGGGAAGATCCTGATCCAGATCTGCCCCTCACGGTTCATGCAACGTGAAATAGCCTGACGCGCGGACTCTATCTGCTGCGCTGTGATCCAACAGTTCTCGAGGGTCTTGAGACCGAAGGAACCGAACGCGAGCTGGTTGCCCCTCTGGGCCATACCCTTCATCACGTTCTTCTGTTCTCTTCTGAACTTAGTTTTCTTTGGTTGTAACATTGCTGTACTACTTTAATAATTTCCAAATTCTCCAAAATCCATTGAATATTAGCAATTTACGCCATTATACCATAGAATTTGGGACTGCAAAGTTAGTAAAAAATCGCGAATTTCAAACACAATCGCAAAAATATTTCAACTTTTTCGACAGCGGAACTATCGGAAGAAATCAGTCATTTTCAACATATTAGATTGCAGCACGAAAATTATTCACAACCAATTTCGACACGGCATGATCTCATTTATCCGGAAATATAGGCATGGCACACTTTTTTCAGCGGAATCCTACCTTTGCAATCATAGGCAGATGACACGCCTGACGACATACGCCACCTGCGTTCTCACAGGATTCCTGACGGTGACGACCATCACCGCCGGGCAGACTCCGGACGTGCCTCCGCAGACAGGAGGGAACGGCCGCTCCGGCTACATGGGCTACCGCGTCGAACGCGGCGACACATCCTATTACGACAGCATCGACCCGGCGTGGATTTTCCCGAGAGGCTACAAGGGAACGAGGCGGGATCTTAAAAAATACTACCGCCTGGTCTATAATTTCAACAAGGTCTATCCTTACGCCCTTCTCGCCTGCGACATGGAAAGACAGGCCGACAGGCACATCAACGAGAACAGCCTGCGGCGCCGGGGGAAGGAAAAGTACGTCAACCGTCTTCAGGAGGAACTTATGGACGCCTACGAAAAGCCGCTAAGGAGCATGACGATCTCGCAGGGAAAACTACTCATCAAATTGGTGGACAGAGAGATAGGCAAGTCGCCGTACTTCGTGATCAAGAGCTACAAGAGCGGCATCTCGGCCGGTTTCTGGCAGGGCGTGGCCAAGGTCTTCGGCCAGGACCTCAAGAGTCACTACGACCCGAAAGGCGAGGACAAGATGACCGAATATCTTGTCGAAAAATGGCAGAGAGGCGAGTTCGACGCCCTGTACTATTCGATATTCTGGGAGATGCCCAAGCATCCAGACATCGTGTCGAAAGAGATAAAGTTCGACGAGTGAGGCGCCATCCAGTCCTTGAGGACGAGAAGCCTGGCTCCGGTCGGAAGCCCTATGTCCTCGCTGACGTGGAAATGTCCGAAAATGAAGTAGTCGATGTGCCTGTCCGAGGAGAAATCCACAGCGAACCTGTACAACGGCTCATCGGCTCCGCGGAAGACATATTCCTGGCTCTTCGCCACGCGGCTTTTCTTTGACCATCCCTTGCCGAAGCGGAAGGCGAGATAAGGGTGCAGCAGACTGAAAATGCTCTGGAAGAACTTGTTGCGGAAGCCCCAGCGCATCAGCTTGTACCATCCGTGGCCGGGTCCGAGACCATCTCCGTGACCGAGGCAGAATGTCTTGCCTCCGATCTCCACGACATAAGGCTGCCGGAGGATTCTCATTCCGAGCTCCTCGAAATAGCGGAAGCACCAGATGTCGTGGTTGCCCTGGAAGAAGCAGACCTCAACCCCGGCGTCCATCAGGTCCATCAAGGTGGCGAACACCCTCACGTACCCTTTGGGGACGACATCGTGGTACTCGTACCAGAAATCCCAGATGTCGCCGAGAAGGTACAGAGTCTTTGTCCTGTCCTTCGGGACGGATCTCAGGAATCTGACGAAACGGGCTTCCCTGTCGGCCGGATCGTTGACGTCAAGACCGAGGTGCACGTCAGACACAAAGTACGAAAGCGTTCTGTCAGCCATAAATCCCACCTACGCGAAGACAAGCAGCAGAAGCGAGACGGCAAGGCAGTAGATGGCGAACCACGTGAGCCTGGCCCTCTTCACGATTGCGATCATCACTTTGCAGGCAAGCAGACCTGAAAGGAACGCAGCCAGGAAACCGGCCATGAGACAGGCAGGACTGAGCCCTCCGCCGAAGACCGCTCCGCCGGCGAGGCTTGAGACAAGATCAAGGAACTGCTGGCCGACGATCGGCGCGAGAACCATCAGAAACGAGAACTGGGCCATTACCTCACGCCTGACCCCGCACAGAAGTCCGGTGGCGATGGTGGTGCCGGAACGGGAAAGACCCGGAACCACGGCCACGGCCTGACTCAAGCCCACGACAAGAGCCTGCCAGTAGGAGATCCCGTTTCTGGCCCCGCTTCCCGGACGCGTCTGCCTCCTGTTGCCCGAAAGATCGGACAGGTACAAAAGAATCGCCGTGACAATCAGACAGACGGCTACCGTGAACAGGTTCTCGGCGAACAATGCTTCGACCTTGTCCTTGAAGAGCAGTCCGACAACCGCTATCGGAACCATTGAGACCACGATCTTGAACACATAGTCGGTCTCGTCGTTGTAGGAGAACCTGAACAGACCGGCCAACAGCCTGCAGATCGGCTTCCAGAAGACAATGACCGTACTGAGGACCGTGGCGAGATGGACGGTCACCGTGAAATCCAGAAAACCTTCACCGTCAACTCCGAGTAGTTCCCTCACGATCATCAGATGACCGCTGGAACTGACCGGCAGGAACTCCGTGAGCCCCTGCACTATTCCCAAAATAAGAGCCTCCAACCAATTCATAACCTGTTATTTTTCATTGTTCTCCGAAGATTCCGGACGGCGCATGATGGCCACGATCTCGATGACTATCCCGCAGGCGATCACGATCGGGGCGGCCACAAGTCTGCGGAAATCAAACATGGACCAGTTGAACTTATCGGGATCTGCCGTCCCTCCGCCCATCATCAGCACGAAGCCTGCAGCCATCACGAGAAGCCCCATCAGAAGGAGTCTCAATCCCTTGCCGGTGATCGGCATTCCGGTGTTCTCAGACATATTCATAAAAAATTAATTGTTAGCAATAAAGTTCATCCTTGGACAGAGAGACGAGCCGTCCCACGACAAAGGCGGTGCTGACGGTGCAGATGACGATCCCGGAAAACACCACCACTCCGATCACGACCAGAAGCAGATCCAGCCTGAACACCTCGAAGAGCCGGGCGAACTCGCTCCGCACAAAGAAAAGGATCCCAAGCAGCATCACTGTCGCGATGAGGGCGGAAAAGAGCCCCTGGAACACAGCCTGGGCCAGAAACGGCGCGCGGATGAAGGACTTGGTGGCTCCGACCAGCCTCATCGTGTGGATCGTGAACCTTCTGGAGAAGACGTTCAGCCTGACCGTGTTGCCTATCAGCACGAAAGAGATGAAAAGCAGCAGGACGATGAGCACGCCCAGCACGACCGAGATCTTTCTCAGATTCGTGTTCAGTTTCTCTACCAGAGACTGCTGATAGACGACCTCGTCGACAAGTCCGGATTTCTGAATCACCCCCTTGACCATCTTCAGACTGTCAGGGGACACATAATCCGCCTTCAAAGTCACTTCCACGGAGACAGGGATGGGAGCCGTCTCGAAGACATTCAGGAAATCGTCCCCCAGAAGCTCTGCCATCTCCCTGGCACCCTGTTCTCTGGAGACGAACTTGCTGCTCTTGACGAAAGGCATCGCGTCCAATTCGGAGACATAGTCCATGGCCTCATCCTCGGCGATTTCCTGCTTCATCAGCACGGAGACCTGCATGTTCTCCTTGAAATAGTCCGAGACGCTCCGGGCGTTGACCACCAGAAGGGCGGCCAGCCCGACGAGAAGCAGCACCAGACTGATGCTGATGACCGTGGAGAGCCAGGCTCCGACGAGCCGCCTGCGTATCAGTTTGTTTTCACCTGCCGTCATTTCGCACATTCCTCCAAATTGGTTTCAAAGATAGTGAAATATCTAAATATCGAAAAAAAATGTTACCTTTGTAAGTCAAGAAAATTACTATGGGAAAACCCGTCAACAGAGTTTTATTCGTCAATTCGGAGATCATGCCGTTCCTTCCGGAGACTCCGGTCTCGAAGATCGGACGCTGCCTGCCTCAGGGCATTCAGGAACGGAAGAAGGAAATAAGGGCGTTCATGCCCCGCTACGGATGCATCAACGAACGCAAGAACCAGCTTCATGAAGTGATCCGGCTCTCCGGGATGAACATCATCATCGGAGATGTGGACAGGCCTCTTGTGATCAAGGTGGCGTCCATCTCATCGGCCAGGATCCAGGTCTATTTCATCGACAACGAGGACTACTTCCGCCGCAAGCAGCTTGTCCGCGACACTGACGGCAAATTCTTCGAAGACAACGGCCAGAGAGCCATCTTCTTCGCGAGAGGAGTCCTTGAGACAGTCAAGAAGCTCCGCTGGGCTCCGGACGTGATCCACTGTCAGGGATGGATCTCCCAGCTTGTGCCCCTCTATCTCAAGAAGGCCTACAACGGGGATCCCATCTTCAGCGGAAGCAAGGTCGTGACATCACTCTACGGGGAGATTGCGGACGAGCGGTTCCCGTCTTCCTTCAAGGACAACATCCTGTTCGGGGGGATCAGGCCGGAGGATGTCGCTCCGCTGGACACCCCTGCTGGCATAAATCTTGCGAAAACAGCCGCCATGTATTCCGACGGGATCATCCTCGGCGACAAAGACGTTGACCCGGAACTGGTCAGGTTCTGTCAGGAGCGGGGAATCCCGACGCTTCCTTTCAGCGAGGAGGCGGTCAGCAGCGGACGCTACATTGAGGAATACGACGATTTTTATCAACAGTTGCAGTAAATGAGAAAGCTCACAGCAATAATCGCCCTGGCGGCAGGTCTCGTGTCCTGTGTCGGGGTGGATCAGAGCCTCGGCGGGGATTTTATTCCCATTGATCAGAAATATGACTTCCACACGGCCGAGTTCGATCTTGACGAGGTCTGGATGAAGTCGATCGACAGCCTTACGGCATATTCCTCAAGAAGAATAACCATCGGTTCGATCAGGGACGAGACTTTCGGCCTTTTCAGCCGCGGCAGCGTGGTGACGCTTGTGCCGGTGCTGGACACGGTTGATTTCGGGGAAAATCCGGTGTTCCGGAGATTCAAGTTCAAGGCGGCCGTGGACTCGGTCTCCGTGGCCGACGAGAGCCAGGCGAACATTCTCCAGAACGTAAACGTCTATGCGCTCACCGAGCCGCTCGGCTCCAAGGACTATTTCTCCAGGGCCGAGGTCAAGCACGGGACAAAGAGGATCACCAAGGGAGTCCCGATCGCCAACGGCCAGGACTCTCTGATTTTCGAGTTCACCGAGGATTACGGGAAGCAGTACCTGAACATCACCCAGGACGACCTCAAGGATCTTGAGACCTACACGAAGAAGTTTCCGGGAATATACCTTTGCACCGATGACCCGACCGGCAACGGCGGAAGGTTCGACATGTACGAGTTCGACATCCTGAGGACGACGTCCAGCACCAGCGGATCCTACATCTCAAGGACAGACAACTACGCGATCCTCTACTTCAACGGGGAGTTCGACGGAGAAAGGAGGGATTCCAGCCTGATGTTCTACTTCAGCCCTGTCGAGATGCAGGATCTGGATTCGCTGATCAACGCCAGCAGCCTGCCGTCGCAGTACGTGTTCAACGTGGACCGTCACGAATCGGATCATCTTGTCGGTCTTGCTGGAGACAAGATCTACATTGAGGGCGGAAGCGGCGTGAAGCCTATGGTTCCGGCCAGCGAGATCCGCAGGCTTGTCAATGCTGAAATCGTAAGACAAGGCGGAGATCCGGCCACGGCCCTGATCTCAAAGGCCACGATCGAGATGCCGTTCGACTTTCCGGACGACTACACGACAATGTTCCGCTACCCGAAGGTGCTCAGTCCGACAATAAAGATCAGCACTGACACCACCGTCACGTTCGCCGGACTTACCGACGCCAGCGCTTCGGACGAGAACCAGGGGGACATCAACCGCTCCCTGTGCAACTATGCCCCGGACATCACGCACCACGTGCAGCAGATCATCAGAAAGGAAGATGACTACAAGAATCTCTCCAATTACGACATCTGGTTCCTTATAATGTGGTACGAGACCACGACCACCACCGATTCCCAGGCGCAGGAACTGGCCAACTACTACCAGCAGCTGGCCTACTACTCCTACTACAACCAGCTCTACGGCGGCTACGGCAGTTACTATGGCGGCTATGGCTACAGCGGCTACGGCAGTTATTACAACAACTACTACAACTACTCGTCAATGGCACAGTACGCCTATGCCTCGGCGACGACCACAACCTCAAGCACGGAGCTGGACAAGGACCGCTATTACCGCGCGGTTCTCCGGGGTCCGAAAGCCGACGGCAAGAAGCCTAAGCTGAAAGTGACGTTCGCAATCCCGAAAGGGTATCCTGAGAAATAGCTTCGGGCAGCGGACCGAAAAAAACGAAAATGGCAAATTTTGCACGTTACCAAAATTCGCCATTTTATTTTTCGGCCACCGCCATGATGATTTCACAGCAGAAATCAAGATGGTGAAAAGTCGCAGAACCGGAAGCGGTACGACATTGGGTGGCACAACAGAAAAGAGGATGACTTTCGTCACCCTCCTGATTCTTTTCCGTCAAAGGATCGTTATGCTTCCTCCTTGCCGGCGAGTTTCTCCTTGACCTTGTCGATGGCATCCTTGACGGTAGCGATCGTGCTTGTCTCCTCATCAGGGATCTTGATTCCGAACACTCTCTCAAACTCCATAAGAAGCTCGACCGTGTCAAGTGAATCAGCTCCGAGGTCATTTGTGAAGTTGGCGCTCTCGGTCACTTCGGACTCCTCAACGCCCAGCTTGTCAACGATAATCGCTTTGACCTGCTTTACAATTTCTTCTTCAGTCATAATTGAATAATTAAAATAAATATTTTCTTACTAAAATGGGTACTATCACGTCCCCAAGACAAAAGGGAAAACAAAATAGCGCCACAAAGTAAGCAAAAAATAGTCAATTATCCAAATTTGCCGGCAGGCGTGTCATTGACAGTCACGCTCACCTGCGGCCGAGACTCCGCCATATTCTCAAACCATTCAGAGAATTAAGCAGATAGAAGATGTACTTGATGAGCATCACGGCAGCGTTGCCTGATCCGGCCCCGCTCATGAGGGCGACGCTCCACAGCGAGATGGAGGAGATGTTCACCAGAATCCAGAGGTACCACTGCTCAGTGAACGCAAGGCTCATCAGCACCTGCCCCGCTATGTTCAGAATCATCACCACCGCATCCAGCAGGATCTTGGCCCTGTCGATGCTGTCGATTTTCCCCGCAGCCAGTTTCGCGCCGTCCACATATAATAATATAAGGTACAAGGCGGCGATGCCCGTGAGGATTCCCATGACCAGCCAAGCCCACTGTCTTCCGGTCAGCCGCCGCGCCTGAAGATGCGTCCCGCCGTCCCCGGAACGGACCTTCGCTCCCCTCTTGCTCCACTGCCAGAACCCCACGAACTGCATCGGAAGGAAATAGAACGCATGCAGGGCGAAGTTGCCCATGATCCCGTTGTCAAAACAGACAGCCGCTCCGATCAGAACGTTGATGAGGCCGAAGACGAAAGTCAGGATCTTCCCGTTGGCCGACATCACCGTGTTCACGATCCCCATCACCGAACCGAACGCCGCCAGAAGCAGCATGAAAATCCCCACCCCCGGCTGCCGGAGTTTGAATATGGTCGTGACGGTCACAGCCAACAGCATCCCCGTCACAAGGAATACGTTGAACGCCAGATTGAACCTGTCCGTTTTGGAGGATGCGGTCATATTCATAAGATGTTGGAAACGCTCCGAGGTTATGGCTGCAAATGTACATAAAATCCGCGATTAAAAACTGTTTTTGCCGCGGACAACTGAAGATTTCCGACCACGGCGGAGAATACCTATTGATAGTGATTGTATAAATCTGACAAATTGAATAATTTTGTGGAATCTTGGTTTTTTTGTGTCGCAGGCGAAGTCAGGAAGACTGTCCTCACAGCTTGCGGAAATGAAAGGTTATTTTTAAAGATCAACAGATGAAAGCAGCGAATCTCATAACGACACTGGCCGTGATTCTGATGTTTTCAGTCTCCACCCGGGCCTCCGGACCGCATAAGGTTAGCGGAACAGTCTTGGATGCCAAGAACGGAGAGGCGGTGGCGGGAGCGGTGGTCAGGCTGGATGGGAATTACCTGTGGGCTGTTTCGGACACCGACGGCAAGTTCACCCTTGACGAGGTTCAGCAAGGAGACTACGACATGAACGCCTCGTGCCTCGGCTATGTTGATGAGAATCGCCGGATCTCTGTAAAAAAGGACATCCTCGGTCTGGAGATCAGGCTGTCGGTCAACTCTTTGGCGCTGGAAGGCGTGGTAGTGACAGCGGAGAAGTCAAAGGACAACATCAACACGACCCGGAAGATCGGGCGTAACGCACTGGACCACTTACAGATGTCCAATATGGCCGACATCGGGGCGCTTCTTCCGGGAGGAAAGACCATCAATCCGGATCTGACCACGAACAACGTGCTGTCGCTCCGCAGCGGAGGCTCGACGGCGGGCAACGCGGCATTCGGGACGGCCATAGAGGTTGACGGTGTGCGCATCGGCGAGAACGCGAGCTTCGGCAAGATGGAGGGGACGGGTACGAGAAGCATCTCCGTTGACAACATCGAGTCAGTGGAGGTCATCACCGGAGTTCCTTCCGCGGAATACGGCGACCTCAACAGCGGAATGATCCGGGTGACCACAAGGAAAGGCAAGACTCCTGTCAATGTCACATTCTCTGTCAACCCGCGTACCTACGAGACCAGCGCGTCCAAAGGATTCGACCTTGGGAAACGCAACGGGGTGCTCAACGTCAGCATGGAATGGGCAAAGGCCACAAAGAAACTGACTTCGCCTTACACATCCTACACCAGAAGAGGCTTCACGATGGACTACAGCAACATCCTCGCCAAGAAACTCCGGCTGGAGGCCGGAATCTCCGGTAATCTCGGAGGGATGAACAGCAAGGACGATCCGGATCTGTTTTCCGATGAATATGCAAAAGTCAGGGACTATGTCCTCACGCCGCACTTCAAACTTGTCTGGCTGCTGAACAAGAGCTGGGTGACAAACATCCGGCTTGAAGGTTCCATCTACTACCATGACAAACTCTCGAAGACTCACGAGTACAACTCCTACGGCTCCTCGCAGCCTTCCGTCCACTATGAGGAAGAGGGCTACAGCCTTGCCGACGCTCTTCCTCTTACATTCTACTCCGACCTGGTGGAGGACTCCAGAGAACTGGACTATTCTCTCGGTCTGCACTACAACTGGCTGAGACACTGGGGGAAGACAAAAAGCGTGCTGAAGACCGGAGCGACATGGAAAGCTGACGGCAATGTCGGAGAGGGGGAATACTACGAAGACCCGTCCCTGGCCGCCAACGGCTACCGTCCAAGACCTTACAAAGACTACCCATACATGCACAACGCCGCATGCTACATCGAGGACAACCTCACGCTGCCGATCGGCAGGACCTCGCTGAATCTCAGCGCAGGACTCAGGTTCGAGAACGTCTTCATCAAGGGATCCTCCTACGACAACCTGCGGACACTCTCCCCTCGCCTCAACGCGAAATGGTCATTTGGCAGACATCTGGCTGTCAGGGGCGGTTGGGGGATCACCCGGAAGCTGCCGTCTTTCTTCATCCTGTACCCGGAGCAGGAGTACCGGGACATCCAGGTCTTCGGAGCGTCCTACGGGACATCCGGACAGGCCGCCTATGTTTACCACACGGTACCATATTCAATCAGATACAATCCGGATCTGAAATGGCAGAGCAATTCCAATTCGGAAGTGGGTCTCGATGCCGAGTTCGGTGGAGTGCGGCTGTCTCTCGTCGGATTCCTCAACATCACGCGGAATCCTTATGCGATACAGAACAGTTACACTCCTGTGAACAACCGCATCAGCATGCTTCCTGACGGTTTCACAATGCCGGCAAGTCCGACATTCAAGGTCGATCAGCACACCGGCGTGATCTCAGTGAGCGGAGACAATGGAGCGAGCTGGACAGAGATGGCCACAAAGGTGAACGACCGCACGTTCGTGAACTCCAGCGTACAGGGCAACGGAAAGTCCATCCGCAGGTCAGGAGTGGAACTGACCGCCGACTTTCCTGAAATCAAGCCTGTCAGGACATCATTCAGGTTGGACGCATCCTACAGCCGCAGCCGCTACGTGGACGACACCCCTTATTACTACTATAACACAGGCTGGCAGCACACCTCGCTGACTGGCAGATCCTACCAGTATGTCGGAATCTACGCCGGAGGCAGTTCCGTCATCAACGGCAAGAAGACAGACAACATCGACGCGAACCTGACCGCCATCACACACATCCCTCAGGCAAGGCTGATCGTCACGGTAAGGCTTGAGGCCGCACTGATGAGGCTCTCTCAGAATCTTTCTGAATATGACGGGAAAACCTACGCCTTCACAGTCAGCGAGGATTCCAACAATCCTACCGGAGGAGACATCTACGCCGGAAAGTCCTATACGGCGATCCACCCGATCAAGTACATGGATCTGGAAGGGAACGTGCTGGACTGGACAGAGGACTGCGCCTCGAATCCGGATCTCGCGCGCCTCATAATCCGATCAGGCAACATCTACACCTTCGCGAAGGACGGCTACGATCCGTATCTCTCAGCCAATCTCAGCATCACAAAAGAGATCGGAGACCAAGTGTCGCTCTCGTTCTTCGCCAACAATTTCACGAACTCCAGACATTATGTCACAAGTTACGCGACCGGCGTGAGCGCGATCTTCACCCCTGCGTTCTACTATGGACTCACTTGCAGATTAAAATTCTAAAGCCATGAGAATCGGACATTTATTAATATATTCGGCAATGGCTCTCGCCGGTTTGGGGTGCATGGACATCCCGAAGGCATTCTCAGAAGTCAACACTGTTACGATCAAACCGGTCTGGCCGGAAGGGTATGAAGATCTGGTACGTGCCGGAATCGAAGTCTCCGTGCGGAACATCCTGAACGGAAACAGTTTCTCCGCCGTGACGGACGAATCCGGCAAGGCGACCCGGCATCTGCCTGACGGACTTTATCTGATCTCGGCCTCGGACAAAAAAGGGAAGAACATCTTCAACGGAACAGCCGACAAAGTCTCTGTCTCAGGAGATATGGAGATAGCGCTTCCTCTCGAACGGTCTGAAAGAGGATCGATCCTGATCAAGGAGATCTACGTCGGAGGATGCAGCATGGCTCCAAAAGAGGGCACCTATCAGGCTGACAAGTACGTGATCCTGCACAACAACATTGACGAGACGGTCTATCTGGACAGCCTTTGCTTCGGAACTGTGTCCCCTTACAATTCCACAGCCGTGAATCCTTGGACATCGAAGGACGATGAGGGCAACACCGTGTTCAAGCCGTTTGTGCCTATCATCCAGGCTGTCTGGCAGATTGAAGGCGACGGAAAGACCTTCCCCCTTGAGCCGGGCAAGGATGCAGTGATCTGCGTCAACGGAGCGATCGACCACACCGTCAACGTTCCGCTTTCAGTCAACCTCAACAATCCGGACTACTTTGTCTGCTACAACAACGGTCCGAACAATTTCCCGAACACAACCTATCATCCGGCTCCAGGAGACCAGATACGCAAGGATCACATCCTGAATCTGGTGATAAAGACAGGAATCGCCAATGCCTACACCGTCTCCATCTCGTCGCCGGTCATCGTGATATTCAAAGCAAAGGGAACGACCATCCAGAAGTTTGTCTCGACGGACGGCAGCTCTTCCGGAAGCGACAATGTCATCCAGATTCCCGGCAGCAGCAACGACTATGTGGTGACAGTGCCGACCGGATGGATAATGGACGCGGTGGAGGTCTTCGACGGACGCTCCACATCGAACTCGAAGAGGCTGACGCCATCAGTTGATGCCGGATTCGTTTATCAGTCAGACGTTTACAAAGGATATTCCCTGCTCAGGAAGACAGACGAGTCGGCTTCCGCGGAAGCTGGATTCGAGGTTCTTCAGGACACGAACAATTCAACGGACGATTTTTATGAACGCGAAACTCAGAGTCTTCACAAATAAGGCGGCCATCCTGGGCGTGGCAGTGCTGGCGATGGGTGTTCAGGCCGCGTCGGCGCAGACCGCCTACGACAAGATCCGGGACAACAGTTTCTGGAACGACGGCAGAAACGTCAGCGGAATCAGAAGCGGGAAACCAGTCAGGGCATCCTACGCTGAACTCCACGGAGGAATGACCGCAGGAGATTTCAAGCCGTCCTACGAGTCGTCCTCATCCTGGCAGGCCGGGACGGCAGCCAGGACAAGAGTGGATCTGGACAGGTTCTCCATGACCGGGTCATTCGCCTTTTCCCAGAGACAGGGGAAGGACATGTGCGGCTCGATGTTCATAAGGCCGGGATCTTACCCGATTGATGTTCTGGAATTCACCCCGGGAGACAAGACCCTCCAGACCTACATGTTCTCGGGAGGCATCGCCGTTCCTTTAAACAACCGCTGGACTGTCGGAGCCGGAATGGATTTCGAGTCAGACAACTATTCCAAACGCAAGGACATCAGGCACACCAACTACCGCCTCGACATGACCATCACCCCTTCAGCGACACTTAAGTTGGACAGGTGGACGGTCGGCGCGGCGATGATCTTCGGCAAGAACTCCGAATCCATCCAGGCCGAGCAGATCGGCACGGCCACCGCGGACTCCTACTACGCATTCCTCGACAAAGGGATGATGTACGGGATTCAGCAAGTCTGGAACGGCAGCGGCATCCACCTTTCCGAATCCGGACTGGACAGACTCGCTGTCAGGGAATATTCCTACGGAACGGCAGCACAAGCGGAACGAATTTTGGCAAACGGAACGTTGTACGCTGACATCGAATGGCTTGCGTCTGATGGAGATGTCGGGGAGAAATCCTACACATTCTTCCGGTTCCCCGGACGGAGCATCACCGCGCGCCTCGGCTACAGACTTGAGACAGAAAGAGGAACCAACATATTCAGAATCCGCTACAACTGGTTCAGGCAGTGGAACAATGAATATGTCATCGACAAGGTCTCCTCCGGCGGCGTGACAACTCCTGTCATCTACGGACACAACAGGATCTTCGAACGCAGAAGGACAGAGGTCTCTCCGGAATATTCATTCTATGGTTCCGGGAGCATGTCTTGGCTCTATAAGGTTCACGCCAAGGCCGGTTACACCAGGAGAAACGAGCAGTCGGCGGCTGTGTTTCCATATTCCTGCAACGGGAGTGATGACATCGTGACAGCATCAGCGGCAGTGGCATTCCAATTGAAGAGGTTCAGACTCGGATGTGGCCTCGACTTTCTGAAAGGTTTCCGCGAAGAGGCTTCCTCCATAACTGACGGAGAGTCCGACAACGGTTCCGCCCCTTTCCGTCCGGAATCATGGTATGACCTTTGGCAGGAATGGGAGAATGCCGCCAGAATCAGGGCCGGCCTTTCACTGAGGTACGACTTTTCCATCGGCAGAACCCGTGGCCTTTCCGCCGAGGTTTCCGGAACGATGCTTCATGGTTTTGACATCGTGCGGTGCAATGGGGCCGACAGATTCGGGGGAACGATCAAACTTGGCTATGAATTTTAAGATAAATTATTAATATTTAAATGATTATGAAAAAAGTTTTTTATTTGCTCGCTTCCGCGGCCCTGCTGTTGAGCGCATGTACAAAGGACGAGGATCCTTACATCAAGGTGAGTCCTGACACTCTCACCTTTGAAGGCATTGCTTCCAGCCTGAATGTCACCATCGAATCAAACATCGCATGGGAGATAACTGGCTTAAAGGACTGGATTTCACCAAGCAAGACAAGCGGAAAGGGAGACGAGACCATCAGCGTCACTGTTTTGGAAAATGACGGTCTGGACCGTGAATGCACTTTCAATGTCAGTGGTTCAGCCACCTCGGCAACAATCAAGATCAGCCAGACCGGAAGACCTGGCATCAAAGCCTCGGCAACTGAATTGGCTTTCGGCAGTGAGGCGGATGAGAAAGAGATCACCATCAAGTCCAACAAGGACTGGACAGTCCAGAAAGACAGCGATTGGATCACCGTCACCCCATCAAGCGGCAAGGCCGCTGAATCAGAACAGACCGTGAAGATCGCGGTCGCAGACAACGCCGATGTCGAGCGTACAGGGGAACTCACCTTTTCCATTGATGCGGAAACTTCAGTCAAAGTGGCTATAAGCCAGGAAGGGAGTGTGATTGAATATGCCGGTGTGAAGTACCGCACGGTCAAGATGAAGGACGGCCGCACCTGGATGGCCGAGAACCTGCGTTATGTGCCGGAGGGAATCACCCCGTCCAATGATCTCAATAACGTTAAGGCCGGAGTATATTATCCTATAGTCATGAACAGCGGCAACACTGCGGCAGAGTTCAGCACATCAGAGGATGTGATCAAGTCAAACGGTTATCTTTACCAGTCAGAAGTGGCTCTAGGCCTGAAAGTCGGCGACCTCACTTCCGTCGCGCAGGCCGAAAAACTTGAAGGCGTACAGGGAATTTGTCCGGACGGTTGGCACATTCCGACAATAAATGAGATTGCCGCCTTGGTCGGCAAGGCGGTAAGTCCTGTCGAGACGAATGAGGATGCCCCGTACTACGACAAGGACAAAAAGAATGCATCCATTGATTTGCTGAACAATGATGGATTTAATGCCGACGCATGGGGGGCAGTTACCATCCAGGACAATACCAAAACAGTTGCATCTTTAATGGGATTCTTAAAAACATATACAAAAGGAATCGCCTCCGGTTATATCTGCGGTTCTTCTTATGCCGGTGTTACCTACAACACTAAAGACGACGAGACCAGCGGAGTCAAGAATCTACAGTTCTTCGGATTCATGCCGATGAAGAATAACGGAACATTCAACGGCGCCAAACTCAGTTACCGCATCGGTGCTTCCGTCCGCTGCATCAAGAACCAGTAGCCAGAAACAGGCGGCAGCCATCACACATTCAAAACCACTTCTCCCGGTGCGGGCCGGAAGGAGTGGTTGTTCATTTTCATACAAATCAAAAAAAGCCATCCGGAATCCGGATGGCTTTTGGAGCGGAAAACGAGACTTGAGCCCGCTATGCGGGCGATGCGCCTTCCACGTCGCCCCTCAGTCGGCTACGCCGACAGCTCCCTCGGGGAGCGGGTCGCGAGTTCAAGCCGGAAACTGCATCAAAAAAAAGCCATCCGGAATCCGGATGGCTTTTGGAGCGGAAAACGAGACTTGAACTCGCGACCCCGACCTTGGCAAGGTCGTGCTCTACCAACTGAGCTATTTCCGCAGACTTGTTACCCGCAGCATCGCTTTGGGATTACAAAGGTAGCGCTTTTTTCCTTTCCCGCAAACTTTTTTTGAGTTTTCTTCAAAAAAAGCCGGATCCGTAAGACTTAAACCTCTATCGAAGTCTTGAATTCGGAAAGGAAACGCAGATCGTTCTCAAAGTAGTGACGGAGGTCGTTGACCTGCCACTTGAGCATCGCTATACGCTCCAGACCCATTCCGAATGCGAATCCGCTGTACTTGCTGCTGTCGATCCCGGAAGCCTCAAGGACGTTAGGGTCCACCATTCCGCAACCCATGATCTCCAGCCAGCCTGTACCCTTGCAGATGTTGCAGCCCTTGCCGTGGCAGATATTGCAGCTCACGTCAATCTCACTTGAAGGCTCGGTGAACGGGAAGTAGGAAGGACGCATCCTGATCTGGGTGTCCGGCCCGAACATCTCGCGGGCAAAAAGAAGAATCGCCTGCTTGAGGTCGGCGAAAGTCACGTTCTCATCAATGTAAAGGCCCTCGACCTGATGGAAGATGCAGTGGGCGCGGGCGGAGATCGCCTCGTTCCTGAACACGCGGCCCGGACAGATCACACGGATCGGAAGCTTCATCGACTCCATCGCGCGCACCTGCACGGAAGATGTGTGGGTACGCAGAAGAAGCGGATTCGGATGCCCGGCCGACACGAAGAACGTGTCCTGCATGTCCCTTGCCGGGTGGTTCAACGGGAAATTCAGAGCCTCGAAGACGTGGTAGTCATCCTCGATCTCCGGTCCTTCGGCGACATCGTAGCCGAATTTTCTGAATATGTCCACGATCTCCTGACGCACGATCGACACCGGATGCCTCGACCCCAGATCGAACGGAATCCCAGGCATCGAAAGATCCTCCTTGGGACCGTCCGAGACGACTTCGGAAGCCGTCTGCTCCTTGAGTTCGTCAATTCTGGTCTGGGCGGCCTGCTTGAGTTCGTTTATCTTGCGGCCGAACTCCTTCTTGAGTTCCGGACCGTAGGTCCTGAACTCCTCGAAAAGCCTGGTGATCTCTCCTTTCTTGCCCAAAAGCCTCACACGGGCATCCTCGACTTCCTTGGCGGTCTTGCAATTCAGTTCCTTGACGCTCGCAAGCAGTTTCTCTATCTCTTCTTTCATAATGATATTCCCGAAATATTCCTGCAAAGTTAATCATTTTCCTGAGGTTTGGCAGAGGACTTCTCCATCTTTGCCTTTCTTTTTTCGCGGGCCTTCTTGTCGCGGGCCGCACCGCTCTTGAGATACTTCGCCCACTGGTCGTCATTCAGGACCTTGCGGAAAGCCACATATATGTTCTCGGCCCATTTGTCACTGGCCTTCGTGTAGATGTCGTAGTTCGACACCTTCGCTGAAGAAAGGTCATTCATCTCCTGCTGCATGGCGCGGTAGTCGTGGTTCAGGATCGAGTCCACGTAGAACACCTGCCAGTCCTCCAGTTTCAAAGTCGTCTCGAACCGTGAGACCTCCTTTTCAATGAACTCGGCCATCTTCTTCTCCTGCTCCTCCGGGGAGGGCGTTCCTTGCTGCGCATAAACCGTCAGCACCGAAAAGGCTAAGCTTATTACCGCAAGAAAAATTTTTTTCATATCTTTACAATTGTAATAAGAGGAACAAATTTAGTCAATAATAAGTTAATAGCAAAATGGCAAGACGCTCAATCATCTACACGCTGCTGACGGTCATCTGTGCGTTCACGGCGGATTTCAGGACCGATGCCTGCACAAACATCATAGTGACAAGAGGGGCCAGCACCGACAACTCGAACATCGTTTCCTACGCAGCTGACTCTCATGTACTTTATGGAGAGCTTTACTTCCACCCGGCAGCGAACTGGAAAGCCGGAGCGACTTTAGACATCATCAACTGGGATTCCTACAAGCCGATGGGCCGGATCCCGCAGGTGGCGCACACCTACAAGACCGTCGGCAACATGAACGAGCACCAGCTCATCATCGCCGAGACGACATGGGGCGGCAGACTTGAATTGGAAGACACTACAGCAGTGATGGACTACGGCTCACTGATCTACGTCGCTCTGCAAAGAGCCCGCACCGCGAGGGAGGCGATCAAGGTCATCGTGGATCTGGCCAATGAATATGGCTACGCATCCGAAGGCGAGACCTTCTCAATCGCGGACAAGGACGAGGCCTGGATCATGGACCTCATCGGCAAGGGCTGCGAGATGAAGGACGGAAAGAACATCCGCAAGGGATTCGTCTGGGTGGCGATGAGGATTCCCGACGGCTACATCTGCTCGCACGCCAACCAGGCGCGCATCCAGACCTTCCCGCTGAACGATCCGCAGAACTGCCTCTACGCTCCGGACGTGATCTCCTTCGCAAGGGAGAAAGGCTACTTTGACGGCAAGGACGAGGACTTCGACTTCAGCGCCGCCTACTGTCCGGCCGATTTCGGAACTGTCAGAAGCTGCGACGCAAGGGCATGGAGCGCTTTCAACATCCTCTGCGACGGACTGTTCACCTACGAGAAGGACGGCAAGACCGTCACCGAACCGGCCTCCGCCTACCACGACTACATCACAGGCGAGAACCCGAACCACAGGATGCCTCTGTTCGTGAAACCGGCCGGAAAGATCTCCGTCAAGAATGTGGCTGACGCCATGAGAGACCATTTCGAGGGGACTCCGCTCGACATGACGACCGACATCGGAGCCGGCGGCAACGCCCTTCCTTACAGGTGGAGACCTATGGGCTTCGAACACAAGGGCTGGCGCTACGTCAACGAAAGGGCCATCGCCACCCAGCAGACCGGATTCTGGTTCGTCGGGCAGTCCAGACACGACCTTCCCGATGTGATCGGAGGAGTCATCTGGTTCGGGACCGACGATGCTGCGACTTCCTACGTCACCCCGATCTACACCAGCACGGACAAGGTCCCGGAATGCTTCAGGGTCGGCAACGGGAACATGCTGGAATACTCCCCTACCGCATCCTTCTGGATCAACAACCGTGTCGCCAACGCCTGCTACAAGGCCTACAACATCATGGCTCCGACAGTGAAGGAGGCCATCGACAGCTTCGAGAACGACCAGCTGGACTCAAAACTCGCGGAGATGGACCGCAAGGCTCTTGACGCCTACAACTCCATCCTCCCGAAAGCCGAGAGAAAAGGCCTCGACAGCAAGGACTGGTTCGCCCCGGTCAGGAAGATGCTCACTGAATATTCTGTGAACACCGCGCAGAGGCAGTTCGAGAACTGGGTGGCCCTTGAGGAGCTCCTTCTTGTGAAGTTCATCGACGGCAACGTGAAGGCCCAGAACGAGGACGGTTCCTTTAAGCATAGCAAATGGCACGAGGGCACTCCTGAAGGTCTCACGCAGCCAGGCTACACCGAAAAATGGAAAGAGGCCGTCGTGAAGGACCACGGCGATGTCATCAGGGAAAGATAAAAACCTAATGATGAGGATTACTCGGTATCTTATGACCGCTGCGGCGCTGATGTTCGGCGCCGCGGCTTTCGCCGATGAGGGGATGTGGATGATCCAGGACATCAACGAGGCGTTGGAGAAGAACATGAGGGCGAGGGGGCTGAGGCTCGCCGCCAACGAGATCTACAATGACGAGGCTCCGGGGACGGCTGTCTCCGACGCTGTTGTGTCGATTGGATTCTACTGCACGGGAAGCGTGATCTCCGACAAGGGACTTATCATCACGAACCATCACTGCGCCTATTCCAACATCGCGAGGCTCAGCACTCCCGAACACAACTATCTGGAGGAAGGGTTCTGGGCGATGAGCAGCGAGCAGGAGATCCCGATCGAAGGCGAGAAAGTGTTCTTCCTCAAGAAAGTCCTCGATGTCACCGATGAGGTGAAGGGACTCACCAAGGAACTCCGCTCGGCTGGGAAACCGTTTGGCAGCCGGAAGATCAGTTCCGTCATGGAGGAACGCTACCGCAAGTCCACCGGAATGGAATGCATCCTCAGCGCCATGTGGGCCGGGGAGAAATACTACATGTCCGTTTACAAGGTCTATACGGACCTGAGGCTGGTGGCCGCACCTCCGCAGAGCATCGGCTACTTCGGAGGCAATCAGGACAACTGGAAATGGCCGCGCCACAACTGCGATTTCACGATCTACAGAATCTACGAGGACGGAAAGCCTATGACAAGGGAAAAGAGCCTCCGCATTTCATTGGCCGGCTACAATCAGGGTTCGTTCGCGATGGTCATCGGCTATCCCGGCAGAACCGACAGGTACGCCTCCTCCGCGGAAGTGAACTTCCAGGAGAAGGTCAGTATGCCAGTGTCAAATGAGATACGCGGAGGCCAGATGGCCATCATCCGCAAATGGATGGACGCGGATGCGCAGATCCGGATGAAATACTCCGACTGGTTCTTCTCCCTGAGCAACGTGCAGGAAAACAACGCAGGAATGGTGAAATGCTACAAACGGTTCTGGGTCAAGGACGAGAAGGTGGCGCAGGAGCATGAGCTGCAAAAATGGATCGATGCCGCCAACAACCGCAAGGCGATGTGGGCCACGCTGATTCCGGATCTTGAGAAGGCATATTCAGAGACCGCAAGGGTCGAAAGGGACAAGGTCGTGTTCAGGGAGACGATGTTCAGGGGAATATTCATGAACCGCTACCTCCTGCGCGCGGGAAACTCCTCAAGCGTGGAGAAGGCGGTCGAAACCCTCCGGGAAGGATTCCTCGCGACTGATGCCAGAGTGGAGAAGGAACTTCTTGAATATGCCTGCAAGGAATACTTCAACAACCTTGAGTTCAGCTATTTCGGCAAGTACCAGATCAAGATGGCGGACCGTTTCGGCAATGACTACAAGGCGATGGCCGAACACCTCTGGAGCAGAAGCGTGGTCTCCTCTCTGGACAGGATCGAGTCCATCGGGTCCGTCGATGAGATCAAGAACGATCCGCTGAGACGTTTCCTGACGGACACGCCGATCACCGTGTTCAACGAGAGGAACGGACAGGCCGGGAAGAAACAGCGGGCCGACAAGCTGGAGAAGGAGTACAAGAGGGCGCTCTACTGGATGAGGCTCCACAAGGGTGTCGGGCAGTACCCGGACGCCAACTCCACCATGAGAATCTCCTACGGGACCGTGGGAGGTCTCCAGCCCAACGACGGAGTCTGGTACAACTGGTACACGACCCCTGCCGGAATACTTCAGAAATATGATCCCTCCGATCACGACTACAACCTGACAGACAGACAGAAAACCCTTCTGGAAAAGGGTCGCTGGGGACGTTGGGGATTCAGGCTCGACGGGAAAGGCGGCTCGATGATCGTGGACTTCATGACGGACAATGACATCACGGGAGGCAATTCAGGCAGTCCCGTGCTGAACGCCAAAGGCGAGCTCATCGGATTGGCCTTTGACGGCAACCTCGAATCACTCGCCAGCGACGCGTCCTTCACGGAGGGCTACAACAAATGCATCAACACCGACATCCGTTATGTGATGTGGGTTCTCGACAAGTACGCCGGGATGAAACATCTCGTCCGGGAAATCAATTTCGCCCGGTAACGAAACAGTCATGGCCGGCAGAAATCCTTTCCGCCAGCCATAACCCTATCATCATTTCTTGTCGTTCAGTACTATCTGACCTCCGACGGCATCGATTTCGATGACGGAGTTCTTGTGGACTGTTCCGGCCAGGATGGCTTTCGCAAGCTGGTTGACCAACTCCCTCTGCATCAGCCTCTTGATCGGACGGGCTCCATAGGCTGGATCGTAACCGCCGGTGACCATGTGGTCCTCGAAGGACTTCGTGAACTCGATGGTGACCCCTTCCTCGGAAAGCCTGCTCTGAAGCTGCTTCATCTGGATGTGGAGGATGTCACGGATGTCGTTCTGAGTCAAAGGGTCGAACATGATGATCTCATCGATCCTGTTCAGGAACTCCGGCCTTACAGTGGTCTTGAGCACGTCCATCACCTTTTCCTTGCACTCGTCCAGGAGCTCGCGCCTTGTGGCGATCGCCCTCATCTCCCCGGCAGGGTCGGCACCAGGCTGCCCGACAGCAGGAAGCCTGTCCATGTAGCTCTGGATGATGTCCGAGCCGACATTCGAGGTCATGATCAGAATCGTGTTCTTGAAGTCCACCGTGCGTCCCTTGTTGTCGGTCAGACGGCCGTCGTCCAGTACCTGAAGCAGCACGTTGAACACATCCGGATGAGCCTTCTCGATCTCGTCCAGCAGGATGACAGAATAAGGCTTGCGCCTTACGGCTTCGGTCAGCTGGCCACCCTCGTCGTAACCGACGTAGCCCGGAGGCGCGCCGACCAGACGGCTGACCGTGTGACGCTCCTGGTACTCGCTCATGTCGATCCTCGTGATCATGTTCTCGTCATTGAACAGAAACTCCGCAAGGGCCTTGGCAAGTTCTGTCTTGCCCACGCCTGTCGTCCCCATGAAGAGGAACGAACCGATCGGCCTTTTCTCGTTCGACAGTCCGGCCCTGCTGCGGCGGACCGCGTCAGCGACAGCCTGAATGGCCTGCTCCTGCCCCACGACCCTCTTGTGCAGTTCGCTCTCGATGCGCAGAAGCTTCTCCTTCTCGCTTTCGAGCATCTTCTGCACAGGAATGCCCGTCCATTTGGCCACGACCTCGGCGATGTCCTGCGGGGTGACCGACTCGGTGACAATCGGATCCTTGATCCCGGCCTGCTTCCCGGTCAGCTCATCGATCTTCTTCTGGGCCTCGGCGATCTTGCCGTAACGGAGTTCGGCGACCTTGCCGTAGTCTCCCGCCCTTTCGGCAGCCTGAGACTGGATCTTGTAGTTCTCGATCTCCTGCCGAGCCTCCTGGAGACCGGAAAGGATGCTCTTCTCATCATTCCATCTCTTCATCAGAGCCTCCCTCTCGGCAGTCTTTTCGGAGAGTTCCTTCTGGATCTTCTCGGACTTCAGGGACGTTCCCTCGCGCTTGATGGCCTCCTTCTCGATCTCCAGCTGACGGATGTCGCTGTTGAGCTCGGCGATCGGCTCCGGCACGGAGTTCATCTCCAGACGCAGTTTGGAGGCAGCCTCGTCCACAAGGTCTATGGCCTTGTCAGGCAGAAACCTGTTCGTGATGTACCTGTGGGAAAGATTGACGGCGGCGATCAGGGCGTCATCCTCTATCTTCACCCTGTGATGGTTCTCGTACTTTTCCTTGAGGCCTCTCAGGATGGCGATCGACTCCGCCGGTGAAGGCTCATCGACCATGACCATCTGGAAACGCCTCTCAAGCGCCTTGTCCGTCTCGAAATACTTCTGGTACTCGTCAAGGGTGGTGGAACCGATGGTCCTCAGCTCGCCCCTTGCAAGCGCAGGTTTAAGGATGTTCGAGGCGTCCATCGCTCCGGAAGAACGTCCGGCGCCCACAAGGGTGTGGATCTCATCGATGAACAGGATGATCTCCCCGGCGCTGTCAACAACTTCCTTGACAACTCCCTTCAGACGTTCCTCGAACTCTCCCTGGTACTTCGCTCCGGCGATCAGCGCGCCCATGTCCAATGAATACACCTTCTTGCTCTTAAGGTTTTCCGGCACATCCCCGTCCACGATCTTCTGGGCTATGCCCTCGGAGATGGCGGTCTTGCCGACACCCGGCTCACCCACCAGGATAGGGTTGTTCTTGGTTCTTCTGCTCAGAATCTGCAGAACCCTCCTGATTTCCTCGTCTCTGCCGATGACCGGATCAAGTTTGCCTTTGGCAGCCTGTTCGTTGAGATTGATGGCGAACTTCGGCAGGAACTGCATTGATGTGTTGGTATTGTTTCCCATAATTCGTACTCCTTTCCGGTCTCCGGACTCCCACGCTCGCCGCCAAGGCGGATTCACGTGACGGCATCAAAAAACCGTCCGGTCCGAAGACCAGACGGCTGAAAGTCAAATTATGTTCCACAGCTCGGAGGCTGACAAAATGTCAGTTACTCAGCAGGAGACTCGGTGGCCGGTGCCTCCTGGGCAGGATTGGCCTGCTGGACAGGAGCTGAAGGGAATTCCGGCTGGGCGACGGTGTTCTCTATCTTGTCGGTCAGATCGACACCGGAGACAGTGGTCCTGGTTGTGAACGAGGAGATGATCGAAACCACAAGGATGAATGTGACGAGACCCCAAGAGACTTTCTCAAGGATGTCTGCGGTCTGCCTTACGCCAAGAGTCTGGTTGGCGGATGTGAAGTTGCTGGCCATTCCCTGTCCCTTGCCGTTCTGAAGCAGCACGACGAGGATCAGAAGGATCGACGCGATGACAATAAACACTGTGAGAACTGTAAACATATTCTTAAATTTTAATTTTCCTGTCGCAATTTTTCAATAAGGGATGCAAAGTAAGCACTTTTTTCCGGATATCGCAAGATAAGTCGGGAATAAATCTTCTTTGCCTCAGCGGCATAGCCCTGATCGGCATAGATCGCGGCCAACGTCTCGGTGCAGAAGCCAAGTTCCGGATCCTCCCAAAGACGGTCTTCCGGCTCGTCACAACGCTCGGACCTGAAGCGTGAGAAGACATTGTCCTCGTCCCTGCGCACGGCGGCGTACTGCTCCGGGGAGAAGAAATCCCCTCCGGCGACACGCACGGTGCGACGGTAGCCTGACGGCTCCTGCGATGAATCTTCCTGTGTCTTCACCAGGGCCTCGACAGACACCGGAGCCTGCCGGGACGGCTCTGAACCGATATATTCCTTTATAAGATGCTCCACACCCCTGCCGGAACAGTCCTCCTTCCCGGTGGAGCGCATGATGTCGGAGATCAACGTCCTTGACGCCACATACATCGCCGCCTCAGAGTACTGAGCCTTTCCCCACTCGCCGCCGACCTTGGACATTCTGACACACAACTCCTTGCGCGCCCCGCCGAACCAAGGGTAAAGATTGATCACCCCGGTCAGCTCGTCCATGTCCAGAGACTGGAGATTCTTCTTATCATTTCCTTCCATGCCTACCACTGCGCCACACTGGCATTGAACATGTCCTCGACCAGCTTGTCGACGATCTCCTGACAAAGGGTGGACTCGACAGCATCCAGAGAGTTGTTCGAATCGTAATCCGAGTAAGCCGAGAAACTCTTCTCGAAATCATCCTCCGGGTACTTTCTGTTGGTGAATTTCAGTTTCACGGTGACAGTCAGACGGTTCTGCGCGGCGACCTCGTTCGCGGTCACGGCGGCCGCCCTGACCTCGTAGCCGGTCACCTCGCCCTGAAGCTCCAGATCCCCGTCCATCTCGACCTGCTCCAGTTTGGTGAGTTTTCTAAACTTGTCCCTCATGGCCTCGGTCAGGTCATTGCTCAGGTTAGGATTAACCTTGAGGGCCTTATACTCAAAATAGTTGATGGTCACAGTCTTGATATCCGCCTGGATGGACGTGCCGGAAAACGAGTAATTGACGATGGAGCAACCGCCGAGGACGGCGACGGCAAGCAGCGTCAGCGCTATGATAAACTTCTTCATGTTCAATTCTGTTCCGGTTTCTTGTCAAGGTTGTACTTCTCGATCCAACGGTAAAGGGTACGCTCCGAGATTCCCACCTCCCGGGCCGCGAGCTTGCGGTTGCCGCCATGTTTCTCAAGAGCCTTCTCTATGATCTCCAGATTTGATTTCCTCAAGGAAAGATCCTGCGGGGCGGACGCTTCCGCCCGGATGTCAACAACCTTGCCGATCTCTCCGCTTGTGACCGGAGCCCCGAGACCCTGCCATTCCGCCTCCTCCGGTTCGGAAGAAGACGGCCTGAGCGCGGGACGGATGGCCGGCACCGCCGCCTCAGGAGCGGAGTCGAGTCTGGCCTTCAGCCGATCCACCTCCTGCTTGAGATCGAAGATCGCCTTGATGATCATCTGCTTGTCCGAATCCGGCATCTGTCCCCCGGCAGATTCCTGCGCCGTGGCCGGAAGCAGGGTCGTCTCCTCCTTCGGCATGTAGAGCCCCAAGGTACGGGCGTCCACCACGCATCTTTCCGAAGTCCGGGAGAGTTTCTCGGACTCCAGGGCCGTGACGGTCTCGGCCATGTTCTTGAGCTGCCGGATGTTGCCAGGCCAACGGTAGTTTATCAGCAGGTCAATCGCATCATTGGTCAAGGACACCTTGCCCATGCCGTACTTCTCGGAGAAGTCGGAGGTGAACTTCCTGAACAGGAGATAGATGTCCTCCTTGCGCTCGCGCAGGGCAGGCATCATGATCTGAATGGCGTCAAGCCTGTAGTAGAGATCTTCCCTGAACTTGCCTTTCCCCACGGCGTAGAGCAGGTTGACATTGGTGGCCGCTATGACCCTCACGTCCGTCTTCTGGACCTTGGAGGAACCGACCTTGATGAACTCTCCGCTCTGGAGAACCCTGAGCAGTTTGGCCTGCGAGGCCAGAGGGAGCTCTCCGATCTCGTCCAGAAAGAGGGTTCCCCCGTCAGCCTCCTCAAAGTAGCCCCTGCGCGTCTCGATCGCCCCGGTGAAAGACCCTTTCTCATGGCCGAACAATTCGGAATCGATGGTGCCTTCCGGGATCGCCCCGCAGTTCACGGCAAAGTATTTGCTACCCTTGCGCAGGCTGTTCTGGTGGATGATCTTCGGAATGTTTTCCTTTCCGACACCGCTCTCACCCGTGACCAGGACGGTAAGATCCGTCGGGGCGACGGCCACGGCCGTCTCCAACGCTCTGTTAAGGGCGGCATCATTGCCGATGATGTCGTATTTGTTCTTAAGTCTTTGCAGCTCCTGTGAATCCATAGTATTTGCTCAGAGTTTGGCAAAGTTAACAAAATAATAATTATATTTGTACATTTGTTATTGGCATTGGAATGCAATCTTTAATCATCAGTAATATGAAAAAGACACTCAAACTTTTGTCCGTGGCTCTCATGGGAGTGGCCGCGGCAGCCTGCTCTTCAGCCGAGAAGATGGCTGAACTCGCTGACAATGTGACTGTGAAGTGCGACCCTGCGGTTCTGGAGTGTGTCGCCGGCAACATCGACGCCACCGTCACGGTGACCTACCCGGCGAAATATTTCCATCCTAAGGCCATCCTTGAGGTCACTCCGGTTATCGTCTATGACGGAGGAGAGGCCAAGATGACTCCTTTCATGTACCAGGGCGAGAAGGTTAAGGACAACTACAAGGTTGTCGCCAAAGCCGGCGGTACAGTGACCGAGAAGGTTCACTTCGACTATGCCAAGGGCATGGAGCAGTCCCACCTTGAGCTCCGCGGTGTCGCGAAGTACAAGAACAAAGCCTACAAGCTTCCTGTAAGGAAAGTGGCCGACGGTGTCAACACTACCTACATGCTCGTGAAGGGTGCCGGTCAGGTTCCTTTCAAGGCTGATGGCTACCAGGCCATCCTCCAGCAGACCGCGGAGGGACAGATCCTCTACAACATCAACTCCGCCGACGTCAGGACAAAGCAGCTCAAAGGCCAGTCCATCAAGGATTTCCAGAGCGCTCTCGAGGAGATCAAGGCCAACGAGAGGAAGACCCTCGTGGGAACAGAGGTTGTGGCCTACGCTTCACCTGACGGTGGCGAGAAGCTCAACAACACTCTTTCCGCAAGACGTTCAAAGTCAGCCGACAAGGCCTGGGACAAGGTGATGAAGGGCAAGGATGTCGCCGACCCTGAGGTCAAGAGCATCGGTCAGGACTGGGAAGGCTTCCAGGAGCTCGTACAGAACTCTGACATCGAGGACAAGGACCTTATCCTCCGCGTCCTTTCCATGTACAGCGACCCGGCTGTCCGTGAGAGCGAGATCAAGAACATGTCCTCCGTTTACACCGAGCTCAAGAGCGGCATTCTCCCAGAGCTCCGCCGCGCGAGGTTCATCGCCAACGTCGAGTTCAAGAACTACACCGCCGACGAGCTTGCGGAACTGGTGGAGAGCAACATCGACATCCTTGACGAGCCGGCTCTCCTGCACGCCGCCACCCTCAACAAGGATCTCGACGGCAAGGTCAAGCTCTACAACAAGGCCATCACCAAGTACGACAGCGACAAGGCAAGGTTCAACCTCGCCGTGGCTTACCTCAACGCCGGTGACATGAGGAAGGCCGAGAATGCCTTCGCCGCCGTTCAGACAAAGGACGCAGACCTCACCAACGCTCTCGGTGTGATCGCCCTGCGCAAGGGTGACTACTCAACCGCCGCCAAGAACTTCAAGAAGGCCGGCACCGATGCGGCCAAGGCCAACCTTGGTGTTGTGGACATCCTCACCGGTGACTACGACAAGGCCGTCCAGGATCTCAAGGACGTGAAGGGCTGCTGCCACAACACCGTCCTCGCCTACATCCTCACCGACCAGCTCGACAAGGCTTCCAAGGCCGCCCGCTGCAAGGACGCCAAGGTTGACTACCTCAGGGCCATCATCGCCGCCCGTCAGGGCAACTTCGACCAGGTCAAGACCTGGCTTGACTCAGTGGCCAAGAAGGACAAGGCTCTCGCCGAGAAAGCCACCAAGGACATCGAGTTCGCCGAGTACTACAAGTAATCCAAGGATCATCAATAAAAAAGAAGTCCGGCTTTACCCGCCGGACTTCTTTTTTTTTATTCACCTGTCTCTTAGTTTCTTATCCACTATATTCACATTATCGGATGCCGAACGTTATGAGAAGGCCCCTATGGTCACTGCACCAGACATCTCCGGCAGGAAGGATCAACTCGCCATCGGAGACTTTGTCCCGGGCTGGTTTACCGTGATCGATTGAAGAGTCTGGACCTACAATCTGAGCCTTCAGAACACGGATTCTGTCGTCTTTGCGGAAATACACGAAATCTATCCTGTCACGCTCATCCGCCTCCGGAGCCCAGGCCGTGCCTTTCTTCGCATCCTTGTTGAAGACCGGCCATGTGAATCCCGGATTCTTCACCGGATTGGGATAGATGACCCTGTAGGCATCACTGAAGCCGTTTGCGAGCAGGAACGTGGAGACGCTCCAAGGAATCGAAAGACCGTTATGTCCCCAAAGATTCTTAGTCCGCCTTGTCCAATCCAGATGCGAAGGCTGGTTAAGGTCACCGGCATAGATGCACAGACGGCCGAGGGATGCCTGAACATCGGTGTCATTTTTCAGGTCAACCGCCATCTGGAGACGATCTCCGGCGACATCTCTTTCGACCACGGTCTTCCGGTCGGAGACAGGGCCGTCAGCCAATCTGTCCCATCCGTACGGCTCGCATCCGTCGCCATAGCCCCTCGGAAGATAGCAGGCATAGTAGTAATAGACCGAATGGGAGGAATAGACCGCAACCTCCCGGCCATGGACATCGATGACTGTCCGATAAAACCATTGCTGATGTCCGGGATCCTTGGTGGAAGCGACCTGCGACGCTCCTTCCACAATGGGGAACCTCGTGAGGATCCCCCTTGTGCCGCTGCCTGACATGCTTGTCTTGTAGTAGCGGACTCCGGTCCTCTCAAAAATGTAATCTATCGCCTGTCCAAGAATATACTCGGCAGACCTTTCCCTGACAGACACGGACCCTCTTGTCGGGAACTCGCAGAAAGAGGCGACATCCGGCATGAGAGCCACAAGCTGGTCACAAAAGACATTCAGCCCATTGTCCACGTTCGCCAGCCCTTCCCAAATGTTCAGCTGAAAGAATTTCAGAGTTCTGAGCGAGTCAGACTCTCCCTCCCTGCCGGACAGGCCGCGCGAACGGTCTCCGGCATAGGAAAGAGAAAACATCATGCACAGGAGTGCGGAGATGAAAAATCGCAGTTTCATTTTTTAATGCTGTATTTGAAAAACAATGAGGCTCCGGCATCCTTGAGCGCCAGCTCGAATCCGGCGGCCAGATCGGCTCCGGACTTCTCGACCGACTCCATCGTGTCCTGGTTCTCAACCACATAGACAGAGTCCGGCCTCAATCCTCTCAATCTGACGACAATCCTGTCCTGCTCACATTGGGACCGCCTGAACGCGACGATGCGCCCGCTGCCGTCAGACTTTCTGTCAAGCTGGTAGGCCAGCCAGATGTCGTCGGCGGTGGTGTCTCCGTAGCCGGTGAGCGGGTAGAAATCCTCAAGGAAATAATGCCTGATGTCGTGGAATTCCGCCATACGCCTCTGCATCTCCAGAATGTTGAAATCCGCCGAGGTAATCTTCCAATTGAAGATGACGGCGGCGCTGTAGCTTGACCTGGCATGAAACGCGTCGGCCTTTGCAAGACCGGTGCCGCTGACAGGAAGCCACTGGCTCAGGCCGTAGGTGTGGCACTGGTAGCCGACAGGCTCGCCGTAGTTGTAGTCGGTTCTCCACAGAGGGATGCTTCTGGATGTCGCCTCAAGGTCAAGCCTACGGCCTCCTCCGGCGCAGTTGTCGATGTAAAGGTTCGGGAACTCGGACCGGAGATAGTCCCAGAACTTGTAGAGTCCGGTGACGTACCCGATCTCGCGGATTCCGCTGCGTCCCGGCTCGTCATTGCTGTACCAGAACCACTCGGGGTCAACGTTGTAGTCCTGGCGATAGTGGTCGATCCTGTTGTCCCTTATCAACTTGGCTACATTCTCCCTGAGCCACTTGTTGGCGTTCTCGTCACCGAGGTTCACAAGGAACGAATCCTGAGTCCTCCTGTCAATCGCATGAGGGACCGGCTTTCCGCCCCCGGCGAGCAGCATGTACTCAGGATGCTCGTAAGCCCAGTCGGAATCCTTGATGACCCTCTCCGGCTCAAACCAGACCATGAACTTGCAGCCGACCTCATGGGCGGCGTCGGCGATCTCCCCGAGACCGGCCGGGAAGCGTTTCGTGTCCACTTTCCAGTTGCCGACAGCGTTGGCCCAGTTGTAGCCGTTCTTCCAGTCGGCGGCTTTCTCGTACCACCCGGCGTCAAGCCAGAAGACTTCCGGCAACAGATTGAATTCCTCGTAACGATGAATCAGAGCCTTGGCATAATCGGAGGTCATGCAGGTATATTCATTGCAAGGATAAGGGTCGCCGTAGTTGAAACTTGAGCAGATCGGCGGCTCGACGGGAGAGCCTCCAGCCTTCGGATAATGATGCTTGAGAATGAACTGACGGAGAATGTTCTGGCCGTCCATCCTGTCTTCTCCCTGCCAAGGGATCATCGCAGTCAGCGGGGTACGGATCTCCTCGCCCGGAAGCAGGTAGGTGTCCAGATTCTTGAGGCCTGTGGAGACATTGAGGCGATCCTCGGAAGGACGGATGATCTCCGCTTTCCATGAGCCTGTCCAGCCGATGGCGAAAACCATCCCGCCTTCAGGAGTCTTGACATTGAAATAAGGGAAGCTGACGGAAGACGAGCGACCGAGCGAAGGGGTCATGACCAAAGAGTCTCCGACTGAATATTCCTTCGTCTGAGCCATGAAATCATGCTTCCCCGCATCGCTGCCTCTGGCATAGAACAGGGACCAGTCCCCCTCCCTGCCGGATTTCATGTCGATGTCGGCGGCCTTGACATCAGAGATCTGTCCTGAGTTCACGGAGGACCGGTTCCTGAAGTACAGAGTCCATTCCATCGCATTGAAATCAGTGAAATTCTTGACCTTGCACTCCACCTGAAGGCCGCTTTTGCCATCAGTCCAGAAAAAGGACCTTTGAATCTCTCCGTCCTCGGAGACAACCGGAGCGGTCTTTGTGAACTTCCATTTCTTCAGGAAGGAATCAGACGGAACTCCGTCATAATCAAAGGAAAAAGGAGGAAGCGTCCCCTTGGAGAAATGCCTCTCGATCCACCTTTGGCAAGACTGGCCTTTGGCGGTCATTTCCATCGATGAGCGGGCCCATGCCATCCCTGAGCAGAGAGCCGCGAGAACCAATGCGGTTATTATTTTTTTCATTGTTCAACGTATTTTATAAGAAGAGAACTTTTCGGTTTGTCAAGCCTGAGGGTCAATCCGTCCGCAAGCTCACGGCCTGTCTTGGTGACAACCTCGCCGGAATCGCTGTCGGTCAACCGGTAGAGTTTCTCGGCGGAGAGCCCTTCCAGACGGACGACACAATGGTCTTCGGAGGACTCCTCACGTCTGAAAGCCACAACTATTCCGGAACCGTCTGACGGCCTGTGCATCTGGTAGGCCAGCCACACATCGTGACCCGTGAGATCGCCGTCGCCGGTAAGCGGATAGTAATCCTCGAAATAATAGTCACGGATGCCCTTGTACTCAGCCAGCCGTTCCTGCATCTCAATCACAGACACTCCTTTCTCGGTGATCTTCCAATTGTAGATGAGCGTGGAGGAAAGGCTCGAACGGAACGAATATTTGTCAGGCAGCAATATTCCCGTGCCATGGACAGGAAGGAAATAATTCAGCCCGTAGGTGTGGCATTGGTAGCCGTCAGGGTCATCGTAGTGGTAGTAGTCGCTTCTCCACAGAGGGACGCTCCTGCCGATGGTCTCCCAGTCAAGACGCTTTCCCCCCGAGGCACAGTTGTCGATGACCATCTCCGGGAATCTGTCAAGAAGATAGTCCCAGAAGCGGTACAGATTCCCGATGTGCCTTATCTCCTTCATCCCCTTTCGCCCGGGCTCATCGTTGAAAGCCCAGTACGGAGCGGGCTTGATGTTGCAATCCTGCCTGTACCAATCAACTCCATTCTCCTCCATCAGGTCTCCGTAGTACTTGCAGAGCCAGTCACAGGCCTCGTCGTTGCCAAGGTCGAACAGGAACCACCCGGACTCCTCCGACCCCTCCGGCTGAGGACAGTCAAGCATCCAGTCCTTGTGTTCCACGGCCCACTGCGTGCCTTTCACGACTCTTTCCGGCTCGAACCAGAGCATGAACTTTGCCCCGACAGAGTGGGCAGCATCCGAGACAAGCTTCATACCCTCCGGGAAACGTCTGGCGTCCACAGTCCAGTTGCCGGTCGTGGAAGCCCAGTTCTGGCCATTCCTGTAGTCGGACGCTCCGGTGTGCCATCCGGCATCCAGCCAGAAGATGTCCGGGACCAGCCCGAACTGCGTGTAACGATGGATCATCGCGGTCGCCCATTCAGAGGTTATGCAGGAATATTCCCCGAAAGGCTGCGGGTCACGGTAGTTGAAGCCGCTGCTGAGGTAATTCCTCACCTGCTCTCCATGAATCTTCCTGTAGCGGTGTTCCAGCAGGAAACGGCGGAAACGGTTATGCCCGTCCATCTGCCTTCCGCTCCAGAACAGGAAAGCCACTGACGGCACACGGATCTCCTCACCAGGTTTCAGGTACAGATCGAAGTTCACCAACCCTGCGGAAACATCCAACGACCTTGTCCCGGAAGACTTGAATTCCGAGAACCATGTCCCGGACCAGCCTATGGCCATCATGGCCCCCTGACCGGAGGCCTTGGACTCTATGTTGTAAAAAGGGAATGCCTCGCTTGAGGACCGGCCTCCGGAAGGCTCGAAACGGACATCGGCCCCGTCTTCCAGAACCTTTGTCCTCGGTGCGTAGTCGGCCCTTGAAATCTTGTTGCCCTCGGCATAGTGAAGGGACACCGGACCGGAGGACGGGAAATTCATCCTCATGTCGGCGATCTTCAGGTCAGAGATCTGCCCCGAGTTCTCCCCGGAGACATTACGGAAGCGCACAACCCATTCAACCACGGCGCTTTCAGGATAACCGGTGACATCACACTCCACAGAAAGTCCTTCCTCGGCGCTTGTCCAGATGAATCTTCTTGAGATGGCACCCGGCTCCGAAGCCTCCAGGACCTTGCGCTCTCTTTTCCACCCGCCAAGAAACTCGGACGACGGAACACCGTCAAGTTTGAAAGAGAACGGCACCGTACTGCCCTTCGAGAAGCGGGAGTCAATCCATGAGGACACCTTGACCTTGTCCCCGGGCATGCTGACCACGGAACGAGCGTCCGAAACCAGCGTCACAGACAGCGACATGATTAGAGCCGCTAAAAAAGTCAACAGACCAGACGAGCGTTTCATGTCAGAATCCCAATTTCTTTTCCAGTGCCTCTATCATGATGTGGATCACCTTGATGTGGATCTCCTGAATCCTGTCCGAGTGAGGAGCGTCCGGAGCCAGGATGGCCACATCGGAGGTCTCCGCCAGCGGCTTGCCCTTCACAGAGGTCAAGGCGATCACCTTCATTCCGATCTTCCTTGCGGACTCAACCGCCTTAAGCACATTGCCGGATGTTCCGCTTGTACTTATCGCGAGAAGCACGTCCCCCGGCTTGCCGAAAGCCTCGACCCATCTCTGGAAGATCTCGGAGAAAGAGAAGTCGTTGCCCACGCAGGTGAAGTAGGCGGGATCGTTTATAGACATCGCCGGCAACGGCCTTCTGCTGCCGCGGAACCGGCCGGTGAGTTCCTCGGCGAAATGGGTCGCGTCACACAAAGACCCTCCGTTGCCGCAACTCATCACCTTGCCGCCGGAAGCCAACGCCCCGGCCAGAATGTCCACACACCGCTCGATGGAAGGCACCGTCTCAGGAGCGGCAAGAAAACCTGTCAATTCATCCAAAGCCTCCGACAGGCTGTGTTCGATAATATTCTTTACCATTTTTTCGTCTTTTAAATGTTCGCAGCCACGGAAAGCGCCGCGTAATCACCTATGGACTCCCCGAGAGCTGCCGGGACAATCCTGCAGACCTTGTTCGCCAGAGGAAGAGCCTCCCTCGAAAGCACTTCCTCCACGAAAGGCTTCATCATGCCCTCGTTTCTTGAATATATGCTCCCGATGACAATGAGTTCGGGATTCAGGATGTCCACCACAATCGAAAGACCTTTCCCAAGCTGTCTGGCCGAGATCTCATAGACCTTCCGGGCCAGAGCGTCCCCCGCAGCCGCAGCCTCGGCGACGACCTTCGCCGTGATTCCTGACAGGTCTCCGTCCGGACACCAGGACACCTCGCCCCCCATCTGTAGGCACTCCTTGGCGACCGACCGGGCCAGCTGCCCGATTCCGCCTCCGCTGCAGAAACCCTCGAAGGATCCCATCTTGCCATAGCCGACAGGACCATATTCATCCAGCCGCAAATGGCCGAGTTCGCCGGCGTTGTCATTTGTCCCCGTGTAAAGTTTCCCGTCCAGGATCAGTCCCGCCCCGAGACCTGTACCGAAAGTCAGGAACACCATGTTTCTGGTTCCCTTGCCGGCCCCGAACTTCCATTCCGCAAGGGCGCAGGCATTGGCGTCATTATGTACGGCCGCAGGCACTCCGAACGCCTCGGAGAGAATCTTCACGATGGGGATGTTGTCCCAGCCTGGCAGGTTCGGAGGAGACATGATCACTCCGGTAGCGCTGTCCAGAGGGCCTCCGCAGCTGATGCCTATCGCATAGACCTCATCGTTTTTCAGCGAGTTCCTCTTAAGGACATTGTGGATTTCCGACTTGATCCTTTCGATTGTGTCCTTCACGTCAGTGGTAGGGAAACAGCTCTTGTCCTTGATCTCGATGTCCCCGCCGACCGAGACACCCAGCGTGACAGCGCATTTCGTCCCGCCGATGTCTATTCCAAGCAATATTCTTGTGTCCATATTATTTCAGATTAAACATATTCGTCTTTTTCAACAACTTACGGTACTCCTTGAGATCATAGGGAGCCTTGCCGTAGAGATAGTGGTTCTCAAGGCTCTCCCCGCCGCGTCCGGTGTAGGAGATTTTGAATATTCCCTGACCCTGCCTTTCCGGAATGGCGGCAATTGTCTTCATCCCGTTGGCGGCCACCTCGTAATCTCCCTTGAAGACCACCGTGCCTGTCTTCACATCCGTCACAGTGACAGTTCCTGCCGCATCCTCCCTGGTGTCATTGGCGACAACCAACGGATAGCCGCCGTCCACGGCGTCATTCATAAGGACACAAACATCCGTCTGGGCGTTTCTTATGAACCAGTAAGCCATCTTCGGGCTGTTGTACCAATCCACAATGGCGTCGGAGATCAACGGCCAGCCGTCGCGGATGTTCCACCAGAGCATTCCGGTGTTCGGAGCGAACTTGTGTCCGCGGAACTTCTCGATGAAGTACTTCATCGCCTCCGCCTGAACGCTCTGCGATGCGAAGATGAATTCGTCCAGATCCGTCGGCACCTCCCCGAACAGCAGACGAACCTGATTGATCATCAGATTGTTCCTGTCAGGAGTGTAACCCCACTCTTTGAATATCCTCACAGACTTTGTCAGCCAGTCCTCGTTCCATCTTCTGGTCTTTACATCACTCCAAGGGTAGACGGACTCCTTCGGGAACATCTTCTCCAGACTCTCCCTGTTCGGCATTCCGTGATAGCCGATCTCACTGACGAAGATGCACTTGGCCTGGGTGTAGAACGGATCCTTGTAGTAGCCCCGCGGTCCCCAGAGATGATCCTCAGGGATGTTGTCGGTGCTGTAGGAGGTGGCGACAAGCTCCTCGCTCCAGTACGGAGAGGAAGGAAGATAAGGTCGGGTCGGGTCAACCTCGTAGAGGACCGTAGGGATTGTCACTCTGGAGACCACGTCGTCGTTTGGATCCATCCTGAACCTTGCGAGCGTGCCGAGCGTCAACGTCTGGTCATTCTCGTTGTTCCCGGCCCACAAAGCCAGGGAAGGATGGGACCTTAGCTTGAGCGCCACGGAACGGACCTCCTGAGCTATCGCCTTCTGAAAGTCAGGATCCTGCGGGTAGAGCGTGCAGCCCATCGCGAAGTCCTGCCACACGAGGATTCCGTTCCTGTCGCACAGGTCGAAGAAGGCGTGGTCCTCGTAAACATTGCCGCCCCAGCATCTGAGCATGTTGCAGTTCAGATCCACGGCGATCGCCAAAGCCTTCTCAAGATGCTGAGGGTCGCGGCTGTGGAAAGCGTCCATCGGAGTCCAGTTGCTGCCGTGGATGTAAACTTTCTCACCGTTGACAATGAAGGCGAACCGTCCCGGAGCCTCCTTGGAATTGGTCGCCGTCATGTCGAGCCTGACCGTGCGGACTCCGATCTTCTTCCTGTCCACGTCCACCTCACGTCCATTCCCGTCCAGAATCCTGACGGTGGCATCGTACAAAGCCGGTTCACCATAACCTCTCGGCCACCAGAACTCCACGTCGCCAAGACCGATAATCTCCCGCGACGCATGGGACGTGATCTTTTTTGAATGTCTCACCTTGTCCACCCCGTCCTTGCTGATCGAGACCTCGGCCGTCATCACTCCGTCCTGATACTTCACAGGCAGGGTGATGGTGTAGTCCAGGTAAACAGCCGCGGTCTTCTCCTTCACGTTCACGTCGCAGGTGTACCAATGGGTGTCCACAATGTGGACCGGCGGCCTCACCTCCAGAGTGACGTCCCGCCATAGTCCGGCGCTGACAAGCCTCGGCATGATGTCCCACCCGTAAGTGTGGGGTGCCCTTCTGGAATAGACCGATTCCACCTGCGCGAAATTGTAGCTGATTATCGGCGGAACATTCTTCCTCCCTTCAATGACGGAAGACCGGATGTAAACCTCCAGAAGGTTCTCAGCACCCGGGGCAGCCAATGCCTCCGTGACGTCATACTCATGATCAATCAGCATGTTGGATGCACTTCCGATGTGCTTTCCGTTCAGGAAGACCTCGGCGTAGCAGTCAATGCCGCCGAAATGCAGGAAGACCTCGTCCTCGGACGAACGCTGAGGAGACTCGAACTTCCGGCTGTACCTCCACTGGCAGCCTTCGTAAGGCCGCAGGAGGTACACATTGCTGCCGATTTCCGGATTCTCGACCAGACCGGCCGCAAGCAGGTCAAGCTCGACGTTCCCCGGCACCTCCGCCTTGATGGTCTGGTATTCAATCCCGGCCATCCCTTCCGGGCAAAGGACAGGATTCCGCTTCTGCTCCCAGTAATCCAAAGTCCAGGTACCGTTGAGGGACAGGCTCTCCGCCGAAAGCGGCAGGACAGACGCCGCGGACAGGACGGCGGAACAGATCAATGAGGATAGATAATGATTCATTCTATTTCAATATTATTTGTTTTCAGCTCCGGCAGGTCTCACGCTCCTGATGAAAGGAATGAGAACCACCATGTAAATCCACACAAGGGCAAGCGCGACAAGAGCGGCTCCCTGGGTCCCGAAGAAATCGGTGATCACGCCAAGCACTGGAGGAATGACGGCTCCTCCGCACACCCCGACGATCAGCAGGGCGGAAACCTCGTTCGTCTTCTCGGGCTTCTTCTGCATCGAGATCGAGAAGATTATCGAGAACAGGTTCGCATAACCAAGACCGAACAGCGCCACGAAGACCAACACCAGCGTCAGGTTCTGCGAGAAGATCAGGCCGACGAGGCTGACCAGGGCCACGCATGAGCTGGCTGCGAAGAATTTCCCCGCCGGGTATTTCATAAGCGCGATCCCGCCGAGGAAAGCTCCCACGGTTCTGGCAAGGAAATAGACACTGTTCCCCATTCCAGCCTTTTCCAGAGGCAGTCCGCACCTCTCCTGCAACAGCTTGGGGAATGTCACTCCCATTCCGACATCCACACCGACCAGGACAAGGATACCAACGAAGAACAGCACGATGTACTTGTCCTTGAGAAGGGAGAATGTCCTTGAGAAGGAAATCTCCGACTTCTCGATGAGTTGCTCCTGAATCGGGGACAGCCACAGCCACACCATCGCCAGCATCGTGACAAGGGCATAGACCGGGAATATCGCCTTCCAACCAAACGCGCCGCCTGCGAACATCGCAGCCAGAATCGGCCCGAGGAACGAACTTATCGCCTTGATGAACTGCCCCAGAGTCATCGTTCCCGTCAGTTTTTCAGGAGCGACGACATTGGTCACAAGAGGATTAAGGGCGACCTGAAGCATAGTGTTGCCTATGCCCAGCATGGCGAATGCGACGAGAACGGCCGCGAAATCATATTCAATGACAGGAATCAGCATCGCCAGAGCCGTGATGGCAAAGCTGACAACAACGGTCTTCTTGCGACCGATCCTGTTCATCAGCATGCCGGTAGGAATAGAGAGGACGAGAAACCACAGGAAACACGATAGTGAGATAAGTCCCGCGACCGTGTCGTCCATCCCGGCGAAATCGGCCTTGACATAACTCGTCGCGACTCCGACAATGTCAACAAATCCCATAATGAAGAAACCGAACATTACAGGAAGGACCGCAAATTTGAAATTTGTCTTCTGCATATATAAAAATATTAAGGATAAAACGAGTGTTAAATAATCAAGTTAATCGGTTAAATATAGCCATTATTTTTCGGATCACAAAAAATAGCCTGAAAATTAGGCAAATCTCTTTTTTATGGTTATGTTTGAACATCCAAACGGAAAATGGCGGGACACCAAGCCGCCTGGCAAGGGGATTAACCCCTATGGAGCAGACATTTACAGTTGTTGTTTTTAGAATATAGCTGATCGAGATTGGATGAAAAAGGCTTCAATGCAGGACATAGCCGACAGGGTCGGCGTGTCAAGATGTGCCGTCTCTTTGGTCCTGAGCGGGAAAGCGAAAGACAAAAGGATAAGTAAATCCCTGAGTGACAAGATCCTCCAGGTGGCGAAAGAGTTGAACTACACTCCGAACGAACTTGCGAGGGGATTGAGGACAGGTCTGACGAAAACTTTGGGTGTCATCGTGGCCGACATCTCGAACGAGTTTTTCGGAGAACTTACGTATCATATTCAGCAGAAGGCAATTTCATTCGGGTATTCCACAATCGTCACCAACTCGAATGAAGATCCGGATGAGATGTTGAACGGGGTAAAGCTGCTCGCCAACCGTCAGGTGGACGGGATCATCATAGTGCCGACCAACAACAGCAACAACATAGTGAAGCGGATAATGTCAATGGACATTCCTTTCATCCAGGTGGACAGGTTCATTCCCGGAGTCGATGCAAGTTATGTGATCCTGGACAACTTCAAGGCCTCGCACGACCTGACCGAAAGGCTTCTGTCGTCAGGGCGAAGGAAAATAGCGATGCTGAAGCACAAGACAAGCGCCTTGAACGGCCGTCTTGAGGGCTACACAAAAGCACTTGAGAGCCACGGGGCATACCATCCGGAGTTAATAAAGAACATCAATTATTCCTCTGAGTCCGAAGACATCAGACAGGCCATCGACGATCTGTTTCTCGGGTCTGACATGGCTGATGCCGTGATCTTCCAGTCCCATGAACTTTTCTTCACCGGCATGATGTACATCCAGGAGAAAGGAATCGATGTTCATGACAAGGTCAGAGTGGCCTGTTTCGACAAGACGGACGCTTTCGCATTGGTGAATTTTCCTCTCCTCTACGTGGAACAACCCATCAAAAGCATCGGCGAGGAAGTCGTCAAAATCCTGATAAACAGAATCAACGGGACTCCGTACACAATTCAGAAAGTCTTCGAGGGAACAATCCGCGAGATTTAGAAGCATGTTTTCCTCATCAAGAGATATCAAAAATCATAGTAGATTATCATAATTTCAAGTTAATCGGTTTAGTAAAATTTATACCTTTGTGCACACTCTTGACGTTTAGTATCAGAGTTTCGGTTATTTAATTAATCGATTAAACATAACAATAGCACATTCTATAAACAAATAAAAGGTATGGAAAAAATCTTTAGATCTTGTATTTGCCTTTTGCTGCTGGTAGCTTTACAACTACCTGTGACAGTGAATATTACAGCGGCAAATACCCCCCCCCAGACACAAATTGACATAACCGTCAAAGGAGTGGTGGTGGACACCGACAACAACCCGGTCGTCGGTGCCTACATCGTGGAGAAAGGGACCGGCAACGGAGCGATGGCCGACTCAAACGGCCAGTTCACCATCAATGTGAAATCCGGTGCTTCTCTTGAAGTCACATGCATCGGCTATGCGACCAAGGTTGTTCCCGCCACCGAGCAGATGAAGGTTGTCCTTTCCACTGACAACCTGTTCCTTGAAGAGACCGTCGTTGTCGGTTACGGAACACAGAGGGTCGCCACAATCACGGGAAGCGTGTCGCAGGTCAATTCCGACAAGCTGACCACAGCTCCCGCCACCAACACCTCCCACACCCTCGCCGGACAGCTTCCGGGCCTTGTCTCCAAGCAGGTTTCAGGTCTCCCTGGCCAGGATGACGCATCCCTGAACATCCGTGGATTCGGCACCCCGCTCGTGATCATCGACGGAGTGGAGGGCGACCTCACAAGGCTCGACCCGGGTCAGATTGAAAGCGTCTCCATCCTCAAGGACGGAAGCGGATCCATCTACGGGGCCAGGGCCGGAAACGGCGTTATCCTCGTCACGACCAAGACAGGCGCCAACCAGGCCCCGACGATCAGCGTGAACACCTCGTTCTCACTTCAGGGTAACACCGTCACCACCAAGCCGGCCGACTCCTACCAGAGAGCCCTCTACCAGAACGACATCTACATGAACGGCGGCGGAATCGAAAGCCGCAAGCCGTACCTCGAGGAGGAACTTGACCTTTTCAAGGTCGGAACGAACCCTGAGTACATGAACACCGACTGGTACTCCGCCGTGATCAGGAAGTACGCCCCTCAGCAGAACCACAACATCTCCATCTCCGGAGGATCCGAGAAGACAAAGTACTACGGCTACTTCGGCTACAACCGTCAGGAGCTGCAGTTCAAGCCGAACAGCGGCCACTATGACAGGTACAACTTCCAGGTCAACTTCAGCACGAAGGTCAGCGAGAGAGTGAACGTCGGGATGAACCTCCAGTACATGAAGGACGACAAGAACTACCCGAGCGGCGGCGACCTTTATCAGGACGGAGTGAACTTCTGGCAGGGAATCATCTATTCAGCCGACCCACGCTACCCTCTCACACTGCCTGACAAGAGCCTTCTGTCCTACGCCAACATGCAGAACGGTTCCCCGATCTGGGCCGTGAACATCGACAATTCCGGCTACTATGACCTTCAGAACAACAACATGAAGTTCACCGGATTCGCCGAATATTCCTCAAAGCACGTCGAGGGGCTGAAGGCCAAGGCCAACGTCATGTACGTCTATAACAGCTCATTCCTCAAATGGATGCACAAACGCGGCACCTTCTACACCTACGACAGAGGATCCGACCTGTACTCCTACGCCACCCAGTCAGTGGAGCCGAGCTCGCTCCGCGAGGACCACGGCATGGGTACGAACCTCGTGCAGCAATACTCTTTGAACTACAACCGCGACTTCAACGGACACCACGTCAGCGGACTCGCGATGTTCGAGAGCACGATCAACCACAACAAGAGCTTCTACACGAAGGTGCAGGACTTCAATACCACAATCATCGAGGAGATGATCGCGGGAGACGCCGATACAGCCATCAACGGTTCGGGAAGCAGCAACTACGGACGCACCTCCGTCATCGGCCGACTGAACTACAACTACCGTGACAAATACATGGTGGAGGGAACAGTCCGCGGAGATGCCTCCTCACGCTTCGCCAAAGGTCACAGATGGGGCTGGTTCCCGAGCGTGTCCGCAGGTTGGAACCTGTCCCGCGAGGAGTTCCTCAGCTCCGTGAGCGAGATCGACAACCTCAAGATCCGCGCCAGCTACGGAACCTCGGGCTACGACGCCGTGGCTGACTTCAACTACCTGACCGGCTACTTCTACGACGCTCCTTACACTTTCGGCGACGAGACCACAATGGGACTTGCGGCCACAGGACTGGCCAACGAGAATCTTTCCTGGGAGAAGATGGCCATCTACAACATAGGAGCCGACTTCTCGTTCTTCGAGAGGAAGCTCTACGGAGAGGTAGATGTGTTCCAGAGAGACCGCACCGGCATCCCGGGCTACAGGTCATCGTCATTGCCTAACACCTTCGGTGCCTCGCTCCCACAGGAAAACCTCAATTCGATCAGAAGCCGCGGATTCGAGTTCAGGGTCGGCACATCCGGAGCCGTCAACGACTTCACCTACGACATCAGCGCGAACATCTCCTGGAACCGCTCCAAGTGGACCAAGTACGACCAGAGTGAAGAGACAGACCCTGACAGGGCCAGGCTCTACACAGTGAAAGGTCAGTGGATCGACAGGCAGCTCGGCTACAAAACCGACGGTCTGTTCGCAAGCCAGGAAGAGATCGACAACTGGGGTGTCACAGTGGACGAGCTGAACAACGACAACTCCAAGTTCGCCCCTGGAGACGTCCGTCTGGTGGACACCAACGGTGACGGGGTGATCAACTGGAAAGACCAGGTCGAGATCGGAAAGGGAAGCACCCCGCATTGGATGACCGGTTGGAACTTCAACTTCAGCTACAAGGGATTCGACCTCTCGATGCTCTTCCAGGGTGCCTGGGGCTACACGCTGAACGTCAACTACGACACCAACACCGCCACCTACTGCGACCTTTACTACGACCCGATCCACAACGCCGACGCCAATGCGATCGTGGCCCGTCCTAACGGAGCCCCTACGAACGGCTGGGCGACCGACTTCATGTACCGTGACGTCACTTACCTCCGACTCAAGAACGCTTCGCTGGGCTACAGCCTTCCGAAAAAGATCGTCAACAAGGTCGGCATCGAGAAATGCAGGATCTATGTAGCCGGCATGAACCTGTTCACGCTCAGCACCGTCTCCAAATACGGAGTGGACCCTGAGGCCGGAGCGACCGTGGGTTACGCCTATCCTCAACAGTACACGATAAGCGCCGGATTGAATATTGTTCTCTAAGATATTGATGAATTATGAAAAAGTTAACATACAGTCTATTGTTGTCCGCCACAATTGTGGCAGCCGCCTGCTCGGACTATCTGGAGCAGACCCCGACAAGCCAGTACACCGACGCTCAGGTCTGGCAGGACGAGTTCCTTCTGGACAGCCATCTGGCCAACCTCTATGCGATGAGCGCGTACATGATCAACGACGCGGTCGCTCTCTACGGGAACTCTCCGGTGAACTGGGATTTCGCTTCGTCAGCCAACTGGAGCTACAACCTTGGTGTCTCCGCGGAAGGAGAGGGCCCTATACATGCGATCACCATCGGTGACGAGTGCAAGTACAGCGGCCGCGGCGCCCAGGCAAACTACCTTTCCATCAAGTACTATGGTTTCCAGTCAAACGGAACCACTCTTCGCTGGTGGAGCAACGGCTACTACCTCAACCGCCAGCTCAACCATTTCATCGAGAACATCGACAACTCACCGTTGAGCAACGCCGAGGTACGCAAGTCCGAGGCTCGCTTCCTGCGCGCTTTCAACTACTTCGCGATGGTGAAGCGCTACGGCGGAGTTCCGCTCATCACAAAGGAGACGCCTCTCGACGCACCGGATAAGGAACTCTACCCGAAGCGTTCAACCGAGCAGGGGTGCTACGACTTCATCATCGACGAGTTGACCGACGTCGCCGACAAGCTTGAGGAGAAACCTGTGGCCGGAAGGGCCGGCAAGGGAGCCGCCCTCACCCTGCTCAGCCGCGTCGCCCTCTACGCCGGAAGCATCCAGCAGTTCGGCACCGTCGAGAACAACGGTCTGAACGGCATTGCCAAGGGTACCACACGCAACTACTACCAGATCGCCGCCGATGCGGCCAAGCGGGTGATGACCGAATGCTCTTACTCTCTCTACTACGGTACGGCCGGCCAGTCAAAGGCTGACGTTCTCCGCGACGTGTTCCTTGTCAAGGACAACTGCGAGGCGATCATGGTGAAACGCCATCAGGGCAAGGGCGGCACCCAGTACAGGTGGTCTTGGGACATCTGCAACTGCCCGAAGCCTAACGCATGGTCTGTCGGACAGTACGCCCTCCCTTACTATGACTTCATCGAGGAGTTCGAATTCGCGGACGGAACCTCCGGAAAGATCGACAGGACCGAGCTTGAATCCCGCCTGTGGAGCATGGACGAATTCATCGGCGGAAGAGATCCTCGTCTTGAGGCTTGGGTCTGGACCAACGGATCACAGTGGCCCGGAGCCATCGGAGGCGAGGTCTTCGGAGAGAACACCATCAGCATGTACAACGGCATCCGCCTTGCGGACGGCAGCGTGTTCCACAATGTCACCACACCGTCCTACGAAGGTGTCATGTGCTACGGAGACCAGATGAACGAGTTCAGGGACCAAGGCAACCTCCACACCGGATTCGGAGTGCGCAAGTACCTTGACCCGGACGCCGACAACATGACCTGGTTCATCTACTCGACAACCGACTACGAGATCTTCCGCTACGCCGAGGTGCTTCTGAACTATGCTGAGGCACAGTACGAGCTTGGCAACACGGGCGAGGCTCTGAGCGCCATCAACCAGATCCGCGACAGAGCCGGAGTGGCCGCCCTCGGAAGCATCGACCGCGAGAAGATCCACCACGAGCGCAGGATCGAGCTTTGTTTCGAGGATCACCGCTACTGGGATCTCCGCCGCTGGAGAGAGGCCTACACCGAACTGAACGGAGACCATACCGGAATCAACTATCTTCTTGACTGGGAGTCCTACAAAGCCGGCGAGCCTCGTTTCTGGCTTGAGGTCAAGGACAAGATCGATGACAACATCCAGACTCCGTCATTCCCGGCGAACAACTACTACATGCCGATCGGAGACGGAACGGTCGCCCTCAACCAGAACCTCGTGGAGAATCCGGGATATTGATAGAATCATTAACATCTAAATCATTCAACATGAAAAAAATATTACCAGCAATAGCCATGACGGCAGCCTTGTGTGCGGCCATGTCCTGCACCAAGGACGGAGGCCTCTTCGGCAGCGGCTCCGTCAAAGCGACCATCGCCGAGGAATATATCGACGGATCCAACGCCCTGTACTGGGGCGAGGGCGCCACATTCGGACTGTTCAAAGGAACGACAGCCAATGAGAAGTACCATCTGTCATCAGGCTCCGACTCAAGACACGGCAAGTTCAAGTCAGACGGAGGAGAGAGCAAAGGGTCATCCGTTGACGGCAGAGTGGCCGTCGCTCCTTACAACAGCGGAGCGACCGTCTCTACAAGCGGCGGCGTGGCGACAATCAAGACAATCGTCCCTTCCACCATCACGTTCTCCAAGGCAGGTGTCTATGACGCCGGGGTCTGCCCGTTGGTGGCAGTCTCCGGCAATAAGGGAGACCTCTCGTTTGTGACTCCACTTGGCGGAGTCTCGGTCAAGCTCACCGGAGAGGTGGCTATCAAAAAAGTTGAGATCACTGCCAAAGACGGCGAGATCATCAACGGCGACATGACAGTCACCGCTGACAGAGAAGGAGTCAGCGCCGTTGAGATGACAGGAGGCTCCTCCACCACGGTCATTGACTGCGGCGAGGGCATCCAGCTGACACAGGTTGCCAAGGATTTCGTAGTGTTCCTGCCTTACGGGACTTATGAGGAGGGATTCTCCATCAAGGTGGAGGCTGCGGACGGCGCATTGAACTTCATCGAGGTGGACGGGCCGAAGAAGGTCGCGAAGGCAAGAGTCCTGAACATCTCCCGCCAGTCGTTCGTCAAGTACTCTGACCTCAACGAGGGCAGCAGCGAAAGGGCCAACTGCTACATGGTGACCAGCGGAGGCGGCTACTATTTCGACGCGACGGTCAAAGGCAACGGACAGGACGGCATCCACCCGACATTCAAGGATCAGTCCGCCACCCTGTCTCCTGCCGGAGCCAAGCTTATCTGGGAAGAAGTGACAGGACTTGTCACGGGAGTCTCCTACGAGAACGGCAAGATCTACTTCGCCTGCTCCGGAAAGGATGGCAACGCCCTGATCGGAGCCACCGACGCCAACGGCAATGTCATCTGGAGCTGGAACATCTGGAGCACATCCGCTCCGTCAGACCTGGCTCTTGGTGAATGGGTGTTCATGGACAGGAACCTCGGAGCCAAGTCAGTTGACGACCACGGTCTCTACTTCCAGTGGGGAAGAAAGGATCCGTTCTCATCTATAATCAACTTCGACAGCGGCAAGGGTGAGGGCAAGTACCATCCTGTAGCCGGAGGCGCTGCTGACGACGAGAACACAAAGAACACCGTCGAGTGGTCTGTAGCCCATCCTGAGACCTGGATCCGCGCTTCAAGCCGCAACAACGACTGGCTTCTCGAAGCTCCGCAGAGATACCTCTGGGGTCTCAACTTCGAGGCTGACGGACTCGCCGCCAAGGCTCCGCTCAAGACAATCTACGACCCGTGTCCTGCCGGCTATGCGGTAAGCACCGCAAACGCTCTCGCGGCCGGTCTGAACGCCGGGAAAGCAAATCACGGTTCTTACATCACCCTCTTTGACGGACAGTTGAAAGTCCCTCTCAGCGGATTCATCTACACCGGAGGTTACGGATGGCACGGTCTGGACGGTGAGAACCTATTCTACGGACTGTGGTCCTGCTCGACATCCTGGGGCAATGCGGAGAATGCGTTCAGGCTTAAAGGAATTGATGACGCCTACGACAACTACGACCGAGCCACCGGACATCCTGTACGTTGCGTGAGGTTCTCGAAGTAATGATTCTTTCAAGTGAATGATTGATCAATGAAGCGATTCAGAGGAATATTCATGACACTTGTCACTCTCGCGGTGATGGTTTCCTGCACAGGGAATGCCCATCGGTTCATCACGACGGACGGGACTCGGTTCATCAAGGACGGAAAGCCCTATTACTACGTCGGAGCGAACTACTGGGCAGGCCCTCTGCTGGCCTCGCCGGGGGAAAGCGGCGACAGAGCGCGCCTTGCCAAAGACCTTGACGCGCTTCAGGCGGCCGGGGTGGACAACCTCAGGGTGCTTGTGGGAGCCGACGAGAACGGCAGGAACAACCGCTCGATAATCCCTTATCTCCAAAGCGAGCCGGGAGTCCTGGACGAGGATCTCCTCACAGGTCTGGACTATTTCATGGCCGAACTTGGCAAGAGGGGGATGAAAGCCGTGCTGTACTTCAACAACCACTGTCCGTGGAGCGGAGGCTACACCTACTATGTGAAAAAAGTGACAGGCGAGGAACCGCCGGCCTACGGTACTCCTGAATACTCCGACTTTGCCGGACGCTTCATCAGCATGGAGGAGACCAAGAATCTGTTCTACGATTATCTTAGAAAGATTGTAAGCCGCATCAACTCCATCACCGGGACCGCGTACAAGGATGACCCTACGATTTTCTCATGGCAGATTGCCAACGAGCCGAGGGCGTTCAAGGACGAACTTCACCCTCTGTTCAAGGACTATCTCCACAAATCCGCCGAAATCATCAGGAGCATCGACTCCAATCACATGATTTCCACCGGATGCGAGGGTCAGCAAGGATGTGAGAACATTCCAGAGGACTACGAGGCCATCCACGCCGACCCTCTCATCTCGTACTGCACTTTCCACATCTGGCCTGACAACTGGGGCTTCAAAGACCTCTACGGCGACAGCATGTCCCAGCTTCAGAACCACATGGATGTGGCCCGAAGGCTTAACAAACCGCTTGTCGTGGAAGAGTTCGGCCTATTGCGGGACCTTGTGGACGGCGAGAGATCCTACGACATCGCAACCGGCACGACCCACCGAGAGGAGTACTATTCATGGCTCTTCGAGTTGGTGGCGAAGTCGGTCGCTGACGGGGATGTCCTGGCCGGAGCCAACTTCTGGGCTTTCGCAGGAGCCGGACGTCAGAGAGATGTCCTGTGGGAAGAGGGGGACGACTTCATCGGTGATCCACCGTTCGAGCCGCAGGGGATGTTCTCGGTGTACGATTGTGACACGACCACGCTGGCAGTCATAAAGGCAGCCAACGAGAGAATCAGAGAAGTCTCGGCGAAACTATGAACTTAATGATTTTTAAGTTATATAATGGTTAAATGACAAGAACCGGGCCGGCTTACCCAACGGCCCGGTTTTAAATATCCTAAGCACTGTATGTGCGAAAGTTAAAAAATGATCAGACATGAAGACTCAACTACTTAAATTAGCGGCTTTGGCACTGATATTCTGTCTGCCGGCCTGCGAGAAGGACAAGGATGACGAAGGAGGTGGAGGTGAGGAAAGCACGGCGAAATTTGCTCCGGACATCTACTGGTCAGACAGTTACTCCGGAAAGTACGGCATTCAGACAGGAACCCTCGCATCCCTTCCCGGCAAACCGAGGATGATGCTTGGCGGCGTTCCGCTTTACATCACCGGTGTCAACTGCTACAATCTGTTCGTCCAATGCCACGAGACAGACAACATGCAGACCAACGAGATGGAAGAGACCGTCAAGGTGCTGGCAGAAGAGGAGGTTCCGGTCGTGCGGTTCAGCTGCAGCCCTTTCTACCCAAGCCAGATGCACTTCTACACCGAGCAAAAGGAGAAATTCCTGTCCAACCTCGGAAGGCTGGCGGAGCTTTGCGACCAGTACCACATCCTCATCATTCCGTCCGTGTTCTGGAACTCTTCGTGTCTTCCGGAATATTTCGGCGAACAAATCGGGTCGTGGGGCGACACGTCTAGCAAGACCTACCAGTTCATGCTGACCTACACCACTGACATCGTAAACACCTTGAAAGGTCACAAGTGCCTGGCGACATGGGAGTTCGGCAACGAGTTCAATCTTGCGGCGGACATCGGAATCGCGGGTTATGCGCAGATCCCGGCCTCCGCTGTGGGCACCGCCTACAAAGGGTTCGCGGAGACGGTGCGCTCGCTCGACGACCAAGGCCGTCTGATCGCAAGCGGGAACAGCGTGATGCGTAACGCGCAATGGAACCTGGCGAACAACAAGAACTGGACGAACGACACATTCAAGCAATATGTGGAGATCACCGGAGTGATGACCCCTGACCCGATGAAAGGAATGTCCGAACACATTTACGAAGATGAGAGGGTCTTTTCAGACCTCGGAACGCTGAACCGCACCAATCAGATCGCCAAGGCGAAAGAGGCGGCCGCCACTTTGGGGAAAGTCTACTACATCGGAGAGTTCATGGGGCCGAATAACCAGACCGCAAAGGGAGACTCCATCGCGGTGAAGAGACACTACTCAACCTATCTGTCGCAGAAAGTCCAGCTCTCGCTGATCTGGAACTACGCCCTCCGCGGAGAGATCGAATGGAGTTTCAAAGCCGGCACCGAGTACGGCGACATGGCTTTCGGCTACATGAGAAAGTACAACTACTACTACCGGAAGATGAAATCCGAATAGGCTCGGACTCCGGGTGAAGTGTAAAGAAGGGACTGACCGTCATGGCCAGTCCCTTCTGTCTTTATGATGGGATAGGTCCTCTAAAAAACGCAAGGCAGGGTCAGAAGCTGGTACATGAGCGTCTTCGCCAGGCGCTCATGGCCTTTGGCGTTCGGATGCAGCCTGTCGGTCTCGCTGTTGCTGAAGTACCGGACCTGTTCCTCGACCATCGGGTTTATTCCGCACAGGGAGTTGAGATCAATGACAGGGATTCCCCACACATTGCCGGCCTCCTTGACCGCGCTGACATATTCAAGGAAATAGACCCCGATCTTGTTCGGGAAAGACTCGTCCGGCTGCACGTTCCGCTCCCCGAAGGTCGCATAGGCCCTGTGGATCGGAGTAAGGATGACAATCTGCTTGTCCGGGAACATCCTTTTCAGGGTGCTGACAGCGATATTGATTCTGCCCCTGAACGTCTTCTCGTCCATCACAGGGGTTCTGGAAAGCCAATCATATTCCTTGGCGGGTTCCCCCATCGCCGACTTTACGGTCTTCAGCTCCCTGGCGTACCACTCCCCGAGTGGTACGTCGCCGATGAAATCGTTGGTGCCCATGAAGATCGTGATGGCGTCGAAATTATTCCCGTGCTCTTTTGCCAGCTGCCTGGCCTGATTGCCGACATCGTCCCACTTGCGTCCGCTCACGCCATAAACCAAAGGCTTGATGTCCAGCCACTTCTGAAGATACCCCCAATAGTGGATGTCCTCCCGTCCAGTCCAGTCATGGTTTTCCGGCACATAGCCCGGATCAGTGATGGAATCTCCGAGGAAGGCAACCCTCGCCCCTTTCCAAGGATGCTCCACGACATTCTGCGAGAGAAGAGGCAGGGGAAGAAGCAGAATGGCGGCAATGAATATTATCTTTCTCATTTTCCGGAATGTTTCTGTTCAAGAAGCAGTACACTCTGGGCCGGCACGGAGACCTTGTAGCTCTTGCCGGATGCCTTGAGAACACCGCTCGCCGGAATCATGGAATCATCCTTCGGCAGACCGGACTCTGTGTACCTGTAAACCTCACATTCGCCAAGATCGCTTGCGTTGGCGTTGAAGAGGTTGAACTCCAGGTCGTCATCGGAGCCGTTGGAGAAGACGTATGTCCACTCTCCAGCCTCGGAGCGGAATGCGGAACCGGCGGCATATTCATTCTGAAGGTCAAGAGGATAGACCTCGTCTCCCTTCCGCACGAACCTTGTCAGAAGCGAGTAGGAGTAGTAGTTCGGCCTCGTCTGATAATCCTCCTCCCAGCCTTCGGCGTCCGCACCCTGATAGGCGCATTTCTTATAGCGCCAGAGACCGAGCTGCTGCATCTCGTCGTAGGATGCGTCCCTGTTGTAGTACTGGTCGATCAGAGACCAGTAGCTGGCTCCGACAGCACCGGCGTTCAGGAAATTCAGACAGTTGCGGGCGATCAGCACTCCCCTCTTGTACCAGCTGATGTCGATCTGCCTCGTCGCTCCGACGCAAAGATTCGATCCGAACTCTCCTACCAGGTGATTCTTGCCGGTCTTTCTGACCACGTCGATGTTGTCCTTTTCCCAACCGAAGGCGTAGCTGTTCGGAGACTCGTAGCCGCACATGTACGTGTGGCTGTTGAAGATGTCGGCATAGTCGGCGAGATTGTCGGCGCATTCCTTGAGGAAGAACCTGCGGCAGTCGGTGTTGTCGGACAGGTTGAAGCGTACCTTGTCACGGATGCCGTCCTTGCGGAAGCGCCTGTCCAGCGCCTTCACGATCTGAATGTACTGCTCCGGCTCGCAGACGTTCCCGTCAGGCTCGTTGAAAGGGGTGATCTCCTTGACGCAGGTGTAGCCCTTGTCCTCGATAAGATGCTTGACCACGACGGAGAAATTCTCGGCGAACTCCTCGTTGTCCTCCGGAGCGGTCACCCAGTTCGTGCCGTTCTTGTCGCAGAGGAAGTGCCTCTGTCCCTGGGAAGGAACGCCCGGATCGATGAACTTACAGTACGCCGGACATCCCCAAAGCACAAGGGTGACACCGGCCCCGGTCTTCTGCGCAAGGTCAAGGACGGCATAGACGGATTTCATCTCGGGGGATTCGAACGTGAACCCTCCCTCAGCAGCGACCTGCGGGTCTGAGTTGTCGTTGACCGGCTCCCACCATTGAGGCTGGAGCATGACGCGGAATCTCTGGACATCCATCATCTCGACCCTGCGGACAACGATGTTCTGCCAGTCCTCGGGCGTGGCTCCATCGTTCCTGGTCACGTTCTGGGCGAGAAAATGCGGGTCAAGCTCCACTCCAAGCCCCTCCAGGCCCACGCCTGTGGAGGTCAGCGGAACCCTCACATCGTAGGAATGCGAGGAGCAGGAACACGATGCTAAGACGGACAGCAGAAGAGCCGTCGGCAAGATCCTTTTCGAATGGGGGAATATGTTCATGATGAAATAATTTAGTGTTGGACAAATATATGAATATTTTCGTATATTTGCGAAGAAAACACCCTATTTATTCGATTAAGTTATGCGATTTCCATTTTTGCTAACCACATGCGCGGGCATCGCCGCCGCCGTGCTTTCCTGCTCCTCGCCGAAAGACGTGGCGACGGATTTAAGATGCGAGTACCTGGTGTCCCCGATGACCGTGGACGTTCAGACCCCACGGTTCACATGGACTTACGACGGAGCCTCCGGCTTCACCCAGCATTCATTCACAGTCAGCGTGGCCACCTCGGAGGAGAAACTGTCCGCTCCAGATGTCTGGAGTTCCGGACAGGTCATCTCACCGGTTCCATTCGTGAAGATGGAGGACACCGGGCTGCTCAAGAGCGACAGAACCTACTACTGGCAGGTCAAGGCGCTCAACGCCGACGGATCAGAGACGATAGTCTCCGCTCCGGAGCGCTTCCAGACCGCGCTGATGGACCGCGCTGACTGGAGAGCCGTCTGGATCACGGACTCCCATGACAAGGATTTCGAGGCAGCGCCGATGTTCCGCAAAGAATTCAGCGCGGAGAAGGGTGTCACCTCGGCGAAGATCTTCATGAGCGCCTGCGCCTATGCGGAGATCCGTCTGAACGGGGAACCGGTCTCCGACGCGTTCCTTGACCCTGGCTACACCCATTATGACAAGAGGAACCTCTACACCGTCACCGACGTCACCGATCTTGTCAAAGCCGGCGGGAATGTCATAACCGCGGTGCTGGGCAACGGATTCTACAACGAGATCAAGCCTGTGGCCACATGGAATTTCGAGAACGCCCGCTGGCGCGACAGGGCAAGGTTCATCCTTGAGATGCATCTGACATACTCTGACGGCAGCACTGCTGTGGTGGCTACCGACAAGACTTGGAAGACGACCTCCGACGGGCCGTACATCAGCAACAACATCTACTCCGGCGACACCTACGACGCCAGAAAGGAGATCGCGGGGTGGACCTCGGCCGGTTTCGACGACTCCACCTGGAGCGCAGCGGTGGAAGCCCCTGATCCGTCTCCGCTGCTCGTGGCCCAGAAAATGCCACAGATCCGCCCTACCGAAGAGATCAAGCCTGTCGGCGTGACCTCGTTCGGCGACACATCCTACGTCTTCGACTTCGGGAAGAACATCTCCGGACTTTGCCGCCTCCGCGTCGGCGGAGACGCCGGCACGGAGGTCTCCATCGTCCACGCCGAGCTTGTCAAGGAAGACGGAAGCCTTGAGCCGGGAAACATAAACATCTACTACAAGCCTCTTCCGGGCTATGAGTTCCAGACAGACAAGTACATCCTGAAAGGGGACGTGGTCGAGGAATGGACACCGTCGTTCACCTACCACGGATTCCGTTACGCGGAGGTGAAGACAAGCGTCCCGATGAAACTGGACACGGACGCCCTCACCGCCCTGTACTTCTACACCGACCAGGAATCCGTCGGCACGTTCGAGTGCTCGAACAAGCTTCTGGACACCCTGTGGAACATGACGAGAAGGACTTTCTGCAACAACCTCATGTCAATCCCGACGGACTGCCCGCAGAGAGAGAAGAACGGATGGACCGCCGATGCCTACCTCTCCCAAGAAATCGGGCTCCTGAACTACAACTCGGTGCTGTTCTACGAGAAATGGCTCGACGACTTCATCGACAACCAGCTGGAGAACGGACGGATCTCCGGAATCATCCCGACAAGCGACTGGGGCTACGATGATTGGATCGGGCCTGTGTGGGATGCCGCCATGTTCATCATCCCTTACAACCTGTACCTGTACTACGGCGACAAGACCGTCATCGAGAAAGTGTGGCCGATGTGTCAGAAGTACCTCGCCTACCTCAAGACCAGGGAGGACCCGGACGGGCTTGTGTCCTACGGAATCGGAGACTGGCTGACATGGGACGCGAAGACCCCTACCGAGTACACCTCCGCCCTGTTCTACTACTACGACTACAGGATAATGAAGGAGTTCTCATTCATCCTCAACAAGGAATCCTCCTCGCTGATGGCCGAGGAGGGACGCCTGAGGGACACCATCAACAGGAAGTACTACAACCCTGAGACGGGAGTCTATGCCACAGGCACGCAGACCGGTCAGGCCGCGGCCCTGTTCGTCGAAGTCGTTCCGGGACCGGAGATTCCGAAGGTCGTGGCGAAACTGGAGCGGTTTGTCAAGGACAACGACGGGCACCTGAATTTCGGCTCGATGGGTTCGAAGGTAGTGCTCAGGACATTGACGAAGTATGGCCTCGCCGACCTGGCCTACGAGATGGCCTCGAAGGAAGACCACCCGTCATGGCTGGCCTGGATCCACGACGGCTACACCTCCCTCGCCGAAACCTGGACAATGTCACAAAGGTTCAACGACGCGTCGCTCGACCACATCTTCTTCGGCGACATCTCGGCCTGGCTGGTGAACGACATCGTCGGCATCCGGAAGGACGATCTCGCCCCTGGATTCGGCCACATCATCATCGCTCCGCATTTCGTGGAGGGCCTGGACTGGGCTAAAGCCTCCTACAAATCAGTCCGGGGACTCATCAAAGCCGGTTGGGAGAAGGATGGGGACAAAGTCAACCTTGAGGTCACCCTACCGGAGAACACCACCGCCACCGTGCGGATAGCCGGAAACCCTGACAGACAGCTCAGACCTGGAACACACCGGATCACTGTCTCAAGATAACGGAGACGCGGTCACACCCTCAAGATACTTTGGCGCTAATATTCATAAAAAAAAGCAATGACTGGTAAAAGTTTCACAATTGTCGCCGCCACGATCCTGACGGTTCTCGCCCTTTCCTCGTGCGAGGCGGGGAAAGGCGGAAAGGATGTGCTTCCGATCATGTCCTGGTACTCGATTCCTGCGGAAGACGCGTCGCCGGAGAGGTATCAGGAACTGGCGGAATGCGGGTTCAACATCAATTTCTCCCACCTTGGCACCTTGAAGGACCTTCAGGTTTCGCTGGATCTGGCTCAGCAGGCAGGAGTAAAGGTAATGGCCACATGCGCCGAACTTGAGACAGCCACTGACAGCACTGTGGCCGCCGTCAAGGATCATCCGGCCCTGTACGGCTACTTCCTGCGCGACGAACCGCTTCCGCCGGCATTCCCCTATCTTGCCGAATGGGCGCGCAGGATAGAGAAAGCCGACGGAGGGAAGCATCCTCTCTATCTGAACCTTTTCCCGAACTATGTGGACAGTGCCGCGCTGGGATGCAGCTACAGGGAATATGTCCGCGGATTCATCGATGAGGTCAGGCTTCCTATGGTCTCGTTCGATTCGTATCCTGTCACTTTCGACGGAATCCGAAGCGAAGGCTGGTACGACAATCTGAGGATAATCCATGAGGAATCCGAGGCTGCCGGCCTCCCGTTCTGGGCCTTCGCCCTTTCGACCGCGCATGGCCCGTATCCCGCTCCGACGATGGAGAGCCTCAGGCTTGAGCTGTACACAGCCTTGGCGTATGGGGCTCAGGGACTCCAGTATTTCACCTATTGGAATCCGGATGCGAAGGACTGGGATTACCACGATGCACCGATCGATCAGGACCGGCGGAAATCTGAAGCTTATTATCTTGTCCAGCGGATGAACAGGGAACTTCAGGCGCGCGCCTCCGTGTTTGTAGGCTCCAAGGTCGTCTCGACCGCCCATCTGGGCGATGTCATGTTCAGAGGCTGCGAAAGGCTGGAGACCCTTCCAGCCAATGTCGTCTCACTTTCCGCAAGTTCCGACGGAGCGGTCGTGTCTCTTCTTGAGAAGGGGAGATGGAACTACCTTGTGATAGTCAGCCGCACTCTTGACAGGCCGACAGACATTACCGTCGGATTTGCCAGGAAGACCTGGATGATCGACCGTGAAGGCAAGGCTGTCAAGGTCGCGGAAGGAGAGGCGACCCGCTCGCTTGAGGCAGGCGATGCCATAATATTCAAATACAAGAAAATCAATTAATAGGGTTTATGAATATACAGAAGAGAATTTTAATCCTCGGGACGCTGCTTGGTGCGGTGTCCTTGGCTTCCGGGCAGGAGACAGGTGTTCATGGCAACGTGGGAATCCAGCGGCAGGACTCCGAGTTTGTGAGCGAGTACCTCACACCTACCCGCGTCATGCTTGCCAAAGGAGACGTGAGCGGAACGGATAACCTGCTGAGGCCGTACTGCGGACAGGTCTCGACCAACGAACCGGACGTGTGCCTGTTCAGAAACGGCAAGGACGGCAGGAGTTCCGTCCTGCTGGACTTCGGCAAGGAGATTCAGGGAGGCATCCAGATCGTCAGGGCGATGTCCGGCGACAAGGCAGCGGCCCGCTTCCGCATCTGTTTCGGAGAGTCGGTGAGTGAGGCGCTCAGCAGTGTTGACGAGGCCGGAACAACCGCCACCAACGAACACTCCGTCAGGGACTTCGAGATCTCGGTGCCTTGGCTCGGAGCGGTCGAATACGGCAACACTGGCTTCCGTTTCGCGCGTCTTGATCTGCTCGGAGAGGACACCGAAGCCTTGCTGGTATCGGTCAGAGCCATCTCCCGCTATCGTGACATCCCCTACATCGGGCAATTCAGATGCAGCGACGAGAGACTGAACCGGATCTGGCAGACCGGAGCCTACACTGTTCATCTGAACATGCAGGAATATCTCTGGGACGGTGTCAAGAGAGACCGCCTCGTATGGATCGGAGACATGCATCCGGAAGTCATGGCCGTGAACACGGTCTTCGGCAACCACAAGGTTGTGCAGAAAAGCCTCGACTATGCGCGCGAGAGCACTCCTCCTACCGTGTGGATGAATGGAATATGCTCCTATTCCCTGTGGTGGATCATCATCCATCACCATCTTTATGAATATTACGGCGATCTTGCCTACCTCCGGGAGCAGCACTCCTACCTGACCGATCTGCTGCACACGGTGATGGCCAACTTTGACGGCTCCAAGGAGAATTTCAAGGACGGACGGTTCATCGACTGGCCTACATCCGAGAAGCCGGATGCGATTCATGCCGGGCTTCAGGCTCTGTCCGTAAGGGCAATGGAGGCCGGAGCTGACATGGCCGGATGGCTGGGGGACAGCAAACTGAAGGACGAGTGCTCCGCCGCCGCCACAAGACTGCGCAGGTACCGGCCCGGGATCACTTCCAGCAAGCAGGCTGCCGCTCTTCTGTATCTTGAGGACATGGCCGGCGAAGAGGAGACACGCGATGTCATCCTGGCCGGCGGAGCCAACGGATTCTCCTCCTTCATGGGTTACTACATGCTTGAGGCTCTGGCCAAAAGCGGGAACTACGATGAAGCCATGAAGATGATCTCCGACTACTGGGGAGCGATGCTGGATCTCGGAGCCACGACGTTCTGGGAGGATTTCGATTATTCCAAAGCCGCCGGTGCCGGAAGGATCGACGAGATTGTCCCGGAGGGAAAATACGACATCCACGCCGACGGCGGAGCCTACTGCTACGTCGGTCTGCGCCACAGTTTCTGCCACGGCTGGGCTTCCGGTCCCACAATCTGGCTGAGTTCTCACGTGCTGGGAATCGAGCCTGCGGAGCCGGGTTTCAAGAAAGTCCGGATCAATCCGCATCTGGGGCCCCTTGAATGGGCGGAAGGCTCCTACCCTACCCCTTACGGCCCTATCACGGTCTCGCACCGCAAGACCGCCGACGGCTCGGTCAAGTCGCGGATCCAACTCCCTAAAGGAGTCCGGTTAGTCAAATAGAAAGGATTGTTGACAGAAAAAGCCCGGCGGGGAATCCGTCGGGCTTTTTTCGTGCGGTAGGTGAGAGTCGAACTCACACGGGCTTGCGCCCACTACCCCCTCAAAGTAGCGTGTATACCATTTCACCACTACCGCAAGTATGTCTCCCTTTGTTTTTGGGATTGCAAAGTTAAAGAATATTCCTGAAATACCAAAAAATTTCGGGAATAAATTAATATTTCGTACCTTTGCCCGTCTCCACGAGTTGGAGGTCAAAGGTTAAACATCATTAATAATTAAAAAAACAGATTCACAATGGCTGTTAAAATCAGACTTCAGCGCCACGGTAAGAAGAATTTCGCATTCTTCCACATTGTTGTGGCGGATTCCCGCGCGCCACGCGACGGACGTTTCATCGAGCAGCTCGGCTCCTACAACCCCAACACCGATCCTGCCACCATCATCCTTGATGGCGAGAAGGCTCTCAAATGGCTCAATGTCGGCGCACAGCCTACACTTGTAGCCCGCAGAATCCTCTCTTACGAGGGTGTTCTCCTCAGAAAGCATCTTGAAGGCGGAATCGCGAAGGGCGCTCTCACACAGGAGCAGGCCGACCAGAAATGGAACGCCTGGAAGGCAGAGAGGGACGCCAAGATCGCGGCAAAGAAGGCAGGTCTCGTAAAGGACGCCGCCGACAAGGCCAAGGCCGCTCTTGAGGCCGAGAAGAAGGTAAACGCGGAAAGGGCGGAGGCTCTCGCCAAGAAGGCCGAGGAACTCGCCGAGGCTCAGCGTAAGGCCGCCGAAGAGGCTGCTGCAGCAAAGGCCGCGGAGGAGGAAACCGCAGCTGCCGCCGAGGCCGCTCCAGAGACTCCTGAAGCTCCGGCGGAGGCCTAATCCGATGTCCAGGGCAAAGTCAGACTTTCTGCGTGTTGCCCGGGTACTGAAGTCCAACGGTACCGAAGGCGAAATCCTTGTGGGTTTCCGCGAAATCAATCCCGAGGACTTGAATCTCAAGGAACCGGTGTTCATCCCGTTCGATGGACTGCCGGTTCCGTTTTTTATCGAATCATTCTCACCTAAAGGCACGAACCGGGCTCTTGTGCGTCTGACCGGCGTGAAGAATCTTGAAGACGCCGAGGAGCTGGCCGGCAAGGACATCTCCGCCAAGGCTGCGGCGATCCTCCGGGAGGAAGACACCGGAGATGGGCTCACAACGGATGACCTGATCGGGTGGACGCTTCTGGATGCGGACAATGACACGGTCGGGGAGATCACCGGCTACGAGGACATTCCGGGCAACACCTGTCTCTATGTGGACACGAAAGACGGACAGGTTATGATTCCTCTGCACGAGGATCTCATCCTGTCCGTCAGCGAAGACTCAAAGACCATCTCGGTTGACATTCCGGACGGCCTGGTCTGAAATATTCCTGAAAAACCGCTAATACTCAACCGAGACGGCCGCCATCAGCAAGTCAAGGCAGAAAGATTGCGGCAACGAGTTGGAAGACAGTGAGAACTTCACGGCATCCACATCGTAGCCGCGCGCCGTCTTCATGTCCCAAGCCGTCCAATCCTTCACGATCTTGCGCTCGGATCCGGTACAGTCCACCAGATCGAATTCCTCCTTGCAGACGGCAGTGTCATTCTTGAAGAATGTAGCGGTCACCTTAAGGTACTCACCGTCAGCGATCTTCCCTTCCTCGGCCAGTTTCTCGACCCACTTGGTGTTGTTGATGTAAAATCCCAGCACATTGCATGAGGACTTGGAGAAGGAATTCTTGTAGTTGAACACTATGTCATAGCCTGCGGACAATGACGGAGAGTACACCGCATAGGCCTTGTCCGCGAAACCGGACGTGGTTTCGGTGTAGCCCGCATACTTTCCGGCCGAAGTGAACTTCTGGAGATCCTCCGAGTCAGCCGTCCCGCCTTTCTTCATCGAGACCTTCCAACCACCGCCGAAACCGGAGTTCACGCCGCTGCAGCTGGTGCACAGGGCGGAATAGCCATCCAGATAGATGTACTTGTTGTAGTAAAGGCTGTCCACGGCTGGATAATCAGTTGGAGAAGCAGGGACATAAGAGAAAGTTCCTGTCAACGTGTAACTCATCGAGGAGGGTTTTCTCTCGCAGGAGGCAGCGGCGATGATGATGGCCGCCAAGGTGAACAATTTGATTGAGTTTTTCATAAAAATTACTGTTATTTGTTTAAATTGTAAGATCATAAGGTCAGCTGACATGGAACCGTCGCGTCATTTGGCCGCCCGGTCAGGGATGTCCAGCTTCAGTTGGGGATTGCGACGCGAGTCCACGTTGAGGGACACCGCCAGAAACAATGCCACCACACAGACCGTGACAAACATCACTTCCACCCAGACCGCTCCGATCTCGAAGCCCCCCTGGTTGAGATTGGTGGAGGCAAGAATCTTCCCGGCGAACATCTTGAACGACATCAGGCCGAGGTTCTGCACCCAGTATATCAATGAATATGCCGTCCCTAACACCTTGTCAGGAACAATCTTAGGCACGGAAGGCCACATAGCGGCAGGGACAAGGGAATAGCCGAAGCCAAGGAACACCATGCTGAGGTAACCGTAGAACGGCACTCCGGACGGAGCGAATGCCAGCAGCAGATGGGCGATGAGCGCAAGAACCGCACCGGTCAGCATCCAGCGTGTGCCGTGTCCGATCCGGTCCAGCAATATTCCGAAAATCGGGGCGAAGACAACTGTCGCGAAAGGCAGCATGGAGACCATCCAGCCCGCGGCATCCATCGGAACGTCAAAGCGCGGGATAAGGATCGCCGTGGCAAATTTCTTGAATGAGACAACACTGCTGTAGAAAAACACGCACAGCAGGGCCAGCATGATGTACTGCCTGTTTTTCAAAAGTTTGACAACATCGGCGAAACGGAACTTGTCCTCTTCCGCGGTGTCCACCTTGTCTTTCAGTCCTTCCTGCCGGTCAAAGCGGGTGTCCAGAGCCACGAACACAGCCCAAAGCACCATCCCGACAATCATCAGGGCAAGCCCAAGAAAAGCCGGGGAGGCGGTCTCCGACAAGGTGTAGGCCTCTCCGGCCGCCTTCTCCGCCACCAGTTTGGGCGAGATGACAAGGGCGAATGCCGTTCCGAGTCTGGAGATGGACAGCTGCACGCCCATCGCGAATGCCATGTTACCGTTCCTGAACCATTTGGCGATGGCCCGCGTGACAGCCACTCCGGCGATCTCGCTTCCGAGACCGAAGAGCATGCAGCCGATGTAGGCGATTGTCAGGGAGGTCTTTGGTGGAAGCCCGGATGTCAGCGCATAGGTGACGAGCGCGGCTCCGCCGGCCATCATCGTGACGAAGATCGACCCGGTGACCCTCACGCCCCATTTGTCCAGAAGCATTCCGCAAACCACCAGCCCGCCGAAGACACAGAGAACCGAATAGCCGCTGGCATAGAGTCCGTAGTCAGCCGAGTTCCACCCCAGTTGAAGTGTCGATGGATTTTCGAAAAGATGGGACAGCGTCGAGAACATGTCGTCGAAGTAGAACGACGCGAACATCGGCACCACCAGACAGGCCAGAGCTATCCAGCATGAATATTTTCTTAGAAAAGTTGTCATATCTGTTCAGTCTATAGTTAAGTAATCATTAAATAATAACTTGGTAATCTTTGATTGTCTTTTCGGCATAGCTTCCTTTTCTCATCATTCATGTGCCACCGGCACACTCCTTCTTCCAAAAGAAATCTCTCCTCGAAAATACTTCCAAATCTTTACCAACTTATTTTTTTTACGCTTACTAAGTTCGCCCTGGGAAGAATATTCAAAGACTATTTCCGGATGTTCGGAAGTTCGAGGCCAAGGTGGCGTTTGCCGTCCAGGACCTTGAGATAGAGGGCTATCAGAAGGGCGGCGACACCGAATCCTGCGAAAATGATGAGCGGAACCGTGTAGTTGTAAGGGATGAACTCGGCTCCGGCGGCCTTTGCGGCGATGACGGCCGGATTGTCGGCGTTGACGCTCGTAAGGACACTTCCGATCAGTTTCGGAACAAAGCAGAGTCCGATGTTCTGAACCCAGAAGATAAGGCAGTAGGCAGAGCCGAGAATCTTCTCGTCGATGATCTTCGGAACCGATGGCCAAAGAGCTGCGGGAACGAGCGAGAAACTGATTCCGAGCACCACTATGGTGGCGAGGGCGATGAACTTGCTGTGCGTCGCCGGAAGCACGAAAGCGAACACCAGGTGGCAGACAATCAGGAGCAGCGCCCCCCAGATCAGCATCGACGCACCCTTCCCCCTCTTGTCAAGAAACCTTCCGAGGAACGGAGTGACGAAAGCCGCACCGACCGGGAACCATCTGAATATGTCAGACGCCGTTCTGGCAGAAATGCCGTCAAGGTTGCACTGGAGCATGTTCGCGCCATATCTCTGGAACGGGAAGATCGCCGAATAATAAAGGACGCACAGAAGGGCCACAACCCAGAAGCTCTGGGACGAGAAGATCTTGCCGAGGTCGCTGAGTTTGAACTCCTCATCGGAAGACGCTTCTTCCGACTTGATGCCGGCTTCCACCAACTGCCCGTCGAACTTCCTGTCCATCACACTGAACACGATGAAGTTGATCAGACCGATGAGAAGAAGCACCGTGCAGAATCCGACAGGTCCCTGAACTCCACCGAGTTTGGAGGCGAGGACAGGACTGATCGAGAACACGGTGAACACCCCCACACGCGCTATAGCCATCTCGATGCCCATAGCCATTGCCATCTCCTTGCCTTTGAACCATTTGGCGATCGCCTTGGAGACCGTCGTGCCGGCCATCTCGCAGCCGCATCCGAAGATCATGAATCCGAACGCCGCCATCTTGGCGCTTCCCGGCATGGCCACCCACCAGGTCCCGAGCCACTCGCAGAAGGCAGTGGTCTGGAACCAGTCGGTTATACCTATATATTTAATGGAGGCTCCGATGAACATCATGGAGGCGGAAAGGACTCCCGTGAAACGGACTCCCATCTTGTCCAGGATAATGCCCGCCAGAATCAGGAAACCGCAGACATTGAGGATGTACTCCGCGCTCGCATAGGTTCCGAACACATCCGGACTCCACCCCCTCTGCTGTTCGATCAAGGCCTGCAGCGGCGACATGACATCCACGAACATGTAGCCGAAGAACATCATCAGCGCGATAAGAATGAGGGCTGTCCACCTTGCGGCCGGCGAGTCATTCATCAGTTTTTGGATCTTTTCTGACATTTTGATTATCTTTTTTAAATATATTCGCAACGAATGTAAAAATATTCAAACAATCTGCTAATATAAGAAAAATGTCGGAATAAAGTCGTACCTTCGTCATCATGATTTTAGACAAGGTCAATTCTCCCGACGATGTCAGGAAACTAAACATAGACGAACTGAGGACTCTCTGCGGCGAGCTGAGGGACTACATTGTGGAATGCTGCTCCGGAAACCCCGGACATCTGGCATCCAGCCTCGGTGCCGTGGAGCTCATCGTCGGACTTCATCATGTGTTCAACACGCCGAAGGACAAGATAGTGTTCGATGTGGGTCATCAGGCCTACGCCCACAAAATCCTGACAGGACGGAAAGAGGCTTTCAGGAAAAACAGGATGGAGGACGGTATCAGCGGGTTTCCGAACAGGGACGAGAGCCGCTATGACGCTTTCGGTGCCGGGCACGCCTCCACGTCCATCTCAGCCGCTCTCGGAATGGCGGAGGCGGCGAAACTCTCAGGATCCGACGGGAAGATGGTCGCAATGATCGGCGATGGAGCCATGACCGGAGGACTGGCGCTGGAAGGACTGAACAATGCCGGAGAAGGAGGGACAGACCTCCTGATCATCCTGAATGACAACGACATGGCGATTGACGGGAACATGGGGGCCCTTCATTCCTACCTGCTGAGGCTGACGACGGATCCCGCCTACAACCGCATCAAGACCCACATCTGGGAAAAGATAGGGGCTGGAAAGTTCAGGAACTGGATCCAACGTCTGGTACGCAGGACGAAGTCCGGACTGGTCACGACATCGGGTGGAGACCTCTTCGAGGCATTCGGATTCAGGTACTTCGGTCCTATCGACGGAAACGACATCGCCGAAGTCACGCGGACCTTGAGACGGCTGAAAGACATAAAGGGACCCAAGATCCTGCACACATGCACGGTCAAGGGCAAAGGCTACGCTCCGGCGGAATGCGATCCCACGACATGGCACGCCCCGGGAAAGTTCAACCCGAAGACCGGAGCAAGACTTATCAGGGAATATCCCGCCCCGCGCTATCAGGATGTGTTCGGCCAGGTTCTCTGCGAGCTTGCCGGGAAAGATCCCAAAGTGGTCGGGATCACTCCGGCAATGGCCACGGGAAGCGGGATGGGTGACTTCGCCGAAAAGTTTCCGGAACGGTTCTTCGATGTCGGGATCGCCGAGGAACACGCCGCCACTTTCGCAGCCGGGCTTGCGGCCGGCGGGATGAAACCCTACTGCGTGATCTACTCGTCCTTCGCCCAGAGAGCCTACGACGAGATCATCCACGACATCGCGCTGCAGCACCTGAATGTCGTGCTCTGCCTGGACAGGGCCGGACTTGTGGGCGAGGACGGGGCGACGCACCAGGGAGCGTTCGACATGGCGTCCCTGCGCTGCATCCCGGGCACGGTGATCGCCGCACCGAAGGACGAGACCGAACTGAAGCGGCTTCTTTACACGGGACTTGACATCAAGGAGGGTCCGTTTGTCATCCGCTATCCAAGAGGACTCGGAGAGGGAAGCGACTGGAGGAACGCCGCGCCGGCTCCTTTTGAGATCGGCAAGGGAGAGAGGCTGTCCGACGGAGAGGAGGTCGCGGTCCTGGCCCTGGGTCCTGTGGTCAACAGGGCTGTGGAGGCCTCTGAAAAGATCAGGAAGGAGACCGGAAGGGGACCCGCCATATTCAATGTCAGATTCCTCAAGCCGTTCGACGCCTCCATCATGGAAGAGGTGGTGCGGTTCCGGCACATCCTGACACTGGAGGACGGATGCCTCAAGGGCGGTCTGTTCAGCGAGGTGAGTGAATATGTCGCCTCCCGAGGCCTTGACATCTCCGTCAAAGGCCTCGGCATCCCGGACAGGTTCATCACCCAGGCATCAGTGGCGCGCCAGAGGGAAATCTGCGGGCTCGATGCCGATCGGATATATTCGGAAATCGCCGTACTTTTCCAAAAATAATTGAAAATGTTTTGGAGAATCCATTTTAATGCCTATCTTTGCATTCCCTTTGCGAAAGGGGCATTCATTGAAATAATGCCGATATAGCTCAGTTGGCCAGAGCACGTGATTTGTAATCTCGGGGTCGTGGGTTCGAATCCCTCTATCGGCTCAAACGGCCAGGGCTGTGTCAAAGAAATATCGGGAGGATCGCATAGCGGCAATTGCGGCGGACTGTAAATCCGCTCCTTCGGGTTCGGTGGTTCGAGTCCACCTCCTCCCACAAACATTTGCGGAAGTAGCTCAGTTGGTAGAGCATCAGCCTTCCAAGCTGAGGGTCGCGAGTTCGAACCTCGTCTTCCGCTCCACAAAAGCCGGTGTAGCTCAGGGGTAGAGCGCATCCTTGGTAAGGATGAGGTCATGAGTTCAAATCCCATCACCGGCTCAAACTGCATTGTTTAGTTTACTCATTTAAATCATAATATTATGGCAAAAGAAACTTTCCAAAGAACGAAGCCGCATGTCAATATCGGTACAATCGGCCATGTTGACCACGGTAAGACGACTTTGACTGCCGCGATCACCAAGGTTCTCGCCGAGAGAGTCTCCGGTAATGCCGACAAGGTAAAGTCCTTCGATCAGATCGACAATGCTCCTGAAGAGAAGGAGCGTGGTATCACCATCAACTCCGCTCACGTAGAGTACGAGACAGAGAAGCGCCACTATGCCCACGTAGACTGCCCAGGCCATGCAGACTACGTTAAGAACATGGTTACAGGTGCCGCCCAGATGGATGGAGCCATCCTCGTTGTAGCGTCAACAGACGGTCCTATGCCTCAGACCCGTGAGCACATCCTGCTCGCCCGTCAGGTGAACGTACCTAAGATCCTCGTCTTCATGAACAAGGTTGACCTTGTTGACGACGCCGAGATGCTTGACCTCGTCGAGATGGAGATCCGTGACCTCCTCGGATTCTACAAGTTCGATGAGAACTGCCCTATCATCCGCGGTTCCGCCCTCGGCGCCCTCAACGGAGAGAAAGAGTGGGAAGACAAGGTCATGGACCTCATGAATGCTGTTGACGAGTACATCCCTCAGCCGGTACGTCAGAACGAGAAACCGTTCCTCATGCCTATCGAGGACATCTTCTCAATCACCGGTCGTGGTACCGTTGTGACAGGTCGTATCGAGACCGGTACAATCCACGTCAATGACCCTGTTGAGCTCGTAGGTTTCGGCGACGCTCCTAAGAACACCGTTGTAACAGGTGTCGAGATGTTCCGCAAGCTCCTCGATCAGGGTGAGGCCGGAGACAATGTAGGTCTTCTCCTCCGCGGTATCGACAAGAAGGAAGTCAAGAGAGGCGAGGTTGTAGCCAAGCCAGGCTCAATCACTCCTCACAAGCACTTCAAGGCTCAGATCTACGTCCTCAAGAAGGAAGAGGGTGGACGTCACACTCCATTCCACAACCACTATCGTCCTCAGTTCTTCATCCGTACCCTCGACGTTACCGGTGAGATCACCCTTCCGGAGGGAGTCGAGATGGTTATGCCGGGCGATAACGTTGAGATCGACGTTCAGCTCATCACACCTGTAGCCCTCAACGAAGGTCTCCAGTTCGCCATCCGCGAAGGTGGACGTACCGTCGGAGCCGGCCAGGTAATCAAGATCGAAGAGTAATTTCTTCAACATACAGGACGGAGGCCTGCGGGATTCCGTCCTGATCATAGGGGAATAGAACAAGGGTAGTTCAGCGGTCTCCAAAACCGTCGATGTGGGTTCGAATCCTGCTTCCCCTGCTGAAAATATCAAAGGTTACGATTTGGTAATTGTTTAACAGACATCGTGAACGCTTCCAAATTACGGTGTCCATTAAATGCAAAGATGAGAAAGTTCATTAACTATTGCAAGGAGTCCTATGTGGAACTCACCAAGAAGGTCACGTGGCCGACCTGGGAAAAGCTTCAGAGCTCTGCCCTTCTGGTTATGGTCGCTACAGTGATCCTTGCTGTGGTTCTCTTCGTGGTTGACTTCGCTTTCGAGCATCTGATGACAGCGATTTACACATTGTAATTTGTTTGGTTACCATGGGTGACATGAAGTGGTATGTCCTTCGGACAGCGGGAAGCAAGGAAAAGAAGGCCAAGGATTATCTTGAGAAAGAGATTGAAAGGTTTGGCCTGCAGGATCAGGTCGCGCAGGTGCTTGTTCCGGTAAAGCGTGAGATCGTTACCAAGAATGGCAAGAGAAAAGTGGTCGAAAGGCTGCTTTATCCCGGTTATGTCTTGATCCAGGCTCAGCTCTGCCCGGAATTGGAGTACATTATCCGCAACGACATTCCTGGCATGTCCGGTTTCCTGACTGAGAAGAGGACGTCCGGTACGATGACCGAAAGGGTTCCTGTGCCTATCAGAGATGAGGAGGCGCAGTGGATTATCGGTAATCAGGACCAGAATGTCGACAATCCTGTAGAGACGGAAGTCAATTTCGAAATCGGAGAGTCTGTCAAGATCACCGACGGACCGTTCAGCGGTTTCAGCGGAACGGTTGACGCGATCGAGGAAGACAGAAGCAAGCTCAAGGTGATAGTTGTGATTTTCGGCAGAAAGACTCTGCTGGAACTCAGCTTTACTCAAGTAACAAAAGAATAACAAACAATTATGGCAAAAGAAGTTACCGGATTCATCAAGCTCCAGATCAAAGCAGGGGCCGCTAATCCAGCGCCTCCGGTAGGACCGGCACTCGGTTCCAAAGGCTTGAACATTATGGACTTCTGCAAGCAGTTCAATGCGGCGACCCAACAGAGCGCCGGAAAGATCCTGCCTGTAGTCATCACTGTCTATTCGGACAAGTCCTTCACGTTTGAGGTAAAACAGCCGCCAGTAGCCATCTCCCTCAAGGAAGCGGCCAAAATCCAGAAAGGCTCGGGAGAGCCTAACAGAAGGAAGGTCGCATCCGTCACATGGGATCAGGTGAAAGCGATCGCGGAAGGCAAGATGCCGGACCTCAATGCTTTCACTCTTGCCTCAGCCATGAGGATGGTTGCCGGAACAGCAAGAAGCATGGGTATCAAGGTCACCGGAAAATTTCCTGAGAACCTTTAATTTTCACACGCGAAATGAGTAGAATCACAAAAAATCAGAAAGCCGTCATCGCAAAGTATGACGCTTCAAAGCAGTACACTCTTGCCCAGGCATGTGAAATTCTGAAGGACATCACCTACACAAAGTTCGATGCCTCGGTGGAACTGTCCGCCAATCTTGGTGTTGACCCTCGTAAGGCCAACCAGATGATCCGTGGCGTGGTCAGCCTTCCTCATGGAACCGGAAAGGTTGTCAGAGTCCTTGTGCTCTGCACTCCTGACAAGGAGAATGAGGCAAAGGAAGCAGGTGCGGACTATGTAGGTCTTGATGAATATGTTGAAAAGATCAAGGGCGGCTGGACAGATGTGGATGTCATCATCTGCACCCCGTCAGTCATGGCCAAGGTCGGCGCGCTCGGACGTATTCTCGGACCGAGAGGACTCATGCCTAACCCTAAGACAGGCACCGTCACAATGGAGGTCGGCAACGCTGTCAAGGACGTAAAGGGCGGTAAGATCGATTTCAAGGTTGACAAGACCGGCATCATACATGCGGCTATCGGCAAGGTTTCCTTCTCCCCGGCTCAGATCTGCGAGAACGCTACCGCTCTCCTGAACGAGGTGCTTAAACTCAAGCCTCAGACCCTCAAGGGCACTTATCTCAAGGGTGCGGCCATCTGCAGCACAATGAGCCCTGGTATCAAGATAGATGTCAAAGCATTCACTAGCGGCAGCGCCGAGTAAAAAAGGATTTCATTATGAAGAAGGAATTGAAAGATCAGATTATTGAAAGCATCTCGGCTCAACTGAAGCAGTACCCTAATTTCTATGTCGCTGACATCGAGGGTCTGAATGCTGAAAACACCGTGAAACTCCGTCGTACCTGCTTTGATCAGGGCATCAAGCTGACAGTAGTGAAGAACACTCTGTTCGCCCATGTCCTCAAGGCATTGGACAATGAGGAGATGAATCTCATCCTCCCTGTCCTCAAGGGCAACACGGCCATCATGTACTCCGAGACTCCTAATGGACCTGCGAAACTCATCAAGAAGCTTCAGAAGGAAATGGGCAAGCCGCAACTCAAGGGCGCCTATGTTCAGGAGTGTGCGTTTGTCGGTGCCGAAAAACTCGATGAACTCTGTGCCATCAAGTCCAAGGAAGAACTCATCGGAGACATCGTCTCCCTCCTCCAGGCTCCTGTACGCAATGTCATCTCCGCTCTTCAGAACGGCGGTGGCAGCACAGTCGCCGGACTCGTCAAGACACTTTCGGAAAAAGAAGAGAAATAATAACAAACAATTTAATAATTATCAATTATGGCAGATGTAAAAGCACTTGCAGAAGAGTTGGTTAACCTCTCTGTAAAAGACGTTCAGGAACTTGCTAAGGTTCTTAAGGAAGAATATGGTATCGAGCCAGCAGCCGCAGCTGTAGCTGTAGCAGGTCCGGTTGCTGGAGCAGCCGAGGCGGCTCCAGCGGAGCAGACCGAGTTTGATGTTGTCCTCAAGTCAGCGGGCGCAGCCAAGCTTCAGGTTATCAAGGCCGTTAAAGAGTCTCTCGGTCTCGGGCTGAAGGAAGCCAAAGATCTTGTGGACGGTGCTCCTAAGACAGTCAAGGAGAAAGTCTCCAAGGCTGAGGCTGAGCAACTGAAAGCTGCCCTCGAAGAGGCAGGCGCCGAAGTTGAGGTTAAATAAACCCGGCTTCCCCTGGCGGGAAAATCATCAGGTTTAGAGCCTAAGAAGGCTCTAAACCTTTTTGTCGTATTAAGTTTTTCTCCATTTCCTAAAGGCAGAACATGTCAAAAAAGACTAATAACAAGCGAATAATGTTCGCTACATCAAAGATTCTGGAATATCCTGACCTTCTGGAAGTTCAGTTGAAATCATTCAAGGATTTCTTCCAGTTGGAGACAACACCGGAAAACAGGAAGAATGAAGGTCTCTTCCAGGTGTTTCAGGAGATATTCCCGATCGAAGACACGAGGAACAACTACAAGTTGGAATTCATCGACTATTTCATAGATCCGCCTCAGTATTCGATCGACGAGTGTCTTGAGAGAGGGCTTACCTACAATGTTCCTCTGAAGGCAAAACTCCGCCTTTCGTGCACCGATCCCGAGCACGAGGACTTCGACACAAGAGTCCAGGATGTGTACCTCGGCAACATCCCGTACATGACGCCGGCCGGCACATTCGTAATCAATGGATCAGAAAGAATCATAGTGTCCCAGCTGCACCGCTCCCCCGGCGTGTTCTTCGACCAGAGCATGCATGCTAACGGAACGAAGTTATATTCAGCCAGAATCATCCCTTTCAAGGGGTCATGGATTGAATTTGCGACAGACATCAACAACGTGATGTACGCCTACATCGACCGCAAGAAGAAGTTGCCGGTGACGACCCTTCTGCGCGCGATCGGCTTCAACTCCGACAAGGACATCATAGACATATTCGGTCTCGCCGACGAGATCGGGGTCACAAAAAAGAGTCTTGAGGAGAACAAGGGCAGGAAACTCGCCGCCAAGGTTCTCAAGACATGGACAGAGGATTTCGAGGACGAGGACACCGGTGAGGTAATCCCTATTGAAAGGACCATCCCTATCGTGGAGAGAGGCGAGATCCTGGACGATGACACCATCGCCAAAATTTCCGACACCGAAGTCAAGTCCATCCTTCTCCAGAAGGATGAGGCCAACTCCAATGAGTATGCGATCATATTCAACACCCTCCAAAAGGATCCTACGAACACCGAGATAGAGGCTGTCAACTACATCTACAAGCAGCTTCGCAATTCCGAACCGCCTGATGAGGCCACGGCGAGGGATGTCATCGACAAGCTCTTCTTCTCCGAGAAGAGGTACGATCTCGGCATTGTCGGAAGATTCCGGCTGAACAAGAAGCTGGGTCTCTCGACCGATCCTGAGGTAAGAGTGCTCACCAACACGGACATCATCGAGATCATCAAGTATCTCATCCAGCTCATAAACTCAAAGGCCACCGTCGATGACATCGACCACTTGAGCAACAGGCGTGTGCGCACTGTCGGCGAGCAGCTCGCCAACCAGTTCAGCGTGGGTCTCTCAAGAATGGCCAGGACCATCCGCGAAAGGATGAACGTCCGCGACAGCGAGCAGTTCAATCCGATCGACCTGATCAACGCGAAGACCTTGTCTTCAGTGATCAACTCGTTCTTCGGAACAAGCCAGCTGTCACAGTTCATGGATCAGACGAACCCTCTGGCGGAGATCACGCACAAGCGCCGTCTCTCGGCCCTTGGTCCGGGAGGTCTTTCCAGAGACAGGGCCGGATTCGAGGTCAGGGACGTGCACTACACGCACTACGGACGCCTTTGCCCTATCGAATCTCCGGAAGGCCCGAACATCGGACTTATCTCGTCCCTCTGCGTCTATGCGAGGGTCAACCAGCTCGGATTCATCGAGACCCCTTACCGTGAGGTTCACGATGGGAAGGTTGACCTGACAGACAAGGGATGGCACTACATGACGGCCGAGGAGGAGGAGAACAAGCTTGTCTCCCTCGCCAAGGTGAGGATGGAGGATGACGGAACAATCAAGGAGGACAGAATCCAATGCCGTCTTGAGGCCGACTTCCCGGTAGTGTCAAAAGAGCAGGTTGACTACATGGACGTGGCTCCGAACCAGATGGCCTCTGTCGCCGCCTCCCTCATCCCGTTCCTGGAACACGATGACGCCCACCGCGCTCTGATGGGTGCGAACATGATGCGTCAGGCCGTTCCGCTTCTCCGTCCGGAGTCCCCTATCGTGGGAACGGGCCTGGAGGAAAGGGTCTGCCTCGACTCAAGAACCCAGTTCGTGGCTGAGCGCGAAGGCGAGGTCACCTACGTTGACGCGAAAGAAATCAGGATCAGGTACGACAGGACGGACGATGAGAAATTCGTTTCCTTCGCGCCAGAAGAGACTGTCTATACTCTTCCTATCTACAGAAGGACCAACCAGAGCACAACAGTGACCCTCAAGCCGATCGTGCGCAAGGGCGACAAGGTTGTCGGCGGGCAGGTCCTGACCGAAGGCTACGCCACACAGAACGGCGAGCTTGCCCTCGGACGCAACCTCAAGGTCGCTTTCATGCCTTGGAAAGGTTACAACTACGAGGACGCCATCGTGCTTTCCGAGGAGATGGTCAAGTGGGACATCCTTACTTCCGTACATGTCGATGAGTATCTCACCGAGGTCCGCGAGACCAAGCGCGGAATGGAGGAACTCACCTCCGACATCCCTAACGTCAGCGAGGACGCGACCAAGGATCTCGACAAGCAGGGCATCATCAGAATCGGTGCCCACATCGAGCCGGGAGACATCATGATCGGCAAGATCACTCCTAAGGGAGAGAGCGATCCTTCCCCTGAGGAGAAACTCCTCAAGGCCATCTTCGGCGACAAGGCCGGTGACGTGAAGGACGCCTCCCTCAAGGCCAACCCATCCCTCAGCGGTACTGTCATCAAGACAGCGCTTTACGCCAAAGCGGCGAAAGAGGGCAACAGAAGGGCTGCCAAGACAGACCAGAAGGTGCGTCTCGATCTGATTCAGGACGAATTCGACAAGAGGTGCGCGAAACTATACGCCGACTTCCTCAAGAGGCTCACTGTCCTGACAAAGGGCAGGAAGAGCGCCGGAATCAGCGACCTCTACGATGTCGAGATCATTGCCAAGGGCAAGGAGATCACCGTCGAGAAGCTTAAAGGGATCGACTTCCAGAACATCAACTCAAGCAACTGGACATCCGAGGAGAGCACCAATCTCCTAATCCAGGAACTCATCAACAACTACTGCCTTACCTACAAGGTGGCGGAGGCCGAGTGCAAGAGGCAGATGGACAAGATCAAGGTCGGTGACGAGCTTCCTAACGGAGTCATGCAGCTCGCCAAGGTCTATATCGCGAAGAAGAGGAAGATCACCGTCGGCGACAAGATGGCCGGACGTCATGGCAACAAGGGTATCGTGGCGAAGATTGTCCGTCAGGAAGACATGCCGTTCCTTGAGGACGGAACACCTGTGGACATTGTCCTCAACCCTCTCGGCGTGCCTTCACGAATGAACCTCGGCCAGATCTACGAGACGGTCCTCGGATGGGCCGGCGCAAGGCTCGGCCTGAAGTTCAGCACCCCTATCTTCGACGGTGCGACCATCGATGAGATCTGCGGCTACACCGACAAGGCCGGTGTCCCGAGATACGGAAAGACCCATCTCAGGGACGGAGGTACAGGCGACTGGTTCGACCAGCCGGCGACAGTCGGCGTGATCTACATGATCAAACTGGGACACATGGTTGACGACAAGATGCACGCCCGTTCCATCGGACCATATTCACTCATCACCCAGCAGCCTCTCGGCGGTAAGGCACAGTTCGGAGGCCAGAGGTTCGGAGAGATGGAGGTCTGGGCTCTTGAGGCGTTCGGCGCCGCCAATGTCCTTCAGGAGATCCTCACCGTCAAATCAGATGACGTGGCCGGGCGTTCCAAGACTTACGAGGCGATCGTCAAGGGAGATCCTATGCCTAACCCTGGCATTCCGGAGTCCCTCAACGTTCTGCTCCACGAACTCAGGGGACTGGGTCTCAAGGTAACATTGGATTAATTTTCATGAATATTGACATTCAAGAATATGCCTACTTTCAATAATAAAGAGAACAAGGTAAAGAGCAATTTCTCGACGATCAGCGTCTCGCTGGCTTCCCCTGAGGACATCTCGGCGAGATCCTGCGGTGAGGTCCTGAAGCCGGAGACGGTCAACTACAGGACCTACAAGCCGGAAAGAGACGGACTCTTCTGCGAGAAGATCTTCGGACCGACCAAGGACTACGAATGCTATTGCGGAAAGTACAAGAGAATCCGTTACCGCGGAATCGTCTGCGACAGGTGCGGTGTCGAGGTGACAGAGAAGAAAGTACGCAGGGAAAGAATGGGACACATCGCCCTGACAGTGCCTGTGGCTCACATTTGGTACTTCAAATCAGCGCCTAACAAGATCTCCGCCCTTCTCGGGATTCCGGCCAAGAAGCTCGAATCGGTCATCTACTACGAGAAATACATAGTCATCAACCCGGGTGACAGCGGACTTGAGAAGATGGATCTTCTCTCCGAGGACGAATACCTCGATGTTCTCGCGAGACTCCCTGAAAACAGCGAGCTCCCGTTCGACGATCCGAGGAAATTCGTCGCCAAGATGGGTGCGGAAGGCATCTATGACCTTCTCAGGGAGACGGATGTCGAGAGCCTGTCCAAGGAACTCCGCCTGAAGATGCTCAATGAGACCTCACAGCAGAGGAAGGCCGAGCATCTGAAGAGGCTGAGCGTCGTGAAATGGTTCATGGAGTCAAGGAACATCAACCGTCCGGAATGGATGATCATGAAGGTCATCCCTGTGATTCCGCCGGATCTCCGCCCTCTCGTTCCGCTCGATGGAGGCCGCTTCGCCACCACCGACCTGAATGATCTCTACAGAAGGGTGATCATCAGGAACAACAGGCTCAAGAAACTCATCGAGATCAAGGCTCCTGAAGTCATCCTGAGAAACGAGAAGCGTATGCTTCAGGAGGCTGTGGACTCTCTGTTCGACAACTCCAAGAAGTCAAGCGCGGTCAAGAGCGAGTCCAACAGGGCGCTCAAATCTCTCTCCGACTCCCTCAAGGGAAAGCAGGGACGTTTCCGTCAGAACCTCCTCGGCAAGCGAGTGGACTATTCCGCCCGTTCCGTCATCGTCGTGGGTCCTGAACTGAACATGCACGAGTGCGGTCTGCCTAAGTTCATGGCGGCCGAGCTCTACAAGCCGTTCATCATCCGCAAGCTCATCGAGAGAGGAATCGTCAAGACCGTGAAGTCCGCCAAGAAGATCGTGGACAGGAAGGATCCGGTGATCTGGGACATCCTGGAGAACGTGATGAAAGGTCATCCGGTTCTCCTCAACCGCGCACCTACCCTCCACAGACTTGGTATCCAGGCATTCCAGCCGAGAATGATCGAAGGAAAAGCCATCCAGCTCCATCCTCTCGCATGTACGGCCTTCAACGCCGACTTCGACGGTGACCAGATGGCCGTCCACCTTCCGCTCGGCAACGCCGCCGTCATGGAGGCGCAGCTCCTCATGCTCGGTTCCCAGAACATTCTCAACCCGGCCAACGGCACTCCTATCACCGTGCCTTCACAGGACATGGTCCTCGGTCTGTACTACATCACCAAGATCAGACCGGACGCGAAAGGCCAGGGAATGAATTTCTACGGTCCGGAGGAGGTCATCGTGGCCTACAACGAGAAGGCGATCGACATGCACGCCGAGATCGGGGTCAGGCTTCCGGTCGACAAGATGGATCCCGGCAAAGGCTACGAGATCAAGAAGACCACGGCCGGAAGAATCATCGTCAACCAGTACGTTCCGGAGGAGGTGCCTTACGTCAATGAGGTCCTCGGAAAGAAATCCTTGCGTAAGATCATCACCGAGGTCATCAAGAGCACCGGCGTGACCAGAACCGCACAGTTCCTTGACGACATCAAGAATCTGGGTTACGACCAGGCATTCAGGGCCGGAATCTCATTCAACCTTGGAGACGTCATCATCCCTGAGGAGAAGGCAAGCCTCATCGAAGAGGGCTACAGGCAGGTGGAGGAAGTCAAGAACAACTACGCGATGGGCTTCATCACCAACAACGAGCGCTACAACAAGGTGATCGACCTCTGGGGTGCCATCGACAACAAGCTCACGAAGATCGTCGAGAAGCAGATCTCGGCTGACCAGCAGGGATTCAATCCGGTTTACATGATGCTGGATTCCGGAGCCCGCGGTTCGACACAGCAGATCAAGCAGCTTTGCGGCATGCGTGGACTTATGGCCAAGCCTCAGAAGTCCGGAGCGGCCGGAGCGGAGATCATCGAGAACCCTATCATCTCCAACCTTAAGGAGGGCATGACGGTGCTCGAGTACTTCATCTCCACGCACGGCGCCCGTAAGGGTCTGGCCGACACCGCCCTCAAGACAGCCGACGCCGGTTACCTTACCCGCCGTCTGGTGGATGTCTCCCACGATGTCATCATCACGGAGGAGGACTGCGGCACGCTCAGGGGACTCATCGCGACCGCCATAAAGAACAAGGACGAGATCGTCGAGTCCCTCGGCGAGCGGATCCTCGGACGTACTTCCGTCCACGACATATTCAATCCTCTTACCGGTGAATTGATCATCAAGGCTGGAGAGGAGATCCGCGAGGCCACGGCCAACCTGATCGACCATCTGCCGATCGAGCAGGTCGAGATCCGTTCCGTGCTCACGTGCGAGTCCCGCAAGGGTGTCTGCGCGAAGTGCTACGGACGCAACCTCGCCACAAGCCGGATGGTCGAGAAGGGAGAGGTTGTCGGTGTCATCGCCGCACAGTCCATCGGTGAGCCTGGTACCCAGCTTACCCTGCGTACCTTCCACGTCGGCGGTACGGCTTCCAGCACGGCGGCCGATTCCTCGATCGTGGCCAAGTACGACGGCAAGCTTGTCTTCGAGGAACTCAGGACTATCCAGAAAGTCGGAGAAGACGGATCGGCACAGGACATTGTCGTCAGCCGTATGACAGAGGTCAGCATCATCGACGAGAACACCGGCATCACCTATTCCCATTACGATGTCCCTTACGGCTCGAAACTGTACTTCAAGGACGGGGACACGATCAAAAACGGCGACCTGCTCTGCGAGTGGGATCCTTACAATGCCATCACGATCGTGGAGACCGCCGGTAAGGTTCAGTTCGACAACCTGATCGAGGGAGTCACCTTCCGCGAGGAAGCGGCGGACGAGTTCGCGGTCAACAAGGACAAGGTCATCATCGAGTCCAGGGACAAGACCAAGAACCCTTCGATCCTCATCCTCGATGACGCAGGCAACCAGATAAGGCAGTACAACCTTCCTGTCGGCGCCCACCTTATCGCCAACAACGGTGACAAGGTCAATGTCGGTGACGTGATCATCAAGATTCCCCGCGCGATCGGCAAGTCAAGCGACATCACCGGTGGTCTTCCGAGAGTCACCGAGCTCTTCGAGGCCAGAACACCTTCCGCCCCTGCCATCCTTGCGGAGATCAACGGCGAGGTGCTCATGGGCAAGGTCAAGAGAGGCAACCGCGAGATCATCGTCAAGAACAAGTCCGGAATCGAGAAACACTATCTCGTTCCTCTTACAAAGCAGATCCTGGTTCAGGAGAACGACTACGTAAAGGCCGGGACAAGGCTTTCCGACGGTGGAATCTCCCCTACCGACATCCTCAACATCCTCGGACCTGTCAAGGCTCAGGACTACATCGTCAACGAGGTTCAGGCGGTTTACCGTCTGCAAGGTGTGAAGATCAACGACAAGCACTTTGAGATCATCGTGCGCCAGATGATGCGCAAGGTTCAGATCACCAACCCTGGCGACACCGAGTTCCTGCAGGAAGAGATGGTGGACAAGTGGGATTTCATGGACGCCAACGACAACATATTCGGAAAATATTTTGTCCTTGACGCCGGCGACTCCCAGAGGTACATGCAGGGTGACATCATCGATGCCCGTGACATGAGAAACGAGAACTCCTCGCTCGAAAGACAGGGCAAGAAGATGATGGCTGTCCGCGAGGCCAATCCGGCGACCGCGAAGCTCGTGCTTCAGGGAATCACCAGAGCGGCCCTCAGGACCAACAGCTTCATCTCGGCGGCGTCCTTCCAGGAGACCACCAAGGTGCTCAGCGAGGCTGCCATCAGGGCGCGCGTCGATCATCTCGAAGGCCTGAAGGAGAACGTCATCTGCGGTCATCTCATCCCGGCCGGAACCGGTCAGAAGGAGTTCCAGGACATCCTGGTCGGCCGCAAGGACGAGTACGAGCAGGAGATGAGCGAACTCTAACAGTTCTTCATTGAATATGAAAGGCCGGCTGCGGATCTCTCCCCAGCCGGTTTTTTTTGACTGCGCGGCAAAAAAATCTCCCGGCCGGATTTTGCACGTTATCAAAATCGCGGCCGGGAGAATTTTTCTTTGCCTGCAAAAAGCCTAACAGCTGTCTCGGATGACCAAAGTCGGAGCGATAAGGCGCTGGACAGGCGGAAGACCCGGATTCTTGTTCTCAATGATGTTGACAAGGGTCTGGGCTGCTAAACGGCCGATTTCGGATAGGGGCTGCTCAATGCGGGTGATGGCGGGATCAAGAAAATCGAGGAAACCGTTGTTGTCAAAGGAGATGATGCCGACCTGCTCCGGAATCTTGATTCCCAATTCGCGGAAAGCGCGGATGGCGCCAAGCAGGATGGTTGATGAATAGGCGAACACGGCGTCATGTCTCACTCCTTCGCTGAATATTCTCTTGACCTGGCTGTAACCATTATCGACAGAGAAGGCGTCGCCGACGATAGCATATTCAACACCCTTGCCGCTGTGGTCTCTGATTGCACTCTTGAAACCTTTGACACGCTCCATTGAAGGGGTCGAATCTTCAACGCCCTGGATGGAGAGGATGTTGCGGTAGCCGCGGCTGATGAGATAGTCAGTGGCCATGTAGCCGCCGGCGTAGTTGTCTGTGCAGATGTAAGGCAAAGGTGTTCCCTGAAAGTAACGGTCGATCAGGACAGTGGGAACGCTGCCGGTGATCTCGTCCGTCAATTCGGTTGAATTGCCGACAGGAACCGCGATGATGCCGTCCACACTTCTGGAACGGAACATCGACAGAGCGTCCTCAAAATCTTTCAGATTCTCCAGCGAGTCCGCAAGCAGGGTGTGATAGCCGGCGAGTTTCAGATTCTCTATCACCGTGCCGGCCAACGTGGCGAAGAACGGATTGTCAATCCCCGGCACCGTCAGACCGATGGTGTATGTCCGGCTGGTCCGCAACCCCTGCGCAAGAAGATTCGGCGTGTAGTTTATTCTCTTTGCCTCCGCCTGAATCAGATCGATCGTCTTCTGGCTGATCCTGGACCTTTGAGCCTTTCCAGAAAGCACTCTGGAAACAGTTGAGACGGAATAGCCGGTCTGTTCGGAGATGGATTGGATTGTGTTCTTGCGCATGGTCAATGTCTGTTCCGGCAAAGATAGCCATTTTTAACGATTACCCAACAGCCGCAACCTGGAATCAGGAAAATCCATGCCGGCACATATTATGAAAGGTCAAAAAGTTCATTATCTTTGTGAAATGCGACGGTTCTCAAAAGGAGATTCCCCGCAGTACCATAGAAAAATCAAAAACAGATTATCATGAAGAAGTTTTTCATCCTGTTCAGCCTTGCGGCACTGTTGTTTACAAGCTGCTCCAACAATCCGAAAAATGCGGCGACGGACGGCACCGCCATCAACCTCATCATGGAGACCGACATCGGCAACGACATTGACGACGCCCTTGCGATGGACATGCTCTACAAATACCTTGACGCCGGCAAGATCAACCTCCTTGCGGTGAGCATCAACAAGGAAGGGACCGCACCGGCTGAATATGTGGACATCCTCAACACCTGGTACGGCTACCCTGACATCCCGATAGGAATAGTCAGAAACGGCGCCGAGTGCGAGAACGACGCAGTCAACTATGCAAAAGCGGTTGTGGACATGAAAGACTCCACCGGAGCGCCAGCATTCGCCCGCACGCTCAAAGACTACGACAGACTTCCCGATGCACACATCCTCTACAGAAAGGTACTGGCTCAGGCTGACGACTGTTCTGTCGTAATCGCTTCGGTCGGATTCTCCACAAACCTCATCAGACTGCTTGAAAGCGGTCCGGATGAACATTCGGACTTGAGCGGAAAGGAACTCGTAGCCAAGAAAGTCAAGATGCTTGTCATGATGGCGGGGGATTTTGTGGATCCAAACCTTCATGAGTACAACGTGGCGAAAGACATTCCGGCAGCCAAGAAGCTTTTCGGGGAATGGCCGACACCACTCGTCACGTCTCCGTTCGAAGTTGGAATCAACATCCTGTACCCTGCCTCAAGCATCGAGAATGACTTCGGCTGGGCCGGCCTTCATCCGGTAGCCGAGGGCTACAAGGTGTACCAGCAGATGCCTTATGACCGACCTACATGGGATCTGACAGCGGTGCTGTACGCCGTGGAAGGAGACGATTGGTTCACTCTGTCCCCTGCCGGCAACATTACCGTGACTGAAGAGGGCTCCACATTCTTCACACCTGACGAAAACGGGACAAGAAGATACCTGTCAACCGACCAGAGTCAAGCGGAGGCCATCAAGACCCACTTTGTCGAGATGATCACTTCGACTCCTGCCCATAGGAAATAAAGTAATCGTTAAAAGAGATTCCCGGATTTTGCAAGTTACCAAAATCCGGGAATCTCTTTTCTTACCAGTACGGGATCTATTGTCTGGCAGTGACTTTGTCAAGGAAGCACTGGATGGTGTTCTCCATCAGGCAGCAGATGGTCATCGGGCCGACACCGCCGGGAACCGGGGTGATGACGGAGGCTTTCGGCTCCACGGAGGCGAAGTCCACGTCGCCGCAGAGGTTGCCGTTCTCGTCACGGTCCATTCCCACATCGATCACCGCGGCTCCATCCTTAACCATGTCACCTGTCACGAATTTCGCGCGGCCGATGGCAACGACAAGGATGTCGGCCTGTCTTGTGATCTCGGGAAGGTTCTTTGTCCTTGAATGGCAGATCGTCACCGTGGCGTTCCTGTCGAGCAGGAGCTTGGAGATCGGGAGACCTACAATCTGGCTGCGGCCTATCACCACGGCGTTCTTGCCGGCGATCTCGTAATCGGCATCCTCAAGGAGCCTTATGATTCCCATCGGAGTGCAGGGAACCACGCAGGAGGAGTTCGGCCTTTTCTGCCAGAGGGCCGCGGTGTTGAGAGGGTGGAAGCCGTCCACGTCCTTGGACTGGGCGATGGCCTCGATCACCTTCGGTTCGCTGATCTGCTTCGGGAGGGGAAGCTGGACAAGGATGCCGTCCACGGCAGCGTCGGCGTTGAGTTCGGCGATCTTGTCAAGGAGTTCCCGCTCCGGGGTGTCGGCGGGCATCCTGACGGTGGTGTTCCTGATTCCGACCACGTCACAGGCCTTGGCCTTGTTTCTGACATAGGTCTGGCTGCCGGGGTCATCTCCTACCAGAATCACCACCAGGTGAGGCACCCGGCCGTATTTTGCAGGGAATGTGGCCACCTGCTCCGCCATTCGGGCCTTTAATCTGGCCGCTAAATCTTTTCCGCTTACGATCATAAGTATAATTTTTCCTATAGTACAAGATGTCCGATGTCGGAACGGTAGAAAAGATTGTCGCAGTGGATCTTACGGACTGCGGTTAGGGCTTTGTCCCTGGCCTGGCGAAGAGTCTCGCCGGAAGCGACGACCATCAGCACACGCCCGCCGGAAGTCACAAGGGATTTCACCCCGGATTCCGGATTGACAAACTCCTTGGTACCCATCTGGTAAACCTTCACTGAAGAGTCGGACAACGCGTCCTCAAGGCCGGTTATCTCAAAACCTTTCTCATAAGAACCCGGATAGCCTTTCGAAGCCAACACGAAACCAAGGGTCGGCTCGGCGGACCACTTGATCTCCGGCATCAGCTGCGACAAAGGAATCCTCACGCCCTCCGCGGAATCCGTCCCCTCGGGAGCATTCACAAGTCTGCCTCCGTCAGTCACGGCGCAGAAGATCTCGAATATGTCGGACTCCAGACGAGGCAGAACAACCTCGGTCTCAGGGTCTCCGAAACGGCAGTTGAACTCGATGACCTTTATGCCGGACGGAGTCTTCATCAGACCGCCGTAAAGCAATCCCTTGAACGGGCACCCCTCGGCGACCATCGCCGCGGCGGTCTTCCTCATGATGTGTTCAAGGGCATATTCCTCATCCTCGGCGGAAATGACCGGAACCGGCGAATATGCTCCCATGCCTCCCGTGTTGGGACCCTTGTCCCCCTCGAACGCCCTTTTGTGGTCCTGGGCTATGGCCAGAGGGAAAACCTCCTCTCCGTTCACAAAGCACATGAACGAGAACTCGGGACCGGTGAGATATTCCTCAACCACGACCTTTCCCTTGCCGAACTTGTCGTCCAGAAGCATGTCCCTCAGAGCCGCCTGAGCATCGGAGAATGTCTCCGGAATGACGACACCTTTGCCGGCGGCCAGACCGTCATATTTCAGAACGATCGGGAAGGTGCGTCTGCTGACATATTCAATGGCTTCGTCGTAGTTGTCGAAGGTCTTGAAGGCGGCTGTCGGAATGCCGTACTTCTCCATCAGCCGCTTGGCGAAATCCTTGCTGGACTCGATGCGCGCGGCGGCGGCGGAAGGTCCGAATATTCTCAATCCGGCCTTCGTGAAGGCATCCGCGATTCCTGCGGATAGAGAGACTTCCGGTCCCACAACCGTCAGATCGATACCGTGCTCTTTCGCAAACTCCACAAGTTCAAGAATCTGTGTCTCCTTCAGAGGGACACACTCGGCCTGGACGGCGATTCCGGCGTTGCCCGGAGCGCAGTAGATCTTGCCCACGCTTCTGGAACGGCTCAAGGCATCCACGATGGCGTGCTCGCGTCCGCCTCCGCCGACAACAAGCACGTTCTTGGACAGCAGAGTGTCCAGCATTATCGTCTTGCCGTCACTCTTGTTCGTTGAATCGAAATGGAAAACTCGCATAAGGACTAATGTTTGAAATGACGTTCTCCGGTGAAGACCATGGCGATGCCAAGCTCGTCGCACTTCCTGACGGAATCCTCGTCGCGGACGGATCCGCCCGGCTGCGCGATGGCCTTCACGCCATACTCGGCGGCAAGGGTCACGCAGTCATCAAACGGGAAAAAGGCATCGGAGGCCAGCACGAGACCGGCCTTGCGGGAGGCCTCCTTAGGGTCAACCGGCGCACCGGTCCTTGCGGTCTCCTCCTCGGCCAATGTGGCGGCAGCCTGTTTCAAAGCCAATTCAGCGGAACCCACACGGTTCATCTGGCCGGCACCCACTCCGTAGATCATCCCGGCCTTGCCGACGGTGATGGCGTTGGACTTGACGTGCTTCACTATTCTCCAGGTGAAATTCAGATCGGCAATCTGCTCTTCGGTAGGCCTGACCTCCGTGACGGTCTGCGCAGCGGTCACAGGCACGATCGAAAGGTCCTGATTCTGAACCAGAAGACCTCCGTTGACGCTGACACAATGGATCTGCTCACACGCAGAGCCTTCCATATTCACTTTCAACACACGCAGGTTCTTCTTTGTGCGGAGCAGTTCAAGGGCGTCCGGGGCGAATGACGGTGCCATCACGATCTCAAGGAAGATCGGCTTCAGCAGCCGGGCCACCTCAAGGTTGACCTCCCGGTTGAACGCCACGATGCCTCCGAAAATCGAGGTCTTGTCACCCTCGTAAACCTTCTTCCAAGCGTCAACGACATCGGTTCCGAGACCCGCTCCGCACGGATTCATGTGCTTGAGTCCCACGGCGAAAGGCTCGCGGAACTCGCGGACGATGTTGAGGGCGGCATTCGCATCCTGAATATTGTTGTAGGACAGTTCCTTGCCATTCAGCTGCTCGGCGGTGGCCAATGAATATGGAACCGGATTCAGGGTCTTGTAGAACTTGGCTTTCTGGTGAGGATTCTCGCCGTAGCGGAGTTCCTGGCAGATGTCATATTCAAGGAAAAGTTTCTCCGGAAGACCGGCCTGGGCGCGCATATAGGTCGCTATCGCGCTGTCATACTCAGCGGTGTGGGTGTAGGCCTTTGCTGAGAGTTTGAGGCGGGTCTCCGGGGTCGTGTCGCCGGTCGCTTTAATCTCGGAGATCACTGTGGCGTAGTCCCCAGGGTTCACCACAACCGTGACGGAGGCCCAGTTCTTGGCGGCGCTGCGCAGCATCGAAGGACCGCCGATGTCGATGTGTTCCACAGCATCCTCCATCGTGACATCCGGCTTTGCTATCGTCTCACGGAACGGATAGAGGTTGACGCAGACCAGGTCTATCTTCTCTATTCCGTTGTCGCTCAACTGTCTCATGTGATCGGGAATGTCCCTGCGGGCCAGAAGCGCTCCGTGGATCTTCGGATGAAGGGTCTTCACACGGCCGTCGCAGATCTCGGGGAATCCCGTGACATCGCTTACGCCGGTCACAGGGAGACCTGCCTCCCTCAACATCTTCATGGTGCCGCTGGTGGAAAGGATCTCCCATCCGAGCGACACGAGTTCACGGGCGAGATCCACAACTCCCGTCTTGTCGCTGACACTGATTAAAGCTCTCATTTATATACCTTTATAAAGTTGTTTCAAAAAAAAATCCATGCATCCTACTTGACACCGCCATCCAAAATTTTCTTCAGATGGCAGAGCATCAGTCTGCCTTCCGAGTCTCGAAGATGCATCCCGTTGCCTTCGCACCACTTCCAGTACCTGCATTCGGCGCATTCGTCCTTGCGCATCCAATTTCGGTCACGGTACGGCCCGAAGCGGTTCTCCCAGACATTCATGAAATCATCACGGTAGATGTTGCCCTGATGGTAGTCGGAACGGATGCTGGTGCAGGCCGAGATCGAACCGTCAACCAGAACGGAGCCGACGGACACCCCTGCCTGACAGGAATAGAAATGATCCCTTACATCGCCCTCATAAGGGCCGAGGAAACCCTCACAGCCATAACTGGCCTTGATGCGTCCTTCCTTTCTGGTCTCTTTGATGAAATCCAGCATCCCCCTGAACATCTTCGGAGGCAACTGAAGATCCGGATTCAAGGCGGCGCGGCCCTGCGGGAATATGGAGAAAAGTCTCCACTCCTTCAAGCCAAGACCAATCAAAAACTCCTTCAAATGAGAAAGTTGCGGATAGTTCCTCCGGTTCACACATGTCACGACATCGAAAACGACCCCTGACTCAACCGCCATCCTGATCGTCTCGGTGGCATGCGCGAAACTGCCTTCACGCCCCCGAAGCCAGTCGTGGTTCTCCTCCAAGCCGTCCAGACTGACCGTCATCGAATGCAGACCGGCTCCGAGGAGACCGGAATATCTTTCCGCTGTAATCCCGAAGCCGTTCGTGACCATCCCCCACGGAAATCCGCGGGAATATATTCCTTTTCCGCATTCCACCAAGTCCGCCCTCATCGTCGGCTCTCCGCCGGAGACGATGACGAACACCTTGTGAGGATCGGTCTTCGCCGCGATGGAATCCAGCACCTTGAAGAAATCCTCCTTAGGCATGTCCGGAGTAGAAGCCAACTGCCTGCAGTCGCTGCCACAGTGCTGACAACGAAGGTTGCAACGGAGCGTGCATTCCCAGAAGAGCTGTCTCAGAGGATGTTCCTCCTCCTGAGACTTGCGCAGAGACCTTGCGATGTCAAGCGCGATTCTTCTTCTGATCGAAAGTCCGTTCATCCGTTACTCGTCCTTCTTCAAAGTCTTCGCGCCTTTCAGGGCAAACTCTCCCTCGTACCAGCCACTGCCGCCTTTCAGTTTCTCAGCCTTGACAGTCAGGCTGTCACGCTTGAAGGAACCATTGGCTTCACCATCGACATCATCGAAGTAGAACTTGACTTCTTCGTATGGCCAGGCATTGTCATAACTGCAGACAGCCTTGCCGTTCTCGTCGGTGTAGAGGGTGTCCTTGTCATAGGTCAAACGCTCCGACGGAGCCACACGGATGCCTTTGACAACCTTTCCGCTTTCGTCCACAACGGTGAGATCGACCTTGAAATCACAATGAGGTGTTCCGTACTCACAAAGACTCCCCTTGATGTTTCTATCGCAACCGGAAAACCCGAGCATCGAGAGCAGAGTGGAGCCAATGGCCGCGGTCAGTTTAGCAAATGTTTGTTTCATAATTCTAAGCTTTAATCACCTAAACCAAACCCTGCAATTTCAAATCCTTGCGTCAAAAACTCACAAAAACGAACACCACGCCACTTAAAGCGGATGAATATCCACACCCGGCTTGTCGGTCACGCGTCCGATGACGGTCGCCTTGTCTCCATAGCCGGCAAGGATGTCAATGGCTTTCCGCGCCTCGGCCTCATCCAGAGCCAGAACCATTCCGACACCCATGTTGAATATGTTGAACATCTCCCTGTGAGGGATGTCGCCGTACTTCTCCAGGAAACGGAAAATCGGGAGGATTGTCCAGGAGCCTTCATTAACTTCGATTCCCTGACCCTCGCGGAGGATTCTCGGGATGTTCTCGTCGAAGCCGCCTCCGGTGATGTGGGCGACCCCGTGCACGTCACAGCTGCGGATGACCTCCAGAACCTGTTTCACGTAGATTCTGGTAGGGGTCAGGGCGACAAGGCCAAGCGGCCGGTCGGGTTCCAGTTCAGGATAGACCTTGTGCAGATCCAGATTGTTGTCGGAGAAGATCTTGCGCACAAGGCTGAAGCCGTTGCTGTGGACTCCGGTGGAGGCGATTCCCACGAGAACATCTCCTGCCTTGACCTTCGTGCCGTCGATGAGTTTGGATTTCTCCACGACCCCGGTGGTGTAGCCCGCTATGTCATATTCACCGTCGGCGTACATTCCCGGCATCTCTGCCGTCTCGCCTCCAACAAGGGCGCAGCCGGCCTGACGGCAGCCCTCGGCGACTCCCGCCACGATGGCCTCGACGACCTCCGGACGGGTCTTCCCCTGTGCCACATAGTCAAGGAACACAAGAGGTTCCGCCCCCTGTGCCAGGACATCGTTCACGCACATCGCCACGGCGTCGATGCCGATGGTGTCGTGCTTGTCCATAGCGAACGCCAGCTTGAGCTTCGTGCCGACACCGTCCGTTCCGCTGACCAGAACCGGTTCCTTGATGTTCAGTTTCGAGAGATCGAACATCCCTCCGAACGATCCGATGTTTCCCATCACACCGAGCCTGTCGGTCGACGCCACGTGTTTCTTGATCCTGCGGACAACATCGTAACCTGCCTCCAGACTGACACCAGCCTTCTCGTAATCAACTGCCATAGTAGTTTATCTCTTGTTATGATTTATTATCTTTCAATATATTCCCGGAACAACAAAACAGATTCTTAATCAGAATTTATGCTCTTCCTTGACCTCCTCGATGCTGGAGTAGAGGGCGGTCGGGTAGTTGCCGTTGAAGCAGGCAAGACAAAGGTCGGAGCGGTGGCCGGCCTCGAAAAGCCCCTCCTCCGAAAGGAAAGCCAGAGAGTCGGCTTCGATCGCCTGACGTGCCTGCTCCAGATTTCTGGAATAGCAGAGAAGTTCCTTATGCGTGGACATATCGACTCCGTAGAAACACGGATTCTTGATCATCGGGCTGGCTATCCTCATGTGGACCTCCCTCGCCCCGGCCTCACGCAGCATCCGCACGATCCTCAATGATGTGGTTCCGCGCACGATCGAGTCATCCACAAGGATTATCCTCTTGTCCTTCACGATGCTCCGCACAGGCGACAGCTTCATCTTCACGCCCTTGTCCCTCATCTCCTGCGACGGCTGGATGAATGTCCTGCCGATGTAGCGGTTCTTTATGAGCCCCATCTCGTTGGGAAGCCCGCTCGCCTCGGAGTAGCCGGATGCGGCGCTGAGGCTGGAATCCGGGACACCCACCACGATGTCCGCGTCCACGTGCGACTCCCGGTAGAGGATCCTGCCGCTTTCCTTCCTGAAAGCGTGGACGTTGCAGCCTTCGATGTCGCTGTCCGGACGGGAGAAGTAAACATATTCCATGGCGCACATGGCGTGGCGCTGGTAGTCTGAATATTTCCGGCTCCTGATGCCGTGGTGGTCGATCGTGACGACCTCACCCGGCTCGATGTCCCTGATGAACTCCGCCCCCACGACGCTGAACGCGCAGGTCTCGCTGCTGATGACGTAGCCGTCACCAAGCCGTCCGATGGACAGAGGCCGCAGACCGTACTTGTCACGCATGGCGTAGATCCGGTGGTTGGTCATCACCAGAAACGCGAAAGCCCCTTCGATCATGTTCAGGGCCTCCATTATCGGGTATATTCTCGGACTGTTCCTTTCGACCGGCTCCTTCTTGATGAGATGGGCCAGGATCTCGCTGTCGGACGTGGACTGGAAAAGGCTGCCGCGGTCCTCAAGGTATTTCCTCAGCTGGGCGGAATTGACCACATTGCCGTTGTGGACAAGGGCGAAGTCCCCGCTGTTGTGCCTGAAAAGGAAAGGCTGGACATTCTCGATGCCGCCACCGCCGTGCGTGGAGTAACGCACATGGCCGACCGCCATGTCGCCGTGGAGAGAACCGAGGTTCTCGCTGTTGAAGACTTCGGTCACGAGTCCGAGTCCCTTGACCCGGTAAAGTTCTCCGCTGTCGTTGACCGAGACGATTCCGCAGCCCTCCTGGCCGCGATGCTGAAGTGAGTGGAGGCCGTAGTAGGTCACCTCGGCGGCGTGGGGAACGCCCCAGACACCGAACACCCCGCATTCTTCCTTGAGTTCCTTTGAAAACATATTCCTTTCGCGGACTAAAGCACAAAGATAGTGAAACCGCCGCGAAGAATGAAAACTATTTCCGCCGAAGACGGGTATTTATCCGTAGAGTTCCCTGAGGACAGAAAGTGAACGGACATTGACGGAGGACTCGGTGTGATGCTCGATGTATTTGAGGATGCACTCGGCGATCCCGTTGCGGTCGGAGCCTTTCAAAGGCAGCAGCATCGCCTCGCTGAACGAAGTGGTCAGCAGGGACTTGATGTGGCCAAGATGATCGCCGGCGAAAGGGGCGAGGCCGGCCGTGTCGGGGCTGAAACCGAGAACGGCGCAGAGTTCAAGCAGAAACCAGAGGTGGAAATTGGCGAAGTCGCTCCGGAGGGCGTCCAGCGTCAGAACGCTCCTCTCAAGCCAGTCCGTCAGCCCCTCCTCGTTGGTCTGGTCCTTTATCACACGGAAGAGCACCTCACTCATGAAGAGGGTCATCGTGTTCTTGTGGATGTTCCCGCGAATCCCCGCAAGCGGGTTGACGCTTACGAAGTTTCGGGCGAACCAGAGATCCGACTTCGGGTTCTCGCAGACCTCAGCCTCAAGAATGTTCAAGGGCAGGAACAGCGCCATCGCCGTCTTGGGACTCACCTTCACGAGAAAACCCCGTCTTCCATATTCCCGGCTGATGGTGTGCAGGACGATGGAATTCTCTCCGACTTTAGTGTGGCAGAGGATGATGAGTTCAGCCTTTTCTCGCATCGGCATTCATCAGACAATCAGTTGCCGGCTTCTGAGCCACTGTGCCATCGCCCGGAGCGCCTTGCCGCGGTGCGAGATTTCATTCTTCTGCTCCTCGGTGATGTCGGCTGCGGTGAGCCCGGGATATTCATCGGTCAGGAAGACGGGATCGTAGCCGAAGCCTCCACGTCCGGACTTATCCCGCGCGATCGTGCCTTCCATCGTACCCTCGAACTGGTGCACCTCACCGTCCATGATGAGGGTCACGACGCTGCGGAAACGCGCCCTGCGGCTGATATTCCGCCCCGTAGCCTCCAGCTTCGAGAGTTCGGAAAGCACCTTGTCCATGTTCTGGTCAAAGTCCTTGGAAGGCCCAGCGTAACGCGCCGTATAGACTCCCGGAGCGCCTCCAAGAGCGTCCACCTCCAGTCCAGTGTCGTCAGCGAAGCAGTCGCAGCCCTTTCTGTCATAAATGTACCTCGCCTTCTGGAGCGAATTCTCCTCCAGCGTCTCTCCCGTCTCCGGAATGTCCTCCGTGATCCCGAAATCCGCCGGAGTCAGAATTTCGAACCCCTCCCCCAGAATCTCCGAAGCCTCCCTCAGCTTCCCCCTGTTACCTGTCGCAAAAACTATCTTTGTCATATTCGTCTTAGAATCTGTTTGTATGATTTAACAATATTATCCGGAAACTGTCACCATTTTTCAGACAGTTTCCGGAAATTGCGGTCAGTCGATCTGCGGAAGGCCCAGATCCTTGAAAGTGCGGGGAGCCGGAGTCTTAGGAAGAGGCTTGCGGTCCTTGATCTGCTGGAGTGCGACCTCAATGGCCTTGTCAAGCTGCTGGTCCTCGCCGGCATATTCCTTGATCGGGTCATTGTCTATCAGGATGTCGGGATCGACTCCGTGGTTCTCGACAATCCACTGACCGGTCGCCGCGTCATAGTTCGTGAAGAAAGGCACGCGCACGTCTGTCCCGTCCATATACGGCAGCGAGCCGCTGATGCCTACGATTCCGCCCCAGGTCCTGGTTCCGATCACGGTGCCGAGGTTGTTCGCCTTGAAGCTCCAAGGGAAGAGGTCTCCGTCGGAGGCGGAATATTTATTGATCAGCAGCACCTTCGGGCCGGTGTGGGTTCCTTCCGGAATGGTTCCGTTCTGGTTGGAGTTCCTGTACATCGTCATCCTGTAAACCTTGCGGAGAAGCCTTTCGATGACCATCGGAGAGATGTTTCCGCCACCGTTGGCGCGGTCGTCGATGATGAGAGCCTCCTTGTCAAGCTGAGGATAGTACCAGCGGGCGAACTCGTTCAGACCCTCCGCCCCCATATCAGGAATATAGATGTAGCCGACCTTGCCTCCGGACTTCTGCTCGACAGTGCGGATGTTCTTCATCACCCACTCGTAATGTTCGAGAGGATATTCATCGGCGATAGGCTTGACAACGACCTTGCGTCCGCCCTCGGCAGCCGACTTGTTGACAGCCAATTCGATGAGTTTGTCAGCCTTGCCGACAAGGAGTCTGTAGATGTTGTCCACATCCTTGAGCGACTGTCCGTCAATAGCTGTGATGAAGTCTCCCTCTGCGATGTCCATTCCGGGTTCAGTTAGCGGAGAGCGGAGTTCGTGCCTGTACACGGCTCCGGAGTAGATGTGGTCAATCCTGAAATAGCCGCTCTTGTCCTTGCTCATCTTGGCACCGAGAAGACCCATCGGGATGCGCTCCGGCTTTGGATAATCGCCCGGATTGACGTAGGCGTGGCCGCTGGCGACCTCTCCGATCATCCCGCCGATCACATAGTTAAGGTCAAGACGAGTCTTGACATAAGGCAGAAGGGCGGCATACTTTTCCTTGACAGCCTTCCAGTCACGGCCGTGCATGTTCTCCAGATAGTAGCCGTCGCGGAACGCTCTCCAAACCTCGTCGAAGATCTGCGGCCACTCCTGGGCGTAGTCCACCGTGGTGTACATATTGTCCACATCCACGGCCTCGCCCCCGCCAACCTTGGCGGCCGGGAAATTGACCACTGTCCACTTGCCCTTGGCTGTGGAAAGGGCCTTCTTGTCGCCCGGACGATAGATGAGCGCTCCATCGGAGCACTGCTCGGACTTACTGGTCGCAAAATCAAACACCTGAGTGCCGCGGCCGTCCCTGTACCAGAGTTTCTTGCCGTCGCAGAAATACGAGCGGGAGCTTCCTATCGGAAGTTTGACGGTCCTGTCAACCAGACCTTCCGCATCAATCTTCACGTCAACGGCCTTCTTGTCGGAAGCCTTGGCGTCAGGCGCAGCCTTCGGAGCCTTTGAGGCCTTGCCGCCTTTATCAGGCTTCCCGTCAGCCTCCGCCGGAGCTTCTTCTGGTTCAGGAATATCCGAACCCACGGCTGACTCGCTGTCGGTCGGCAACAGAGGAGAAGGCGTGCCGGAGGCCAGCATTGTCATATAAACTCCGCTCCTGTCGGTGTAGGCATAGTTCCACTCAATCCAGCTGTAGATTGGACGGAAGTCCCGGTCAGATGTGAATATCAAGTACTTGCCATCAGTCGAGAATGTCGGGGAACTGGAGTCGTACCATTTCTCCGTGACAGGATATTCCTTGCCGGAAGCGAGGTTCAGAACATAGACCACGCTCATCTTGTTATGAGCTGGACGGCTGTAGGTAAGCCATTTGCTGTCAGGGGAATATTCAACATCCCTGATTTCCTGCTCCGGGCATTGCAGCACCGTCCTGACAGTCTTGACGAACGGATCGACCTCTACGATACGGTTCTTGCGGTCGGTGTAAAGGATGTGCCTGCTGTCAGGACTCCATTGGAGGCTGCGGATGTAGGTATCGTTGTCCTTGGTGATCTGTACAGGCTCTCCGCCGGACGCGACATCGTAGAGATAGACCTCCGTCTCCCCCGTTCCGTCACCGATGAAAGCGATGTACTTTCCGTCAGGACTCCAGTCGGCGCTTCGTTCGTTCGAGCCAGGAGTTTTGGTGATGTTCCTCGTGATTCCCTTTCCCACCGGCACATCGAAGACTTCTCCTCGGGCCGTCACAGCCATCCTCTTTCCGTCAGGGGAAAGGCTGAACGACGAGCGACCCTTCTTGCCGACGTTCATCCTCTCGGCGCGGGCATAGACAAGGTCGGAGCCGAGGGTGATGTGGATCTGCTCTGTGGCTTTCGTCGCCGGATCCAGTTTGTAAAGATAGCCTCCTTTCTCGAACACGACGAGTTTCCCGTTCGTGCTCGGGAACTTCACGTCATAGTCATCGAATGAAGTCACCTTTGTCGTGGCCTTGGTCTTCGTGTTATAGACGAAAAGGTTCATCGTCATGTCGCGGTCGGAGGCGAAATAAATCTCGTCGCCCACCCACATCGGGAACACGTCCTGCGCCGGATTGTCGGTGATCTTCTCGACTTTCCTTCCGTCATAGACCCAGATCTCATCGGCCATTCCGCCACGGTAATATTTCCAGGTTCTGAACTCCCTCATCACCCTGTTGTAGGCAAGTTTTTTCCCATCAGGCGAATAGGAGCAGAAGCCCCCTTCGGGAAGCGGAATCTCCTTAGGCATCCCGCCATTGACTGAAACAGTCCAAAGCTTGCCGGGAAAGCCGTCGCCTGTGCGGTTTCTGAATATGATGTCCTTCCCGTCGGGCGTCCATCCCATCACGATGTTGTTGGGGCCCATCCTGTCACCGAGGTCGTCACGCCCGTTTGTGGCGGTGTAGGTCAGACGGACCGGTTCGCCTCCCCCTGCCGGGATGATGTAAACCTCGCGGTTGCCGTCATATTCCCCGGTGAAGGCGATTGTCTTGCCGTCGGGCGAGTAACGGGCGAACATCTCATAGCCGATGTGCGACGTGAGGCGGCGCGCTTCGCCACCGCCGAGCGGCGCCGTGAACAGGTCCCCTGCGTAGGAAAACACCACGTCCGTCCCGTTCGTTGCCGGGAACCTCAACAGTCTTGCCTCTTCGGCCTCCTCGGTAGGCCCAGCGACCGCCGAAAGCGTCATCCCTCCAAGAAGGAGAGTCAAAAACATTCTTCTCATAATATCAATGAATTATTGGATTTCACGTGTCAGCCAAAGTTTCAGCAATGAATCAGAAGGAGTATATTCATTGCCAACCTTTGTACTAATGTCCATTTCAAGGAGTTGTTTGCTTGCGGACTGAACTGAGCTTACGGACTTCAGTCTGTGCCTTTTCACAAAAGCAGAGGTGGTCAGAATTTCAAACCCCTCCCCCAGGATCTCCGAAGCCTCCCTCAGCATCCCCCTGCTGCCTGTCGCAAAAACTGTCTTTGTCATATCTCCCGAAAATTTGTTTGACGATGTCAAACTTACACAAATATCTTCTATTCCTTCCACACTCTTTTTTTCAGCCATAGGGAAAGAATCGGGTCGGAAATTTCATAGTTCACTGGCGCTGACATTGTTATCAGATCTTTTTCCGTCAAGGTTTTCTTAAGCCTGACGATGTTGGCGGCAGTACCCAAACGATAGGATCTCAACACGGCGGTCTTGGTAAAGCCGGAATGAATTCCATCCGCCAGAAGGTGCAGGAAATTCATCTGGTAGGCGGAAAGAGATTCTGTCTGCTGGATGAAAAGCGGCTCACAGGCATCCAGCAGACGGTCAATGCCGAATTCAACATCCTCGTCGGTCGCCGCCAGGCCGCTGTGAAGCCAAACGAACCAAGCCAATTGCTGCACGTATGATGAATACCTGTCCGTCACGTTGCAGATTCGGCGGGCAAGTTCCGCCGAAATTTCCTTTCCGGTAACCTCAAAACGCCCGCGAATATATTCTATCCAATCATTTTCACTGATCCTGCCAAGATAGAACAAGTCTCCAAAACGGTAGAAAGGATAGTCCTGCCTCTGGAACATCTTCTCCATCATGTGCTTCTTGCTTCCGTACAAGCAGTATGACACGTGGCTCTGCAGTTGCCAGACACTGCGCAGTTTCTTCTGGAACGCCAACGAATCAGGGAACTCACCTATTTGCTGAAATTCATCCACGCAGACAACAAGCCGGCCTCCTTTTTGAGAGGCGATCCGTTCCGGAAGTTGCAGAATGTCTTCAACTGTGTTATTGCCAGAGTTGTACTCAAATGAGATTGAGAAGTCGTGCATAGGATCCTGCCCAAAGGTTACCTTTGGAACAAAGCGACCAAGGAAAGTTTTGGCGTTCTCGACCCATTCTTCCCACTTGCTTGAAGTGGCCCGGATCACCGCTGTAGCGAATGAATCGACAAATTCCGCCTCAGACCGACATCCGAACACATCAATCTTGGCGATTCTCACGGAATCGCTCCCTACCAGACCACAAACCTTGTCAACCAAGGAAGTCTTTCCCATCCTGCGCGGCGAGATCAAGATTGTGTTCACTCCATAGAGGAAATTCATTTTCAACCTTTCCGTCTCTTCTTTTCTGTCTGTGAACGCATCCCCCTCCACCCTGACACCAAAAACAAATGGCGAATTCATGTCCGTTGTCATTAATTATCAATGGCAAATATACGTATTTAATCCCTTTTTAACAACCTTGTTAAAAACAATCTTGTTAAAAATAGAGATCTTATACAAAAAACCGATTGAACCGACATCCCGCACGTTGATCCTGAAGGTACCACAATTCAACAAAGTTGATGTGTACACAAAGATAGTGTTTTTTTGCATCCTCAACGATGAGGGTATTGTTTTTCAAGGGAAGTATGGTGTCTTTAAATCTGTGCAAAGATTTTGGCATTCAAATTAACTATGTTAAATTCGCAATCATATTCCTGATTTTTAATGAAAATCAGGAAAGCGAACTCAAAATTTAAAGAGTTTATGGCATCCCTTCCGACTGGAATGCCACAGACGATGTCACCGACTGAACATCAAGGACAACAGTCTCTATAATAATTATTTTGGCAGAATAATTTTAGTTTATGCCTATACGATAGAAACACACTCAGGGCAGAAAAATCAAATGTCAAATTTTGGTAACGTGCAAAAATTGACATTTGTCTTTTTTCTGCCCTTCTGTCAGCGATTGATTATGAATTTTGGCTTATCGGCGCTTCAACAGGCTCAGCGACCGATACACGAGCTATTCAGTCAGTCCTCGGGCACGGAGGAGGGCTCCGGGGTCCGGCTGCGCGCCGCGGAAGTAAAGGTAGAGGGTCATCGGCTCCTCGCTGCCGCCCTTCTCAAGGAAGGTCTGACGGAACCTCAGAGCGACCTCAGGGCTGTATATTCCCTGCTGCTTGAAGTACTCGAAGGCATCCTTGTCCAGAACCTCGGCCCAGAGGTAGCTGTAGTAGCCGGCGCTGTAGCCGCTGTTGAAAATGTGGTTGAAATAGGTCGTGCGGTAGCGAGGGATGATCTCTTCGATAAGGCCCATCTCCCTGCAGACCTTCTTCTCGAAATCGGCCACATTGGCGGCCTGGTCGCCCTCCGACAGCTTCGCAAGGTCAGCCTCGGTGAGTTCGTGCCACTTCATGTCAAGGATGGACGCGGCGCAAAGCTCGGAGGTCATGAAACCCTGGTTGAACTTTCTGGCGTTGTTAATCTTGGCCACCAGAGAGTCCGGGATGACCTCACCGGTCTCGTAATGCCTGGCATATTCGGCGAGAATCTCCGGCTGGAAAGCCCAGTTCTCGTTGAACTGCGAGAATGTCTCCACGAAATCGCGGGCGACATTGGTTCCGCTCACCGACGGATACCGGCACTTCGTGAGAAGTCCGTGCAGGGCGTGGCCGAACTCGTGGAACACGGTCTCGACCTCATCGATGGTGAACAGAGCCGGAAGCGAGTCGGTCGGAGTGGTCATGTTCCCGACATTGATGATGATCGGACGAACGTCATTACCCTGGGCGTCAACATATTGCTCCCTGAAATTCGTCATCCACGCCCCGCTTCTCTTCGAAGCGCGCGGGAAGTAGTCGGTCGTGAATATTCCAAGAAGGCTCCCGTCCGCGTCCGTGACCTTGAATGCCTCGACGGCAGGATTGTAAAGCGGAACGTCCTTCAGCGGCTCGACATTGATGCCGTAGAGCTTATGGGCGGCGAAGAAGATTCCGCCGCGGACATTCTCCATCCGGAAATACGGCTTCGTCAGATTCTCGTCCAATGAATATTTCCTGGCGCGCACCTTCTCGGCGTAGTAGAACCAGTCCCAGGACTCGATCCTCGAGCCGGCCGCGACCTTTCCCGCACGGATATCCTCGTCCATGACCTTCTGCATGTCGGCGATCTCCTCCTTGGCCTTGCTGACAGCCGGACCGATGATCCTGTCAAGGAAAGCGTCCACGGTCACCGGATCATGGGCCATCTTGTTGTCCAGCTGGTAGGCGGCGAAATTGTCGAAACCAAGAAGCCTCGCCTTCTCGGCGCGGAGCCTCAGAATCTCAAGGCAGAGGGCCTTGTTGTCATATTCATTGCCATTGTTGCCCCTTGAGGAGTAGGCCTTGAACATCTCCTCGCGGCGGCTTCTGTCCTCGCAGGAGGTCATCTCGGAGGTGTAGGACGAGACCGGGACTCCGAACTTCTCCTTAAAGGCGTTGTTCTCCGCAAGCAGGTTCGTGCCGAATTTCTGCTGGGCTGCGGCGATCTTCTGATTGATCTCCTTGAGCCTTGCCTGGGCGGCCTCGTCAAGGTCAACTCCGTTGCGGGTGAAACTCTGGTAGAGTTTCTTGAGGACCATCTGCCGCTCTCTCGTAAGGGTGCTCCTGTCAGCGTCATGGACAGCCTTCACGCGCTCGAAGAACGCCTTGTTCATCGAGATGTTGTCCTCGTGTTCGGTGATCAGCGCCGTGGCCTCCTCGACCACCTTGTTCATCTCGTCGCTGCCCTCTGTCTCCTGAAGGTTGAAAAGCACGGCTGAGGTCTTTGTCAAAGTCCTGCCGGACAGTTCGTAAGCCGCAACGGTGTTCTCGAAAGTCGGAGCCTCCTGATTGTTCAGAATGGCCTCCAGTTCCTTGTTCTGCTCCTCAATCCCGGCCTTTATCGCCGGAATGTAGTCGGAAAGCTGAATCTTCTCGAACGGCGGGATGCCGTAAGGTGTGTTCCATTCCTCCAGGAACGGATTGTTCTTTGTCTGTGTGCATGCTGCCATCATAGCGATCGCTCCTAATGCTAAGACTGTTTTCTTCATCTTAGTGTATGTGTTTAATTAAAGTTCATTGACAAAAGTGTCAGTCCACCTTCTCGACCCCGTCGATGTCGAGGAGGGTAAACTGGGACTGACCCTGATAGACGGTCAGGATGCCTTTGACATTGATCTTGGCACCGGCAAGGATGTCCGCGCCGATCTGCGTGTCGGCAAAGCGGGCATAGCCGCTGGTGCGGATCTGCACATCCGTGCCGCCCATCTTGAAGTACTGGCTTACCGCATATGCGTCAGCGTTCTTCAGCAAGGTCTCTTTGAGTTCCGGATCCGAGACATTCCGGGCGTAGTCGGCGGAAGTGGCCTCATCGAACTTGCCGGAATTGATGTAGTCGATGAATCCCTGCTTGGACATGGCCCAGGTGGTGATTCCCCATGTCGGATCCGCCACCGGAGCGTAGTCCTTGCCGGTGGAGGAAAGGAATATTCTGTTGGACGAAGCCGTCTTGTCCTTGTAGGAGTCGATGTAGATCAGGCAGAAAATCTCACCTCCGTAAGTCAGGCCGTCAAGTTCTACATAGCAGCCGAGATTCTCCTCTTTCAGAAGATCGGCGGCAGCGACTTTCTTCGCCTCCAAAGGAGTGTCAATCTTGCCTCTGAACACGTGTGTGTCGATGATGTACTGCACATCGAGGTAAGAGGTCTCGTACTCTCCGGTAGGGTCGGCATAGCCAAGCTGGAGCATCCCGTTGTAGGCTCCGAGGGTGAGGCCGCTGCATTTGACATAGACCCACTGGCCGAGCTTGTAGTCGTTATAGAGGGCGGTCTTGCCGAGTTTCAACTCGATTCCGCCTGTGGCGTCCTGAATGTAGAGGCTCTTGTAGATGTTGCCGCTGCGGTCTTCGGAGACAACCTGCCCGCCTATGACGATGTCCTTCTCGATCTTGACCGGAGACTTGGCGTACAGCGCCTTGAGAGCCGCGATGGTCGTGTTCGGAGTCATCGTCACAGGCTCATAGACATCAGCCTTGCCGTAGTCGGTGGTGAAGACCTGGTCCCACTCCTCGCAGGATGTCAGGGCGAACAGGACGGCGATCAGCGCGAAATATATTCTTTTCATACCTTAGAATCTGAAATAAATGTTCAACATGTAGTTGACCCCGCTCATGTAGAAGTACTTGGAGTCAAACCTGTAGAATCTCTCCTTGCTGACGGTGTTGTCCACGAGGCGGGTCTGCTCGTAGCCGCCGGTGCGCACGTCCTTGTTGTTAAGGAGGTTCTTGACCTGAAGCGAGAAGCCGAGCTGGTACTTGCTCTGAATGTACCAGGACTTGCCGACGCTGGCGTTCACCAACGCGAAGTTCTTGAACTTCTCCTGCGCGGCCATGTACTCGATCTCCTGGGCGGTGACCTGACCGTCCGGGCCTGCCGTGGCCATGTCCGTCCTGTAGAGAGGGTTCATGTCAAGATAGGAGTCCCCGAAGAAGTCCACATCGGCGTCGATGAACCAGTAGTTCTTGTTCCAGGCGAGTCCGAGGCTGGTCGCAAGCTGCGGGGTGCCGGCCACATAGTGCTGAACGGTCTTGCCGTCGGCTGTCGGATGGCTCTTCCAGTAAGGAATGATGACACCGTAGGTTCCGGCGACATATTCAGCGCTGTTGTCGTAGGTCTGGTACATCGTCGGGTTGGAGGTGTAGATGTACCGCCCGTAGGTGAACACTCCCTGAAGGGAAAGGTTCGGGACAGGGGTCGGCACCTTGAAGCCGAGTTCGACCCCGACGTGGCGCTCGTCTATTCCAGACATCGCGAAATTGGTGAAAGAGTTCTGCGAATCATCGTAGAAACTCATCACATCCGTCTGATCCTTGATGGTCGTGTAGAATCCGGTGATCCGGAGATCGTAGCCGGAGTTGCGGTAGGCGTAGTTGATGTCCGCCGTCAGGGTCTTCGTTGTCTTGAGTTCAGGGATTGTCGTGTTCCTCGTCCTCGGGGAGATGAACGCTTGGTCGAAAGTCGGTGCCTCCGTGATGCAGGCGACATCAGCGTAGATCCTGTGGCCTCCGCGGATGAAATAGCTGAGGTTCAGTTTGCCGGAGCCCGTGAGGAAGTCCTTCTTGTCGGACTCGCCCTTGGAAGTGATCGGACGGCCGTCGATCTGATCGTATTTCGTGATGACTTCCCCATTGTAGGTGAACGGGTTGCCGTTGTCGTCAAGTCCCGGGAAAAGACCCTTCCTCAAAAGACCTTCCCTCCAGAATTTTGAATATCCCAACCTTCCGGCGACCGTGGCCTCCAATCCGCCGAACGCGAAACGTCCCGAAGCCCAGGCCTCGGCGCGGCGCACGTGGGCGTAGTAGTCATAGCCGTACTTGTCACCTTCCTTGAGAGTCTGGGCGGCTCCGTTCTTGAGGTAATAGTCAAGGTCGTTCTGGATCATCGTCGGGTAAGCGGCGAAATCCCTCTCGGCGAACTGGTCAATGTTGACGTAGTAGTCTCCGCCCAGAAGGTCATCAAGAATCTTGTAGTTCTCCGTGCGGTTCCATTTGTAGGAAAGCCCTCCGGTGACAGTCAAGAACTTGACAGGATTCCATTTGCCGTTAAGGGCGAAGTTGAGGTCGTTCTGGTCCACCCGTCTCTCCTCGATCACGTACTTGGAGCGGTTGCCCGCATCCGTGGCGTTAAGAGAGTTTACAGCGTAGAGACGATCCCAGTTCAGATGCGTGGTCGATGAGAGATCTGACTCCCAGGCATCCTTCGCCCAAGCATATTTAGCGTAGTTCTGACGGTTGTAGTCGGTGTTGTCCATGTAGAAATAGCTCGGGAGATTCCTGTAGTAGTCAGGACGAGGATCCGGAGCATCGTACCAGTCAAGGGCTGTGTAGCCGTTCTTGCCGAACCTGTAAAGCACTGTGGCCGATGCCGAGAACTTCTGGGACTCCGGGGAGAAATCGTACTTGAGGATCGCGATAGGCTCGTGAGTCTTGCGGACGCGGGCATTGCGCACCTTGCCGTTATAGTAGCCCCAGTTGGAGTTGTACATGTTGTCTCCGGTCAGGTCGTAAACCTCCTGGGTGGAACCGTTCTGGGCCCCGCGCTCGCCGGGAGCGGCCATGAAGGTGAATCCGAGCTTGTGTTCCTCGTTGAATTTCTTCTCCACCGCTCCGTAGTAGCCGAACGAACGGTAGAAAACGCCTTTGATCCAATCGTTTCCGCCAAGCCTCGCAGATGCGCTGAAGGCGTAGGACCAGCCGTTGTCAAGCTGACCGGAAGCGTAGGTCAGCATCAGACGGAGCCTGTACAAGGCACTGTTGGTCAGCACGCTGCCTCGCCAGCCGGTACGGACGGAAGAGGCCATCGGCATTATGTTTGTCAGGCCGTTGTATCCGCCGAATCCGAAGTCGGAGACCTCCGCTCCGTTCACGGACTCCTTGCTTCTGGTGGCCTCGTTCAGACCGCTCCACAGGGAGTAGGGAGTGTAGCCGGTGATGGCGTCGTTCATCCTGACTCCGGCGAGATAGACATCCTGAGACTCGCTGGAATATCCACGGACGCGGAACCGCACGGAGCTGAAATTGTACCCGGCCATGTTGTTGAACACGTCGTTCTGGCCGAAAAGGATGGTTGGACTGTCCTGATAGCCCGAGTCATCCATGTCGAATTCGGAGAAACTGGCGTCGTCCACCTCGGCCACCTTCGCAACCGGGGTCAGGGAAAGCGTGAACATGTTCTTGACATAGCCGTCGTTGACGGTCACGTTCACTCTGGACTGAAGATAGTCAGGGCTTTCGATGACGAGGTCGTACATTCCGTCCTTCAGGTTCTCTATCCGGAATGTACCGTCCTGTCCGGCTTTCACGCGTGCGACTTCCTGTCCCTCCGAGTAGAGGACCAGCCGCGCTCCGTCAATGGCCGCCTTGCTCAATCGGCTGACGACCGTACCCTTCACGCCTCCGGTGTAGGTCTGGGCCGACAGTGTCAGCGTCAGAAACATAGCCGAGGCGGCAAGGAATATTCTTTTACTCATAAACTTTGAATATTAACTTCTTCTATATAAAAGTAAGCACTTGTTATTCAAGCCATCTTTTGGTAGTAGACCAATCCGGCACTGTTTTCCATGGTGCCAGGTCACTTGTTGCTGATGACAATGTAGGTCGGATAGTGGTCGCTGTAGCCGCCGATATAGGATCCGCCGGAATAGGTCCGGAACGGAGTACCCTTGTACTGACCGGTCTGCTGGGTCATGAACGGCTGGCTGAAGACACGTCCGTAATATTTCCCCTTGACGACAGTTACTATGCGCAGAGAACCCTTAGGAGCGTTCACCAGCGCCTCGTTGGCAAGGATGATGTCGTAGATGTTCCACTCACCGCGGTAGGCCAGAGATCCGTAGCCGTCCTTCAGCATCGAGGTGAACGGAGAGAAGAAGTCCTGCTTCCCGACATCGGCGGTGTTCTCCTTGCCGCGCAGGTAAACGGTCATGCTCTCGTCTGTCGGGTTGTCGTTCATGTCACCCATCACCACGATCTTGATCCCTGGATATTCATTCATCAGCCTGACGGAGTTCTCGTAGATGATCTCGGCGCCGCGGCTCCGAAGGTCACCGCCCTTGCCTCCAAGCCGGGAAGGAAGATGAGCCACGAAGAATGCGAACATCTCTCCCTTGATCTCGCCACGCGCCAAGAGGATGTCACGGGTGCGGAAGTTCCTTTGGGAATCCTTGTCCATGCCGAAGGTGATGTCCTTGCTGTTGAAATCGAACGGAATGGTTTTGCTTTCAAGCAGTTTGAACTGATCCGGACGGTAAAGCAGAGCCACGTCCACGCCTCGTCTGTCCGGGCCGTCGTAGTGGACGATCTGGTAGTTGGCATCCGCGATCTCCGGCTGGATCACCAGATCCTCAAGCACGTGGCGGTTCTCCACCTCGCTCAGACCAAGGATCGTGTGGAAGGTCTTGTTCTCTTCCGCCATCGCCTTCACGACGGTGGCGATGTTGTGGAGCTTGCGGCTGTAGCGCGCGTCGGTCCAGCGGTTGGCGCCGTCAGGGAGATATTCATAGTCATTCTTGCCCTCGTCGTGGTAGGTGTCGAAAAGGTTCTCGACATTGTAGAAGCCGATGACATAGCCTCTTGCGACCTTGTTTCCTTTGGCGTAAGCCGTGACGGTGACAACCAGCAGCAGGAGCGCCGAGTAAAGTATTTTTCTTAAACTCATATCTGTTTTTGTATTATTTCTTATGTAGTTTACCACCACCATGACACCTTGGCGGGATCCTCGGCCTCGATCCTGGCGGCGGTCCCCTCCCCCACTTTCGCCGGAAGATTCACGAAAAAATCAAGCCCCGTCTTCTTTTCAAGGTCATCAACCGACATTGAATATGAGGAATTTACGGAGTTGTCGCTGTAAACCTTATGGTCAAGCCAGACGGCGCAGGCGGAATAGCCGGAATAGCCTATCGTGGAACTCCTCATGTAGCGGAGGACTACCTTGTAATAGCCTGTCGGGACGGTGACTTTCTTGCCCACGTTGTCGAGGGCGTACTTCACGGTCTCGCCATCATTGTAGTCCATGACGCATCCGGTGACGACATACAGGGTGTCGGAACTGTTGGCCCAGGAGCGGACTTTGCTTTCGAGGTTTCCCCAGATACCTCCGTTGAGTCCATAGTAGATCTGCGGGGTCATGTTGGTGCCGTAGAATGTCTGGACGTTTCCTGAATAGGCAAGCCGGTCGGCTGAAGGAATCTGGTGACCACGCGATATGTAATTCTCCTTGTCATTGACACGATAATCATCCAAGTTCACATTACCATTAGCAAAGCCTTTAAATAGCACCGGCTGCTTGCTTTCCGGAAGAAGCGGATCAAGACCCCATTTGTCGGTACGGCTTCCGGAGCCGATGTTCCATTTGCAGAGCGGATAGGCCACCCACGGAGCGACCAGATTGTCGTAGTCCCATGCAAATGAATAATTTCTGGTTGTGACGGAGCCTATGGTCATCGAATGCGTGAATGCGTCCGTCCCCTCCGGAATAGCCGGAAGCTCAAGCCATCCGGTCTTCCGAGACAGATTGCCCCCGTCAGGTGTCGGCTCCGGAGTCGGATCAACCGAGGCTTTCCCTTTCTGGGTCAGCGTGGCCGAAGCCTGTCCGACATTGGATTTCACCGTGACGGTAGCCGAACGATCCTCCTCGGAATCATTGGCGGCAACCGTCAGCGAGACATCCTTGTTCCCCTCTCCGGAAGCCGGTTCGACCGTCACCCAGTCCACAGTGCCGCCATCTTCACCGCTGACATCCACGCTCCACGATCCCGAAGCCATGATGTAGGTGAACTGCGAATGTCCCGCAGCCTCAACCGTCAAGGTCTTGACTTCAATGGACGGCGGCATCTCATCGACATTGCCGCCAGTCCTGCATGCGAACAAAATCGAGAGAATCAAGGCTATGCACAATGCCGGAATATTCCTGAAAGCTATCCTCACGTATTTGTCTTTTAGAGAGCAAAAGGGCTGCCCGTGCTCCGGGCATCCCTTCATAATGCTTTAACAATTCCTTTTATTTGATCACTCTCCTGTCAAAGTCCAGCTGTCCGGCCTTGGTGTTGCCTTCCGAACCATACTCAGCCTTGTCTACGCCGCCTTCGCCTTTCTCAAGCACCTTTACTTCCGTGGCGATGACATTGAGAAGATTGGCGCTTGTGTTGATGGTGTTGAAGAAACCGGTCACCTGAACCTTGTCACCCTCGCCGAATGTCGAATACAATGAAGACGGGGCGCTGGAAATCGCACCTTGAAGTTTGGAAGCGCCCTCAACCTTGAAATTGGTGTAGGAACCGTTTTTCACGACCACGGCCGTGTAAGTCACATATTCGGCAAAATCAGCCGTGTAAGAGTCGAATGTCGACGTGATGTCTTTGGCGGAAGGGTATGTCACCTCATTGCCCGAAGTCACAACCGTCGTCTTCGGTTCTGTGATCTCCGGCAGACCATAGTATGTCGTTTTGGTGCCGGTGAACTTGACCTTGTCTCCGACCTTGGCTTCCGGTGTGGAGTTATGGTAAACATAAATGCTTGAAGTCCCGTCCGTCACGACATATCCCTTCGTCGTGACAGCCCCAACAAGCACCTCCTCGGACTCAACCGCCGTGTCATCAGCAGCAGTAAGCATCTGGGACAACGTCATCCTGGTTCCCGGAACATCCGGAGTGTCTTCCCCATCCGAATAAGAAAGCACATGAGCGCTGACCACCTCGTCGGTTCCGTTATGGTTCTTGTAGAGTCCGGCGAGTTCGACTATGCCGCCGTCCTTGATCTTGCTTGAGTAAGCGGTCTTCGTCTCGTCATCGACGCTGTAGACATAGATTGAGCCAGTCTCGTCGGTGAGGTAGAAACTGCAATACTGTGCGTTGAACCTTGAGACTTTACCCTTGAGTTTGTAGTAGGAGGAAGTGCTCGCAGTGGCGATGAAGTCCTTAACGGTCTTTGACTCGGCCTTGCCGTAGTCCGCATCAGGGTTATCTTCATCGGTTTCAAGATCCACGCCCTTTGAGAAGTCGATGACTGTCCCGGCGGTTGTGGAAACGGAGATGCAAAGGTCATCGATGCGGTAAGAACTTGCGGCATCAGCCTTCACATAGATGCCAAGCGCAGCAGTACCTGAAGGAACGGTGAAGTTGGAGGTGGCGACATCCCAACGGCCTTCCTTGTCGCCGTTAGGGAATGAATATTCCAGCTCGACCCACTTCTTGCCGTCATTGCTGACATAGACGTGGAACTCATCGTGCTTGAAAAGGCTTCCGTTATCCTGACTGTACTTCTCCGCTCCGAATGTCAATGAATAGTTGACACTGGATTGAAGTTTGATGCCGGTCACAGCGAAATAAGCGCTTGAACCAAAGAACAGGTTGTTGCTTCCTGAACCTTCGTAGTCAGAATAGGTGCTGTTGGAAGTGGAATTAGCTCTTACGGACATTCCGTTGAAAGAATATTCCTCACTTCCGGCACCGGTCCCGGTGGCGTTCTTCCAACCTTCGAACTGGTCCAGATAAGGCCAGCTTGATCCGGTCCCGTAAGTCTTCTGAGCCTCCTCCTTGTCGAAGTCGTTTTTGTAAACGATGAGGTCTGCGGCGGAGCCGCTACCTTTCTGTTTGACAGTCAGTGTCTTGCTATCACGATCAATGTCGAATTTGACATAGCCTTCACGGTCAAGACCTGTGTTCTTAAGCACCGTGATCTCAACAGTGACCGCCTCGGAAGAAGCGTCCCCGCTCTTAGGATTGACGGAGATCCAGTCCTGCTCGGTCGTGGCCTTCCAGTCTCTGGTAGCGGTCAGCTGCACGGTGGCATTACCGCCGGCCTGATCAAACGAAATCTCGGACTGTTTCAACTCCACGGACGGAACCCCCAAGTCCTCTTTCTCCTCCTCGCATGCAGCCGCAACGAATGCGAGCGCGGCGACAGACGCGATAAAGCCAAAAAATCTATTTGCTGTCATATCATTGTGTTTAATTAATATTCCACAAAATACTTTACCTTTCAAGCAGTCTGCTAAGGTACGACTAAATCTTCAATAAAAAAACACGTCCGGACAGCCACTGAACAATGACTCCGTGCGTCAGAACGTGTAATTCGCGAACGAACTCCTTGCCCTTACAGATCCAGATCGAGTTCGACGGGACAATGGTCGGAGCCGAGGATCTCGGAGCGGATCCCGGTGGAGGCTATCCTGTCCTTGAGGGAGTCGGAGACGAGGAAATAGTCCAGACGCCAACCGGCGTTCTTCTCGCGGGCGTGGAAACGGTAGGACCACCAGGAGTATTTCACCTCGTCGGGATGCTGGAACCGCCAGGAATCAGTGAAGCCCGAGTCCAGCAGCTCGGAGAACTTGCCACGCTCCTCGTCGGTGAAGCCGGCGTTGCGGCGGTTCGTGTCGGGATTCTTGATGTCTATCTCATTGTGAGCCACGTTCATGTCGCCGCAGACAACCACTCCTTTGCGGACGGCGAGGCCGGCAAGATAGTCCCGGAAGGCGTCCTCCCACCGCATGCGGTAATCCAACCGCCGGAGACCGTCCTGTGAATTCGGCACATAGACGCAGACAAGGTAGAACTCCAGCATATCAAGAGTGATGACGCGCCCCTCGCGGTCATGCTCCTCAACTCCGATGCCGTAAGTCACACCCAGCGGCGTGTGCCTTGAATATACCGCCGTCCCGGAGTAGCCTTTCTTCTCGGCCGAATTCCAGTACGAAGTGTAGCCCAGGAACTCCAGATCCAGCTGTCCCGGCTGCATCTTCGTCTCCTGAAGACAGAAAAAGTCCGCGTCCAACGCATTGAAAACCTCGTCAAACCCTTTCCCGGCGCAGGCCCTGAGGCCGTTCACGTTCCAGCTTATGAATCTCATGGTCTTTCAGATTATAGGATGTCAAACCTATGCCGGGCTGATACGGAAAGTCCTTACAAGAGGCTCGCTCCCGGCGTCCCATGAGTCATACGCCACAAGGGAGATCTCATAAAGGCCATCGCCTGACAAGCCGAACGGACAGGTCCATTCCGTTCTCATGCCGGAAGTCCTGGGGTGCTTGTAGAAGTCTGTCAGAATCCTCTTGGTCAAAACCGCGGCACCGTCCTTTCTGACAGTCAAGACATAGTGGTGCACGAACTCGTCATCCGTGCCCGCCGCCCATTTCACCGTGGCGACAC
>CAVHWO010000021.1:0-5118 GCA_963639865.1 bacterium | reverse complement strand
TGTAGACTACAGGGAAGTCGATGTCTACACCTGCTTCTATCAACTGGGTGGACACAACACGGATAATGTCTTGCTCTTCATCCCTTAAGGAGTCTTTTAGCGTGGCTATAGTCTCGCTGATATGGGCAGGGCACATATTCTTTGACAGATGCAGGGTAATGCCTTCCTGTGGCAATCGTCTGAATATCTCCTGGGCATCCCTGCGTGTGTTGACGATACAAAGCACCCTTCTGTGACTCATGAGCCTTTCCGCTATTTCGTCATACGACTTGCCCTCATTGTCAATGCTCAGCCGCACTCGCCTCAGCCTGTCATGCAATTTGAGTTCTTCCGGGATAATCTCCTCGATATGCTCAATTCCAAAGAAAGATGCTCTGGGATTGCACCCCTCGATCAGTCCGCTGAGCACAGGCTGGCTTGCCGTGGTAAACAAGAATGAGACATTGAAAAGATTGTTGTAAGTCGTGAGGGCATCGACGATGGGTTGCAGATAGTCCGTAGGCAAGGTCTGCACCTCATCAAGTATGACCACACTTCTGACTATGTTGTGCAGTTTTCGGCAGACGGACGGTTTGTTGCCGAACATCGACTCAAAGAGCTGTACGTTGGTGGTTACGATGATGGGGTAATCCCAGTTTTCCGTGGCCAATTTCATCTTCTCCCTGAGCGTTTCATCTTTTATCCCCTCGGGGTCCACATTGCTATGATGCTCCAGGATATTCTCTTCTCCAAAGATGTCCTTGAGAACGGAAGCCGTCTGCATGATGATGCTGGTGTAAGGGATGGCAATGATGACTCTCTTCTGGTGGTTGCGGATGGCGTGTCTCATCGCCCACAGCAGCGATGACAGAGTCTTGCCGCCACCCGTGGGTACAGTCAGACTGTAGAACCCTGCAGGGTAGTCGGACATCTTGGCGCATTGCTCTTGCACTTGGTTGCGGATGACGTTTATCTCGGAAGATCCAGCTTGAGCCTTGAAAGCATTTAGTTTGCTTTCCAATAGTGGCAACAAGGTTCTCAAATCAGCCTTGTTTTGTCTCAGCCTACAAGACTTACTATCCATAAACATCTCTGTGTCAAGGTAGTCGGCATCAACTAAGCAAGAGAAGAGCATACGCGCCAAGTGATGGAAATCATTTGGCTTGGGGACAAAAGAAGGCTTATTCAAGGTTTCCTTTCGAACATGGGTGTCTATCTCGGAAGGAATCTCTTTCCTAAGGATTTCTTCCATCTCATCATAATCATGCAAGCCCGTGTGATGGGACGCTATCTGATTGGCGAAAAAGATATCGGCCGACTTTCCATAAATCCGTCTGGCCATGATTGCGCCCACATAAGCATGGTGTGAGTCGCCCGTCACCTTACACTCCGGCTCATATCCGCTTTCCTTTTTGATATGTTGCTGAAAGGCGTCAGACTCCTTTCCCCTATCATGTAGTAAGCCAAGTACATTGCCCCATGAAGCCATGCCAAACTCACCAGCAAACCGTGAAGAAAATCTGGCCACTCCTTCAGAATGCTCATCGTTGGATTGGATAATCCATTGCTCATCTTTTCGATGCAGATGTGATATAATCTTGGTCATTACTCTTCAGCCAATCTTTTGCTCGGGCCATGAAATCCTTTGCATCGTATTAGATTCATCAGAACAAAGGCTCTATGCGAAAACGATTTAACCATATAGACAAAAATAGACAAATAATCAGTGAACTCCAAGACCTTCCGTACATACGACTTGCGCACGCGAATCAACGGAGGGAGACCGAGCGGGCAACGGTGTAGCCCATTGTCCAGGCGGCTTGGAGATTGAAGCCGCCGGTTATGGCGTCCACATCGAGGACCTCGCCGGCGAAATAGAGGCCTGGACAGGACCTGCACTCAAGGGTGCCGGGATCGATGTTGGACAGGGCCACACCGCCGCAGGTGACGAACTCCTCCTTGAAACGGCTCTTGCCACGGATCCGGTACCCATCGTTGACCAGCGTGTTCACAAGGCGGTTCATGCCTTTGGAACCCAGTTCGGCCCAATGCGCATCCTCCCGGATTCCACATTTGGAGACAAGATACGTCCAAAGTCTTGACGGCAATTCAGACGGATGGGTGTTGAGAATCAGTTTCTGAGAGTTTCCTTCTGAAAGCGAGGTGATCCTGCCCCGGACATCCCGCTCGCCAATGGAGCCTAACCAATTAACGGAAAGAGTGGCGGAATATTCATTCTCCGCAAGGTAGCGCGCCGCATATGAGGAAAGTTTCAGTATGGCGGGGCCGCTCATTCCCCAGTGGGTGATGAGAAGCGGGCCGACGGCCTTGAATTTCGTACCTGCCAAAGATGCGGCGGCATTCTCAACCACAACTCCCATCAACTCGCGGACAGGACTGTCGGGAAGATTGAAGGTGAATAGGGACGGGACCGGAGGAACAATCTCAAGACCAAGTCCTTCCAGCATTCCGAGGCCGGAAAGTTTCGGGCTGCCGCCGGTGGTGACGACCACGATGTCGGCTGAATATTCCAACCCTTTCGTCACCTCGATGGTTGGTAAGCCTTGCCGAACCACAGGCACGGCGACAGAAAGAGCGTAACCGCCTTCCGGGCGCTGGAATATTCCTGTGACTTTATGACGAGCGTGAAACGCGACTCCCGTCTGACGCATTCCGGCAAGCAGGGCATTCACAATCTCCATCGCGTCCTGCGATGCTGGAAAAACGCAGCCATCATCTTGAAGAACCAGCTTGACCCCTTCGTTCTCAAACCATTGCCAGGCACTATGCTGATCAAAGGTGCGGAGCAGACGCTTCATAAGCTTATCGCCACGAGGATAAGCTACTGACAGCGAGGATATTCCACCAAAGGAATTAGTAAGGTTGCACCTTCCTCCTCCGGTGACCGCCACCTTGGCAAGAGCCTTGGGTCCCGCCTCAAACACCTCCACTGAAGCGGAAGGCATCCTCCGTTTCAACTCAACGGCGCAGAAACACCCAGCCGCTCCGGCCCCGACAATCGCAACTTTCATGTTGCAAACCTACACAAAATAATCGACATCAGAGAAATGAATATGCTGAAAAACTCTTGGCGCGGCAGATGGGCTTTTCAACATATTCATTGATTGGCGGCACTCTGCGGCCGATTGGCATGAAAGCGTTTCGTAAAACACAGAGAATGGCGGACATTAGAGGGCGACGTGGATTGATGAGGGTGGGCAAACCTTTGATGAATCAAGATTTCCGGAGCGTCAAGTGCGCGACAGTTCCGGATTTCATTTCTTTATGATAACTTTGCGGCGGAATTATGGCTTCGGGACGCAAGGACATACTCCTCGGGATGGTCAGGAACGGAACCCCTATGACCATCGGACAGCAGATCCGGCTTACGGTTCTGCTGAGTCTGCCGGCGATAGCCGCGCAGGCCTCGTCCGTGCTGATGCAGTACATCGATGCCGGGATGGTCGGGCATCTCGGGGCAAACCAGTCAGCCTCGATAGGATTGATCGCCACAACGACCTGGATAATGGGCGGATTCACGTCCGGGACCTGCTCCGGATTCTCCGTCCAGGTGGCTCACCTTTGCGGAGCGCAGGATTTCAAGGGAGCGAGGGCCGTGATGAGACAGGGACTCACCACGGTCTTGCTCATCGGAGTGATTCTCGCCGCGATCGGCATCGGAATCAGCGGTCCGCTCCCCCGCTGGCTCGGAGGAACGCCGGAGATCAACGGGGACGCCTCGGAATATTTCCGGATATATTCAGCGTTCATTCCGATAGGGGCGGTCGGCTGGGCGGCGAGCGCCATGCTTCAGGCCAGCGGCAACATGAAGATTCCGAGCCTGATGTTCACCGGGATGTGCGTTCTGGACGTGGTGTTCAACTACATATTCATTTACATCTGCGACATGGGAGTGGCAGGAGCCGCGCTGGGGACAGGCGCTTCCGAAGTAGTAACCTCCGCATTCGTTGTCTGGTACATCCTCCGACGTTCCAAAGAATTGAGCATCAAGGGAGAGAAAGGTACGTTCGTCCCGCAGCGCAAGACAGTCCGCAACGCCTGGGGCATCACCGCTCCGATGTGGCTCCAGAACATCATCATGAGGGGTTCGCACATCATGAGCACTGTCATCGTGGCACCTCTCGGGCCGATCTCCATAGCCGCCAACTCGTTGGCGATCATCGCCGAAAGCTTCTGCTACATGCCGGGCTACGGAATCGAGGAGGCCGCCACCACGCTCGTCGGACAGAGTCTGGGAGCGAAACGCAAGGATGTGGCCAAACGGTTCTCGCAGATCACGATGATGATGGCGGCCGGGATCATGACGCTGTTAGGAGCATTGATGTTCATCTTCGCCACAGATCTGATGACGCTTCTGAGTTCGGACCCGGATGTAATAGCGCTGGGTGCCAAGGTGTTGAGAATCGAGGCGTTCGCCGAGACGCTGTACGCTTTCTCGATCGCCGGCTACGGTTCATGCGTCGGAGGAGGCGACACCCTCGTGCCGAGCGTGATGAACTTCGGAAGCATGTGGGTGGTACGCATCGGACTGGCACTGATTTTGACACCGAGGATGGGGCTCACCGGTTATTGGATAGCCATGTGTATCGAGCTGAATGTCCGCGGCCTGCTGTTCTACTGGCGGCTGCGCGGCGAGAAATGGATGAAACTAAAGATCACTTGAGAATATGGAAAAGATTGTCAATCAGGAGTTCGGCGGGGAGAGACCGCTGTATTGCAGACACAACCTTTATCTTGAGAATGTCAAGATACACGCCGGAGAGTCGGCTTTGAAAGAGACCGGAGACATCACCGCCGTCCACTGCCAATTCGAGGGGAAGTACCCTTTCTGGGAATGTGACGGATTCGTCATCAAAGACAGCCTTCTGACGGTAGGCGCGCGTTCAGGGCTTTGGTATTCAAAAAACTGCGAGATCTACGACACGATCATCGACGCTCCGAAGACTTTCCGCAGGATGGACGGGATCAAACTCAGGAACGTCCAGATTCCGGGCGGCACGGAGACTTTCTGGGACTGCAGGAACATTGACATCGAGGACTGCGTCATCGACAGGGCGGACTATGTGTTCATGCACTGCGAGAACGTCAGGCTGACCAACGTCAGACTGAACGGCAACT
>CAVHWO010000020.1:0-3521 GCA_963639865.1 bacterium | reverse complement strand
TCCGAGGGAAAGGACGATGTCGGCTGCGTCAAAGTCCTTTGTTTTCGTTATTGCGAACTTTGCGGCGGTTATGACTTTGCCGTTCGGAACGATGAACTGGTCCGGATAGACGGCCTCGCTGACGACCTTGCCCGAAGCGTCGCAGGCTGTGATGGTGTAGCCCTGTTCAAGCACGGTCCCCGGGACGAGACTGATGTAGCAGTCCCCTGTCCCGCTTACATTGACCTTGATGCTTTTCTGTGCCTCGAAAGAAGGCTTGGAAGCTATGGAAACGGAATAGTCGGAGGTCGAGACCGTGACATCGTAGTTCAGATCCTCCTCGTTGTTGCCTTGCAGCTCGATGGACTTTACGGAAGCGTCGGAGACATTCACCTTGAGAAACGAGAACATATTCTTGAAACTCAAGATTTTTCCGCCTTTGCCACACTTGGCGACGGCGATGGAACGGGTTGAAGAGGTTGAAGATGACACTGTCCAGGAGGAAGCGGGATCGCATCCGGTAACGCCGGTCTCCGCGATGAAGGCATAATATTCATCGCAGTCGGCTTTGATGCTGCCATTCGATGTGAATGTGGCACTTGCCGAGGAAAGTGAGGATGCCTTGACGGTCTCGGTTGTGGACTTGCCATCCTTAACTCCGATGAGCTGAATGGCGTCCCCCTCCGCCCAGAAAGTCTTGAACGGAGTGCCGGCGGAAGCGTCAAGGCTGGCAGTGAAAGAGGTCGCCTGTACTTCCGGTTCGGGATCAGGTGTCGGCTCCTGTTTCTCCTTGCAGGATGTGACTGCGAAGAGAAGCATAAGGAGCGGAAACAACATGGAGTGATACATTTTCATATATATCTGTCGTTAGTCAGCATGTAAAGGAATAGACCCATAAGAAACCGGCTCCCAAAGGTCTATGAAGCCGATGACACTATAATAATTTTTCCGTCCTGTACGGAAAAAACAAATCTAATGACTTTCACATGAAATAGCAATAGATTTCAGAAGCTGTTTTTAACTTGTTTGAGATTCTCGCCTCAAAGACATTCCGAACAGATGAAAACATCTTCCTGCTATTAATGCGGTAAGTTTCGTAAAGGATTTTTGAGTATATTTGGAGCATGAAATCTAACTGGTTACACGCAGGCCTTGCCCTGCTTCTCTGCGTCGGTGCGGCCGCGCAGCAGCCTTCGTCAAAGGCAAGTTATGTCAATCCTTTCATCGGAACCGACGGGATGGGACACACTTTCCCAGGGGCATGCGTGCCTTTCGGCGGAGTGCAACTGAGTCCTGACACGGACACCATACCCCACAATGTGAACGGCAAATACCAGCCTCGGGTCTATGAATATTGTGCCGGCTACCGCTATTCGGATCCCACGATTGTAGGATTCAGCCATACGCATTTCAGCGGTACGGGACACTCTGACCTCGGAGACATCCTCCTGATGCCGACCACCGGAGCGTTGAAACTGAATCCAGGCACCGCAGACAACCCTGACAGCGGCTATCGCAGCCGTTTCTCCCACGACACGGAGAAAGCATCGGCCGGCTACTATGAGGTGACTCTGGACGACTACGGCGTGAAAGCCCGTCTGACCGCCACCACAAGAGTGGGAGTCCATGAATATTCATTCCCAAAAGGAGTTGACGGCCAGGTGATTCTGGATCTCATCCACGGAATCTACAACTACGACGGCAAGACCCTCTGGGCGGAGGTGCAGGTACGGAACGACACCTTGCTGACCGGCTACCGCATCACAAACGGCTGGGCCCGCACTAACTACACCTACTTCGCCATCTCCTTCTCGCAGCCTATCTCTGAATATGGTTATGCGGACCGCGGGAAGATCGACTATAAAGGCGGCTGGAGCAAATTCGGCCAGTACCGTAACTTCCCTGCTATGGCCGGACGCAAACTGGTGGCCTGGTTCAGGTTCGCCACGTCAAAGAATCCCGAGTTGACAGTGAAGGTCGCCCTTTCGGCTACCGGGGCGGAGGGAGCGCTGAAGAACCTTGCGGCGGAGGCATCCGGCAAGTCATTCGATGACATCGCCCTGGAGGCTTCCGAGGCTTGGGAGAAGGAGCTTTCCCAGATCGATGTGCAGGGTACCGAGGACGAGAAGAAGATGTTCTACACGTCCCTCTACCACACTATGATCAATCCGTCGGTTTACATGGACGTGGACGGAAAGTACAGGGGCCTTGACCATGAGATCCATCAGGCCGAGGGTTTCACGAACTACACGGTATTCTCCCTTTGGGACACCTACCGCGCCGAACATCCGTTCCTGGCTCTGTTCAAGCCTGACCGTGACCGTGACATGGTGGAGTCGATGCTGGCCCACTACGACCAGAATGTGCTTCATTTCCTTCCTGTCTGGAGCCATTGCGCCAACGAGAACTGGTGCATGAGCGGCTACCATGCCGTGCCGGTGCTTGCGGATGCCGTCACCAAAGGGCTTGACATTGACCGTGACAGGGCGCTTGGGGCGATGGTGACCACCTCGAAGGCGGAGTGGTACGCCGGACTTGGGGAATATATGAGGCTGGGCTACGTTCCTTTCGATAAGATCTCAACCGCAGCCAGCAACACACTGGAATATTCCTACGACGACTGGACCATCTGGCACACCGCCTGCCTCGCCGGCAACGATAAGATCGCCGATGAATATCTTGCGCGCGCGCAATATTATAGGAACGTCTTCGACACTGACCTCGGATTTGCCCGCCCGAGATATTCAGACGGCACTTTCAAGAAGGATTTCGACATCATGCAGACTATGGGAGAGGGCTTCATCGAAGGCAATTCGCTGAATTTCTCGTTCCACGCCCCGCAGGACGTGTGCGGCGTGATGGAACTGATGGGTGGCGAGAAGAAGTTCATCTCCGCCCTGGACGAGCTCTTCTACCACGATCTTCCTGAATATGCCTATGCGACGAACGAGGACATAACGAAGGATTGCCTGATCGGGGGCTATGTGCACGGCAACGAGCCAAGCCACCATATTCCTTACCTCTACGCCTGGACGAGCCAGCCGTGGAAGACGCAGTACTGGATGAGGGAGATCATAAACCGGATGTACCGCCCTGAGATTCATGGGCTGGGAGGCAATGACGATTGCGGCCAGATGTCCGCATGGTACATCTTCAGCGTGCTTGGATTCTATCCGGTCTGCCCAGGAAGCGACCAGTACGTGTTCGGCGCTCCGTACCTCCCTTATGCGAAGATCACCCTTCCGAACGGCAGGATCCTTGAGGTGAAGGCCGCCGGAGTGAGCGATACGAACCGCTATGTGAAGAAGGTTCTGCGTGACGGAGTCGAGTGCGGGAGACTCTACATCACCCACGAAGACCTCCTGCAAGGCGGCGTCATCGAGTTCGTGATGTCCTCCAGACCGAACAAGTCCCGTGGCCGGAAACCGGCTGACAAGCCGTACTCGCTCTCAACCTCAATGTCCTGCAAGGATAACCCCGGGCCCGAACCGGAAGTGAAGTCCGGGACATTTGACACTGGCAACATCGTCCTTTCCCTCGGG
>CAVHWO010000019.1:0-126498 GCA_963639865.1 bacterium | reverse complement strand
CGTGCGACATATTCCTGCGCGGGGAGATCATGACGATGACGAATCTGGCCAACGACGAGCGTATGTCCAATGCCGGAGCGGCCACCTGTTTTGTGATGGCCTGGCCGAACGCAGACTTTCCGGCGCGGAGGAGCGATGTACTCAAATGGTGTCAGGAGAACTTCTGGACATATTCATCAGACTACGGCGGCGAAGAGAACGATGTGAGGATCATTCCTTTGCGTGATGTCTATTTCCTGTCGGACGGCAATGAGGACTACAACGAAAGTCTGGTTCTAGGCAACAAGACGACTGTGATGCTGCTTTCCGGAATGTGCTTCCTGCTCCTGCTGTTCGCCATCCTTAACTATGTGAACATGACCACGGCACTGTCTGGTTTCCGCGCCAGGGAGATGGCCACCAGAAGGCTTATCGGAGCGACGAAAGGCGGCATATTCCTGAAAATGATTGTGGAGAGCACCATCATCTGCGCGGCCGCCATGGTCATCGCCATCCTGCTTGGCGAGGCCATTTCCCCGGCGGCCTCGAAGGTGCTGAACTATGACATCTCTATCTTCAAGGCTGTCTCTCCCGTAAGCGTTCTTGTCTGCGTACTGTTCACTGTTCTGATCGGTGTCGTGGCCGGTCTTGTTCCGGCTCTCATCATCCAGAAGGCCGAGCCGATCGAGATTGTCCGCGGTACGCTGAGACTCAAGACAAAGACCCTTTACAGCAAGGTCATAATCGTCATTCAGAACGTCATCACCGTTGTGATGCTCGTGACGGCGTTCACGATGTACCTCCAGATCCGCTCGATGATAAACGCTCCGATGGGATACAACACAAAGGATCAGATCACCATCGACAACGAGTACGGCCTCGGCGGCGAACTCGGGCCGCTCATCGACAGGCTCAAGGCGGAGAGCTGCGTTGAGGCCGTGGGTCTGGGCAACGGCTATCCGATGTTTTCGACAAACAACTGGACGATGTCCACCAAAAACGGGCGTGAGGCCTCGTTCCAGTTGGTAAAGGGCGACAGCGCCTACTTCAATATTCTTGGAATCAGGAAGAAACAGGACAACCACAGCCCGAACAGTTATTGGCTGAATGAATATGCATACGGAATCCTCGAAATAGATGAGACTGCCACGGAGTTCACCACCAAGTCCAACAGCACGATGCAGATAGGCGGAATCTACTACGACTTCAAAATCAAGCCGTTGCTGGAGGAGCAGCATCCCGCGTTGATCTACCAGTATGATGAATATCCTGAAAACAAGTGGCCGTGGATGATTCTTGTGAAGACAACGCCGGATCACAAAGAGGCTTTCGCGAGGGTCAAGGCTGTCATTGATGAATTGTACCCGGACAAGATATTCGACGCCAGCTATGTGGAGGATGACATCAAGATGGTGTTCGCTTCCGAGAACAGGGTGTTGGAGATTATGGTCTTGTTCACGATTCTTTCGCTGTTTGTCTCGGCTCTCGGCCTCGTGGCGATGAGTTCGTACTACATGCAGCAGGAGCGCAGGACTGTCTCGCTGAAGAAGGTCTATGGCGCTGATTACAACACGGTTCTGTGGAGTCTCGTGGCCGAGTTCATGAAGATGATAGGTGTGGCGTTCGTCATCGCCGTGCCTGTGGCCTGGTACCTGATGCGCACGTGGCTGAACGGCTACTCGTATCGCATCGGCCTCCACTGGTGGATTTTCGTAGCCGTCGGCCTTTTCACCGCCGTCATAGCGGCCCTCTCGGTCCTCTGGCAGGCCGTCCGCGCCGCCCGCACCAATCCGGCCGTTGAACTGAAAAAAGAATAACGCAAGCTTCCGGGGAGGACCGCAGACAAACATATTAAACGAAGAAAATGAGAAGAAAAAGCGATTTGATAATCAAGGTTCTGTCCTTGGGAGTGGGAATGGCGATCGCCATCATCCTGATTGCCAAAGTGTGCTTTGAACTGTCCTACGACAGTTCATATCAAGATGTTGACAGAATCTACAAGATCCGCACGGGCATCGCGCGGCAAGGCGAAGACAAGGATTTCGGTCAGGTCAGCGGAGCGGTGGCTCCGGGATTCAAGGCCGAGATTCCCGGAGTGCTTGAGTCCACAAGATTCTCAGGCGTGTTCAACAGCGAGACTTTCATCATTGACGATGAAGGCAACAAGGTAAGCTCCGAACACATCATCGCCGACTCCTGCTTCTTCAAGATATTCGACAGGCCGTTCCTTGCCGGGAATCCGGAAGAGGCTCTGAAATCGTGGAACGGGGATGTGGCTGTCTCGAAGTCATTCGCCGAGAAACTTGGCGGAGTCAATGAGGCTATAGGCAAACAGATCGCCAATGAGCAGATGCCGGAACTGAAACTTACAGTCTGTGGAGTTTACGAAGACTTTCCGAAGAACGGCTCCATCCATCCTGACGCCATCCTGTCCATCGAGACGATGAGTTCCTGGAGTCTTTCCAACTGGCTTGGCAACGATCGCTACATAGGATTCGTTAAACTTGCTGAAGGCGTTGATCCTGCGTCCCTTAAGGATGCCATTCACGAGATGCAGAAAGCTCATCAGCCACTTGAGGAATTGGAGAAGAACGGGACAACCCTCTGGTATTTCCTTGCACCGATCGCGAAAGAGCACAGCTCGCAGCCTGAGGTCAGGAATCTGGTCTTCATCCTCTCCATCGTCGCGGTTCTGCTTCTTCTCGTTTCCATTATGAACTACGTCCTTGTAGCCATCTCGGATGTCATCCGCAGAGCACGTGAGGTCGGAGTCCGCAAATGTTACGGTGCCGAGACCTGGGACATCAACAGGATCCTGCTCAAGGAAACGGCGGGTAATCTGGGACTTTCCCTTGTCGTGGCGGCATTGCTTGTCCTTGCGTTCAGGGGAGTGGTCGAATCCCTGCTCGGAGTCCCTGTCCAGGATCTTGTCACTCCGCTTTCCATTTGGATCATCATCGGAATCATTATCCTTGTGTTCCTTGTCTCCGCCATCATCCCGGCGCAGATGTTCACGAGAATCCCCATCTCCAGCGCCTTCAGGGGCTACAAGGAGAGCAAACGCCGCTGGAAGATCTCCCTGCTGGCCTTCCAGTTCGCCATCAATGCCGTGCTCGTGTCCCTGGTGCTGATCGTAAGCCTCCAGTACCGCAAGGTGCTGAACACCGACCCAGGCTACGAGTACAAGAATCTGGTCTATGAGACATTCTCGTCATACGACCAGACCAAGATGAACGCCATCGCCGGAGCCGTCCGCGCGCTTCCTGAAGTTGAGGCCGCCGAACTCACATACACCCTGCCGTTCTATAGGGCTTCCGGCAATAATGTCTCTCTCCCGGGAGACGACCGCGAACTCTTCAACATCGCCGATGAATATGGTGCCTCGGAAGGTTTCTTCAGCATGATGGGCTTCCGCCTCGTTGAGGGTTCAGCTCCTAAAGGACCGGACGATGCTGCTGTCAGCAAGTCGTTCGTGACCAAGATGGCCGCCTTCGCAGACTGGTCGGACGGAGCTGTGGGCAAGATTGTCAACATCTCCGAGCATGGCCAGGTCACCATCTGCGGAGTCTATGAGGACTATGTCATCGGAGATGTCACCGACATGGATGAGCGTCCGAGCGTCCGTTTCTGCTGGAATCATGACTTCTACACCGAGGCCGACAAGGAGAAAGGTGGATATGACTGGTCCGGAATGATGCATACCATTGTCATCAAACTGAACGAGGTCACTCCTGCGGCCATGCGCAAGGTCGAAAACACCATCAGGGAAGTGGCTCCGGACAGCGACGCGGAGGTAAAGGCCTATTCGGAGACACTTGTGAGCATGTACGATTCGACCAAGCAGATGAAGCGAACCTATGAGCTTGGCGCGTTGTTCGCCATTCTGATCGCCCTTATCGGCCTTGTCTCCTACGTCCGCGATGAGAACTTCCGCCGCAGCGCCGAGATCGCCGTCCGCAAGGTCAACGGAGCGCAGTCCTCCGAGATCGTGTCGATGCTTGTGACGGATGTGTTGAAAGTCGCTGTCGCCGCCGTGGTCATCGGTGACGCCGGAGCCTGGCTTGTGGCTCATTACTGGTTGCAGCAGTTCCCGGTCAAGATCATCCTCAATCCGCTGTTCTTCATCGCCGCCGACATCATTGTCCTCGCCATAATCGTCAGCGTCATAGTGATCGGGTCCCTGAGGATCGCCCGCACCAACCCTGTCGAGTCCCTAAAGAACGAGTAGTGGTTGTCTGCCTTCACGGTCGCCGAGCTTGTGGTTCGGCAATCTCACCAACCATCGAAGCGATCGCATATGTCGTGGCAGATAACTATCTGTCAATTAATGTAATAAAACAAGTACGTGGTGTCGGTTTAGGCACCACATACTTGCTTTATCATTTGATAATGAGCCACTTATCTGCCACTCGCTCAGAGTCAATGAGTGGCGATTGACACCTTGATAATCAGCGAATAAGCATTACGTCTTTAGTGAGAAATGACTAAAGGTAAATTATTATATTTTTGATAATGAATGTGTTCCGCTCCACGGTTTCCGCATTTTTTCTACTTGAATATCAGCGTGAAGACCGTGGCTTCGGAGTCCGAGCGGCTTAGGCGGAGGGTGCCGCCGTGCATCCTCATTATCTGACGGGAGAGACTCAGGCCGATGCCGCTGCCTTCGGGCTTGGTCGTGAAGAACGGAATGAAAATCTCCTCCTGGCTTGCCGGGCTTATCGGCGGCCCGTCATTGCTGACATTGATGATGACGTTGTCCCTCTTGTCAATCTCTGCTGAGATCTCGATATGCCGCGCACCGGCCTGCACCGCATTCTTGACAAGGTTTATGAGAATCTGTGAGATCTGGCTCTCGTCTGCGTACAAGAGCACATCCTCGGTCTTTTCGATGAACTTCGCCACGGCACCGGCGGCGGTCAGCACCGGCTGGCTGAGGTCGATCACCTTGGCGGCAAGGTCCCGCGCAAAGAACGCCTTGCGCACAGGCACAGCCACGTGTGTCAGATCCCTGTACGAATTGACGAATTTTATCAGTCCCCGGGACGAGCTGGCTATGGTCTCCAGACCTGCCTTGAGATCCGGCCCGTCGGATGGCGGTGTGATCGTCCCGGCATATTCAGAGAGAGCCTCGGAAAGGGAGGCAATCGGGGTGACCGTGTTCATTATCTCGTGGGTCAGAACCCTGATGAGCCTCGTCCAGGACTCCGACTCGTTCTCTTCGATTGCATCCGAGATGTCATTGACGGCGATGATCTTCACATCCTTGCGCCCGATGTGGGCGGACGTTGCCGAAAGAGAGATGTTTGTCTGCGAACTTTCCGAACAGACCGAGGCTTTCTGGTCAAAACCTTCCTCGACCTTTTCAAAAGCCTCTCTTAACGAAGGGCTTACGATGCCTATCTGGCGCAGAGTACTCAATGAGGACACCCCCAGAACCAACCGCGCCTGCTTGTTGGTGTAGAGGACGGAGTCAGTCCCGGCCTCCAGCACGACAATTCCGGTTTTGGCCTTGTCCAGCATCTGCCCGTAATAATCCTCCTGCTCCCGGATTTCAGCCGTCTCTTTTTGGAATATGAGCCGGATTCGGTTCAGGGTCCGGTTGATGTTTCTGCTGACCAGACCATTCTCGCCGAACCGGAAATTGGTCTCCTTGTCCTCCAGGGCATCGAGCATATAGGTGACTTTCTTTAGGACACGCCGCTTTGTCACAAGCGCCGAGACCGAAGCCACCAGCACCAGAACGCCGGCCGGAATCACTATTTGAGGCCACGGAAGCATATCCCTAAATCCCGTACTTCTTGAGTTTGCTGTAGAGGGTCGGGCGGCTGACATTCAATGCCTTGGCAACCAGCGACATATTCCCTGAATATTTCTCCACCGCCGCCCGGATGGCCTTTTCCTCGACTTCCTTCAGCGTCGCCACAGACGGTTCGCTTCCCTCGACGAGCGCCTCCGTCGGCAGTTGCAGTTCCTTTTCCGTCAGCTCGTTTCCCTCGGCGAGAATCACCGCCTTCTCGATGCAGTTCTGGAGTTCCCGGATGTTCCCGCTCCAGTGGCATTCCTTCAGGGACGCTTTAGCCGTCTCCGCTATTCCTTCCACCTTGCGGCGGTACTTCCCGTCGAATCTTTTTATGAATATCTCGGCGAGCGGCACGATGTCCTCCGCCCGCTCCCTCAGGGCCGGCAGCCGGATGCTCATCGTGTTGATTCTGTAGAAGAGATCCTCGCGGAAAGTGCCTTCCTGCACTTTCTGGCGCAGGTCCAAGTTCGTGGCGCAGACAAGGCGGATGTCAACGCTGCGGGGCTTCGTGTCTCCCACCCGGGTGATCGTCCGGTTCTGGAGAACCCTCAGGAGCTTGGCCTGAAGGTGTAAAGGAATATTCCCAATCTCATCCAGGAAGAGGGTTCCGCCCTCGGCCAGCTCGACCTTTCCGGCCTTGTCTGCGTAGGCGTCCGTGAACGCTCCCTTGACGTGTCCGAAGATCTCGCTCTCGAAAAGGGTCTCTGGAATCGCTCCGGCGTCCACGCTCACCATCGGGCCGTTCCTCCGCTCGGAATGATTATGTATCTCTTTGGCCAGCAAATCCTTACCAGTTCCGTTCTCGCCGGTTATGAGCACCGTTGCGTCCGTCGGGCCGATTTTTTCGATGGTCTTTTTTATCTCGGCCATTGCCGGTGAAGAGCCCCAGTACATCCCGGTCGGTCCGGCGGAATATTCATTTGACAGGCGGCTGTCCTTCCGGTTTTCCGCTACCGCCCTTTCAAGAGTGGCGAGGAGTTTCTCGTTCTCCCACGGCTTCACGATAAAGTCGAACGCACCCCTTTTCATCCCCTCGACAGCGAGGGAGATGTCTGCGTAGGCCGTGAACAGCACCACTTTCTGGTTCGGGTTGTTGTTGCGTAACTCGCTGAGCCAGAAAAGGCCTTCGTTTCCCGTGTTGATGTCTGTGTTGAAATTCATATCCAGCAGGATCACGTCCGGCCTGAAGGCATTGACGGTGCTGATAAGCTGCGAGGGCGCCGGCAGGATCTCCACCGCCTCGAACCGCAGGGGCAACAGTATCTTCAATGCGGAGCGGATCCCCGCATTGTCGTCCACAACGAGCACTTTACCGACTTTCTTCATCTTGATCTTTTTTTCTTTCGGTGACTATGCGCTTTCCTGCACTTGGTCACCGCATCTGTTCAGGCAAACCATATTTCGGTTAACAGGCCTGACCTCCCGGATTCCGGGCTTCACAAAGATACGCCTAACAAAGCAGAAATCCAATTGGTAGTGTTCAAGAAGGCATTAATCTGCATTTTCGGTCTCCTGCGTAAAGGACAGCGATGTGGTGATACACGTTCCCGGCATAAAGACCGTGCAGTACAAAATCGCCGTAGTTCTGCCGATGAGCCAGGGCGGCGAGTACCAGAAACGTCTGGAGAACACGGTCAACTTCGCTTTGGAGAATATGCGCAATGCGCAGAAGTACGTCGCCGAGGTCGGAGACAGCATCGCGGTGGACCTTGACATAGAATGGCACGACGAAGACACGGAGCCGCTGGAGGAACTGGCGTCGGAGTTGGCCGACCGTGAGGACCTGCTGCTTATCATCGGCCCCTTGAGGAACGGTAATGTGGACATAATGGCAAGTGCGTGCAAGCTCACGCAAAAACCTCTGATCGTGCCGAGCGCCAGCAGCGAAAACATCATCCGCCGCTATTCGGTGACGAAGTCCGGAGACAAGGTGAAACTCTTCAAAAGCTACGGCGGTGTCGGGCACGTCAAGACCTGCTACAAATGGTATGGCACTCTTGCCACGGGCAACTGGTGATTCCGGAAAAAGAATCGAGTGTAAGAAATGAGAAACAACATATTCAATCACCTTCTGGCGGTCTTGGCCGCTGCCGGCGCTGTCTTGTTCTAATCCTGTGACAAGGAGGACAATTCCGGCGCAGAGGATGGGGAGGTGAAGTACGAAATCACCGGAGAGTTCTCCTACACAGCGGAGGAAATGGCCGACAAGATGTTCGGCCCGGACGGAGCCAACGCTGACGATGAACTCCGGGAGGCCTTCCTTGCAAAGGTTCACGAGAAGGAAGCGGAACTTGAGGAGGAACTTGGAGCGAACGGTCTTGCCCTGGGATATAGGGGCTGTCACGAAGTGACTGGGGGTTGGATATTATTAAAGAGGGACCAGAAAGTATCTTCTGGGCCCTCTTTTTATATTCCCTGATGTAGAGAGCGGCCAGTACTTCTTCCGTCTGTCAGGCTCTCTCGATTCGCCTTGCGGCCACTCCGATTGCTTTGGAAGGGCAGACCAGGCGGCACAGGTGACAGCCGACGCATTTCTTTCCGTCAAGGCGTGGTTGTCTGGTCTCGATGTCGAAATCGATGGCCTGATGACCTCCGTCCTGGCAGGAGATGTAACATCTTCCGCATCCGATGCATCTCTCCTTGTAAAAGATAGGAAGCAGCACCGTGTCCCTTTCCAGTTTGTTGTGGGCCACGATGGAGTCCACGGCCGCTCCGATGAGGGATTTAACATCCTTGAAGCCTTTGACTTTGAGGTAGTACCTCAGACCGTCCACAAGGTCGTCTATTATGCGGTAGCCGTACTGCATCACGGCGGTCGTGACCTGAAGGCTTCCTGCGCCAAGCGTGATGAACTCCAGAGCGTCCACCCAGTTCTCTATTCCTCCCATTCCGCTCAGGTGCATTCCTCCGAGGTCCTTGCTCCTTGCCATGTCCGAGATGAAGCGCAGGGCGATCGGTTTGACCGCCTGGCCGGAATATCCGCCCACGATGGAACTCCCGTGAACGTCCGGTTCGGCGACAAGGGTGTTGATGTTGACTCCCGTGATGCTGTTGATGGTGTTGATCGCCGCGATTCCGTCGGCGCCGCCCTTTTTCGCGGCCACGGCCATCGGGACCATGTCGGTGATGTTCGGGGTCATCTTCGCCAGTACCGGAAGTTTTGTACCGCGTCTGACGGCGCGCGTGAATTTCTCGATGAGGGCGGCATCCTGACCGATCGTGACGCCAAGCGAGTCGGACTCCATGTTCGGGCAGGAGAAGTTGCATTCGATGGCATCCGCCCCGGCCAGTTCACATTCGCGGGCCAGGTCAGTCCACTCCTTCTCGTTCTGTCCCATGATGGAGGCGACAATCGCCTTCGAAGGGAAGTCCGTTTTAAGTCTGCGGAAAATCTCCATGTTCTCCTCGACGCTGTGGTCGGACAGCTGTTCGATGTTCTTGAATCCGCAGAAAGAGTTAGAGTGATTCATGACGGTGGAGAAACGCGGTGAGGCCTCGTGCTGGGGAAATGTGCAGATGGTCTTGAACACGGCTCCGGCCCATCCGGCCTCAAAGGCTCTGGCGCACATCTCATAGCTGCTGGCGACCACGGATGATGACAGCAGGAACGGATTCTCCAGCCTTATTCCGCACATGTCTGCTGTGGTGTCAGGCTCCCGGGGAACAAGAAAGGCTCCCCGAAGCTGCGTCTCGGTCACCATCCCGGACTCCACGGTGGCTTTCGCTCCTTCGTAGAGGGCGGTAACGATGCTTTTTATCCTGACCGGGAAACTTTTCCTGCCCAGCACACATGCCCGCTCGCAAGGAGCGCCGCAGTCAAGGCACCGTTCCCCACGGGCTTTTTCAAGGGCTCCCATGCCGTTCCGGAAATAGATGGAGCGGAGAATGTCTCCCACAGGCAGGCCTTTCACACAGTTTTTAGTGCACGGAGCGTCGCCGCAGAGCAGACATCGGTTCAGTTCCGACATGTCGACAAGGGGATAGGACAGGACTTTTGAATCTTTCATAAGGACTGTGACTTTTCTGTGACCGTGATGTTTTCAGTTCCCGCCTCCTTGAGGGCGGAGATCAGAGCGTCAACCTGGGATCTGTCTTCGAACGGACCCGCCGTGAACACGACAGCACCGTCCTCCACGCTCTTGATGAGATCTTTGTCAGAATTTTGTCGCAGAACCGTCATCGCCTGTTCGGACAGAGACTGGCCGTTCTCCGGGTAGATCCTGACCATGAACAGGGTACTGATCTTCGACTCCAGAGTCCTGGCCTTGGAGACGCTTATGGTCTGGCCATTGTGGAACGCCTCGATCTGTGCGTCACGGAATCCGGCCCTCTTCACCTTGTTGAGGTTGGAGAGGACATCCTTGTAGGTTCTGAACAGTCCGACCGAGTAGGCGAGCCTGCCGGAGGTCGTGACCCTTTCAAACACCGGACTCAGGCCCTTGAGGTCGGCGACATCGGCTTTTCTCCCAAGAGTGAAAATCCTTATCTGGTAGATGATTCCGTCCGGCAGGGTGTTGTCCTCCGCGAACCGTCCCTCCGGAAGAATCATGAACGAATAGTCAAACGTCGGTTTCGGCTTCATGATGTCCAGATGCAGAGCCGGTCCGTAGCTGTTCTTTGAGAACGTGTAGCCCGATGAGGACCCGACAATCTCCTTGTCGGCCTCAGCCTGAAGTTTCCCGGCGTCGATCACGATTCCATTCGCAAGGAAATCCATCTCAATGTTCTGAAGTTCCCTCACGGCCGCGTTCAGAGTGTCGTTCAAGGCCGGAAGCATCATTTCTTTTTCGGTGATCTCCTCCATCAGGCTTGTCTTTTCCTCTCCGGACACGCCGGCAAGTCCCGAGCGCAACCTCTCAAGATTATTTCCGAATCTGGCCACGGAATCACGCAGGGACCTGACTTCGCGCATCTTCTCCATGTAGCGCCTCGTGCTTTCATCCTGCCGTCCCTCATCAGGAACGGCGGCGTCGTTGTCGATCCTGGAATGGTCCGCGGCCGGATTGAGGGATGCCAGAGCCCTCAACTCGCCGACATCGCTGACAGCCTTACCCACGGGCATGCTGTCATATTCAAGAACATAGATTGTGACGCTGTCGCGTCCGCACTCGCGGTTCGAGGCGAAGATCGAGTATTTTCCGTCCTCCGTGTTGACGAAGAGAAAGTCATCGTAGGGCGAAGAATAAGGGAAGCCCATGTTGACGGGCATGTCCCAGTCGTTGGTCTCCTTGTTCCAGTTTGAGACATAGAGATCGTAGCCTCCCATCCCGTACAGGCCCTTGGATGCGAAGTAAAGCGATTGTCCGTCGGGCGAGAGCATCGGGTAGATCTCATCGGACGAGCTTGTCAGCTGTTCGTTGATCAGGGCCGGTGCCGACCATAGAGAGTCCCCAAGATGGGTCTGGTAGATGTTCCTGATGCCTTCCTCGTCTTTGGCGGAGTAGTAGATGCCCCTGCTGCCGTCAGGGATGAAGATGGCGCGGGAGAAATCGTCTCCTGCAAGGGAGTCCAGCTGGTTCGGTGTCCTTCTCCAGCTGCGGTCCCTGAGCGGATAGAACAGGAAGAAGTCCCTGAGCGGAAACGTCTGCTTTGCCACCACTGTAGGCTGGCTGCAGAAATCCGTCATGTTCAGCCCGTTACGTGCCATCAACAACTGTTCCTCCACTTTGGTGGCGGCAGTCGAGTCAAGCATCTCCACAGCGCTCTCATAGTACTTGACAGCCTCCTTGAAACTGTAAGCCATCCTGCATGAGTCCGCCTTGACCAGAAGGTCGGTCGGAGAGACCTGCGCGGAAGCCTCTGCGGAGAAGGCGACCTGCGCGAGCAGAGTGAATATGCCGATGAGTATCCTGTTTCCCATTCTGAAAAATCTTCGGTGAATGCGTCTGCAAAAATAAGAAATACTTGGCAGATAATTTCTTTCTAAGAAAAAAATGCTAAATTTGTACCCCTATTTTTATGCGAAAAAATTGAAACAATAAAATAAGGTAAAAATTATGCAAAGTAAAGGTTGGATAAGGCTTGTCGCCATTCTGCTTGCGATCGCTTCCATTTGGCAGCTTTCCTTCACAGCGGTGACTTCCATCCAGGAAAAGAAAGCGGAGAAGTTCGCTGAAAAGGCGGCGGTGGCTGTCCGGAATTCAGCGGAGTTCGTCCAGATTCCTGAAAACGACCAGGCTTACTATCTGGATTCAATCAGGAAGGAACAGAACAGGGTGTTCATTGACTCCATCTCTTCGAGGAAGGTATTCATTTGGTACACCTACAAGGAGTGCAAGGCCAAGGAGATCAATCTCGGTCTGGACCTCAAGGGTGGCATGAACGTCATGCTGCAGGTTCAGCTTCAGGATCTTGTCAGAGCCATTGCCGGTGGCAACACGAATCCGGAATTCCAAAAGGCTCTCACCCTCGCCAAGGAACGCAGCGTAAACTCCAGAGAGGACTATATCTCCCTTTTCGCCGCCGCTTGGAAAGAAGTGGGCAACGGTCAGAACCTCGCCCAGATCTTCGGAACCTATGAGATGAAGGACAAGATCACCCCGGCCTCCTCTGACGCTGATGTCATCAGCGTCATCCGTGAAGAGGCGGAGAGTGCCGTGGCCAACTCATTCAATGTTCTGAGAAGCCGTATCGACCGTTTCGGTGTGACCCAACCTTCCATCCAGAAACTTGGCAATAGCGGACGAATCCTCGTTGAGCTTCCGGGTGTCAAAGAGCCGGAGCGTGTGAGAAAACTCCTTCAGGGAACCGCTTCCCTTGAGTTCTGGGAGACCTACACGGCTCAGGAACTCTCCGGATATCTTGCCGAGGCCAACACTAAACTGGCCGAGATTCTTGCCGGTGAGACTGACAGCGTGGACGAGACAGCGGCACAGCCTGAGACCGACGCCGTGAACGGCACGGACTCTCTCCTTAACTCGGAGATCGCGCAGAACCAGAACAGTTCGGCCGAGCTTGACGCCTACAGGAAGGCCAACCCGCTCTTCGCCGTGCTTAACCCTTCCGGTGCCAACAACGCCTGCATAGGTTTCTCCGCAGCGATCGACACCGCCAAGGTCAACAGGTACCTTTCGATGCCTCAGATCGCCGAGATCTTCCCGGCTGAGTTCAGGCCGATGTGGTCAGTGAAGCCTTCCGAGTATGTTCAGGGAGACAATATCTTCGAGCTCGTCGCCATCAAGGCCACCTCAAGGGACGGCAAGGCGAAGCTTGACGGAGGTGTGATCACCGATGCCCGCGTCGTTTACGACCACGGCTCCAACGGTGAGCCTTCCGTCTCCATGACCATGAACGCCGAGGGTGCCAACATCTGGGCGCGCATGACCAGCGACAACGTCGGCAAGCAGATAGCCATCGTCCTCGACGACATGGTGTATTCATACCCTAACGTACAGAACGCCATCACGGGCGGAAGTTCCTCGATCACCGGTCACTTCACTCCGGATGAGGCCACCGACCTTGTGAACGTCCTCAAGTCAGGTAAGCTTCCGGCTCCGGCCACCATCATTCAGGAGCAGGTTGTGGGACCTTCTCTCGGAGCCAAGTCAATCAACGCCGGTATGATCTCGTTCGCCATCGCGTTCCTTCTGGTTCTCGTTTACATGGTCTTCTTCTATCAGGGTGCCGGTGTGGCCGCTGACTTCGCGCTTCTCTGCAACGTGCTTCTCCTCTTCGGAGTCCTCGTTTCGTTCGGAGCCGTTCTGACACTCCCCGGTATTGCCGGTCTCGTCCTGACAATGGGTATGGCCGTTGATGCCAACGTGATCATCTACGAGCGAATCAAGGAAGAGCTCGCTGCCGGCAAGGGGCTCGGCAAGGCTGTCGCCGACGGCTACAGCAACGCCTATTCCGCCATCATCGACGGTCAGGTGACCACCCTCCTTACCGGTGTGGTTCTCTTCTTCTTCGGTTCCGGTCCTGTACAGGGCTTCGCCACAACCTTGATCATCGGTATCATCACCTCCGTCCTCACCTCCATCTTCATCACAAGGCTTATCTTTGATGACCGCATCGAGAAGGGCAAGAACATCACTTTCGAGAACGATCTCACCAAGAACTTCCTCAAGAACACGCATGTTGACTTCATCAATCTCCGCAAGTGGTCCTACATCATTTCCGGTGCGCTGATTGTCATCTCCGTCGTCTCGATCTTCACCAAGGGCTTCACCTATGGTGTTGACTTCACCGGCGGCCGTACCTACGTGGTCCGTTTCGACCAGCCGGTCACGGCGGAGGAGATCCGTGAGGCCGCTTCTGTCGAGTTCGACGGAGCCGTCGAGGTCAAGCAGTTCGGTGGCGAGAGCCAGATGAAGATCACCACCCAGTACAAGAACGACCAGGAGTCAACCGAGGTTGACGCCGAGGTCGAGGCCAAGCTCTACCACGCCTTGAAGCCGTTCTTCGCCGAGAAGGACATCACAATCGATGAGTTCAAGTCAACCGTCGAGAATCCTAACGGTATCATCTCGTCCGACAAGGTCGGCCCGACGATCGCCAACGACATGAAGAGAGACGCCATAGTCGCCGTCATCCTCTCACTGCTCGTCATCTTCGCCTACATCGCGTTCCGGTTCAAAGGTTGGACGTGGGGTCTTGGCGGTGTGGTTTCACTTGCCCACACGGCCATCATCGTGATCGGCTTCTTCTCCCTGTTCTCGGGAATCCTCCCGTTCAACCTTGACGTTGACCAGACGTTCATTGCGGCCATCCTGACCATCATCGGTTACGCCATCAACGACAACGTGGTCATCTTCGACCGAATCCGTGAGTACAGGATCCTGCATCCGAACATGGATGTGAGGACAAACGCCAATCTGGCCGTCAACGCGACCTTGACCCGTACCGTCAACACCTCCGCTTCGACCCTCGTCACCATGCTTGCCATCGCGATCTTCGGCGGAGAGTCCATCAGAGGTCTTTCGGTAGCCCTTATCCTTGGTATCTGCATCGGTACCTACGCTTCCATCTTCATCGGTACACCTGTGATGTATGATGCCACAGTCTGGAACCAGAAGCGCCTTGCAGCCAAGAACGGAGCCGCCAAGCCGGCAAAGAAGTAATCTTTGACAAATGAATATGCGAAAGCGCCGGGTCGAAAGGCCCGGCGCTTTTTTTACATTAGCCGGAGTATTTTTATTATATTTGGGAACGGAGTATTTTGTCAAAGCGGTCGAGGCTTGGCAGGAAATGGTGTACAAAGATGGTTATGAATAAAATCCCGGTCATCAAGGTTTTTCTCGCATTGGCCTTGTCCGTCACTTGCGTTCCGGCTAATGCCGAGAAGGGGCATTATCTGATCACTACCGATGACGGGCTGTCGAACAGCAGCATCAACTGCTTTTATCAGGATGACAAAGGATTGATGTGGTTTGGAACCTGGGACGGACTCAACGTCTATGACGGGTCCTCGATAAAGGTCTTCCGGAGCGAATACGACAATGAACACACTCTTTTGGACAATATCGTGCATGATGTCGTCCGTGAGGACTCGACACATCTTTGGGTTGTCACAGACTGGGGTGTCAACAGGATGGATCTGGAGACAGAGGCTTTTACCCGTTTCAGATTAGGACCGGCTCAGATCAATGCATTCTCCGGTGGAGGAGTGTCTTTGGCCGTAACGGAGGCAGGTAAGATCTTTTGTTCGTCAAGAGGCTGGGGAATAGCTTTCTATGACAAGGACACCGATAAGATGCTTCCTTTCAACATTTCAGGCTGCAGGACTTCGGACATCTCCCGTCTGGCTTGTGTAGGCGAGGACAGACTTGTGCTGACAATGACTGACGGTTCTGTGGAGATGGTGGCATATTCCCGTAATTCCGGGAACGGAGACATCGATGCTGTGATAGCCGGTACGATCTTTCCGGAATCCTGCGGGATTTATCAGATGATGGCATCGGAAGATAAGATATTGTTCGCCTCCTCTGATAGAATCTTCGAATATGACAAATCCTCATCAGAGGTGGTCCATTCCTTGGCATTCAAAGGTAACATATTCTATGCGGAGATGTTCCCGGACAAGACCTGGGGCATAGCGGCTGACAGGTCGCGTATGTACAAGGCCGATTTCTCATCCGGTAAGATCACAATTCTGGATTACCTGAGCCGCGACAATCTTCTGTCTTTCCATTGCGGCTCGCAGGACATTGTCTGGCTGTCCATTGATGGCAAAGGTGTTGAGGCCTGTTGCATGGATGATGATCCCATGAAGAAACTTACAAGCCTTTCGATGTTTGGCGGAAAGACCGGAGGGACTGTTTCTTCGATGGTGCAGACAGGAAACGGTGACATCTACGTTTCTGTCCTGGGTGCTGGGTTGTGTGTGCTGGATTCCGGAGGGATGCCAAAGAAATGTCTTTCCAAGGGTGACAACTACATTTTCTCAATGGTCAATGGTCCTAAGGATAACATTTTCATCGGCGTGAGGGATGCTGTTGAGTCTTTTGACACGAAGACCGGGAGACTTTCCGTTGTACACCGTTTTGACGAGAAGCGGCCGATGGTTGTGTACACGATGCATTATGACAGTCACTCCAATCGCCTGTACATAGGTACTCTCAATTACGGTCTGATCTGTCTGGAGTTAGGAGAGGGCGCGAATGCCGGGCGGGTGATGTCAGAGACATGGTATTCCCATGACAATGATGACGAGGCGTCTCTCAGCAGCAACAATGTGGTCTGCATAACCTCATCGGAAGACAACACCTTGTGGCTGGGTACTCTTGGCGGAGGGTTGAACATCTTTGATCCCTCATCCGGGAAGGTTACCCGTCAGAGTCTCGGGGATGATTCCTGCAGCATCCCCGAAAACAATGTCAGATTCCTGCTTTGGGATGACCCGTCATCCCTTTGGATAGGGACAAGTTATGGCTTGCGTCACGGACAGAGGGATGAATCCGGGAAATGGGGATTCAAACCTTTTGACGGGCGTCCGGGACTTCCGGACAACACGGTGCATTCCATGATCAAGGATGGCCAGGGGAGGATCTGGATCGCCACCAATAACGGTTTGGCAATGCTTGATCTGCAAAGCGGAGACTTTACGAACTATACGAATACGGGGAGCCTTCAAGGGAAGGAGTTCTACAACAATTCCTGTCTTAGGACATCATCCGGGGAAATATATTTCGGGGGTGTCAACGGCTTGAATCATTTCTGTCCGGACAGCCTGTCTTTCAGGAAGTTTTCTCCAAGAATCATCATTGACCGATTGAGTGTCAGTCCCGATAACGTCAGGAGGGTCAGAGCGGACACTCCGGTAATACTCAATCACAACGAGAACTTTTTCACTGTAACATTCTCGGCCGTGGAGTATATAAACAATTCCAATTGCCAATACTCCTACAAGTTGAACGGCTTTAATGACAATTGGGTCACTGTTTCGTCCGGTACGCCTGCGATGTTCACCAATGTCCCTCCCGGGAAATACAGCTTTACTGTGAAAAGTACCAATGGTGACAGAGTATGGTGTGACAATGACGAAAGTTTCCGTATTTTCATCAAGAATCCGTGGTACTTGACCCTATGGGCGTTCCTTGGGTATTTTTCATTGACGTCTTTCATAGTCTGGCTGTTGCTTCTTTTCTACAGGGAGCGTCGCAGGCAGAAGAAGCTTCTTGCCGATGAGGTGATGGAAAAACAGACCCAGAAAGAGACGTATGAGGCAAAGCTCACGTTCTTTACCAACATAGCCCATGAGTTCGGGACTCCGCTTACCCTGATATCCTGTTCGGGAGAGCGGCTGGCTGCGAACATGAAGTGGGAGAGGGATGCTGAAAGCCACTATGTCAAGATCATAAATGACAATGCCGCAAGGATGCAGCGTCTGATACAGGAACTGCTTGAATTCCGAAAAGTCGAGAGCGGCTGTTACGATCTTCACTATACGGTGGTTGATGCGAAAGAGTTGCTGGACTCGATTCTGGATGATTTCACGGAAATCGGGCAGAAGCAGGAGATCAGGCTGGATCTCAGCGTAAACAGCCTGCCTTCGAGGTTTATCAGTGACGCCGGAGCCTTGGAGAAGATATTCATCAACATCATTTCCAATGCTTACAAATATACTCCTGAAGAAGGAGAGGTCAATGTCAGCATGGAGGGGAAAGACGGCGGGATAAGTGCTGTGATCACCAACACCAGCAAAGGACTTTCCGTGGAGAAACTTGACAGGGTCTTTGACCGTTTTGTGATTTTTGAGAATCTGGAGAGGCGAATAGCGAAGGGGAAACCTATCCGGAACGGGGTGGGGATGGCTTTGGTCAAGAGCCTTGTCACGGCGTTGGGAGGAGAGATCGGTGTCAGCAGCGTTGTAGGCAAATCTGTCACATTCACATTGCGGATTCCTTCCGCTTCCGAAGATAAGCTTGCCTCGTCCTGTCAGGCCCCGGAGGAGGATGGTAATGGGCCTGAGCCGTCATTGGATCCCGAAGGGCTTCCAGCGATGTCATCCGACCGGAACGCGGACACTGTAAGGGGAAATGTCCCGGCAGTGTTGATTGTGGATGACGAGCCTCAGATACGTGAGGTTGTCGCGGATGTCTTGAGAAGCTATTGTGATGTCATCAAGGCGGCGAACGGAGAGGAGGCGATGGCGGTTCTTGAGGCCAGAAAAGTGGACATGGTCATCACCGACATGAACATGCCGGTGATGAACGGGATGGAACTTCTGCATAGGATGAAGGAGAATGAGCTCACCAGGTTCATCCCTGTCGTGATACTGGCGATAAGGACCGATGTCTCCGATGAGATCAACTCTTACAATCTTGGAAGTGACGCCTTCATCCCCAAACCTTTCCTTCCGGCACAGTTGACGGCTGTGGTTAACGGCATTCTGAGGAATCGCTCCGGACTGAGGAAGTACTTCACATCCTCCGCATCTGACAGAGACATGTTTTATGGAGTGGAGATGAGTTCCGTTGACCGGAACTTTATAGCGGACATAGTCAATCTCGTTGAATCGAACATCTCTGAAGACTTGTCCACAGCCGACATCGCGTCGCATCTGTGTGTGAGCGAGATGACTCTTTATCGTAAGGTCAAGAGCGTCATGGACAAGACTCCGGGTGAGCTGGTGCGTATGGTCAGGCTCAAATATGCGGCCAATCTTCTCAGGACAACTTCCCTCACTGTCCAGGAAGTCATGTTCGACAGCGGCTTCAACAACAAGTCGTGGTTTTACCGCAAGTTCACTGAGATGTACGGGATGTCTCCTAAAGAGTATCGGGAGCGGCAGTGACCGTTGGCGGCTCCGCACTCATGACCATTGTCAGGTCCCCACCTGCCATGATCTCGGAGTGTGTGATGTAATTGCGTTCAAGTTTATCGCCGTTGAGGAGGATCTCCTGAACATAGACATTCTCCGGACTGTTCCCTGGGGCGTTGACTACGAACTTCCTGCCGTTTTCAAGATTGATCGTGACCTTGGAGAACAGAGGACTCCCGAAGACGTACCGGTCAGTGCCTGGACATACCGGGAAAAATCCGAGTGAACTCATGATGTACCATGCGGACATAGCACCTTGATCCTCATCTCCGGCAAAGCCCTTCTCGGTACCGTTGTAGAGCCGTCTCATGATTTCCCTCACCCAGTACTGGGTCTTCTCAGGGTGTCCGGCATAGGTGTAGATGTACGGCATGTGCTGAATGGGCTGATTGTTGTGGGCATATTGACCCATGTCAGACTCCATCATTTCCCGCATCTCGTGTACCAGACCTCCGAATGTACCGGGGAGAACCGTGTTGGGAAGAGCGAACACGGAATCCATCTTTTCGGTGATCTTCTCATTGCCTCCCATTATGTCGATCAGACCTTGGATGTCGTGGAACACAGACCAATTGTAATGCCACGCATTGCCTTCGCAATAAGGTCCTCCCCATTCCAGCGGATTGAACGGCTCATGCCATTCTCCGTTCCTGCGCTTCCCCCGCATGAACCCGGTCTGAGGGTCGAAGACATTCTTCCAGTTGTCAATTGTACTGCTGAAAAATTCCTCATAGTCTTTCTGGCCGGTAAGCCCGGCAAGTTTCCATGCGCAGAAATCATCGTAGGAGTATTCAAGCGTCTTTGCCACGGCCATCGAGGCATCCGGATAGGGGACATATCCCAGATTCCGGAACTCTTCCCATTCGGGCCGTCCGTTAGAACCTCCGCATGGGCCTACCGCGGTGACTTCGTGTAGATAGGCTTCGAGGGCCTGGGCAGGGTCAAAACTGCGTATGCCCTTTACCCAGCCATCCAGAAGCAGGGACATCGCATGATTCCCGATCATGATCCCGGCTTCTGACGGAGCGCACCAGGCCGGAAGCCATCCTCCCTGTCTGTAAACGTCATAGAAGGTCGAGAGATAACGTCCGTGTCCCTCCGGATGCAGAATGCAGTTGAGCGGGAATTGTGAGCGGAATGTGTCCCAAAGACCATTGTCCGTGAACATGTAGCCATCGTGGACCTGCCCGTCAAAAGGACTGTAATAATAAGGATTCCCATCCTCTTTCAACTCATGGAAAATCCTTGGATAGAGACTTGCGTGATAGAGGCAGGAATAAAAGGTCGTCATGTCCTCTTCGCCGGTGCCCTCCACCTCTATCGCCGACAGAGTGCGGTTCCACGCTTTGTGCGCCCTCTCGCTTGTCTGTTCCAATGTCCGGTCTTTGCCCGCCTCTTCCTCAAGATTGCGGACAGCCTGTTCCGGGCTTATGAATGATGACGCGGCCTTGATCTGTACGCTGACTCCGGACGCGAATCTGAAATATGCTCCGACCTTGTCTCCTTCCATCTCCGTACAACCCTCTGTGGATGTCCCGTTGATGCCTTCCCAGACTCCGTATTCGGTGAAAGGTTGGTCGAAGACTATGTGGAAATAATTGCGGAAGGTGTCCGGATTGCCGATGTAGCGGTAATTCCTGACCCATCCGGTAAGGGTCCTGTTCTCGGGGTCGATTGTGATGCGGCTGTCTCCTTCGTTTGCGTCAAACACCAGATAGGCGTTGTCCGCCTCGGGGTAACTGAACCGGAGATGTGCGGCTCTTGTGGCTGGTGCCATCTCGGCGCGGACTCCGTTCTCAAGCCTTACGCAGTAGTAGTAGGGCTTTGCGATCTCATCGGAATGACTGAATCCGACACCTCGCTTCCTGTCGTCAAGGATCAGTTCTCCGCACTCGGGCATGAATGAAAATTGCGCATAATCGTTCATCCAGCTGTTGCACTGATGCGATTGCTGGAAGCCGCGGATTTCTGTCGCCTGGTATTGGTACTTTGTTCCATCTCCGTTGAAGCCCGTCTGGGCGCTCCAGGCGTGCAGGCCATGAGGCATTACCGTGGCGGGATAGGAGTTGCCGTGGCTCAACTCGACGCAGGATTCGGTTCCCTGAAGGGTGTTTACATAACTTGCATAATCCACCCTTTCGTTTGAGCATCCGCCCAAAACGGCGGCGGCAAGAGCGCTTAAGGCGAACAGAGACTTCTTGATACTTGACATGTTCGAAAAATGTTAGCGGGGGTTTTCTATGCAAAGATAAAAGCGAACCGGAATGAATCCCACACCGTATTTTATCTTGGAGGGATCAGAATACTCTTTTGATAATCCTGCATACTCCGCCGAGGGCGGCATCAGAGGGTTTTGTGGTATATTTGCGTATTATAAACAAACATTTGACTATGCACAGAAACATTGTTGTCAGGCGACTTGTGTTCGCAACATTCATCTTGTTCATGACCGTGTCCCTTTCCGCACAAGGAGACGACTGGGCCGGGATGAGGGTTTATTCCAAGGCTAATGCGGAGATTACAAAGACGCCCAAGGCGGTGCTGTTCGGAGACTCCATCACGGAGATTTGGGCGGGGATGGATCCGGACTTCTTTACGGACAACAACCTTGCCGGGAGAGGCATCGGCGGGCAGACCACATCCCAGATCCTGGTCAGGATGAGGGAGGATGTGGTGAAACTTCATCCCAAATACGTGGTCATTCTTGCCGGTCTGAATGACATCGCGCTCAATCCCGGACATGCCGTGGATGTCGAGACTGCGGTGGGAAGCATCAAATCGATGTGTGAGATCGCCAGGGCCAATGGAATAAAGCCGATAGTCTGCTCCGTTCTCTGCTCCTACGAAATACACTGGCGTCCGGAAGTCAAGGACTGTTACGAGCAGATCCTCAAGTTCAACGGACTGCTCTCCGCCTACGCAAAGAAGAACCACATCAAGTATGTGGACTATTTCTCGCTTCTGGCTGACGAGTCCGGCAAGATCCGTCCTGAATATTCCCTGGACACCGTGCACCCGACGCTTGAGGGCTACAAGGTGATGGAGCCGTACCTCCTGACTTTCCTTCGATAGAAGGGGAGGGGGTGACAGTATAGTGTACTTCTTTGTTTGCCTGGGCGACTTTTACAAGATTGTACGTCCGTAAATTTGCCCGTAGAATTTTTACGGCATGAAGGCTCTGAATTATATCGTATCGGCAATCGTAGGGTTGTCATCGCTGTCGGCGAACGCTCAAGGTCTTGTCCCGCGGTTTCAAAGCGGTGACAAAGTCGTATTTGTCGGAGACAGCATAACTCATGGAGGACACTATCATTCCTACATCTGGCTTTTTTACATGACCAGATTCCCGGACATGCCCCTTTGGTTTTATAACTGCGGTGTCGGCGGTGACACGTCAAAGGAAATCCTGAACCGTCTTCAGGACGATGTGCTGAGCAGGAATCCCGACTACATAACGTTGACTTTCGGGATGAATGACACCGGTTATTCCGATGTTTTCAACAGACCCGGATCCGACTCCCTTTCCGCTGCGAGGATAGAAAAATCGAAGAGGGATTATCTTGGGATTGTGGATCTGCTGAAGATTGACTCGCAGCCATTGAGGGAATACTCTTCAGATGACCTTGAGAAAGGGATCAACCTTGCCGAACTTACCGCCTCGCCTCAGTACAGACAGGCTTCGGCGATAATGTATCTTAACGAGGAGCGTCTGGAGATCGATAAGCGTCTGCGGGAATATGTCTGGATGGAGTACAATGTCTTCAAAGATCCGGGAAAGCGTTTTGTGGATGACTGGGAATCGATAGAGACTGTTTCCAGGAGGGCGCGGGAAGACTGGTTCGTGGCAGCCAGCAACTACTGGTATCGCAAGAGCTATTATCCGGAGATAAGGGAGATCTGGGAAAAATACATGCAGGAGCTCGTCGAGCTGATCTACAGGATGAACAAGCCTCTTGTAAGAGTCATATCCCTCGAAAGGACAGACTGAGGGCGACTTTTGTATATTCATAACAACAAAATAACACATGAAGACTGATAATCAGCTTTTTCAGGCAAGGCTGAAGAGCGTTTTGGCGCTTGCCTCCATGACGTTTCTTGCCTTGTCATTCTCTTCACCGGCACATTCGCAGGAGCGGCCTTGTTTCGTGGACGGATACCACGGTGGTGTGTACGGACATTATCCGATGAAGACCTACACCCAGTTTCTGGTGGATCAGTTCAAGGACAATCCGGACTGGCGGTTCTGTCTGGAGATAGAACCTGAGACTTGGGACACGGTGGCCGTGAGGACTCCGGAGGCGTATGAACTTTTCTCGGGGATTGTCAAATCACCTCGTGTGGAGTTCACAAACCCTGCCTATGCCCAGCCGTACATGTACAACATTTCCGGTGAAAGCATCATACGTCAGATGCAATACGGCATGAAGAAGATCCATTCACATTTCCCTGATGTGGAGTTTGTCACCTATTCTGTCGAAGAGCCGTGCTTCACTTCCTGCCTGCCGGGGATTCTTGACCAGCTCGGCTACAGATATGCGTCTTTGAAATGTCCCAACACCTGCTGGGGCGGGTACACGGCGGCATTCGGACACGGTTTGGTGAACTGGACCGGTCCGGACGGCACGTCGATCCTTGCAGTGCCCCGTTATGGGTGTGAGGATCTGGATTCTACGGCCGTGTGGCGGACAACCGCCAGTTACAACTCCGACAAGTATCTTCAGGCGTGCCGCAGAGCCGGAATCATCCATCCTGTCGGAATGTGTTTCCAGGATGCCGGCTGGACGAAAGGCCCTTGGATCGGAAAGCCGGGGGAGGCTGCGAACAACTCTCAATATGTGACCTGGAGGGAATATTTTGAGACAGTGGCCTCCGGAGATCCAAGGGAGGATTACAAAATGTCGCAGGAGGATGTCAGGACATCGTTGATGTGGGGTTCCCAAGTGCTCCAGCTTATTGCACAGCAGGTGCGCCGCAGCGAGAACAAGATTGTGATGACGGAGAAGATCGGCGCCATGATGGGGTTGATCGACGGGAAGAAGATCGATCAATCGCTTATCGATGAGTCCTGGCGCACACTCATGCTGTCTCAGCATCATGATTCATGGATTGTGCCTTACAACAATCTCAACAAATATGGCACCTGGGCTGACAACATTACCCTCTGGACCGGTTCGGCTGACGCGAATTGCGACAAGGTTCTGGATGCGTTGACTTCCGAAGGAGACGGCGGCACCGGATCTTACAGCATAAGCGTGTTCAACACCGCAGGCTTCGGACGCAGCGCTCTTGTCAGCGCGGAGATTCCGGCCGCGCTCGAAGGGAAAGCCTTGTCCTTAAAGACCGCAAAAGGCAGGAATGTTCCGTTTGCGATTGAACGGAACAAGATTCTGTTCAGGGTGGATGCCTTGCCTTTCGGTATCACAGCCTTCAAGTTAGGGAAAGCCGGACGGTCGAGGGCAATAGAGCCGGAGGTGACGGAATATGCTCCGGGCAGTGATGCCGTGACCGTGTCAGGCGGAGGGTACACCATCGTTCTTGATCCCGCCAAAGGCGGTGTCATCACCAGTCTGACCGGAGCCGACGGTTATGAGTACTGTGACCCTCACGGAAGCCGCCATCTGAATGAGATCCGTGGCTACTTCTATGACCAGGCCAAGTGGCACTCCTCCTCTGACGCGCCTGCGTCCGTTGAAGTCCGGCGAATTGAGGGTCTCAAGACCACAGTCATCGTGAAGGGTTCCATTGCGCGGAATCCGTTTGTCCAGACACTGACTCTTGAAGAAGGCTCCCCGATGATCCGCTGCTCTCTGCACATTGACTGGAAAGAGGATGAGGCGATAGGAAAATACCGCCAGGATGATGCCGGCGGCTCTCCGTACAGGGCTTTCTATGAGGACAGGTATAAACTCAACATCCTGTTCCCCACGTCATTCTCCAATCCTCAACTTTTCAAGGACGCTCCGTTTGACGTCTGCCAAAGCAGGCAGGAGAACACCTATTTTGACAGCTGGTTTGACATCAAGCACTGTGTCCTGCTTAATTGGGTGGATCTGTTCGACAAGGAGTCCGACAGAAGCTTCGCTCTATATTCCGATCACACCACGACATATTCCTATGGTCAGGATTTTCCGCTTGCATTGACCATTCTCTACTCCGGAGACGGTCTTTGGGCCAGAAATCATCCTGTAACGAGGCCTACGGATGTCGAATATGCGATAATGCCTCATTCGGGAAGATGGGATTCCGCCGGCTTGCAGGAAAGGAACTGCGAATGGAATGAGCCTCTTGTGAGCAGGGTGTCGGGGCATGATTCCTTGAAGAGCGAGTCCTTGATCGATCTTGAAGGCACAGGGTATGTCGTGAGTGCTTTCTATCAGACCGAAGGAGGCTATGTGCTTAGGGTGTACAATGCCGACGGGGATGAGTCGCGGCAGAGGATCCGTCTGCATTTTCCTGTCGGGGAAGTCTCGGAAGTGGATTTGAGAGGGAATGCCATTTCGACGGTAGCCGCTGCGAACGGCCGGGAGACAGTCATACCTGTCTCCGCTCCAAGGTTTTCGGTAAGAACTTATATGCTAAAGACGGAATATGAAAAATAACTTGATGTTGAGCGCTTTGCTGGCGGGAGGGATTCTTTGTTCCTGCTCTCGGCCGGCCAAGACTCCCGCGGATTATGTCAATCCATTCATTGGAGCCTGCACAAGTACGGAGGCGGCCGGAGTGTATCACGGCTTGGGGAAGACATTTCCAGGAGCAACAACCCCGTTCGGGATGGCTCAGGTCAGTCCCAACACCATCACAGGAGGGGACAACAGCTGCGGCTACAGTTATGAGATGAAAACCATAGAGGGCTTCTGTCTTACGCAGATGAGCGGAGTGGGCTGGTTCGGAGATCTGGGCAACTTCATGATCATGCCGACTGTCGGGCCGCTCAGGACAATCGCCGGCAAGGAGGACGGAAGCATTGACGGATGGCGTTCCGCATATGACAAGTCCACGGAGGAAGCCTATCCGGGATACTACAAGGTGTCGCTGACCGACTACGGCATAGTTGCGGAATGCTCGGCGACGCCTCATTGCGGCATACTGAAGTTCACTTATCCGGAGAGCGATTCCTCCCGTGTCCAGATCGATCTCGCGCGGAGAGTGGGTGGAACGGCGGAGACTCAATATGTCAAGGTCGTCGATTCCCAAACCATCGAGGGATGGATGAGATGTACCCCTCGGACCGGAGGTTGGGGCAATGGTGACGGCAATGCCGACTACACCCTTTGGTTCCATGCCGAATTCAGTTCACCGCTGGACAATTACGGCTTCTGGAGCGCTGACATTCCTGACGGATGGTCCCGTAAGAAAGACGATGTCGTGAGTGAGGAGTATCTGCGGAGGGTCGCACAGTCAGAGATTATCCGGGGAAAGGATGAAATTGAAGGCAGACACATAGGCTTCTTCTCTGAATTCCGGACGGCCGAGGGGGAAGAGCTCACTGTCAAAGTCGGGATTTCTTTCGTTGATCAGGAGGGCGCGAGAAAGAATTTCGCGGAAGAGATCGCCGCGAAGGATTTCAGACAGGTGAAAGCGGAGGCAAAATCCGCATGGAACAGGGAACTTTCGAAGATCATGGTCTCCGGAGGGACGGAAGATGAGAAGACAGTTTTCTACACGGCTCTCTATCATTCGATGATTGATCCCAGGATCTATGCGGATGTTGACGGCCGCTATGTGGGAGGGGATTTCAAAGTGCATGAGCCTTCCGGAAGCTTCACCAAGAGGACAATTTTCAGCGGCTGGGATGTTTTCAGAAGTCAGATGCCGCTTCAATCCATCATAAACCCGCAGGTGGTCAATGACATGGTTGCCTCATTGACAACCATGGCGCAGCAGAGCGGCAGGGAATACTTCGAGCGGTGGGAATTCCTCAATTCCTATTCCGGCTGCATGATCGGCAATCCTGCGATTTCAGTCCTGACCGACGCCTACACCAAAGGCATCCGTGGCTATGATGTGGAGAAAGCCTACGGATACGCTGTCAACACAGCCGAAAGGTTCGGCAATTATCCTCTTGGCTGGACTCCGTCCTCCCTTTGTATTTCAGAGACATTGGAATATGCTTACTTTGATTGGTGCCTGTCCGTTCTCGCGGCATCTTTGGGGAAGGATGACGAGGCTGCGGAGCATTACCGGAGGAGTCAGGCGTACCGGAACATATTCGATCCGGAGAAAAGTTGGTTCAGGCCTCGCCTGGCCGACGGAACCTGGGCGGAATGGCCGGAGAATGCCAGGACTCGGGAGTGGTACGGATGCATAGAATGCAACCCATACCAGCAGGGTTGGTTCGTGCCTCAGGATTATGAAGGCATGGCGGAACTCATGGGAGGCCGCGGAAAGGTGATTGAGGACCTGAAGGAATTCTTCGGGAAGACCCCTGACAATATGTTGTGGAACGAGTACTACAACCATTCAAATGAGCCGGTCCATTTCGCACCATACATATTCAACAGATTGGGAGAACCTTGGAACACCCAGAAGTGGACCCGCTTCATTTGCTCCCACGCTTATTCCAACAACCCGATAACCGGGCTTGTGGGCAATGATGACGCCGGTCAGATGTCTGCGTGGTATGTTCTTACGGCTTCCGGTCTGCACCCTTCCTGTCCGGGAGACGGGAGAATGGAGATAACGAGTCCTGTGTTCGACAAGGTTGTGTTCAAGACTGACCCCGACTATGCCGGCGGAAAGGAGTTCACCATCATAGCCCACGGAAACAGTCCCTCGGACATCTACATTCAAGGAGCGAAGCTGAATGGAGCCGACATGGACAGATGTTACCTGGATTTCAGTGAAATCGTCAGGGGAGGAGTACTTGAGTTGTTCATGTCCGACAGTCCGTCTTCGTGGGGGACCTCTGAAGAATAGTCTGAAAAGATTTGAAAGACAAAATGAAACAATGTCCTATGATCGCCATGTCTCTTCTTTTCATTGCGGGATTGCTCTCTTGCGGTGAGAAAGACGCCGTTACCCGTAACGATCCGGACTTCCATCCGTCAGAGCGGTATGTGGAGATTTCCTATACCTCGAACGCTGACACTCTGTTCCTTGAATGGAGAATGCTGAAGGATGCCGAGTTTGACGGGTTCGAGATCCATGACAAAAACAACGGTGCGGTGCGTCTTGCGAAGGATGCGATGTCATACGCTCTTCCGGGGGTCACTGTCCGGCAGGATTACAAGGTGACTCTAAGTATAGTGAAAGACGGCTCCGCCGTCTGGTCGACATCCGTCACCGCCAATATCGACGGACTTGACACAAAGATCGCCCGCAGAATAATCCAGGACAACGCCGGTGTGACGGGAGGAGACGGGATGTATTCGATTCCTTTGCCGGACGGAAGATCTGTCTTCCTGATGGGCGACTCTTACACGAGTCCGGTGGAGAATGGAGCAAGAAGCACTTCGAGCCACATGTTCAGGAACACGTATCAGGTCTATGACAATGGTAAGGTGACCGCGGTCACAAGCGGTGACAACCACTCCGCCGCGGTTCCGGAGGACTATCCGAATGAGGAAAAATGGTACTGGCCGGGACACGGCTTTGTCGTCGGGGACACACTGTACGTGTTTCAGTTCCTTATGTATCAGGGTACTGACGGCATGTGGGGTTTCCGTTTCGAGCGGACTCATCTGCTGGAATATTCACTCCCGTCGCTCACGCTCTTGCGGGACACCCCGATTCCATATTCAGGTCCATCATCGGTGATTTATGGAGCGGCGGCGTTGAATGACGGAGACTATCTTTACATATATGCCCAGATCGAAAAGGAGAGCGATGACATATTCAACCCTGTCTCTGTGGTTTCCTGTGCCCGCACGACCGCGGAGAACATCCGCACTGAATGGGAATATTACGATGGAACGGGATGGAGCGGGAATCCGGATGATGCCGCAGTCCTCTCCGGACTCTCTGACGTGCCGGTCTCTTCCCAATTCAATGTATTCAGGTTAAGGGACAAATATGTGCTGCTGACCCGGCATAAGGTTTTGTGGGAGGGCAGGATTTTCACCTACACGTCCGACACACCGTATGGCCCGTGGGAGAACAGGAAGCAGATTTTCCTGATTCCGGTCCTTGGCAACGCCGACTGGTTCTCGTACAATGCCATGGCGCATCCCCAGTTCGAGGAGAACGGAAGAATCCTGGTGTCGTACAATGTCAACACCAATGTCTTTGCCCAACAGTTTTCGGATGTCGAGTCTTACCGGCCGAGATTCTTCTGGTGTCCCGTGGATGACATACTTGATTGATCGGGGCGTCATGTAGGGTGGACATGCGCCCTGACGGTCGTATACTTTTTTGTTATTTCCGTGTACCTCTTCGGGGGAGGCTTGAAATTAATTTTGTACAGTTGTGTTGTAAACATAATTTTAACTACTAAATGAAAACCAAGAATTTATTGACAATCGCGCTGGTGTTGCTGCTGGGGGTGGGTCTCCAGACATCAACATTGCTTGCGCAGGAGCCGTCGAAAGTCTCGGGCTGCGTGCTTGACGAAGACGGCAATCCTTTGGTAGGAGCATTCGTGTCCGTAAAGGGTACAAATGTCGGCACTGTTACAGACAATGACGGTGGTTTTACACTTTCGGTTCCATCAGGCTCGAAGGTCCTGCTGTTCTCGATGTTGGGGCAGCAGGACAAAGAACTGCCTTATGAGTCCGGAAAGACGTACTATGAAGTCGTGCTGGAGACTGACCAGATGCTTATCAACGAGACGGTCGTCATCGGTTACGGTACAATGATCAAAAGGGAACTTACCTCCTCGGTGTCTTCTGTGAACGGTGCGGAACTTTCCGAACGGGCGTCGGCCGCCAATGTCCTTCAAAGCATGGCGGGAAAAATGGCTGGTGTGCAGGTTACCTCCACATCCGGACGTCCGGGCGGTAATGTAAGAATCCGCGTCCGCGGCATGGGTTCGATCAACGCCTCCTCAAATCCTCTTTATGTTGTTGATGGAGTCGTGGATGTCGATCCCAACATGATCAATTCGTCGGACATTGAGAACATCAATGTGCTGAAGGATGCCGCCGCCACGGCCATGTACGGAGCGAAGGGAGCCAACGGTGTCGTCATCATCACCACCAAGTCCGGCTCGTCCGGTTCGGGAACGGTCACTTATGAGACCAAGACCGGTATCGGCATCCTTGCCCGAAACCTTGATCTGATGGACGCCGATGAGTACATGTCGATGCAGGCTCTTGCCTATGCTTATTCAGGGCAGAACATGCCTCATCTTACTTCCCCGATGGAGAACCTTTTCAGCTATGCGAAGGATGCCGGCGGCAATTATCTCCGTGATGAGAACGGTCTGCTCATCGCCACTCCGCTGTATGACACCGACTGGCAGAAGGAAGCTCTCCGCACCGCACTCACCACTGAGCACAATTTCTCTGTCACGCATTCCAAAAACGGGACGAAGGTTTACGCCAACATCGGCTATCAGGACATTCAGGGCATTCTGAAAAGCACTTATTCAAAGCGTCTGAGCGGAACCGTCAACACTTCGACCAAGGTCAACAAATGGTTGGATCTGTCAGCGATGGTCTCTTTGAGCAATACCGAGGCCAACAGTCCTGACAACGAGGGAGGAATGGGACAGACCGGCATCCGCAACGTTGTCGAGATGCCTCCTATAGTGCCTGTCAAATACCCTGATGGCACGTGGGGAGAGAAAGGTGACTACCCTCAGAGCGAGGCCGGATCAAATCCTGTCCAGCAACTTGAGTACCTGAGCAATGTCTCCTACAATAACTATCTCCTTATGAATGTGGGAGCGGATGTTCATTTCACCGATGACCTTACCCTCACGGTCAGAGCCAACTATCAGAACAGTTCTTCCAAGGCAACCGATGTCAGGAAAGCGGGAATCCGGGACTATTCCCCGGAATCCACCGGGAATCAGGCCTATATCGGAGACTCCTTCACCGCGAGATGGTCAAACGAGGATTACCTGACCTGGTCCAGGAAGTTCTTTGACAATAGACTGAGTTCGAATTTCGTTCTTGGCGCTTCCTGGTACTCTTACCGGTATGAGTACTCATACAAGGGTAACAAGAATATGAGTTCAATCGACAAAGGGTACTCCGATCTGTCTCTTGGAGACAACATGGTCACACCAAGTTCCACGATTGAAGAAAACAGGATGAACTCCTACTATTTCCGAACCAATCAGGTCTGGAATGACAAATACATGTTGGGAGTCACTTTCAGAGCGGACGGAGCGTCCAACTTCGGCGCGAACCATAAATATGGCTTCTTCCCTTCAGTGTCAGGAGCCTGGGCCGTAAGTTCCGAGCCGTGGTTCTCAAAGGCGAAGGATGTGGTCAACCAGTTCAAGATCCGTATGAGCTACGGAGAGGTCGGCAACTCGTCGATCGGAAACTATGCCACGTTCGCCCGTTTCTCAAGCGGGAACGTCACATTCAACAACTCTCGTTATTCTTATGTAAGACTTGCCCAGTTAGGTAATCAGGACCTGAGTTGGGAGACATCGAAGCAGTTCGACCTCGGTGTGGATCTGGGCCTGTTCAACGATCGGATCCAGATAATCTCCGACTTCTACGTAAAACGCAACTGCGACCTTCTCTTCAATGTTGAGATTCCCGCATCTTCCGGGTACTCCTCCACATCATCCAACCTTGGCACATTGCGCAACACCGGTTTCGAATTCACGGTCAACTCGCACATCATCGACAACAAGAATTTCAAGTGGGACTTCGATTTCATCGCTTCCCGCAACAAGACGATTGTCGAGAAGCTGTACGGCACTCATTCGACCCACGGAGGACTCTGCCAGGAGGGTGAGGAATATGCGAGATGGTATGTGAAGAAGCTTATCGGGACGTGGTCTATAGAAGAGGCGGAGGAAGCCGCGAAGTATGGACGTACTCCGGGAGACTACAAACTTGAGGATGTCAACGGTGACTACAAATATGATGACGCCGACGGACAGTACCTTGGACGTTCACTTCCTCTTTGGGAACTCTCTTTCGTGAACAACTTCAATTGGAACGGCTTCAACCTCATGATTGACCTGGGCGCCGCGCTTGACTTCAAGGTTCAGAGCTTCACACAGAACCTCTGTGTCGGCCAGGCCATCTACACCAACAGTTTCACGGATATCCTTTCAAGCGCCTGGACTCCAGACAACCAGAACACGAAACTTGCGTCACTCCGTCTTCCGACCGACGCCCAGTTCGGAAACAACTTTATGGGTGACTTCGCCATAATGGACGGTGATTATCTCAGGATAAGGAATATCGCCATCTCTTACGATTTCAAGCACAAAATCCTCAAGAATTGCAAGGCCATCAAGGGCATGGTTCTCGGAGCAAGTGCTGAGAATGTGTATCTGTTCACTAAATATGCCGGCTATGACCCAGAATGCGGATGGGGTAGCGGGGATGACCAGTCCGGATACGACTGGCTGTCCTACCCGAGGCCTCTGACCATCACAGGCAGCTTGAAAATCACTTTTTAAGTAAGAAGACATGAAAAGTATAAGAAATATCATGATAGGCATCATCGCAATGATGCTGTTGTCCGTGTCGTGTACCGATTTCCTTACGGTAAAGCCTAAGACATTCTTGTCTCCGGACAACTACTTCAACACCGCTTCCGAGATGCAGGAGGCCGCCAACGGCCTTTATAGCGCAGTCGGTTCATCCTTGTTCTCCGGGCTTGTCGCGGTCAATCACACGGGATGGATGATGTACGAGCTGCTTACCGGCTATCACGACAGGACTTATCCGTATCAGCAGGAGGTCCTTGGAGTCCATCTCCCTCTTCTTGAAGACAACCAGCTGATCGAGTATTGCTGGGATCATCGTTATACATCGATCAACAACTGCAACAATGCCATATCCGGAATAGAGGGTTCGACCGCCGAGGTTGACCAATCAGTCAGGAACAACTGCCTCGCCCAGGCCTATGCCTTGAGGGCATACTACTACTTCTGCCTTGTGCGCGAGTTCGGTCCGGTCCCTATGCCGCTCACTCCTACGTCTGATGTGAGCAACATCGTACTTGTTCCGTCATCGGAAAGTGAGGTTTACAACCAGATTGTGTCAGATCTTGTCAAAGCCGAGGAACTTTTGTCTGGCACGCCGATGAATCCTGCCGACGGAAAGATCGGTCTGGGCGCTGTAAAAAGCATTCTGGCAAAAGTTTACCTTACGATGGCCGGCTATCCTCTCAGGGATGTTTCCTGCTATGATAAAGCCTACAATAAGGCCAAGGAGGTCGTTAAAAGCGGAGCCTACGAACTGTTCCCGAATTACTCTGACCTGCGCCTGGCGGAAAAGGAGAACACCGGCGAGTGGATCTTTGCGGTGCAGTATGACCCTTCCTATTCCCAATCAAGCATGCATTCCGCCTTGTTGCCTTATGGTGCCAATGAGGTCGATGCTTCCGAGTTCTCCGCTGGCGGGATTTATGGCGGCTCGATTGTGCCTACCTCACAGTTTATAGCGACTTTCGGAATCGGAGACAAGAGGGCGGCCGAGAAGGGCTGGTTCTACAGCAGCTGGAACGGAACGGACTTTACACGCCCTTACATCTACAAGTTTTTTGACGAGACCGCGCTTGCGGACGGAAGGTCAGGAGAAGACTTCCCGATCATCCGTTATGCCGATATCCTTCTCGTGATGGCTGAAGCCGCCTGCAAAGAGGGAAGCACGAATGATCCGGACGCTGTCGCAGCATACCTTAAGGTACGTAACCGTGCTGTTCCAAGTGAGAGCACGTCGAGCATCTCGTTCGAGGATGTGTACAAGGAACGTGTCTGGGAACTCTGTTTTGAGGCCCAGAACTGGTATGACATAATCCGGACAAGGAAAATCCTCAATGTAGCCAATTCAAGGGTCGTTGACGTCATCGGATACAAACCCCTCCAGCATGACACCGCGTTCACGGCTGATGATATGTTGTTCCCGTATCCATTGGCTGAAACCCGTCTTAATAAGAATCTCAAGAGATAATAGCCAAAGAAATGAAAAGAATCGACATACTGAAAGCAGGCCTGCTTTGTCTTCTCGCCGCTTTTGTGACATCCTGTTATTCCATCCATCTGCAGGATCTCACTCCGGATGAAAAATATGAGGCCAACAAGACATCCACATTCAGAATCTTTCAGGTTCTCCAGTTTGATGACGTGAATGTCAACGGTATCAACATCCAGCCTTACTTTGATTTTTTCGACACGTTCAGGTTGACCATCACTTATGAGAAGGGGAAAATCTCTCGTCTGGCCATGAATAACGGGGATGTTCCTTTCTCCAGGAAATATGGCTTTGAGATACCAGCCGGTGAGGTGGATGTTTACTTCGACAATTCGGTGTTCCCGAATGCCATCCGCCGGGTGGACGATGATGAGATCCTGGCGACCTTCAACAAAGGTGTTCTGGTGATGAATTTCCAGCTGGATTGCGCATCTGTAAATTACAGATATATGTTCACAGGTGTAACAGAATAAACATAAGAAAACATGAAACTCAAGATACAATTCGGGCGTATCGCCGTTCTTGCCACAATCGCGGTACTGCTTTTCTCCTGCATAACATTCAACTCCGTGCTTTGGCCGTCTGATCCCAAGGCCGACTCCGAGATAGAGGTTAAGGTTCAGGTACAGCTTGTGCCTGAGACAGAGAGGAACGGATATTTTACTCTTGCGATACTTGTCCCGAAGAGTTGGAAAGTGTCCGAGACGTTGAACGCCTCCTACTCCGCCACCAATGTGCAGCAGAGCGGCAAGGCGTTGTTCGACATCACTGACGAGGCGATGGTCATCGCCAATGCCGAGACAGAGCCGACAACGACAATGCCGTACAACACCGCCATGCTGTCACAGTTCGGGATCTTCGGCAACACCGGTCCTGTCGAGTGGGTTGTTGTACGAGGCACGACCTACATCAACACCGACGGAAGCGGGACTCATCCTACAACCACGGCGAATGTAAGTCTGAAATTCAAGACGGGCGGCAACAACATCAAGTTCTTCTCGGCTGTAGCTACCTGCCTTTCGGACAATGGATTCAATACCGCGAATGCCGGTGAGTTCCTGGTTTCGGATGTCCAGACAGTCTCTGTTACGGGAGGTAAGGGCAACGATGACTACACCGTTCTCCATTTTGTCTCGACAACCCCGCAGACTTTCCGTTACGGAGATTTCGTCTCGATAGAGTTCGTCTCGAAGATAGGAGATGTGGAAACTCCGCTTTATGGAGAGAAGACGGCCTATCTCAATGCTGTCGCGACCCTTGCTGACGGCTCGGAAAAGACAGTGGAGAAGATAGAGATGACAATGTCTTCCGAAACAAGTTATTACAGGTACATATACCCGAAGTCTCTTTTCGGATTGGATGAGGATGCCGTCATCACCGATCTCCATGTCTGGTTTACCAACGCCGACGGCAGCAAGGTCGCGACTGACTCCGATAACCCTAAGGGCTATCAGGTCAGCCAGTCTGACGAGTAATCTTTGCTTTGAACAAAAAAACTATTAGTAATGGAAAACATGAAACTAATAAAATATACTGTGGCTGTCGGTTCACTGCTGGTAGCTTCACTGTCATCATCCCCGGCTTATGCCCAGTCCCCGGAAGACAAGGGTGAAGCCACCGGAAGCGAGATCTCCACACTTGCCGCCAAGGTGGATGGAGAAAGACTCTCCGCAAGAGCGGGTTCTTTCGATCTGGTTCAGGCGCTTGCCGGGCAGGTGGCCGGAGTCAACATCATTTCCGGCTCCGGACAGCCGGGCACGCTGGGTTCTATCGTTATCAGGGGGAACGGCTCCATGAGTTCCTCTGTCATGCCGATGTTTGTCGTTGACGGAGCCATAGGAGTGGATCCTGCCATGATCAATGTCGCCGACATCGAATCAATTCAGATTCTGAAGGATCCTGCGTACACGGCGATGTATGGCGTGAACGGAGCGAATGGTGTGGTTATAGTCAACACCAGGAAGGGGCAGGGTGCCGGCTCGGTCTCTTTCGCGACATCCACAGGAACCGGATTCCTTGCCAACGCTCCTGAGCTTAAGAAGACAAGCTGGTACAAGGACTGCACCAGGTCTGCCATTGTGACCAACAACAATCTCACCTTCAGCAAGGGAGATGAGGATTTCAGTTTCTACACAAACATCGGTTATCAGAACAATCAAGGTGTGGTCCGTGAGACAGGTGCTGACAAACTCTCCGGCATGTTGAACGCTTCGGGCAGGATTTACGATTGGTATTCGATACAGGCCTCGATGAACGCGGTTGTCTCCAATGTCAATGCCGGCCCGTGGGAGAGTTACTCTCTGGGATCAAGCGCCTCCTCGCCTTTGGCCTCCATCAATTCACGCGCGGATGACACCCGTTATGTGAGGACCAACTTCAATCTCATCAACACGTTCAACCTTCTTGAAGGGCTCACCCTTAAAGTCAACGGCAACTATCAGGGCACCAATACCGTCAATAATGTAACGGCAGGTTTCGGTGTCGCGGACATTGATGAGGAAGCACCGTTCGCCAAGATCTACAATGTGAAGCAGATCCGATTCACCAATGAGGATTACCTCACCTACAGCAATACTTTTGCGGAGGGCCGCCTTCAGTCCGAATTCATGTTGGGCGGTACTGTAAGCTTCTTTAATCTTGAGGATTCCTTCACGGGTGCACACAATCTTCCGACCGACTACTATGGCTACCACAACATCGGTTTGGGGACACAATATGCCCCGGCTTCCTCCGAGATCGTTAACCACCTCTATTCAGGTTGGTTCAGGACGTCTCAAGTCTGGAGGGACAAGTACGCTCTGGATGCTTCGGTCAGGGTTGACAAGTCATCAATCCTTGGCAAAAGCGACGGGACAGGGGTCTTCCCTGCTGTCTCTGGTGCATGGACTGTTTCAGAGGAGCCGTTCTTCGCTTCCGCAAGAAGGGTGATGAATCTTCTTGAATTCAGGGTAAGCTATGGCCTTTCCGGAAACTCCGCGTTCAACGGGACATTGCTGAGATCCATTGAGGGGAAAGACCTCACGTATGAATCTTCAAGCCAGATCGACGCAGGTCTGGACATGGGCTTCGCAAACGGTCGGATCAATGCCGTTGTCGATTGGTACATGAGGAAGAACACCGATCTCGTGATTGAGAATGCGGGAGAGTGGGGCAACCTCGGACAGCTCAAGAACACCGGCATCGAACTCACGATCAATGCCAAAACCATTGACAGGGAGAATTTTAAATGGAACACAGACCTTGTGTTCTCCACTTACAGCACAAAGGTGGAGAAACTCGGCGGAGTAAACATTGAGGATGAGATTTTCCGTGCTGAGGAAGGTCTTGCCTGGCGTCGGTTCTACCTTGCCTCCAATTCGGGCAACGCCTACTTTGGACAAGCTGCTCCCAAGGGAGAGGTCTCTTTCATCAACACATTCAACACCGCTGGTTTCAACGTGTTGATAGACATCAACTCGATGTACGGGCATAAGGCGTTCATGGTACCTCAGGATTTCTCTGCCTCCAAAGGATCTTCCTCCAACTTGTCTGACGCAAGCTTCATAAGATTGAGGACATTGGCGGTCTCCTACGACCTGAAGCATTCGGTTCTCCGCAACTTCTCTTTTGTCAAAGGCCTGAGCCTCGGAGTCACAGCCGAGAATCTGTTTGTTTCCACTGACTATTCAGGCAATGACCCTGAAGTCTATTCCACAAAGGGAGCATTGTCGGGTCTGGGTGTTGACTATGGCGCATACCCTAAGCCGACGGTCATCACCGGGAACTTGAAAATATCTTTCTGACACACTGACGGTCAGAGCATCTGTCAGCAATATCTGAGGATGACCGAAATCCTGGTGTTTCTGGTCATCCTCATGATATTGTCCGGCAGAATGACGGTGACTGAATATGTCACAAAGGCGGATGCCAACTACATTGAGATGAAATCCGTCATCGAGGAAGCCACCAGAAAAGAAGTCGAACGGCATATCCTGCTGTTCGAAAGCAACGACAGGGCCTGATCGGCGGCAAAATAGCCCGGATAAAAGAAACAGGTGACCGTGGAATGATTCCGGGGCCACCTGCTAAGGAATATATTCCTGAAGGACTTACTACCTGATCATATTCTTCGGGTCGAGCGCCTTGTCGAGTTCTTCCTTGGTGAGGAGACCTTTCTCAAGGACGATGTCATAGACGGAGCGGTTGGTCTCAAGGGCTTCCTTGGCGACCTTGGTGCTGGCCTTGTAGCCGATGATAGGGTTGAGGGCGGTCACGATGCCGATGCTGTTCCTGACCATCTCGTAGCAACGCTCCTTGTTGACCGTGATGCCTTCCACGCATTTTGTGCGCAGAGTGTCCATTGCGTTCGTCAGCCAGGTGACGCTTTCCATGATGGACTCGGCGATGACCGGTTCCATGACGTTAAGCTGGAGCTGTCCGGCCTCAGCGGCGAAGGAGACTGTCGTGTCGTTGCCGATCACCTTGAAGCAGACCTGGTTGGTCACCTCCGGGATGACAGGATTGACCTTGCCCGGCATGATTGATGATCCCGGGGCCATAGGAGGGAGGTTGATCTCCTTGAGGCCGCAGCGCGGACCCGAGGTCAGGAGCCTGAGATCATTGCAGATCTTGGACAGTTTCACGGCCAGTCTCTTGAGAGCTCCTGAATAGCTGACATACGCTCCTGTGTCAGGTGTCGCTTCCACCAGGTCCGGCGCGGCGATGAAGCGCTCGCCGGTGAGTTCGGTCATTTTCTTCGCGCAGAGTTCCGCGAAACCCGGCTTCGCGTTGAGGCCGGTGCCGATGGCGGTCCCTCCCATGTTGATCTCATAGAGAAGGTTCACGTTCCTCTCAAGGTTCAGAACCTCTTCCTCAAGGTTGGTGGCGTAGGCGTGGAACTCCTGACCGGAGGTCATAGGCACGGCGTCCTGAAGTTGCGTGCGCCCCATCTTGATGACGTCTCTGAATTCCTCACCCTTTGCCTTGAACGCGCCGATCAGGTCCTCAAGGCTCTTCTCCAGTTTCCTGTTCATCCTGATGAACGCATAGCGGAAGGCTGAAGGGTAGGCGTCATTTGTGGACTGTGCGCAGTTCACATGGTCGTTAGGGGAGCAGAACTGGTACTCGCCCTTGCTGTGCCCCATGATCTCAAGGGCTCTGTTGGCGATGACCTCGTTGGCGTTCATGTTCACCGATGTGCCGGCTCCGCCCTGCATCATGTCCACGGGGAACTGGTCATGGAGCTTACCGTCGATGATTTCCCGGCAGGCGGCCACGATGGCGTCGGCGATGTGAGGTTCAAGCGCGCCGAGTTCCTTGTTCGTCTGTGCCGCGGCGAGCTTGATGCAGGCCATCGCGATGACGTACTCGGGGTAGTCGCGCATCCTGGTGTTGGAAATCTTATAGTTGTTGAGAGCCCTCTGTGTCTGAACACCATAGTAGGCCTCAGCCGGAACCTGAAGTTCCCCAAGAAGATCGGATTCAATCCGGAATTTCTCTTCGCTCATGATAAATCAATATTATCGGTTTATAAAAAGGTTTCATTATTCATTCAGCAAAGGTAAGCCCAAAAAAGATTATAAGCAAAAACGCCGCAAGGAATTTCAATCTAATATTCCTTATGCCCGGTCTGCCTTCCTCTTGGAACAGTTTCGCTGAACTGATACTTGATGCGGTTGCCCTGAAAATCGCTGCGGACTGATTGGATTTATGATCAGTAAATCTTATCTTTGCGCCCGTTAACGGTCAAAAGACATGATAAGAGCGTTAGGAACGGTTCTTCTGTTGGTTCTTTCCAACATATTCATGACATTCGCATGGTACGGCCATCTGAAGCTTCAGGAGATGAAGATCTCCACCGGCTGGCCCCTGATTCTGGTGATTCTTTTCTCATGGGGCGTGGCTCTTTTTGAATATTGCGCCCAGGTTCCGGCCAACCGTCTCGGCTTTTCAGGCAACGGCGGCCCGTTCAGCCTCATGCAGCTCAAGGTCATTCAGGAAGTCGTCTCGCTCGTTGTCTTCACCTTGGTTGTCACCCTGCTGTTCAAGGGCGAAACCCTCCACTGGAACCACGCTGCCGCCTTCCTCTGCCTCGTCCTCGCCGTCTTCTTCGTGTTCCTGAAGTAGCGCCACCCCTCTCCTCTAGGGAGAGGGGTTGGGGAGAGGGGTAACGCACAAATGGGACGGCGAAAGCCCGGCCGGCCAGAGCCGGCAGCGCGGAGCGCCACCCCTCTCCTCTAGGGAGAGGGGTTGGGGAGAAGGGTAACGCACAAATGGGACGGCGAAAGCCGTCCCATTTGTGCCTCAGGCGGGAATCGAACCCGCACGGACATTTCTGCCCAAGGGATTTTAAGTCCCTCGTGTCTACCATTTCACCACCAAGGCGGAGAACTGCAAATTTACTAAAAAAAAGTTATTGATTAAGGGGTTCATCCACAAAACAGCAATTTGGTGGTCTGCTCCACCTGTCAGAAGTACTTCTTCTCCTGACGATACAATGCTATGAAGATGAAAATCAGCACGGTGAACGTCCACAGGGACGAACCTCCGTAGCTCAGCAGAGGCAGCGGAATGCCAATCACAGGCATCAGACCTATGGTCATGCTGATGTTGATGAAAAGATGCATGAATATGCACGAGGCGACACAATAGCCATAGATCCTGGTGAAGGCCCCACGGCTTTTCTCCGCATCGGAGATGATCCTCAGGATCAGGAAGACGTAGAGCGAGATCACGGCGAGGCAGCCGATGAATCCCCACTCCTCGCCGACAGTGCAGAAGATGAAATCCGTGCTCTGCTCCGGTATGAAACCGAAAGTGGTCTGCGTGCCGCCAAGGAACCCTTTTCCGGTAAGGCCTCCTGAACCGATCGCTATCATGCTCTGGTTGACATTGTAGCCGACACCTGTCGGATCCTCCTTCATGCCCAGCAGAACTTCTATTCTTTTGCGCTGATGATCCTGAAGGATGTTGTTGAAGATGAAATCAGTGGAGAAAACCAGGGCGATTCCGGCGATCAGCGCGAGAGCGGACATCGACAGGAACTTCTTGTGGAGCTTGTAGCCCCGGACTGCCAAGAACGGAACGGCACATGCACACACGCCGATCAGGACATGGAGAGGCTTGACCTTTCCGGCGAACCCTTCCGGATCAAGTTTCCCGAGAATCCACGGCGTGAGGCACAGCAGAAGGAACACTCCGATGCAGATCCGGAGCGGCGCTACGATCTTCTTGGTTTCCAGCATGTTGCAGATAAGCAGAATCCCGACCAGCACAAGCAGCGACACGTACGGCGAGACTGTCAGGGTCAGAATGAAGACCAGTGCGGCTATGCCGATGCAAAAAAGCCACCATCCGGAGAGTCCCTCTCTGTACATCACGAATATGAATCCGGCATAGACCAGTGCGGAGCCGGTCTCGCTCTCGGCCAGAATCACCACCATCGGGACGCCGATGATCAATGCCCCCAGAATGAAGTCTTTGAACTTAGTTATCCTGAAATTGACCTGACTCATCAGTGTGGCCAGCAGCAGCGAAGTCGTTATCTTCGAGACTTCGGCCGGTTGGAAACGGACAGGGCCGAATTCGAACCATGAGCGGGATCCCTTGACTTCGACACCCAGGAATATGACGGCTGCAAGCAGACACAGTATCCCAAGATACAAAGGTACGGAGGCGCTTTCCCAGAACTGCGCGTTGATCATGAAGACGATGGCGGCTGCAAGTCCGAGCGCGGTGAGAATCCAGACGAACTGCTTGCCGCAGCGGAAATTGAAATCGATGATGCTTGCGGGACCGTCGGAATGGACCGAAGCGTAGACGTTGACCCATCCGATAAGGATCAGAAGCAGGTAGAAGACCACCAGCGTCCAGTCAACACTCATCTTTATGCCTCTTTCCGAAAAGTTCCCCATTCCTCAATCTATTTGTAAGCCTTGACCTTGGACATGAGATTGCCTTGCAGGATCCTGTCCTCCAAGGTGCGGCGCTGGTCGCTGATCTCCCCGTTGAGGTATTTCTCGACCAGCAGTGATGCGATAGGGGCCGCCCAAGTCGCTCCGAAGCCTGCGTTCTCTATGTAGGCGGCGACCGCGATCTTAGGATCGTCCTTCGGAGCGAAACAGATGAACACTGAGTTGTCCGCACCTCTGGGGTTCTGCGCCGTGCCTGTCTTTCCGCAGATATCCAGTCCCGGAACCGCGGCGATCGAGGCGGTTCCTCCCGACCCGAAGCCGCTGTTGACCGCCCTCCACATGCCCTGCGTCACCTTTTTGAAATTCGTGGTGTCCACCATCGTGTACTGCTTCTCGTAATATTTCGGATCGATTCCGACCCCTTCCGAAGCCTTCACTATGTGCGGAATCCTGTACCACCCTCTGTTTGCCACGGTGGCCGCCAGATTCGCGATCTGAAGCGGTGTGACACCAACCTCGCCCTGACCGATGGAGATCGAGATTATGGTGGTGAACTTCCATCCACCCTTGCCGTAGATCCTGTTGTACCGTTTCGAGGTCGGGAGCGTTCCGCCCAGTTCCGCGGGGAAGTCGCTTCCGAGCTTGTGCCCGAAGCCGAAACTTTGGACATAGTCATTCCATTTGTCCAGAGCCTCGCCTATGCCTCGGTATTTCTTGTTTTCAAGAATATTCTTCAGCACGTAGCAGAAGTAGCCGTTGCAGGACATCATTATCGCTTCTTCCAACACGAGCGGGGACCGGTGAATGTGGCAGCCCAGTTTCCGGTTCCCGAAATGGTAGCCCTGGCTGCAAGGGTAGGCCGTTTCCGGTGTCAGGGTGCCCTCCTGGAGGCCTATGAGGCCGTTGACAAGCTTGAACACGGAACCCGGAGGGTAAGGCGCCTGCACGGCCCGGTTGAACATCGGCTTGTGCGGATCCTTGATGATCTCGTCATAGTGCTGTCCGATGTCAGCCAGCATGCTCACATCGACTCCGGGGCTGGAAACCAGCGTCAGGATCTCGCCGGTCTTCGGCTCGATGGCCACAAGGCTTCCGACCTTGTTTCTCATCAGTTCCTGCCCGTACTGCTGGAGATCCGCGTCGATTGTGGTGTGGATGTCGTGTCCCGGGACGGCCTCCTTGTCCATCTCCCCGTCCTTGTAGCGCTGCTCGATCTGGTTCCGGGAGTTGCGCAGGTAGATATGGTAGCCCTTCTCTCCGCGGAGCTCCTTTTCCCGCGCGGCCTCGATGCCGGTCTTCCCGGCGTAGTCTCCGGAACGGTATTCCCCGGAGTGCTTGCCGATGTAGTCCGCGTCAACCTCGGAGACATAGCCGAGGAGGTTCCCCCCGGCGTTGACAGGATAGTCGCGGATGCTCCTCACCTGTCCCGTGAATCCCGGGAAGTTGTACTGGATCTCGGCGAACTTCATGTAAGTCTCCGGTTTTATCTGCTTGAGCATCACGACACTCTGGTAGCCGATGCGGCGGCGGTTCCGTGAATATTCATTCATCTTGCTCCGGATGAATTCCGGAGTCACGTTCAGCGCTCCCGCCAGCATCAATGTGTCGAAAGGTCTCACCTTGCGGGGGGTGACAAGGATGTCGTAGGTGACTTTGTTGCTGACGATGATCTTTCCGTTGCGGTCGTAGATGATGCCTCTGCTGGGGTAGATGATCTGGTAAACCATCGAATTGTTGGAGGCGCTGATCTTGTATTTGTCGTCAACAATCTGGATGTAGAACAACTTCCCAAGAATGATGGTCGTGACGACAAGCAGGCCTATGACCAAAGTCTTGCCTCTACCCCCTGTCTTCATAGGTCAGCAGATTTATGAAGCAGACGGAAGCCAGATAGCTGACCGGAACGGAGAGACACAGTCTGACGGCAATGAACCAGAACGGTCTTGTGCCGGCGCAGTCCGCGATGATGTAAACAAGCAGGAACAGGGTGGTCATCACTATGACGGCCATCGAGACTTTCGCGAAGCCGTATTTCAGTACAGAGACATTCTCCTTCTGCTCGAAAGGCTCATTGCCGAAAAACAGTTCGATGACAGGACGTCGCAGCAGGGCGACCGGAACCAGAGACATCGCATTGATCCCCAGAGTGCCTTCCGCAAAGAAATCCACCGCCAGTCCGGTGGTGAAAGCGATCAGCATGGCGTTCACGATGCCGACCTTTGGCGGAAGGAACAGCACCATCATCGGCAGGATCGTCATCATCATGTAGGGCGTGAAATGGAAGTAGTTGCTCAGGATCATCTGGGCGACAGTCAGCAGAATGTAGGTGAATGTGAGACTGTTTTTCATTTCTACGGCTGTTCTTCTTGTTTCTCAAGGGTCTCGATCTCAGCGGCTTTGGTGTTCGAGACAATGGTGACATATTTCAGAGCCTTGTGGTTCTGGAACAACTTCACCTCGATCTCGTTTGTGGCTCCGTTGATGATTCTGGACTCTCCCGCCACCCCTATCGGGATGGCCGGAGGAAAGATCGTGGAGTAGCCGCTGGTGTAAACCGTGTCTCCGGGAGAGAACTTGAACTGAAGCGGGATCTCCTTGAGGATCGCCCTGTCTGAACCGATCCCGTCCCATGCGAGCGGACCAACCGCCCCGGAGCTGCCGAGTCTCGCACTGATGAACAGTTCCGTGTTCAGGAACGAGATCGCATAAGCGTAGTGTGGGCTGACGGCATCGACAATGCCGATGACTCCCTGAGGTGTGATCACGCCGCAGTTTTGCGTCACCCCGTCATCTGCGCCCTTGTCAATGATCAGATAGTTGTGCTGCGTGTTGACGCTGGACTTGATGACGGTCGCCGGGATGTAGCTGAATCCGTCGCCCGTCATCCTTGGCGCGGAGGTTGAATCCGCAGTCCTTGCCGCAAGCTCGTAGTTCCTGAGCTGTCCCCGCAGCCGGAAATTTTCCAGTGCCAGCTCATCGTTCTGCCTTTTAAGGGAGAAATAGGCGGAGGCGGATTGGGTCGCTCCCCAGGTTCCGGCCATGAATCCATGCGAGATCCTGGCGATCCAAAGCCTCTGGATCAGACTGTTGTGGGAGAGCATGAGAACAGCCGCCATCTCCAGGATGATGAAGACAGCGACTGTAAGGATGCTTTTGGCAACAGACCTCTCCTTGGGCATTATCTCATCAGGAATGAATAATGTGATACCTTTTTCAGGGCGATGCAGGTGCCTCTCGCCACGGCGCGCAGCGGATCCTCGGCGACATGGAACTGGATGTTGACCTTGTCTGTGAATCTCTTCGCAAGGCCTCGCAGGAGCGCTCCGCCGCCGGAAAGGAATATGCCGTTCTCGACGATGTCCGAGTACAGCTCCGGAGGAGTCATCTCAAGGACATGGAGGATAGCGGACTCCAGTTTCGCGATGGATTTGTCGAGGCAGTTGGCGATCTCCTGATGGGTGACGGCGACCTCCACAGGATGGGCTGTCATCAGATTCGGGCCGCGGACTATTTTCGGCTCCGGTTCCTCGTCAAGTTCCGGGATCACGGCTCCAACGGCGATCTTGATCTCCTCGGCGGTCGTCTCGCCGATCTTGAGGTTGTGCTGCTGACGCATGTAGTACTGGATGTCGCTGTTGAACACATCTCCGGCGGTGTTGATGCTTTCCTGCGCCACGATGCCGCCGAGTGAGATGACGGCGATCTCGGCGGTGCCGCCGCCTATGTCAACCACCATGTTTCCTTTCGGAGCCTCGACATCAAGACCGATGCCGAGAGCGGCGGCCATCGGCTCGTAGATAAGATAGACATCCCTTCCTCCCGCATGTTCGCAGGAGTCACGGACCGCCCTTATCTCCACCTGGGTGCTGCCTGAAGGGATCCCCACCACAACCTTGATGTTAGGGGTGAAAATAGATCTCTTGTTGTTGATCTGCTTGATGAATCCTTTGATCATCATCTCGGCTGCATTGAAATCCGCGATCACGCCGTCCTTCAAAGGCCTTACTGTCTTGATGCCGGGATTCGTGTGCTCGTGCATGAGTTTGGCCTGCTTGCCGATCGCGATGCATTTGCCGGTGTTGTTGTCTATCGCGACAATGCTCGGCGCATCCAGAACGATCTGGTCATTCTTGAAAATGACGGTGTTGGCCGTTCCGAGATCCATCGCTATCTCTTGGGTCAGAAATGAGAATGCCATGATTGAAAAATATCTGTTCTTTAAAAACCACAAATATAACAACTTGTAAATATACAAAAAAAGTTATATTTGTAAGGAATTATATGAGCAGAAAAAGAATATTAATCGTTATGGCCGCCGGAAGCGGTGTCCGGATGGGGGGCGCTACGCCGAAACAGTTTCTGGACCTGGGCGGTGTCCCCGTTCTCCGCAGAACCATCGAGGTCTTTGTCTCGGCGGTTCCGGACATCAGGGTGATAACGGTTCTTCCGCAGGATCATATTCCTTTTTGGAAGGAATATTGCCTTTCTTCCGGCTTCGACTGCCCTCAGACATTGGTTTCCGGAGGCTTCACCCGCTTTCATTCCGTAAGGAATGCCTTGAGGAAAGTTCCGGACGGGGCCGTGGTGGCCATCCACGACGGAGTGAGGCCGCTGCTCTCGGCGAATCTGATAAAGAATATGTTCGCGCGGATGGATTCCGGTGGTGTCCGATCCCTGATTCCGGTCATTCCGTCCGTGGACACGCTGAAAGTCATTGACCGTGTCAAGGATGCCGGAGGAAAGGAGGTTCTGGTCTCTCCGGAAGGGGAGGATGTGGACAGAAGTCGGATTTTCGGGGCGCAGACTCCCCAGATGTTTCTGTCAGAGGACATCAAGGAGGCTTATTCACAAGCCTTTGACACCGCTTTCACCGATGACGCCTCTGTCGCGCGCAAAAAAGGAATACCCCTCTCGTTCTGTGACGGAGAGAGGCACAACTTCAAACTGACGTCTCCCGAGGACCTGTCCCTCGCCAGACTGATTATCTCGTCTTCTTCGCTGGCTCTCCGGACTGGAAAGTAGTCCGCTTGTAGTCCTTCACCCAGACCTGACGTTCGATCGCCTGGTCGAGTGAGATCATCGTCTCTGTGGACTGGATGTAGGGGATGTTCTGGATCGTGTTGATGAGGATCTCCATAAGGTGGTCGTTGTCAAAGCAGTACGCCTTAAGGAGCAGGGCGGCCTTACCGGTCACGAAATGGCATTCCACAATCTCGGCGATCTTCTTGAGATTGGAGACAACCTCGGGATATTTGTTGGCCTCGGAAAGTGTCACGCTGATGAACGCGCAGACGTTGAGTCCCAGGGCCTGAGGTTTGACCAGCAGCCGGGATCCTGTGATGACGCCGTTGGTCTCCAGTCTTTTCACTCTCTGATGGATGGCGGCTCCCGAAACGCCGCACTCACGGGCGATTTCCAGGAACGGCATCCTTGCGTTGTTGACCAGAAAGGAAAGGATCTTCTGGTCAATCTGATCGATGTGGTAAGTTGCCATTGCTTCCGATTTATAACTAAACAACCGCTAAATTATGTAAAAAAACTTAAAAAATCAAGATTTCTTGAATCTTCTCCGCCCTTTTTCAGTCGGTTTGGAATTGTTAATTATCTCCAGACAGGCTTCCTCGGTCAGGGTGGTGGCGTCCGTTCCTTTCGGGATCCGGTAATTCGAGCCGGAGTGCTTGATGTACGGGCCGTAGCGACCGTTGATGACCTGGATGTCGTTGCCCTCATATTCAGCCATCACTGAATTCGCCGCGGTCTTGTTCAGGCCTTCCTCGATGATCGCCGAGCATTCCTCCAAAGAGATTTTCAGAGGATCCTTTCCGCGCGGTATCGAGAAATTCCTGTCCCCGTACTTGAGGAACGGTCCGAAACGTCCTTTCAACGCTATGACATCGGTCCCGTTGTACTGTCCCACGGTACGTGGCAGCTGGAACAGATTCAGTGCCTCCTCAAGGGTGAGGTTCTCGATGAGCTGGTCCCTGCCGAGGGACGCGTACTGGGCATTCTCGCCCTCTCCTTTCTGGATGTAAGGACCGAATTTGCCGAACTTCGCGACAATCCTGTTGCCTTCCGCATCCGTCCCGAGATCCTTTGACACATGGTTGTAGCTGCCGTCGTGCAGCACCTCGTCCACCTTCTTGTGGAACGGTGAGTAGAACTCCCCGATGACCTTGTTCCAGACAAGGTTGCCGCTTGCGATCTGGTCAAACTCCTTCTCGACGTTGGCGGTGAAGTCGTAGTCCATGATGTCGGTGAAGTTCTTTTCCAGATAGTCGGTCACGATCATGCCGATCTCCTGCGGCAGGAGTTTCCCTCTCTCAGCCCCTACGGTCTCGGTTTTGGTCGTCTGCGAGATCTTCCCGTTCTTCAGTTCCAGATTGTCAACAGTGATTTTCCTGCCTTCCTTGTCGCCCTTGACGATGTAGCCGCGGCCGGTGGTGAGGGTGGCGATTGTCGGGGCGTAGGTGGAAGGACGCCCTATTCCGAGTTCCTCAAGTTTCTTGACCAGAGTGGCTTCCGAATATCTTGGCGGGGCGGCGGTGAACTTGCATCCCGCACAGATTCCCTTTTCCTCCATGACCGTCCCGGTCCTGAGATCCGGGAGCATCACCTCCTCTTCCTCCGACTCGGGGTTGTCGGTGCCTTCGATGTAGAGTCTGAGGAATCCGTCGAACAGTACCTGGGTGGCCTGGGCGTTGAACTTCTCAGTCCTATTGTCGGAAGATATCTTGAGGGTTGTGTTGAGGACTTTGGCGTCGGCCATCTGCGAGGCGACGGTCCTTTTCCAGATCAGATTGTAGAGTTTCAGCTCCTGTGCCGTTCCCTCGATCCCGGTGTTCTCGATGAAGGTCGGGCGGATCGCCTCATGGGCTTCCTGCGCTCCCTTGCTGTGGGTCTTGAACTGACGTGTCTTTGAATATTCAGAACCGAAATTCTCGGTGATGAACTTCTTCGCCGTGCCGAGCGCCAGGGATGAAAGATTTGTGGAGTCGGTTCTCATGTAGGTGATGAGACCGCGCTCGTACAGGCTCTGAGCCACCCTCATGGTCATGCTGACCGGGAAATGCAGCTTTCTGGCCGCCTCCTGCTGGAGGGTTGAGGTCGTGAACGGGGCCGCCGGAAACCGGGCCGCCTCTTTCTTCTCGACATCGGAGACGGTGAATCCGGCTCCCGCACAGTCCTGAAGAAACCCGCGTGCCTCTTCCAGAGTCTTGAACCTTGTGTCCAAGGTGGCCTTGACCTTCACCGAGGCCGGCAGACAGGCAGGATGGAAGACCGCTTCGACTTTGTAGTAGGCTTCATTTCCGAATCCCATGATCTCCTTCTCCCTTTCGACCACAAGCCTGAGCGCCACCGACTGCACGCGCCCGGCCGAGAGTTTCGGCTGGATCTTCCGCCAAAGGACAGGTGACAGCTCGAATCCGACAAGCCTGTCCAGAACCCTGCGCGCCTGCTGGGCGTTGACAAGGTTCATGTCGATGGCGCGCGGGTTCCGGACCGCGTTCACGATCGCGTCCCTGGTGATCTCATGGAAGACAATTCTCCGTGTCTGTTCCTTCTTGAGCCCGAGAGTCTCGAAGAGATGCCAGGAAATCGCCTCTCCCTCCCGGTCCTCATCGGACGCAAGCCACACTGTGGAAGCGCTTCCCGCCGCTTTCTTCAGTTCGGACACCACTTTCTTCTTGTCGGACGGTACGACATATTCAGGAGTGAAGTCCTTTTCCACATCCACGCTCAGCTTATTGTCTTGGAGATCTCTGATGTGGCCGAAACTGGATTTCACCACGTAATCGTTTCCGAGGAACTTCTGTATAGTCTTGGCTTTGGCCGGAGACTCGACGATAACTAAATTGTCTGCCATATTGTCCTATTTCATAGATAGTTTGCCATTTCAATCTGCAAAGTAAACCACAAACGGGGCAATTTTCCAAATTTTGTTTTAAATTTGTCCCTATTATGACCGAAGCGAATCGAAAGAAAATTACGAAGTGGTTCTGGATTCTGATCACGTTTCCGGTGCTGCTTCTCGTCTTCATGATAATCCTTGTCTGGGCGTTCGCGGACATCCCTTCCTTCAAGGATCTGGAAGACCCTGACAACAAGCTGGCCACCCAGGTCATCGCCGAGGACGGGGAGATCCTTACGACCTTCCACATCGAGAACAGGACCTATGTCTCCTATGACGAGATCTCTCCGAATCTCGTCCATGCCGCCGTGGCCACGGAGGACGTGCGTTTCTACAAACATTCCGGAATCGATTTCAAGGGTTTGGGCCGTGTGCTTTTCAAGACGATCCTGATGCACAACTCAAGTCAGGGAGGAGGCAGCACCATCACCCAGCAGCTGGCCAAGACACTCTATCCGAGAGCGGATGTCGGACGGAAGATCCCCGGGATCTATCATCTCAGGATGGTGTGGGTCAAGCTAAAGGAGTGGATCACGGCGGTCAAACTGGAAAGGGACTACACCAAGGACGAGATCATGACGATGTACCTCAACTCGATCTTCTTCGGCAGCGGGGCGTACGGTGTGCGTTCGGCTTCGGAGACGTTCTTCGGCAAGCTTCCGTCCGAACTTACGGTCGAGGAGAGCGCCATGCTTGTGGGCATGGTCAACAAGCCGACAAGGTACAATCCGGTTCTCAATCCTGACAAGGCTTTGACCAGAAGGAACTTCGTAATAGGCCAGATGGAGAAGGCCGGCTATCTGGACAAGGCCCAGAGGGATTCCCTCCGCCTGATTCCGATCGATCTCAACTATGAGGTTCAGGATCACAATGCCGGTCTCGCCCCGTATTTCAGGGACATGGTCCGCCGCGTGATGAACGCCGGAAAGCCGCGCAAATCAGACTATTACACAATCGAGGACTACTCCGCCGACTCTCTCTCCTGGGCCTCGGACGACCTGTACGGCTGGCTTGAGAAGAACAGGAAGGCCGACGGTTCGAAGTATGACCTTGACAGGGACGGTCTGCGGATCTACACGACCATCAACTACAAGATGCAGAAATATGCCGAGGAGGCCGTCGCCGAGAGGATCCGCGACCTCCAGGCCGATTTCCGCAGGGATCTGCGGAGCAAGACCAACAAGCCGTTCTCCAATGACATCGATGCCGAGACCAGGGACAGGGTGATGCGTCAGGCAAGGCGCTGGAGCGACCGCTACCGTACCCTCAAGAGAGAGGGAAAGAACGAGGCGCAGATCCTCAAGACGTTCTCCCAGCCTGTGAAGATGCGTGTGTTCGCCTATAATAAGAAAGGTTATGCCGACACCACCATGACACCGGACGATTCGATCCGTTACTACAAGTCCATCCTCCGCACCGCCTTTGTGGCGATGGAGCCGGGGACGGGACATGTCAAGGCCTATGTAGGAGGACCTAACTACCGCTATTTCAAGTACGACAATGTCCGTCAGGGCAAGCGTCAGGTCGGCTCCACGATCAAGCCGTTCCTCTACACTCTGGCCATGCAGGAGGGTATGACCCCTTGCGACAAGGTCGTGAACCTGCCTCAGACTTTCGTCCTTCCGGACGGCAACACATGGACTCCGCGAAGCACGGACAAGGAGGAGTGGATAGGAAAGACAGTGACTCTCAAATGGGGTCTGACCAACAGTTCCAACAACATCTCGGCCTACCTGATGAAGCAGTTCGGTCCCGCGGCGATGGCCGACATGATGCGCAGGATGGGGATCCGGAGCCACATCGACGAGGTTCCCGCTCTCTGCGTGGGTCCGGCCGACCTGTCGCTCTGGGAGATGGTGGCCGCCTACAACACATTCCCGTCGAGGGGAGTTTACATCGAGCCTCTTTTCGTGACCAGGATAGAGGACAAGCAGGGCAATGTCATCAGCGAGTTCACAAACCGCAAGCGCGAGGCGATAGGGGAGAACACGGCCTACCTGATGGTCAATCTGATGGAAGGCGTGGTTCAGGGCGGTACCGCCATCAGGCTCCGTTACCGCTACAAACTGATGGGGGAGATCGCGGGGAAGACCGGAACCACCAACGACAATGCCGACGGATGGTTCATCGGCTACACTCCGACTCTGGTGGCCGGGGTATGGACGGGAGCGGAGGACAGGCAGGTGCACTTCCAGTCTATCACCTACGGGCAGGGGGCGCACATGTCCCTTCCTACCTGGGGAATATTCATGCGCAAGGTCATCGCCGACGGCACGCTTGGAGTCTCGGAGAATGACAGGTTCATCGCGCCGGCGGGAGTGACCCTGAATCTCGGGTGCACCGGCGGGGATGAGGATGCCGTGGCGGATGTGCAGCGGAAGACGGAAGATTATTATTTTGAATGATGGCGAATATGTGTAAATACCGGAAGATAGCTGTGATTTACGGGAGCGACTCCTCGGAATGGGAGGTCGCCTGCCGCAGCGGGGAGTTTGTGGCCTCCCGCATCGATGGGACGAAATACGATGTCTATGAGATTTTCGCGCGTTTCGGCAAGTGGTCGCTTGTGGCCATGAGGAAGCGGGACGCCATGAGGATTCCCTTCGCCGAGGGAGCCAGGCCGGAGATTGACAAGACTGACTTTTCAGTCAAGGTCTATGGCGAGAAGATTAATTTTGACTATGCCTACATAATGCAGCATGGAACCCCTGGGGAGAACGGTCTGCTTCAGGGCTATCTGGAGATGCTCGGGATTCCGTTCAGCAGTTGCAGCGCTTTTGTCTCCGCGGTCGCCTTTGACAAGTTCGCCTGCAAGAGTTATCTGCGGGGAGGGGACTTTGTCAAGTGCGCTCCGGATGTGTTTGTCCGCAGTGGGATGGACATCGACGCTGTCTGCGGCAAGGTTGCCGGGACATTGAAATTCCCTGTGTTCGTGAAGCCTACGGACGGTGGCTCAAGTTTCGGAATCACCAAGGTGCACAAGGCGGAGGATCTCCCGGAGGCGATCCGGTTCGCATTCTCGGAAGGGCCTTCGGTCATCGTCGAGCAAGGAGTGCCGGGGCGGGAGTTCACCTGCGCCGCCTACGCCGATGCGGAAGGAGTCAAGTCTCTGCCGGTGATCCAGGTCGTCACGGAGAACGACTATTTTGACTACGATGCCAAGTACAACGGTCACAGTCAGGAGATCTGTCCGGCGCCGATCGGCGAGGACCTGAGCGGGCATATTCAGGAAGTAAGTAAAAGAATATACTCGCAGCTCGGTTGCTCCGGTGTGGTGAGGATGGACTACATTCTGGCGGATGACGGCCTTTATTTCCTGGAAGTCAACACGATTCCAGGCATGACAAGCGCCTCGCTCGTACCCAAGATGATCCGCACCGCCGGACTCGACATCACTGATTTCCTGACAGGAATCATTGAAAATTCATAATCACCTGATCTGGATTTATGCTATTGAAGGATTTCATCAATGGGGGAGTGGCTCGATTGGAGTCTCTCTACCCGGCCAAGGAGGCGAGAAACATCATGCTGATGCTTTGCGAGAACAGGATCGGCACGAAGAGTTACACGCACATCGTGGAACCCGAGTACCAGATCGAGGACAAGGCTTTGGAAGGACTCGGCGCGGATCTGGAGCGTCTGGCTTCGGGTGAGCCTGTCCAGTACGTCATAGGATTTGCGGATTTCTGCGGCCTCAGGTTCAAGGTCAACCCGGATGTGCTTATCCCGCGTCCCGAGACCGAACTTCTGTGCCGTGAGGCGATAAAGGCAGGCTCAAGGATGCAGAGAATGAGAAAAGCCTACGGAAAGTCCGCCAGACCTGTCAGGATTCTGGATCTCTGCACCGGTTCCGGATGCATAGCCTGGACGGTGGCTCTGAACATCCCCGGAGCGGAGGTCGTGGGTGTGGACATCTCCGAAAACGCCATTGCCGTGGCGCAGGGGCAGGATCTCATCCAGAAGCCAAAGGAGACGGAGGTCATCGCTCCGCGTTTTGTTGTCGCGGACGTTCTCGCCGAGTCGCAGACCTTTGCGGAAGGGGAGTTTGATCTGATCCTGAGCAATCCTCCCTACATCATGGAATCGCAGAGATCCCGGATGCGGGTCAATGTCCTCGGCTTCGAGCCGTCAACGGCTCTGTTCGTTGGGGATGAGGATCCTTTGGAGTTCTACCGTTCCATCGCAAGACTCTCAAATGAGCTTCTGGCCCCTGAGGGTGTGGGAATGACCGAGATCAACGAGCTTTTCGGACCGGAGACGGCCAAGGTTTTCAGTGACGCCGGATTCCCGAAAACCGAGACGGTCAAGGATTTTTACGACAAAAACCGCTTTGTGTTTTATTCAAAATAGACACTGCACACACTCCTGTGCATGATTTTTACAAATAGCCGTGGAATTTTTGTGTCCACGGCTGTTTTTGTGTCCCTTTGTGCTGTATTAACAACTTTAAACTCAAATTCAAAATGAAAAATCTCAGTACAGGGAAAAGGTTGCTGGCACCAGTTTTGCCGGCCCTTGCGGCGGTGGCCGCATTGTTCTCATCCGCATGCGACAGGATCGACTCTCCGGAAGTCTCTCTTCAGGAAAGCGATGTCGCGGTCAGTTCCGAACCGTCATCCGTAAACCTTTCCGTGGACGGCATCGCCAGAATGCTCTCCGAACTTCCGCTGACGATTTCCCAGGTCATGGAAGTCCACGACGGCGTGACTTCCTCATCCTCCAACGGCTATGATGAGGAATATACCTTCGCGGACCTTGTCTCGCATCCCGGGTCCGGAGTCGGGGAGGAACTGCTTCAGACCAGGGCTTCGGTGGAATATTCAGAACCGCTCAGGGATCTTCTTGTGGCTTCCGGGAAGATTCCGCAGACGAGAGCGTCGAACTTTATGACGGATCTTTCAGCAACAGGCCTTCAGATTTATTGGCCGTATTCGGAAGATTGGGACGGCGAGTCCATGCCGGTGATCACGTACGATCCTGACGAGGTGCCGGGAACAGCCGCCGGCTCCGGATGTGCCGGCATCAATGACGGCTCGAATGTCGGCTATCTTCGCGAACAACTTCCGAACGGGTCTTGGATTGTAAAGGAAATCATTGTGGATGAGGAATATGCCAAAAACAATCCGGTCTGGGTGATAAACCGTAACGAGGACTCGGCCTATCTGACTCCGCAGATGGTCGAGGCACTTTATCCGGAATGGTCTGCGGCTGTCTCCACAAGGTCTTATGACGATTGCCGCACATTGGTCCTCAAGGAGTTCAAGGCTCACAGAAACTACGACTCATGGTTCGCCGGAGGATCCGAGTTCTTTGTGAAGTGCGGCTCTCTGGACGGATTCACGGCCACGACCGAGGATGAGATCAAACTCTATAGTCCGTCCGTGTCTGACATGATGATCAACGTGAAGCGCAAGCAAGTGGGGAAAGCGGTCAGGTTCAACACGGTGCTTGTGTCGGAATGGACACCGCAGCTGGAAGAGTGCGCCTTCCTGGTGATCGAGGACGATGGCGGTAAGCAGACCTCATGGAAGGCCAGCGGCGTGGTGAAGATCAAATCCAAATCCTACGGCTTCGAGGTAGAGCTTCCTTTCCGCCGCAACGATGACCTTGTCTGGCGCGGCAAGCTTTCGAGCGGCTACTTCGAGAAGTACAACGGCAAGCCGAACCGCTTCGGCGACGTCAGTGTCACTTTCAGTTTCCTGTAAAGGCTGATTGTTTGAACATTTCACCGCCTCTCCCCCGGCGCTTCGGCACACTCCGCGAGCATTGGTTCTGCTGGACATGAATGCAGGATAGGGCTTTACAGGCCATTAGTCATGTATGCGACACGGATGACCGCCGGGCCTGTCGAAGCGCGGAGGGGGGGGGCAGGTGTTTCATAAAATATTATGGAATTAAAAATAATACCTATATTTGTATGCCAGTGATTTTAAGGTTGCTCGGTTTCACGTTCTTCTTTTTCAGCAGAGACCACGAACCGATCCATGTGCACATTGAAGGTACTGACGGGGATGCTGTCTATGACTTGAGACAAGATAGGTTTGTCCAACGGATGGTGAATAACATCAAGGCAGGAGACTTGAGAAAGATAGAGAGGGTACTGGATGAGAACAAAGAGATGTTCATTCGGTCATGGAATAGTTATTTTAATAACACAATGCGATGAAGATAAGAAAGATTTGGTTTGATGAGCGATGCCTGTACGGTGAAGATGAGTCCGGCAATGTTTACCGTCAGTCGTTATTGTGGTACCGTGCCTTGCGGAATGCTGACGAGGAGCGGCGCAAGAATTATCGTATCGGTTTCGAGGGCATTCATTGGCCGGATCTGAACGAGGATGTCAGTTTTGAAAGTTTTACTTACAAAGATGCCATGCCTACCCCGTTTCAGGAATTCTTTCTGACGCGCGACGAGATCAACATCGCCGGATTCTCTGAATATGCCGGAATAAACCCCACCCTTTTCCGGAATTACATAAATGGCTTCAAACGTCCTTCCGCCGCAAGGCTTCAGCAGATACAGCGAGCGCTCAGGACCTTGGCGGAATCCTACTCCACTGCTAACTTTATTGAATAATAATTTCTCGTTTTTCTTAGAATCTGTTTAAATTTTTATGTGTTGTTCGTTCTTTTGTTGTCTTTTTGGCCATCTTTTCCAATTTTGCTCGTCATTCAGCACCGCTAAACTCCTCTTAAAATAGAAAAATACATCTCAAAATAACCGAACAAAAAAATCAGACAGCTTCTTAAATTTATTTGCATTTCCGAGAGGAATTTGCTTATTTTGCGATAACGATTGCGCAGCGCATGGCTGCCGCATAGTGATTTTTGACTGATAATAACACAAGACAATGAGTAGGATCGTAGTGGTCGGAAGTTCCAACACCGACCTTGTAATCAAAGCGGACAGACTTCCTGAACCTGGCGAGACATTGCTCGGAGGGCAGTTCATGATGGCTGCCGGAGGAAAGGGAGCTAATCAGGCGGTCGCCGCACAGAGGCTCGGGGGCGAGGTTTCATTCATCGCGAGTGTGGGAGATGATGTTTTCGGTAAAGACTCCATCGAAAACTACCGCAAGGAAGGGATGGATATCTCATTCGTGTCGGTGAAGAAGGGGGTTCCTTCCGGCGTGGCCACGATCCTTGTGGATGCCGCCGCGGAGAATGTCATAGTTGTCGCCTCGGGTGCGAACGGCACTCTCGGCAAGGAAGAGATTGACCGGGCGGCGGAACAGATAGCTTCGGCCGACTTCCTCCTGCTTCAGCTCGAAATCCCTATGGACACTGTGGAATACGCTGTTCAGAAGGCTTTCGAGGCCGGAACCAAGGTTGTTCTCAATCCGGCTCCTGCGGCAGCTCTTTCCGAGAGGCTGCTTTCCCGTCTGTGGCTGATCACACCCAACCGCACAGAGACTCAACTCATCACCGGTTTGAGCGTGACCTCTGAACAGGAGGCCTCAGTGGCCGCTGACGCTCTTGCCGCCAAAGGTGTCAGGAATGTCGTCATCACGCTCGGATCCAAAGGCGCCTACTTCCTCGCTGAGGATGGTGCGAGGGGTGTGATTCCGGCAAATCCTGTCGAGGCGCAGGACACCACTGGAGCGGGCGACACATTCAACGGAGCGCTTTGTGTGGCGCTTTCCGAGGGTAAGACGCTTCAGGAAGCTTGCCGCTTTGCCTCCAAGGCCTCGGCGATCGCCGTGACAAGGATGGGTGCACAGCCGTCAATCCCTTACAGGAAAGAAATCATATAAATCACAGAGGAGAGGGATATATTTCTTTAACCAAAAAGATTTTTGCGTAAATTTGTAGGAATATTCTTACAAATATAGATGCAGGTTTTTCTACAGATTCTGACTCTGCTCGGTGCGATGGCCATGTTCCTGTACGGAATGACCATGATGAGCGAGGGTCTTCAGAAGGCGGCAGGTGACAAACTGCGATCATTTCTGGCGTCCATGACGTCAACGACCTTCAAAGGTATCATCACGGGTATTGTTGTCACTGCCCTCATCCAGTCATCCAGCGGAACGACCGTAATGGTCGTGAGCATGGTCAACGCCGGTCTGCTCGCATTGAGCAACGCCATAGGCGTCATCATGGGAGCCAACATCGGGACGACGCTGACGGCCTGGCTGATCTCCCTGTTCGGATTCAGCTACGACATCGGAGCTTTTGCGATTCCGTTCATCGCTCTGGGCTTTTTCATGATGGCCCTCAAGAGCAACCAGAACCGCAACATCGGAGAGTTCATCATCGGATTCGCGTTTCTGCTGATCGGTCTCGCTACGATGAAGGATTCGGTTCCGGACCTGAACCAGTACCCGGATGTCCTCGCCCTTGTGAAGAACCTGACAAGCTACGGCTACTTCTCAGTGATCATATTCTCTCTTGTGGGAGCCCTGATCACCGTGATCGTGCAGGCCTCCAGCGCCTCCCTGGCCTTGACGATGGTCTTTGTGGCGAACGGCTGGATCAACTTCGAGATGGCTGCCGGAATGGTGCTCGGCGCCAACATCGGAACCACGATCACAGCCAACATAGCCGCTGCGGTGGCGAACTACTCGGCCAAGCGGACCGCAATCGCCAACACCCTGTTCAACGTGATCGGAGTCGTGCTGGCGTTGGTGTTCTTCAATCCTTTGATGAAACTGATCGGTGCGATGACCACGGCGATAGGTTTCGAGAATCCGGTGACCTTGTTCGACGGCTCTGCCGCCTCTGGCGGATTCTCTCCGGATCAGCAGAACTCCATGCTTTACGGAATATGCATCCTCCATTCGGTGTTCAACGTCACCACAACCCTTATCCTCGTCTGGTTCATTCCTCAGCTCGTCAGGGCGGTCAACAGGATCATCCCGACACCTAAGGGTGAGGAGGAGGTCTATCGTCTCACGTTCATCCAGGGCGGACCGCTCTCCACCGCGGAGCTTTCCCTTGACGAGGCCAAGCAGGAGATCATTCATTTTGCGGAAATATGCTGCCGTGAGGTTGAATTCATCCGCAGAGCGGTGAGCGCGAAGACCAAGGCGGAATTTGAACCCGTCAACGAGAAACTCGTCAAGTACGAGAGCATCACGGACAAGATCGAGTACGAGATCGCTTCCTACCTGAACGAGGTTTCAAAGGGGGACATCAGTGCGGTTTCTGCATTGAGAATCAAGTCGATGTACAGGGTGATCGGGGAACTGGAAAGCATCGGGGACTCGGGTGAGGCCATCGGCAGGATGATGAAACGCGCCCTCGACCACGGCAAGACATTCGATGACGCGATGATCAAGAGGCTGGACAGGATGCTCGATCTTCTGGACACGGCTTTCAAGGCTATGGTGGAGAACCTCAAATCCTCCGCGCTATTCCTCAAGGACATCTCCAATGCCGAAGACGCCGAGTACAACATCAACGATTATCGCAACAACCTGCGCGAGGAACACATCGTCAACATCGAGAAGGACGGCTACAACTACCAGACAGGAGTGTTCTACATCGATGTTGTGCAGGAACTTGAGAAGATGGGGGACTTCATCATCAACATCTCGCAGAGCCTGCTGGAAAAGAATGACTGAGAGGCTGACATATTCATTGGCGATCCTTTGTGTCATTGCGGCGGTAGGCTGCGGCGGTAGGGGAAGCGGTGGGACAGCAGCTTTCCAGCCGCACCGTTTCCCTCCTGTGCCGGAACCGCCGGCTGTGATGACTGAACCTGCTGAGGCCTCTGAATATGTCATCTCGAACTACTGGAACGAGTTTCTGGCAAAGACATATCCGTGCGACTCAGGCATCGTGAACGGTGTACATGCGGATGAGGTTGAGGAGGCTTTCGGCACCTACGTGACTCTTATGGAGCGGGCTTGTCCGATCGGTTTCGCCAGAAAGGCGATGGCCGGTTTCTTCGACAAAGTTGAGAGATTCGAGGCCGCCGACACGTCCTCCAATGTCTTTGAGTTCTTCGAAAAGATGGTTCCGAAGTACCTCTACGACCCGAACTCGCCGATGCGGAATGAGGACCTTTATCTGCCATACGTCTCCAGGCTCGCCGTTTCTGAATATTCCGACCCTGATCTGAAGCCGTCATATTCATTTGAGGCCGGGATGTGTTCCTTGAACATGATCGGCTCTCCGGCGGCTGACTTCACCTTTACGGATCTGTGCGGGAAAAGACACACGCTTTACAGCGTGAAGGCCGGGACGACGCTGCTGTTTTTCACCAACCCCGGCTGCAATGCCTGCAAGGACATCATCGGAAGCCTGACATCGGACGGGAAGATCTCCGCTCTTGTGGCCTCCGGCAGACTTGCCGTGGTCAATGTCTACATCGACGACGAGCTTGACAAATGGCGTGAATACGCCTCCGTTTACCCGAAGGACTGGTACAACGGCTACGACCAGAGTTACATAATCCGCTCCGATGTCACTTATAATGTCAGAGCCATCCCGTCGCTGTATGTGCTTGATTCGGAGAAGAAGGTAATTATGAAGGACGCTCCTGTGGAGGAGGTTCTCCCTTATCTTGACAATCTATAATAACACTGAATATGAAGATCACCAAGGAACTTTGGGGTACATCCCCTGCTGACGGAAAGGAGATATTCCTTTATACTCTTGAGAATGAAAGCGGTGCGTTCGTTCGTCTTTCAAGCATAGGTGCCGGGATTGTGTCTATCGCCGTGCCGGACAAGGACGGAAAGATCGCCGATGTGGTTCTGGGCTACACCAAGCCTGAGGATTATTTTGCCGACGGCCCTTGTGCCGGAAAGTGTCCGGGACGTTACGCCAACCGCATAGCCCTCGGAAAGTTCACGCTTGACGGGGTGGATTATTCATTGCCGGTCAACAACGGTCCGAACCATCTGCACGGCGGCCCTGACGGATTCCAGAATCAGGTCTGGGACAGCCGCATCGAGGGTGATGCCGTTGAGTTCCAGTATTTTTCGCAGGACGGAGAGGCCGGTTATCCAGGCAATCTGAAGGTTGTGGCGCATTACGAGTGGAGCGAAGACAACGCCCTCAAACTGACTTTCACGGCGCAGACCGACAAGGCGACTGTCGTCAACCTTACCAACCACGCCTACTTCAATTTGAATGGCGAGGGTAACGGGAATATTCTTGATCACGAGTTGAAGCTCAACGCTGAGGTCTATCTGCCGACTGACGAGACCTTGATTCCGGTAGGGGAGCCTGACCCTGTCGCCGGCACTCCGATGGATTTCAGGGAGTTCAAGAAGATAGGGGCGGAGATCAAGACCGATTTCCCGGCGCTGAACTACGGCAAGGGCTACGACAACTGCTTTATGATCAATGACTATGAGTCAGGACAGCTTCAGACTGCCGCACAGCTGTACTCTCCGGAGAGCGGCCGTCTGCTTGAGGTCCTGACCACCCAGCCGGCTGTTCAGATCTACACCGGAAACTGGCTTGAGGGCTGTCCTGCGGGCAAGTGCGGCCGAGGTTACCACGACTACGAGGGAGTGGCCATCGAGTGCCAGCATTGCCCTGATTCTCCTAACAAGCCTGACTACCCAACGACCGTGCTCCGTTCAGGCGAAGTTTTCAGCGAGGCCATCATCTGGGCGTTCTCGGTCAGGAAGTAAAGTCGGTCACTGAGCTTGTCAAAGTGACCATAAATGAGTAATTAACAAATGAAACAGTATCTGGATCTTCTGCGTCACATAATGGACACCGGTGTGGTCAAGCACGACCGCACCGGGGTCGGCACGAAAAGCGTCTTCGGCTACCAGATGCGCTTCGACCTCTCGAAAGGTTTCCCGCTTCTCACTACCAAGAAGGTTCACTTGAAATCAATTGTTTACGAGCTCCTGTGGTTCATTTCCGGCGACACCAACATCAGGTTCCTCAAGGACTACGGTGTCTCCATCTGGGACGAGTGGGCCGACGAGAACGGCGACCTGGGCCCGGTCTATGGCCACCAGTGGCGCTCCTGGCCAGCTCCGGACGGCCGCTCAATTGACCAGCTGAGCCAAGTCGTGAATATGATCAAGAACAACCCTGATTCAAGGCGAATGCTCGTCACCGCCTGGAATCCCGGGGAGGTTGACAAGATGGCCCTGCCCCCTTGCCACTGCCTCTTCCAGTTCTATGTGGCGGAAGGGAAACTCTCCTGCCAGCTCTACCAGCGCAGCGCCGACACCTTTCTCGGAGTCCCTTTCAACATCGCCTCCTACGCATTGCTGACGATGATGATTGCGCAGGTATGTGGCTTGAAACCAGGAGATTTCATCCACACCACCGGAGACACCCACATCTATCTGAATCATTTCGAACAGGTCAGTGAGCAGCTTTCCCGCGAGCCTCGTCCGCTCCCAGTGATGTGCATCAACCCCGGAGTCAAGTCCCTTTACGATTTCAAGTACGAGGACTTCACCCTCGAAGGCTACGACCCCTGGCCCGCCATCAAAGCCCCCGTTGCCGTCTGAGGCGTTTTAGTCCAGTCGTCACCAGAGTCGATCCTCAGCCCATCGAATGGTAGCAAATGGCGGCTAAAGTCAAGGTATTCAATAAAATAAAACTCCTTACTCCTGCTTGTCACAGAGGGGAGTAAGGAGGTTTATTGTACTGTGATTCAATTAATTATCCTCCACGTAAGCGTCTTTAACATTAATTGCAAAGGGCGTTGAGCAGACTTGCCTAAGCGTGAAATCAGTACAGAAAACCAAACATCCATATTGGCACTGAGTGTCCGGAAGAATAGTTATTGGTGCAATATCGTAAGAGATGGCGGACCCCGTGTCGGGGTCAGGCGAGGGACAATTATGAAATGCGGAAAGTCGCCGTTTTCCTATAGTTAAATATTGAATTTGTTACTTATAAGAAATAAATCTATCTTTGTGAAAAGATTTATGCACTATGGGTGTTATTTCAAGGTCGAAATATGCCACCAAGGAGGATTCCTTAGGGAATTCCTTATGAATGGGCTTTAGCGTCGGCCCCGTCATTCCGCTGTTGTAATGGACGGATTTCAGTTCAGAAAGCCGAACAGCCAAAGAGGAATCTTGTTGCCGTTCCCGGTTTCAATCGAATCAATAGCGAGAAAACTCTCAGTCTCATCCTTGATTTGCTCAAACGATTTCTTCCTGCCGCCGATTTCGAAAAGGTATTTTCCATTGACTTTGAAGTCCCCTTTACTCGGCAATGAAACGCCGTGTGACTGGGAAAGTTGGTTCATAAAGAACGTTTCCCTGATGGTTCCTGTCGGGGCATTTGGACTCAACGCATGCATCATGTTCGTATTGTCCAGATAAAGTTTGTCCGGGGCGGAGATGTGCTTCAGGGCTTTTGCAGGGGTCTTCAGCATTGAAATCAGTTTGGAGAGTTCAAGGATGTTCAATAGTTTCAGACACTGTTCGCGACTTGTATGCATCTCTTGGTAGAACTCATTCATCTTTGGGATGAAAGGCACTTGATTCGCCAGGATGACCATCAGCTTCTTTAGTTTCTGAAGAGTATCATACGCCACATCCTCAATTGCGGGGATGTCCAAGTCTATGGTGTGGATGACGACTTCTTGAACTCTGGACAAATATCCATCTCCCTCCTCCTTGTAAAACGGATAATACCCGGTTTTCAGATACTTCTCGAAGTACGGCAGAATTTTTACTCCGGCCGTAATGTCAGAAGCAAGGGAAATATGGTCGGACAATATCTCTTCCAGTGTCAAAATACGATAATCCTTCACTCCTTCAAACGCAAGATATTCCCTGAAGGAAAGCCCGTTTATGTCGTAGGAACGCAATCTTCTTGACAGATCCCCGTCTGCTGTCCTTACCTTCAGAATCGATGATCCGGTATAAACTATATGAAGATCCGGATAATCGTCATAAATGTTCTTCATTACCTGCTGCCATCCCTTGTATCTGTGTACTTCATCGAGAAAGATATGACTTCCACCGTGTGTATAATGATATTCCACAAGGTCTGTCAGTTCATTTGTGGTGAACCAGATGTTGTCAAGCGATACATAAAGGACTTTGCTCCTGTCCGGGAATGATTCCTTGATGTGCTGAAGTATCAAGGTACTCTTTCCCACACCCTTGGGTCCTTTTATGCCAATCAAGCGATTGTCCCAGTTAATTTTATGATACAGAGGTCTTTTGTAGTCCAAGGAAATCGCTGAAATCTTTCTGTTGGAGATTTGATACAAGTAATCTAAGGTCACCATAACAATATTGAGATATTTTTTTCAAAGGTAAAAACAATATTCGAATATTGTTTTATGGACAACGATTATTTTGCAGGTGTGCTTGTTTTGGATATTCTTTATCAACGAGCCTCGCTGAACTATCAAGTTTACGTCCTATACTCGGCCGCGTCATTCCGCACGGATGGCGTCGGCGGGGTTGGAGTGGGCGGCGTGAAGGGTCTGGAAGAAGATCGAGACGACGGCGATTAGGAGCGAGACGGCTCCTGAGGTGATGAATATCCACGGGCTCAGTCCGATCCTGTACGAGAAGCCTTCCAGCCACTTGTCCATAATGAACCAGGAGAGCGGCACGGCGAATATGAACGACACCAGAAGCGGGGCGCAGAACTTTGTCAGGAGCAGGGACAGAACCTCGCTCGTGGTACTGCCCATAATGCGGCGCACACCAATCTCCTTCTTGCGCTGCCTGATGAAAAACAGCGACATCCCGATGAAGCCGAGGATCGAGATTAGGACGGCGACACCTGTGAATATGCTCACGATCCTCATCGTATTCTTTTCCTCATTCAACGAGGCCTTGATGTTGTCATCAACACTTAGCAGTTTCCAGTCAAGATCCTCGGAGGTCCCGTCAACCTCTTTGATCAGGTCGCAGATCTTCTTCCAGGCATCAGGGGTGCCGTCAGTCTTGACCATAAAATTAGGATCTTCGATCTCATCCGTGTCTTTTACTGAGATGAGGAACGGCTGGTATGGATCAAGGATGTTCGTCATATGGAAATTGGAGAATATCCCGGCGACCTGCATCACTTTGCCATCGCCCCATGTCACCTCTGATTCTCCATCCCCCAGGCCCAGTTTTCCGGCGAGATCTTCATTGATATATTTCACATCACCTGAAAGATGGTTGTCCTTGACCAGATTGATGCCCATAATGTCGATGAACTCCTTGTCCCAAGTTGTGAGATAGACCAGAAGATTATTGTTGTCCTTGTCTTTACGGGTGCTCATCGAACGGTAGTTCCCGTCAAGGGATGTACCTGAGAACGAGCCTATTCCTTGGATGAACGGCTGGCTTTTCAGAGCGTTTCTCAGGACTTCCGGATTGTCGGCGCTGACACGGTAGATGTTCTTCGTGTTGTACCCCATCGGAGCCTTGATAAGATGATCCATCTGGAGCAGGGTCGTCAGAGTGGCCGTCATCATCGTCATCGTGATCACATTCTGGAGGATTATGAATATCCTGCTGAGTACCATCTTGGAATGATAGCGGAACGAACCCTTGACGACATCGATAGGTTTGTACTTGGACAGCGAGACAGTCGGCATTATTCCGGAGATGATTCCGGTCAGGACAATGAACAATAGACTGACAGAGACGGTCGAGAAGTTTATGTCCTTAAGGATGTCTATCTTCCCTTTGAATAGCACGGCCACCTTGTCCTCAAGCAGCAGGGCCAACGCCCCACCGATGATGAACGAGATGAACACCATCAAGGTGGATTCCCCGATCAGTATCACGAACATCAGCGACAGCGCAAGCCCCACCACATTGATCACCGCATAGAGCGGATTGTTCTTCAGAAACCTAAAGAAATATTTCATTGTCTCAAATCCTTTGTCATATAATAACGGTCATTGCTGACCTTTCGCCAATGGTCGTTTTGACAGGCTCAACGATCATATAATCAGCCAAACGCAAAAACCGTCATTTTCGCAATCTATTTCTATGTCAAAAGATTTAAGTAATTAATATTCAAGAATATCATCATTCTATGAATATGCCGAAGTGTAAAGAAATTTAACACTGGGTGTAAAGAAACTTGACACTTCCTCCGGTCACTGAGCCTGTCGAAGTAACAAACTAAAGCCAAATCAGGTAGACCAAAGACGGGCGGACTGCTCAACTTGTTCATTTTCTGTTTTGCGGATAAGGTAAAAAACTGTAACTTTACGGCCGAAAACAGTTTTGGTTTATGGAAAAATGTATCATCGCGGCGGTTGCCGACAACGGGGCGATAGGAAAGGACAACGATCTGCTCTGGCATATTGCCGAAGACATGAGATATTTCAGGAGAACGACCACGGGCAATCCTGTGGTGATGGGTTACAGGACGTTCCTTTCGATCGGCAGACCGCTTCCGAAAAGGGAGAACATCGTGATTTCCTCGCGGCCTTGGGACGGTGTTCCGGAGGGTGTGAAGGTGGCCGGAAGCCTTGAGGAGGCATATTCATTGGCGGAGAAGTTTTCGGGAGGGAAGGATGCCTCAGCACCTGTGGATGCCGCCGGAAATGGCGGCTTAGGGCGCGTCTTCATCATGGGAGGCGGCGAGACTTACCGCAAGGCGCTTCCTACGGCGGACAGGCTTTTCATCACGCATGTCCATGCGGTGATTGATGATGCCGACACGTTCTTCCCGGTGATCGATCCGGCAATCTGGGAGGTGGAGTCCGCGGACCCTGCCGCCACGGATCCCGAGACCGGCTATGCTTACGAATTTAAAGTTTATAAAAGAATATTTTAAATCGCTACGGTGCTTCGACAAGCCCAGCAACCATGGTCGGAGAGCTTGTCGAACAGCGGGAACAATCCGGCGTCCCCGCAGACCGGACAAAAATAAAACGAACTTAAGAATATGTCAGACAGAGAGAACTTCGGCAGCAGGGCTGCCGTCATCATGGCATTGGCCGGCTCTGCCATCGGACTCGGCAACATCTGGAGGTTCCCCTACATGGTCGGTGAATATGGAGGCGCCGCCTTCATCCTCATCTACATCCTGTGCTCCTTCGTACTGTCCCTGCCGATCCTTTTCTCGGAGTCGGTAATCGGCCGGAAAACCCATTTGAGCACGATCGGAGCGATGAATGTCCTGGCCCCCGGTCCCAAATGGAAATGGCTGGGACTCCTCACGGTCATCACGCCTTTGATAATAGTCTCCTACTACAGTGTTGTCGGAGGATGGGCCATTGAGTACCTCTTCAAGTCAGCCACATTCAGTTTCACTCCGGACAAGGCTGAGGCTGTCACCGGAATGTTCGGCGAGTTCGTGTCCTCGACTTGGGGACCTGTCGCCTGTCTGTTCATATTCCTGTTCCTTACCGCGTTGATTGTGTTCCTTGGAGTCAAAAAAGGAATAGAGAAATTCAGCAACATCTCGATTCCGATTCTGTTTGTGCTGATTGTGGCGATAACAATTTACTCTGTCACTCTTCCAGGGGCCGGCGAAGGTGTGAGGTACCTCGTGAAACCGGATTTCTCCAAACTGACCCCGGCCGCTTTCTCGGCGGCTCTGGGGCAGAGTTTCTTCTCGTTGTCTCTGGGTGTGGGGACGATGCTGACGTACTCGTCTTATGTGAATAAGGATGAAAATCTTATAGCTTCCGGGGCTGGAACCGCGGTGTCGGATCTGATGTTCGCTCTGCTTGCCGGATTCGCGGTCATGCCGGCAGTGTTCGCGGCGGGAATCGCTCCGTCCTCCGGGCCGGGCCTGGTGTTCGAGACGCTTCCTTACATCTTCGCGAAGATGGGCGCCGGCGGTCAGATCGTGAGTTGTCTGGCAGCTATCCTCTTCTTTCTGACGATTCTGGTCGCCGCACTCACCTCGTCCGTGTCCATTTTTGAAGTTGGTGTGGCCTATCTGGTTGAGGAAAGGGGCGTTTCAAGACACAATGCGACAATCGCTATCTTTTTCGCAACATTTGCCGTCGGGGTGGTCTGCTCGCTTTCATTCGGGCCGCTCGATGATGTCAGGATTCTTGGAGAGAGTGTGTTCAATTTCTGTGACAAGTTGTGTTCCAACTATCTGATGGTACTCGGGGCGTTGTTGTTCTCTGTCTTCGTGGGCTGGCGGATGGACAAGGCGGCTGTCCATGACGAACTCACCAACAGAGGCGCGATCAAGGCGAACGTCAGGTTGTTTCCTGCGGTCTATTTCCTTATAAAGTACATCGCTCCGGTCGCCATCGCGGTCATATTCATCACCGGGCTGATCGGATGAGATTTCTTCAAGGTTACGGATTGACGCTAATCTTTCGGGAGATGGATGACAAATTCTGAATAGACCGGATAATGGTCTGAGATGAACTCCACTCCGTATTTCCGCTCGCTGACGACACTGAAAGTCCGGGCCTCGGCATTGCGGTGGAAGATGTGGTCTATCCTTTGCGGCTTTGCGCCTTTCCTGCCGAAATCATTGAACGAAGGCGTCGTGTCTGCCTTCTTCACGGTCTTTGCGGATTCTTTGAGGTAAGCTTTCAGCGGCCTGAGAGCCTTGTCTTCACTTGTGGCGTTCAAGTCTCCCGTCAGGAACACCACGGCGTTGTCCCCCGCGATTTCCTTGATCCTGCCTGCCACCAATGAGGAACTTTCCCTGCGGGCCTCTGTGCCGGTATTGTCGAAATGAGTGTTGAAAAAGAAGATGATCTGTCCGGATTTCCTGAAACGCAGCTTGACCCAGCCTGCCGTCCTGGCATATCCGGCGTCCCACCCTTTTTCTCCGGAAGTCTGGTCCTCGTTGAGCCAGAATGAGCCGTAGTCCAAAAGTTCGAACCTGTCCGCGCGGAAGAAGATCGGGTTGAAAGCGGATTCCGTCTTTTCGTTGACTGTTCCGGGTTTGGCGCTTCCGTCGATCATGATGTACCTCTGTAACGAGTTCATCATGAACAGTTTCTGTCCAAAAGATGCTTCTTGGAGCCCCAGAATGTCAGGAGAGTATTTACGGATCGCTTTCACGCAGCCGTTCTTGCGGCTCTCCCAATTGTATTTTCCGGTGTCCGCCGGGAACTGGAGCCTTATGTTGAATGACATCACGCTTGTCTTCTCTTTCTTGGCATGGGCGTCCATTCCGCCCATCATCAAGGCGGAAGCTATGGCGATTATTGACAACAGTACTCTTCTCATAAACCGAAAACTTCTTTATCTGGTGATCTTGGCCACCCAGCCCCCACCTGGAGCCATGTGGATCTTCACAATCCCGTCCGCCGGGATCTGAGCGGAAGTTTTCTTATAGTCTCTCGCGGCCCTGTCGGCGTTGATTCCATCCTGGAAGACGGTCATGTTCCCGCCTCCGATGAAGTTAAGGTCAAGTGTGAGGTCCCGTCCGTCCCAGTTCGTAAGCGCTCCGACGTACCAGACGTCCCCGCTGCGACGGGCCACGGCGACATATTCACCGATCTCTCCGCAGAGCGGTACGGTCTCGTCCCAGACTGTAGGGAAGCCGGCGATGAACTCCGTGCATTCCGGCTCGGCCATGTAGTTGGAAGGGGAGTCGCAGAGCATCGTGAGAGGGGCCTCGAAGACGGCATATTCAGCGAGTTGGCGGCAGCGTGTGCCTTGGCTCATCGCTTCTGAGCCGACAGGATGATAGTTACCTTTGGCGGCGTTGCGCATCGCACCCTGGGTGTAGTCCATCGGTCCGGCCACCATTCTGACGAACGGGATGGTCACATCATAAGTGACTTCATCGTAGTCCTCCGGGCTCCATTTCAACTGCTCCAGTCCGGCGACACCTTCGAAATTAAGCACATTCGGGTAGGTTCTCTGGATTCCCGCCGGCTTGTAAACTCCGTGGAAGTCGATCAGCAGATGATTCTCAGCGGCGATTTTCGCCATCCTCTCGCAGAACTTCACGCCCTGCTGGTCGTCTCTGTTGATGAAGTCGATCTTGAATCCCTTGAATCCCATCCCGGCATAGTGGCTCATAGCTTTCTCAGGGTTTTTCACGATGCTGTTGTAGCTGGCCCATAGGATGATGCCGACATTCCTGCCGTCGGCGTAGGAGACAAGTTCCTCAAGGTCTATGTCAGGATTGATCAGGAAGAGATTCGCCTTGGCCCTCTGCGCCCAACCCTCGTCCATGATGATGTAATCCAGACCGTGCGCGGCTGCGAAGTCGATGTAGTACTTGTAGGTCTCCGTGTTGATTCCGGTCCGGAAATCGACCCCGTAGAGATTCCACTCGTTCCACCAGTCCCAGGCCACCTTTCCAGGCTTCACCCAGCTCCAGTCGGTATCCTCGTCCGCCGGAGTGGCGAGCTGCCAGACAAGGTCCAGGTCCAAAAGCGACTTGGTGTCCGGAGTGATGCCGATGACCTTCCACGGGAACTTCTGTCCGGCCACGACCTTGGCGATGTAGTCGGCGTAGTCCATGTCCTGATAGACGTACACCCCGTTGGGGCGCAGTCCGATCGGATAAGGTGCGCGGACGCTCTTAAGGCTCTTGCCGCCCTGTCCGTTGAGGAACATCCCCGGGTAGCCGAGCAGGTCGGACTCGGTGATGACGATCTTCACTCCGTCGGTGGCGTCAACCGTCATCGGAAGGAATGCCAGCTTGGCGGGATCCATCTCCGACAGATGAATATGCTCGTAAGTGTTCTCGAACGAGTTGACGAACTGCTGACGGAAAGTCTTCCCGTCGGCACTTTTGACGTAAGGTACCCACGCGGTCCAGTCCTCGGCGAAATTGAACTCGGTAAGTTCGTCGGTCACGGTGAACTCACCGGATCCGGCGGTTGAGGCGAACCTGTAGGCCACTCCGTTGTCGAACGCCCTGAACTCCACGTTGTAGTCCCTGAACTCCAGCGTCAGGAAATTGTAAACGTCATCCACCGTGGCCTTCTTGTAGTTCATAGCCTTGATGCCCTTGACGTCATGCGTACCTTTTCTGACCTTGCGAACCTTGTCTGCCGCACCTCCGAACACGCTGCCATCCTCAAATGTCATCGAGATCCTGGAAGGAGTCAGAAGCGCCATTCCGTCCCGGCTTATTGAATATCTCAGACCGTCTCCGACGGAAATTTCCGCCACAATCCTTCCGTCCGGAGAGGAGAGGGACCAGGGTTTCTGTGCTCCGAAAGCCATCAAAGGCAGGCATGCAAGCATTACCGCCGCTGAAAAGAATTGTTTGTGCATCATGTTCCTATCCAAATATAAATTAAAGCGTAAAGATAAGCATTCTTCTGTAAAATCCTTAAAAATGACTATATTTGAGAATCAGGAGAAGAGACAGTTTCTCGCAGAATCGCCACATATTAAACAAAGGTCTTATGAACATCACTTCACGCATCAAGGTTCCGGGCAACTGGGAGGTTCAGGGGTTCGGCACGGCGATCTATGTGAACCATCCGTATGAGTTCTGCCCGAGGAATCCGAGGCCTCCGCGACTTCCGGACAGGATTCCCACGGGAGTATATTCAAGAAAGTTCACGCCGGAATTCGGAGCGGGGATTCTAAAAATCTTGTGCGCTACGATGCGACCCCTTACGTTGAAAGCGGCATAGGTGGCTATGACAGCTGGGGCGCCAGACCGGATCCCGACAGATCTCTCTGGAGTGACAGGGACTATTCGTTCCGTTTCGCTGTCCTTCCGGCCCGTCTGATGAGCGCCGAACGGTCGATGAGGTATGATTTCTGATTTCCGCGGGAGTTTCTGATTGAATGTGATATCTATTTATGGACAAAAACAAACATAATTAAAAACCAATAAGAGATGAATCTCAAAAAATTGTCTGCCGCCTTTCTGATTGCTCTGGCGGTATCTTGCACCACTTCCAACGAAGGTGGAGTAATCAAGGTTGAGACTCCGGTCCGGCCGGCCGGTCAGGAGAATGTTCTCGGACTCACAGTTCCGGCGATGGACACGGTACGCGTCGGATTCGTAGGCCTCGGAATGCGTGGCTCGGATGCCGTGGCGCGTTACACTTACGTTCCCGGGGTGAAGATCACCGCCATCTGCGACGTGGAGGCCGACAGGGTTGAGAAAGTTCAGAAGACATTGGAGGACAGATGTTTTCCGCCGGCTTCCGGATACTCGGGAAGCACGGAGGCCTACAAGGAACTCTGCGAGCGTGACGACATTGATCTGGTTTACATCTGCACTGACTGGAAGCATCATGTTCCGGTCGCCCTCTATGCTATGGAGCACGGCAAGAATGTCGCCATCGAGGTTCCGGCGGCATCGTCCCTTGAGGACATCTGGGCACTGATCAACACTTCGGAGAGAACCCGCAAGCACTGCATGATGCTGGAGAACTGCTGCTACGACTTCTTTGAGCTGACCGCCCTGACAATGGCCCAGAAGGGGCTTCTCGGCGAGATCATCCACGGAGAGGGCTCTTACCATCACAATCTGGATCCGTACTGGAATGCCTACTGGAACAACTGGAGGCTCGATTTCAATCAGGCCCACAAAGGGGATGTCTATTCCACCCACGGTCTCGGTCCTGTCTGTCAGGTCATGAACATCCATCGCGGAGACCGGTTCAAAACCCTTGTGGCGATGGAGACCAAGACTGTCAACGGTCCCAAGCATGTCGAGGCCAGGACCGGTGAGAAGTGCGAGGATTTCCAGAACGGTGACCTCACTATGACGATGATCTCCACCGAGAAGGGCAAGACCATTCTCGTGGAACACGATGTGATGACCCCGCGTCCTTACAACCGCATGTACCAGATTGTCGGCAGCGAAGGCTATGTCGGCAAATATCCTGTCCAGCAGGTGTGCCTCCGCGAGAACGCCGCCGAGGGGACATCCACTGATTTTCAGAATCTCGGCCGTGAGGTCGTCTATTCGGGCGAGAGGCTCAAGGCCCTTCTTGAGGAGAACCGTAGCCCGATCCTTACCCCTGAGCTTGAGGAACTTGCGAAGCAGGTCGGCGGCCACGGAGGAATGGACTTCATCATGGATTACCGTCTGATCTACTGTCTGCGCAACGGACTTCCTCTGGACATGGATGTCTATGACATGGCCGAATGGTGCTGTCTCACCGAACTCGGCAAGATCTCTATGGAGCACGGCAACGCCCCTGTCGAAGTTCCTGACTTCACCCGCGGTGCCTGGAACCAGATCCAGGGCTTCTCCTATGCCTTCGCCAAGTAAGTTCCTTTAGAAGCTGTTTAAAAAATAATCGGAAGGGGGCTAAAAAGTCCCTGAGATTGGAGCGAAGCGACTCAATGGGTCCGGGGAATATGATCCCCAATGCCACCAGAGGTTGTCACGAAGTGACCGGGGGATTAAAAATACGAGGGTGACTTTTAGTCACCCTCCAATTATTTGCGTCAACCAAGCCGGCCGGATTACTTCTCAGGAAGCGGCCGGATGTCCAGATTGAGTTCGTCGAGCTGGGACTGGTCTATCAAGGACGGGGAGTCGATCATCACGTCGCGGCCCTGATTGTTCTTCGGGAAAGCGATGAAGTCACGGATGGACTCCTTGCCGGCGAAAAGGGCGCAGACGCGGTCGAAACCGAAAGCCAGTCCTCCGTGAGGCGGAGCACCGTACTGGAAGGCGTGGATGATGAAACCGAATTTGTACTCGGCCTCTTCCGGACCTATGCCCAGAACCTCGAACATCCTCTTCTGCACGTCGGCGTTGTGGATCCGGATCGAACCGCCGCCGAGTTCGGTTCCGTTCAGCACGAAGTCGTAGGCGTTGGCGCAGACCTTTTCGAGATCCTCTTTCCTGTTGCTGTAGAACAGATCCATGTGTTCCGGCTTAGGCGCCGTGAACGGATGGTGCATGGCGTAGAAACGACCGTCCTCCTCGCTCCATTCCAGAAGCGGGAAGTCCACGATCCAAAGCGGAGCGAAGACCTTCGGGTCGCGAAGCCCGAGCCTGTTCCCCATCTCGATTCTCAGGACGCCCAGCATTGTCTGGACCTTGCGGTTGTCCTCGCCTGACATCACGAACACGATGTCACCGGTCTTGGCCTCGACCGCCCCGGCGATGGTTTTCAGCTCATCAGGAGTGTAGAACTTGTCGATCGAGGACTTCACTGAACCGTCGGCGTTAAGCTTGATGTAGATCAAACCCTTGGCTCCGACCTGCGGCCTCTTGACCCACTCGGTCAGCTCGTCGATCTGCTTGCGGGTGTATTCAGCGCCTCCCGGAACCGCGATGGCTCCGACGTAGGCGGCATCCTCAAGGACGGAGAAGCCTTTGCCTTTCACCTTGCCGGTGATCTCGTGGATGGTCATTCCGAAACGGACATCCGGCTTGTCGGAGCCGTACCTGTCCATCGCGTCGTACCAGCTCATCCTCGGCATAGGGTCAGGGATGTCCACCCCGAGTACGTTCTTGAACATAGTCCTCATCATGCCCTCGAACATGTTCAGGACATCCTCCTGCTCGACGAAGGACATCTCGCAGTCGATCTGGGTGAACTCCGGCTGGCGGTCGGCGCGCAGATCCTCGTCACGGAAGCAGCGCACGATCTGGAAGTAGCGGTCGTAGCCGGCCACCATAAGCAGCTGCTTGAAAGTCTGAGGGGACTGAGGAAGGGCGTAGAACTGCCCCGGATTCATCCTGGAAGGAACGACGAAGTCCCGGGCGCCTTCCGGAGTGGATTTGATGAGGTACGGAGTCTCAATCTCCATGAACCCGTTGGCGTCAAGGTAGTTGCGAACCTCATGGGCAAGTCTGTGCCGCAGGGCGATGGCTTTCTGGAGCGGATTCCTTCTCAAGTCCAGGTAGCGGAATCTGGCGCGGAGATCCTCGCCGCCGTCGCTCTCGTCCTCGATAGTGAACGGAGGGGTGACGGACTTGTTGAGTACATTTATGGCCTCAAGCCTGATCTCAACGTCACCGGTGTCCATCCTGGAGTTCTTGCTCTGACGCTCGACAACCTCGCCGGTGGCCTGGATGACATATTCACGTCCCAAGGAGGTCGCAGTCTCGACCAGAGAGGCGTCGGCATCGGCCTCAAGGACAAGCTGGGTGATGCCGTAGCGGTCGCGCAAGTCAATGAAAGTCATTCCGCCGAGCTTTCTTGACCTTTGCACCCAACCGGCGAGGGTCACTTTCTGCCCGACATTCTCAATGCGGAGTTCCCCGCATGTGTGTGTTCTGTACATATTGATATGTTTTGAATATTCCCATTCCGCAGACCGGCAGGACACTTCCCTGCAAACCTGCAACTTGCAAAGTTAGCAAATTCTTCTCAAGAATGATGACTCCGCCATCGGAGAAATCGTCGGCAAGCCTTGGGGAATAAATCAAGGATTCGTTATCTTTGCATTACGAATAAGGAACAATGATGCTTCTGAATATCTTCGGATTCCTCAACCTGTCGTTTGCGGACATCCTTGACATACTGATGGTCGCCATATTCATCTATTTGGTTTTTAGATGGATAAGAGGTTCCGCCGCGATGAACATCTTCGTCGCCGTCATCCTGCTTTTCGTCCTGCGGGTGATTGTGGCCGCTTTCAACATGAAGTTGATGAACGCCCTGCTGGGCACATTCATCGATGTGGGTGTGATCGCCCTGATCGTCATCTTCCAGCCGGAGGTGCGCCACTTCCTGATGAAACTCGGCTCGCGCTACAGGGTGGCGGGGAAGAGCCGGGATTTTTTCAACAGGCTGATGGGCATCCAGGACCAGAAGATGGCCGGCGGGACAGTCAATGAGATCGCCGAGGCCTGCAGGGCCATGTCCGCCGACAAGACCGGAGCCTTGATCGTGTTCCCCCGGAAGGATTCGCTCGACTTTATCATCGAGACCGGGGACGCCGTGGATGCCAAAGTCACCAGAAGGCTGATAATGAACATATTCTTCAAGAATTCACCTTTGCATGACGGAGCGATGATCATCGGAGGCGACAGGATTGTGGCCGCGCGCTGCACTCTGCCCATCACCGGACGTTCCGACATCCCTCCGCACTACGGAATGAGGCACAAGGCGGCGATCGGAATCTCGGAAGAGACTGACGCCGATGTGGTTGTGGTCTCGGAGGAAACCGGAGGAATCTCTTTCGTGCGCGGCGGCAACATCAAGAGCATCAGCAACATCAACGAGCTTAAGCTCCTTCTTGGCTCCGGAGACGGAACCACTGAGGGGAAAGAATAATTCACGAATATGCAGGAGTGCGGAACAGAGATTGACACCCGGCTGGAGGGCAAGTTGGGATTTGACAGGGTCAGGACCTTTGTCGCCGACAGATGTTCCACTGAATATGCCGTCACAAGGGTGACCGAGGAGAGGTTCAGCAACGACCCGAAAGTCATCGGGGAAAGGCTGGCTCTGACCGACGAGATGAGGCTGGTCGTGATGTTCGAGGAGAACTTTCCGACCAACGGCTACATCGACTGTCTCGATTTCCTCCGGCCGCTGGAGAACACCGGCTACACGATCGACATCTTTTCGCTGGGGAAACTGCGCACGATGGTCGAGACCGTACGCAGGCTGACCAACTTCTTCATGTCCATAAAGGACGGGGTTTACCCCAATCTGAAAAGGATGAGCGTTCCGGTGATGAGTTTCCCGGAGGTCCAGAGAAGGATTGACCTGATTCTGGACAAGTTCGGCGACGTGAAGGACACCGCCTCGGACAAGCTGCTGGAAATCAGGAACTCCATCAAGACAAAGGAGGGGGCTGTCTCCAAAAGGGCGAACGCCATCCTCAGGCAGGCACAGGCAGACGGACTCGCGGATGCGGACGCAGGGCTTTCCGTCCGTGACGGCAAGCTGCTGATTCCGGTCAACAGCTCTGGCAAGAAAAAGATTCCGGGCTTTGTCTATGACACTTCGGCCACTGGCAAGACTTCATTCGTGGAGCCGGCGGAGATCATCGAGCTGGAGAACGAGATCGTCACTCTGCATGCGGACGAGGCGCAGGAGATCCAACGCATCCTCGCGGCGTTCAGCGACTTCGTCAGGCCTTACGTTCCGGACCTCATCAATTCCGCCGAATATATTGGAGAGATAGATTTCCTTGTGGCCAAGGCACAGGTGGCTCTTGACTTCAAGGCCGGAGCCCCGATCATCTCCGACAACGGGGAGATGAATCTGCGCAAAGCCCGTCATCCGCTTCTGGAGAGGGCTTTGAGCAAGGAAAACAAGACCGTCGTGCCGGTGTCGGTCCGGCTGACCCCGGCCAAGCATATTCTTTTGATCTCCGGACCCAACGCCGGAGGCAAGTCGGTGTGTCTCAAGACAGCGGGACTTCTGCAGTACATGTTTCAGTGGGGCATGCTTGTGCCGACCTCGGAGACTTCCGAACTGCCGGTGTTCGACAGGATCATGGTCAGCATCGGGGATGACCAGAACATCGAGAACGACCTGAGCACCTACAGTTCGTTCCTGGATGACATGAAGAAGATGCTGGCAAAGGCCGATGACAAGACCCTGATACTCATAGACGAGTTCGGTTCCGGCACGGAGCCGGCCGCCGGAGGTGCCATAGCCGAGGCCATTCTCGGCGAGATGGACAGCAGAGGAGTCTATGGGGTCATCACGACCCACTACACGAACCTCAAGCTCTACGCCTCGGGTCCGGAGACCGGTGTGATCAACGGCGCGATGCAGTTCGATGCCGCTAAGATCCAGCCTCTGTTCAAGCTGGACATCGGAATGCCAGGCAATTCGTTCGCCTTTGAATTGGCCCGCAAGATGGGTCTTCCGGAGAACATCGTGAAAGATGCCGAGAACAGGGCCGGAGAGGAATTCGTGGGCATGGAGCGGAACCTGCGCAGGATCGTGCGCAACCGCCGTGCCTTGGACGAGAAACTCCAGAGGATCAAGAACACGGACAAGACTCTTGAAAACATCACGGAGCGCTACCAGAAAGAGCTGGAGGGGTTGAAACAGACAAAGAAGGAAATTCTGGACCAGGCAAAGAAGGAGGCCCGGGAAATCGTGCAGGGCGCCAACAGGACTGTCGAGAACACAATCCGCACCATCAAGGAGTCGCAGGCTGACAAGGAGAGGACCTCAGATGCCAGAAAGGCTCTCCAGAATTTCGTCTCCTCTCTCCAGACCAAAAAGGAGAATGATCAGAAGAATCACGACGACTACATTGAGAAGAAGCTCAAACAGCTTGAAGACAGAAAGATGCATCGTAACGCCCGCAAAGGGGGCTCTCAAGGGGACAGCCCCGCGCAGGATTCCGGGCAGTTCCGGGGCGGTGTGCTTAAAGTCGGCGAGAAGGTGCGGATCAAGGACAACGGCATGGCCGGCGAGGTCATCCGGGTGTCAAACAAGGCCGTGACCGTCGCCATCGGCAACATAACCAGCAAGCTGCCTCTTGACAGGGTTGAGCGGATTTCTTCCAATGAGTACAAAGCGGCGGTCCGGGAGAACATCAAGCCCCGTTCCATGCGGGATGATTCCGGCCTGCGGGAACGCCGGCTGAAATTCTCCCCTGAACTGGATGTGCGCGGGGAGCGGGTTTCAGAGGCTCTGGACATTGTGGTGCACTACATCGACGACGCCATCATGCTGAACATCGGGTCTGTTAGGATCATCCACGGCAAAGGCACCGGGGCGCTGCGTGACGAGTTGCAGAAATACCTGAGGACAATCCCTGGAGTGACATCCGTCCACGATGAGCAGGTTCAGTTCGGCGGGTCGGGCGTGACGATTGTGACTTTCGGATAAACACTTGAGCAAGAACCATGAAAGACTTTGAAAGGCGGATCACTCCACGGATGGAGCTGGGACGCAGGGGCGAGGACATCGCCTGTGAGTTTCTTGTCGGCAAGGGACACACGGTCCTGCAAAGGAATTACAGATCAGGACATCTTGAGATCGACATCATCACTCTGGACAGGAATGGTGTGCATTTTGTGGAGGTGAAGAGCCGGGTCGCACCTGTGATGGTCTCTCCGGAGGAGAATGTGACGGCAGGCAAGCGGAGGAAAGTGGCGGATGCGGCGCTGAGGTACCTGAACACGGCCAGAGACAAAAGGATCTCCGCTGATCTTGAGGTCAATTTCGATGTCGTGGCCGTGACGTTTGACGAAGGGAAGGAGGCTGTGGAATGGTTCCCGAACGCGTTTTACCCGGTGTACCTCTGACCGGCCACAGAACCTGCCGAAGTGGCCGCTGATCAGGAACATATTACTAAGTGCCAAGATATGAACAACAATAACCACTACTGCGTCATCATGGCCGGAGGCACCGCGAACCGTTTCTGGCCGGTGAGCAGAGAATCAAAACCCAAACAGTTCCTGGACATAGCCGGAACCGGGAAGTCCTTCATAAGAAGCACCTACGAGCGTTTCTCCAGGATAGTCCCCTCGGAGAACATCATAGTTGTCACCCTGGCCAGATTCTCCTACCTCGTCCGCGCCCAGATTCCGGAGCTCCCTGAAAACAACCTGCTTCTGGAACCCTACGCCCGCAACACCGCTCCCTGCATAGCCTATGCGACCTACAGCATCCTCAGGCGGAACCCCGAGGCGACCGTCATAGCCACGCCCGCGGATCACATAATCACGGACGAGGAGAATTTCAGGACAGCGATGCTGAAAGTCATGGAATATGCCGAAAGCAAGCCTGCCCTCATGACGTTGGGAATCCACCCGACGGAGCCCGACACGGACTACGGCTACATCCAGGTCACCGGAGGCAGAGCCTCCGCCGGTCCGGACTCTCCGCTCAAGGTGAAGACCTTCACCGAAAAACCGGACAAGGCTCTTGCCGAGGTGTTCTGCAAGACAGGAGAATTCTACTGGAATTCGGGAATATTCGCATGGAAGGCCTCTGTGATCAAGGAAGAGATGGAGAAGTATATTCCTGATGTCACATCCCTGTTCGCCGGTTGGGAGAAGGCTTTGGGAAGCGACAAGGAACAGATCTTCCTTGAGAAGGCATATTCAGATTGCCCGAAGGTCTCGATCGACTACGGAGTTATGGAAAAGACCGACCGCGCCTGGCTCTACTGCGGGGACTTCGGATGGTCCGACATCGACGGATGGGATTCCCTCTTCAGGAACATCGGCAGCAAGACCAAGGACGGCAATGTCGTGCTCACCGACAGGATTCTCGCAGAGGGCAACGAGAACAGCATGCTGATCTGCGGCGACAAGAAGAAACTCTACGCCATCAAGGGGCTGAAGGACTATGTCGTGGTTGACACCGGCGACGTTCTGCTGATCTGCCCGAAAGACGACAAGCAGTTCAAGGATTTCATCTCAGGCCTCGGCATGCCCGAGTACGAGAGTTTCCGATAGACTGAATCCTGGAGGGTTGAGAAGTCAAGACGGAACTTCCTGTCTCGGGAGTCAAATTATCTGTCATTTTATTATATTTGTGTCTGGCGGTCCCGGTGCTGCCAAGTTTCTGTGGTTTCGGGGACCGGCCGGAGTGTTATATGTTAAAGACCTAAGAATATGTTCGCAAAAGAGATCTACATCGCAAGACGCAAGGCTCTGCTGGAGAAAATGGCTCAGACCGCTCCGCAGGGAAAGCGCGGGATTGTCCTGTTCGTGGGCAATGTCGAGGCTGCGGCCCAGTACAAGGACAATGCCTACAAGTTCCGTCAGGACTCGTCATGGCTGTACTATTTCGGTCTCGATGAGCCACGCTATGCGGCTGTGCTGGACCTTGACAGCGGTGAGGAGACCGTCTTCGCCGATGATGTGGAGATAGGGGACATCATCTGGATGGGGCCTCAGCCGTCGGTCGCGTCGAAAGCCGCCGAAGCGGGCGTGGGGAACTCCGCTTCCTATGGCTCGCTTAACGTCGCCGTCACAAAGGCCCTCGCCACCGGCAGGAATATTCATTTCCTCCCTCCGAGCCGGTACTACAACATGATGAAGCTGGCCGCTCTGGTCGGAATTTCCGACGAGGACGTGGCGAGAGTCGCGCCGATTGACGAGGATGGCGGCAGACACGCTTCCAAGGAACTTGTGCAGGCTGTGATCTCGATGAGGCTTGTGAAGGAGCAATGTGAGATCGACCAGATAGATGATGCCTGCGCCCTCGGCTACAGGATGCACACGACCGCCCGCGAGAGCGTCAGGGTCGGGATCGTCGAGCAGGAAATTGTCGGCAGGATGGAGGGCGTGACCCTCAGCGAAGGCTGGGGCGTGTCATTCCCGACGATCCTCACCCAACACGGAGAGACCCTGCACAACCATATTCATGACAAGGTGATCGAGCCCGGAAGACTTATGGTGATCGACGCCGGTGCCGAGAACAACATGCACTATGCTTCGGATTTCACCCGTACCCTGCCGACCGGCGGCAAGTTCACCAGGAAGCAGAGAGACATCTACCAGATAGTCTGTGACTGCAACGAGCTTGCATTCAAGTTGACAAAGCCGGGAGTCTCCTACAGGGACGTGCATCTTGCCGTGGCGAGGCTGATGCTTGAGGACCTGCGTTCGCTGGACATCGTGCGCGGCAACCTGGACAATATGCTCCACGAAGGCGTGGCCGGACTTTTCCAGCCGCACGGTCTCGGTCACAACATGGGCCTTGACGTTCACGACATGGAGGATCTCGGAGAGGATCTCGTAGGCTACGATCCGGATCAGAAGCGTTCCTCCCAACTTGGTCTCGGCAGCCTCAGGATGGCCCGCAGGCTTGTTCCGGGCAATGTCATCACCGATGAACCCGGAATCTACTTCATCCCTGCCCTCATTGAGAAGTGGAAAAGCGAGAAACGCGACAAGGGCTTCGTGAACTACTACAAGCTGGAGCACGATTACCTCGACTTCGGCGGGATACGCCTTGAGGACGATGTGCTTGTGACAGAAGATGGTGCCCGTCGCACCGGCCCGAACAGACTTCCGATCCTGCCGGACGATGTGGAGGCTGCGATGGCTTAGGAATATGGAAGAGAGATACATCCGGTTTCTTGAGGCTGTCCGGCGATTCGTGCCGAAGGACGGAATTTACACGGATGAACTCAGACGTTTCGCCTGGGGTGCAGACGCCGGTTTCTACAGGCTTGTGCCGAAGATCGTCATCCGTTCATCCGGCGAGCAGGAAGTCTCGGAGATTCTGAAGGCTGCGTCCGAGTTCGGTGTCCCGGTGACTTTCCGCGCAGCCGGAACCAGCCTTTCAGGTCAGTCCGTCAGCGATTCGGTGCTGATTGTCGCAGGCAAGAACTGGGAGAGGTACAAGGTCTCGGATGACGCTTCCGAAATCACTCTTGAGCCTGGAATCATCGGGGCGAGGGTGAACTCGATCCTGAAGCCTTACGGCAGGAAGTTCGGCCCGGATCCCGCCTCCATCGGGAGCTGCATGGTCGGCGGAATCGTGATGAACAACGCTTCCGGAATGAGTTGCGGAACCCATGCCAACAGCGACATGGAATTGGAAAGCGTGCGGATGGTGTTCGTGGACGGAACGGTTCTGGACACAGGTGACGAGGCTTCCAGAGATTCTTTCCGGGCATCCCATCCGGACTTCATAGAAAAAATCGAGGCCTTGAGGGACGGGATTCTCGCCGACAAGGAACTCTCAGAAAGGATAAAGTACAAATATTCAATAAAGAACGTCACCGGACTCAACCTGTTCCCGTTTGTCAGGTTCCGGGATCCGTTCGACATCATCGCCCACCTGCTGGTCGGCTCGGAGGGGACTCTGGCTTTCATGAGCCGGGTCACGATGAAGACTCTGCCGCTATCGTCAGCGGAAGCGTCCGCGATGGTCTATTTCAGCACCATCAGAGAGGCTGCCGAGGCCGTTGTGGCTCTCCGGAAGGAGATCGATCCGTCGGTGCTGGATGCGGCCGAACTTCTTGACAAACGGTCGCTTGCGTCTGTGGATGATCCGATGCTCAAGGAGCATCCCGGCAAGGATCTGACCGCACTTCTGCTTCGTGTCACAGGCGGGGGCCGGTCAGATCTGGACACTATCATCGGGAAGCTCTCCGATGTCCTGCGCAGGTTCGATGTTTTGAGCGGATCCGAGGGTGACGCGATCGTGTTCAGCAGCGATCCTGCCGTCACCGGAAAGTACTGGGCCATCCGTTCGGGCATATTCCCGTCCGTCGGAGGAATGCGCCGCGAGGGGACAACCTGCCTCATTGAGGATATCGCCTTCCACATCGAGGACCTGCCGGACGCGACGGTTGATCTGTCGGCCCTGTTGGACAGGCACGGCTACGACGACTCCTGCATCTACGGCCACGCCCTGGAGGGGAATTTCCATTTCATCATCAACCAGTCGTTTGATTCCGAGGCGGAAGTGAAGCGCTATGAGGCGATGATCCGCGATGTGGCGGAAATGGTTGTCGGGAAATATGACGGTTCCCTGAAGGCCGAACACGGAACGGGAAGGAATATGGCTCCGTTCGTTTCCTACGAGTGGGGTGACAAGGCGTTCGGAATTATGAGATGCGTGAAGGAACTGTTTGATCCTCATGGTCTTCTGAATCAGGGCGTGATCTTTAACGATGATCCGGAGTGTTTCCTGAAGAATTTCAAGGCGCTGCCGGTTCTGAAGCCTTGGACGGATGACAGCAGACCTGTAGGGCCGGAACTTGAGGAGATCTACAGGAAACTGAACAAGTGCATTGAATGCGGATTCTGCGAGGTGAACTGCCTTTCGTGCGGTTTCACGCTTTCCTCAAGGACCAGGATGGCAGTGCGGAGGGAGATTTCTTCCTTGCGTGCCCTGCCGAACCCTACCGCCGCTGAATTGGCCCGTCTGCGGACACTTGAGAAGGAATATTCATACCTCGGAGAGCAGACCTGCGCCGGCGACGGCCTCTGCTCGACTTCCTGCCCGATGGGCATCAATGTCGCCGACCTCACCCACCAGTTGAGGCGGATGAATATGCCCCCGGGGTCTTCCGGCCACGGTGTCTGGAACTTCGCCGCCCGTCACTACGCCGGGGTCAAGAGCGGTCTTCGCGGGGCTTTAAGGATGGCTACCGCCGGGGAGACTGTTCTTGGGGATCTCGCCATGAGCGGCCTTTGCCGCTGGCTCCACAATGCTGTCCGGCTTCCGCTTTGGACTCCTGCCACGCCGAAGGCCTACGATATCCCCAAATCACTTAAAGCCCTGGTGAGTACAGCCGCTTCGACAGGCTCAGCGACCGGTAAGCCTTCGGTCACCGGTCCTGTCGAAGTGATCCCTCGAACCGACAAAGTGGTCTATTTCCCGAGCTGCATCAACCAGATGATGGGTCTCCCGAAGCATCACCATGCGGTTGACAAACCTCTCGTCGAGGAGATGGTCTCGCTGTTGGGCAAAGCCGGCTACGAGGTGATATTCCCTGAGAACATGTCCGCCCTATGCTGCGGCACCGTCTGGGAAAGCAAGGGCATTCCCGAGATCGCCGACCGGAAGACCCGGGAACTGGAGAACGCCCTTTGGGCAGCCAGCGACGGAGGCCGCTACCCGATTCTCTGCGACCAAAGCCCGTGTCTTCACCGCATGAAGCACAAGATCAGGAGGATGAGGCTTTACGAACCGTCCGAGTTTATCCTTGAGTTTTTGGCTGACAGACTTGAGTTCCACAGGACGGACACTCCTGTCGCCATCCATCTCACCTGCTCGATGCGCCTGATGCACAAGACCGGCAAGATGCTGGAAGTCGCCAGCCTGTGCTCCTCCAACGTGATCGTCCCGGAGGAGGTCGGATGCTGCGGTTTTGCCGGAGACAAAGGCATGACCCATCCGGAACTCAACAGGTACGCTCTCCGCAAACTCAGGGCACAGGTCAAAGGTGTCCCCGTAGGCTACTCCAACAGCCGCACCTGCGAGATCGGTCTCGCCACCAATTCCGGCATTCCGTACGTCTCAATCGCTTACCTTGTGAACAGCTGCACCACCAGGAAAGTTCAGTAATCCTGAACGTTACGTCCGTCCCATGCAGGTCAGGCGTCGGCCTTGTGCTGGTACTCGGACGGAGTGGCACCGTAGCGGGACTTGAAGCATTTCGAGAAATATGACGCCGTGGTGAATCCGGACATGTACATTATCTCCGTGACGCTGTGTTTCCCCTGCTCGAGAAGCGAAGCCGCTTTCTGGAGACGGATCTCCCGGATGAATTCAAGGGTGCTGAGGCCTGTCAGCTGCTTGATCTTGCGATAGACCTGTTTGGCCGGCCAGCGAGACTCCTCGCAGAGGGCGGCGGCCGAGAAGTCCGGGTCATCGAGATGCCTGTTCACGATGTCCGTGATCTCCTTGACGAACTTCGAGTCCGGAGTGTCTGACTCTTCCTGGTCAGGAGGCTCCTTGGAGTGCATGGAGCCGAAGATGACGCTGAGCGTCTCGCGGAATTCCTGAGTCCGGCTGATCGTCGAATTGGCGATGGACTGCGCCTTCTCCTTTTCCGCGCGCTCCTGTTTCAGCTGGTTCATGATCTTCCGGAAGTACATGACAAAACGGATGCAGCATCCTATGATCAGAAGATAGGCGAAATAGGCTCTTGTTGTGGAATACCACGGACGTTTTATTTTTATTTCCAATGTTTTGATCTGGGAGTCCGGATCACCGGCCGGATCCAGATGACACACTTCGAACGAGTATCTCCCCGGAGGGACGTTCAGAAAGACCGCCCTTGTGTCTGCCGGACAGAGCTGCCATTCATCATGGAAACCTGCCAGACGATAGGCGAAACGGCCGGATGTGGAAGGGTATCTCATCGGCGAGAAAGTCAATGCGAACGAATTCTGGTTCCGCTTCAGAACAATGTTGTCCGTCAATGAGATGTCATCCCGGAGAATCACCCTGCCTGAATATTCCTTGCCCGGCAGGACCAGGACATTGTCCAGGAACAATGCGGTGAGAGCTATTCTTTCCTGACGGGCCTCCATTGGCCTGAGCGACTTCGGCATCGAATAGAATCCGTCCGCAGAGCCGGCGAACACCTGCCCGGAATTGGCCGCGATGCAGAGAAGCGGGTTCTCGAACTTGCGGACAAGCTGCCACCGGGGCGAATCAGGCGTGCATTTCCAGATCTCGTCACCATCGCAAAGCCAAAGGTCCCCGTCCGAGAAGGTCAGCGACTGTGCGGAGATGGTCCGGCCGCTGATCGGGCGCAACTCCCCGTCTTCCAATGCATAGACTCCAGCCTCGGTTCCTATCCAGAGATGAACCCCGTCCGAGGCCAGTGACAGGGTGCGTTTCCCGTCCGGTACCGGCAGATGCCGGATGCTGAATTCATTGTCACTTACCAGATCCACTCCGTTGTCCGTGACGACGGCGACAGTGTTCCCGAAACGGCAGAGCCTCAGGACAATGTCTCCGGACAGCCCGTCCTTTTTGGAGAGATGCCTGTCGCACAGGACATCCCCTCCGGAGGCCCCGAGCCTTTCTTTGGACGTTATGAAAAGGCCGCCGTCATAAGTGCCGGTCCACAGCCTACCGCGGCTGTCCTCCGCGACTGAGTACATCCAGTCGGAGAGGTATTTCCCGCTTTTCTCCTTTATGTTATAATGTGTGACCCGATTGCCGCGGATGCGGTCAAGCCCCCCGTCGGAAGCCGCCCAGACGGATCCCCCGTCATGGTACAAGGCGCGCACCTTGTTGTGGGCCAGTCTTTTCCCCGGTTTCCCGGCATCCGATTTCAGAACCTCGTAGCCGCCGGCAAGACAATAGTCCAGAATTCCGTTCATTCCGGAGGCGAAGACATGGCCGTCTCCGGTGCAGACGAGCGAAGAGACATCCAGTCCGTCCGGCATGCCGCAACTTCCGACATCTATGAAGTCATATTCATCGTTGAGACGGGTCATAGCCGCCCCATGGTCGGTGCCGACCCAAAGTCCGCCGTCGGAATCGAGCATCGTCGCCCAGACCACATTGTCCGGAATGGAGCGGGAATCCTTGAGTTCGTGCCTCAGGACGGAGATGTCCCCTGTGGTGGAAAGCACCAGAAGCCCGTAATCCGTCCCGGCCGCAAGACTGCCGTCGGGGAGGTACAGGAAGTTCTTCACCGGGCCGCCGTTCCAAAGGCAGTCCAAGGTGTTCGCTGTGACATTGAATCTGTACAGGCCTTTCTCTGTTCCGACAAACAGTTCAGTCGCTTCGGAGCCGTTTCCGGAGCGGAAGTCCGCCGAGACACCGGCGAGCGCCAGAACAAGATTCCCGGAGGCTCCGTCGTGACCGGCGATCGCAAGGGATTTCACGTCGTCTTTGCCGTCCAGCCTCAGGATGCGGCCGTAACTGCCGAAAAACAATGTGTCTCCCACCGCGCAGGAACCGGCCACATGGACATCGGGGACGATAAGAGCTGTCGTGTCTGCGTCCGTTTCATGCAGGAACAGTCCGTCGGTCGTGCCTATCCAGCAGTCCGCGCCCTGAAGCAGTATCGCCTTGACGTGTCCCTGACCGACGGCCTCATCTCCTGCGAACCCTCCGGCGTTGTCATAGACACACAACCCCTTGTCTGTACCCACATACAGAATCCCGGCGGCGTTGTCGTAGGAAAGGACATTGACATGCTCGTTGCACAGGCCGCTCTCCAAGCCGAAACGCTGGCCTCTGATGCCGTCGTGCCGGAAGAGTCCGGAGTCTGTGCCAAGCCAGACGAATCCCAACGAATCCTGTACCATTGAATATACCGGAACAAGGGAACGTTCCTCCACGGAGACCTCTGCGAAACGGCCTGAAATCACGTGACGCCGCGGCGGTTCAGCATTGGCGACATCTATCGAAAGCATGACCGACAACCATCCGGACATAAGGAGAACGATGTAATTCTTTTTACACATAGAGCGTTCCAAATATAGGGATTTTGTCCGAATTGTCGTACAGTTTGTCTTTTTTGAGGTAATAGCCATTGCCCTCCCATCCTAATTTTGCACCTGTACTTGATAACACTAAATTCTAAAAATATGAAAGATGTCTTTTCCAGGGCGGTCATATTCCTTGTGACGGCAATAGGATTGCTTCTCTCCGGTGCCTCCCTGAGCGCGCAGGAGACTTCAAAAGCTAATGTGATAACCGTGACGGGAACGGCGCTTGATGAATCAGGCGAGCCGGTCATCGGACTCACGGTGTTGGTAAAGGGAACTTCGGACGGCACTTCCACCGACCTTGACGGACACTACAGCATCAATGTCCCGTCGGATGCCGTGCTGGTGTTCTCCTGCATCGGCTACATCACGCAGGAGACTCCTGTTTCAGGGCGCGATGCCATCAATGTCCAGATGAAATCCGACTCAAGGATGCTGGCCGACGCCGTTGTGATCGGCTACGGCACCACGGCCAAGAAAGACCTCACAGGCTCCGTGTCCACCATGAAGAGCAAGGATTTCAACGGAGGTCTCATCTCCTCTCCGGAGCAGCTCATCAACGGTAAGGTGGCCGGTGTGCAGATCATGTCGTCGAGCGGTTCTCCTACCTCAGGAAGCACCATAAGGATCCGCGGAGGAGCGTCGCTCAATGCTTCCAACGACCCGCTTATCGTACTTGACGGCGTGCCGTTGGAGATCGGCGGAATCGCCGGCAATGACGGCAACTTCCTGTCTCTCATCAATCCGTCAGACATCGAGTCGATGACGGTGCTCAAGGATGCCTCCTCCACGGCCATCTATGGCTCAAGGGCTTCCAACGGTGTCATAATCATCACCACGAAGAAAGGTGCGAGCGAGAAGATTCTGGTGAACCTGACCTCCACGCAGTCCGTGCAGTGGAAGACCAAGCTTGCGGACATGCTTTCCTATGACGATTTCGTCAGCGTGGCGAAAGGCCTCGGGACAGACTACAGCCAGTACCTCGGAACCGAGCGCACCGACTGGAACAGCCAGATCTTCCAACCGGCATTCGGTACGGACAACAACCTCAGCGTCAGCGGTCAGGCCGCCAAGTGGCTACCTTTCAGGGCTTCCGCCGGCTACTACAATCAGGACGGAATCCTGAAGACCGACAATGCCCGGAGGGTTTCCGGCAACCTGACACTCTCTCCGGCGTTCTTCAAGGACTACCTCAAGTTCAACATCAGCCTTAAAGGAGCCTATAACCGCAACAGTTTCGCCAACAGCGGAGCCATCTGGAATGCCGCCACTTTCAACCCGACAGTCCCGGTATATTCGGGCAATGATGCTCTCGGAGGCTACTACGAAATCGTGGACAGCCAGGGAGTGCCTGACTATGTGGCAGTGAAGAACCCTCTCGGCCTCCTGATGCAGACCGAATCCACCAGCGACGTCTACAGGCTCGTGGGCAACATCGACGCAGACTACAAGATGCACTTCCTCCCGGAGCTGAAGCTCCACGTCACCGGAGGCTACGACTACGCGTCAGGCAAGGGGCGCTCGTTCACCCCGGCGACCGCCGCATCCGCATATTCGACCAAGGGATATGTCAACAATTACGGCCCGGCCGAGAAGCACAACCGTCTCCTGACGGCCTACCTCAACTACAACAAGGAAATCGAAACCATCAAATCACGCATCGACGCGACCATCGGATATGACTACCAGTACTGGAAAGCATATTATCCGGCTGGAGACAACTACAGCGAGGCGGGTGAAAGCCTCAATCAGGCGTGGAACGCCAGCGACAACCGTCACGTGCTGCTCTCCTGCTATGCGCGTCTCAACTGGTCGTTCGACTCGCGCTACCTCCTCACGGCGACGGTACGCCGCGACGGCACATCGCGATTCTCGAAGGACACCCGCTGGGGCACATTCCCTTCAGTAGCGCTCGCCTGGAGAGTTTCCGAGGAGCCTTTCCTCAGGAATATCGACGTTGTTGACGACCTCAAAATCAGGGCCAGCTACGGAGTGACCGGACAGCAGGACGGCATCGGCAACTACAATTATCTTCCTACCTATTGGAATGGCACATCAAGCAACCGGTACATCGGCTCTGACGGCAAATACATCACCACCTACCTCCCGTCCTCCTACATATCCGACCTCAAATGGGAGACAACCAAGTCCTTCAACATCGGACTTGACTGGGCGTTTCTCGACAACAGGATTCAAGGAAGTTTGGACTGGTACACCCGCAAGACGGAAGACCTCATCGCCACCGTGCCGACTCCGGCAGGAATGAACTTCAGCAAGATGATCACCACCAATGTCGGCAATGTGTCAAGTTCCGGAATCGAGGCCAGCCTCAATCTCGTGCCTGTCATGACAAAGGACTGGACATGGAGCGTCGGGATGAACGCCACCTGGCAGAACGTGGAGATCACCAACCTCACGCTCGTGGACAACGGAGAAGTCACAAAGACCCTCACCGGGCCTACTGTTGACAACAAGTATGTACAGGTGATGACTGAGGGGCAGGCTCCATATTCATTCTTTGTGTATAAGCAGCTCTACGGCGAGGACGGCAAGCCTATCGAAGGCGCATACGCCGACCTCAACAACGACGGGGTCATCAACATCAGCGACCGCTACTGCTACCACTCTCCGGCACCGGACTGGATCCTCGGATTCAACACATCCCTGAGCTGGAAAAAGCTTACCGCGTCCGCCACTTTCCGGGCCAACATCGGCAATTATGTCTATAATGCGATGGCCGCGAACACCGGAGCCGCCGAGACCATGAAGTACAGTTCCGCCCAGCTGAACAACCTGTCTTCGTCCTATCTCAAGACAGGCTTCAGCACAAGGCAGTTCTGGTCCGACTACTACGTGGAGAACGCCTCGTTCCTCAAGATGGACAACCTCACCTTCAGCTACGACTTCGGACGCATCCGCGACAAGGTGGGTCTCCAGCTCTCGCTTATGATGCAGAACGTGTTCACGATCACGAAATACACCGGAGTGGATCCGGAGATCTCCAACGGCTTCGACAGTTCGTTCTACCCGCGTCCGCGCATCGTATCATTCAGTCTCGGTCTAAACTTCTAAACCAACAGAAAATATGAAAACCATATACAATTATCTGACTGTAGCCGCAACATGCCTCGTAATGTGCCTGGCCATAAGCTGTCTGAGCGATCTCGACCAATACCCTCACACGGACACGACGTCAAAAGACGTATATACGACTGTGGAGAACTACGAAGCCGTGCTCTCGGGAATATACACCTCGATGATAGTGAACATCAGCAACATCGCCGATGACGACCGCTACCAGAACTACACCCGCTGCCTCACGATGTTTCAGGAGTGCTCCACCGACACGGTGGACGATGTCTGGCTCGCCGGCGAAACGATGACCGACGTGAGTTTCCAGAGCTGGAATGCCGGAGACCCGTGGGTCAGCGCGATGTTCTACCATATATATAACATCATAGCCCTCTCCAACGAATTCATACGCAATTCTTCCGAAGATGCGATCTCCGGGTTTTCAGAGGCGGACAAGGAGAGGATCCGCGGCTGGAGAGACGAGGCGCGGGGACTCAGGGCTCTGGCATATTACCACCAGCTCGACTTCTTCAATGTCGCTTCATTCGTGACCGAGGATGATAACGTGGGTTCCAGCATTCCTGAAGTCTATACCCGCAAACAACTTTTCAGCTACATAGAGTCCGAGCTTGAGGAGATCGGCGAATCCCTTCCGTCAAGAAATTACGGGCATTTCACCAAGAGTGCGGCCAACACTCTGCTCGCCCGTCTCTACCTCAACGCCGAAGTCTATACCGGTGAGGCGAAATGGAGCGAATGCATCGAGGCCTGCAACAAGGTGCTCGCCGACGGCTACTCCGCCCTCGCGCCGAGCTATGCGAGCCTCTTCAACGCCGATAACGACAAGCGCACGGACGAGATCATCTTCGCCCTTGCCTGCGATTCCGACAATACTCTCACCTGGGGTGCCGGAACATATCTTGTCTGCGCCGGCACGCTGGACAACTACGCTGACATACTCAAGGACTTCGGCGTTTCGTCCAACTGGAACTGCTTGAGGATGAGACCTCAGCTCGTGGACCTGTTTGATGTCGAAGGCGACTCCCGCGCAATGTACTGCCAATACGACAGACAGGCCTACGCCGATGCGGATGCGGATTATGACATCACTCTCTCCGGAGACGAAACATACAAATACCGTCTCCGCGAAAAGACCATCAGCAAGCACGAAGATGCGACCACCGGCTGGCGAATCCAGAAATGGTCCAACATCACCGATGACGGTGAGCCGTCGTCTGACACAGGCTCGGTGGGAGCGGACACTGACTACCCTGTGTTCAGGCTTGCGGATGTCTATCTGATGCTCGCCGAGGCCGTTCTGCGCGGCGGCACCGGAGCGGACAAGACCGCTGCGGACTATGTGAACATCGTGCGCGGGCGTGCATTCGGAGGCACTGCCGGAGATGTCAGCGCGGCAAATCTGACAGTTGATTACATTCTTGACGAACGTGCCCGCGAGCTCTACACCGAAGGCGTGCGCAGAACTGACCTCATCCGTTTCGGGAAATACACTTCCGGCTACACGTGGAACTGGAAGGGCGGAGTGATCGACGGGAAGGATGTGGACAAGAAATATTGCGTTCTTCCTATTCCTGAGGCTGAACTTTCCGCAAATCCAGAGCTGAAGGCCTACAACACCGAACTGGGCTATTGATTTGAAAAAATTTGAATGAGATGAAAAATATATTTGGATATATGCTCGCGGGGGCGGTGGCTCTCTCACTGGCCGCCTGCGAAAAGGATGGGGAGACTCTTGTTGTCACCAATCCCGGGACTCCGACGGAATTCTCCGCAAGCGCGGATGACATCACTCTCTCCGCCGACAAGGCAAGTTCCCTCGCACTCACGCTTGTCTGGGCGGAAGGAGCCGCCGCGACAATCAGCGACCCGACCGTGGCGATGCCGGACGGTCTCGTCTCGCAGAGCGTGCAGTTCTCCTCTTCGGAGGATTTCGCGGCCTTCACCGGGATTTCCGTGGATTCGGACAAATCGTCCCTCCAGCTCACCGGGAACGATCTCAGCAACATTATGATCAGACTCGGTCTGACGGAAGTACAGAGTTATGACATCTACGCCCGCGTGGCCGTCACCCTCGGCAAGACAACTGCCTGCAGCGAGACCTTGACTTTCAAAGTGACTCCGTATGCGGTGGAGACCGGTATAATGAAGATTGTGGACAAGAGCGACACGGAAAGCGTCCTCGCCACACTCCGCTGCAAAGATGCGACTCCGGAGCTTTTCGAAGGATTCGCGGTCACCACCACCGGATGGTACAACTGCTTCTTCATCGCGGCCGATGGAGTCCAGTGGGGATGCGACTCTGGCTGGACAACCTTCTCCCTCGTTCCGAACTCATCGAACAACAGCTGGTTTGCGGAGCCGATCGGCTGCCATTATGTGTTCGCGGACACGAAAAATCAGCTCTGGTGGCAGATCTATCTCCCTTCAGTGAACGCCATATCCGACGGAGTCTCCGCTGAGCTCAAGTACAGCGCGTCAGCAGGCGGATTCCGCGGCACGGTGACGACAACTGCCGACAACACTGTCCTCAGCATAGGAGGAACAGGGAAGAGGTATGACACGACAACAGGCGATGCCGCAAACGCAGGAACGGATCACACGTTCTCTTTCGTCCCTTCAGCTGACGGCACATTCGAGTTCGCCGAAGGGAGCAGCGCATCCGCGACAGTCACTGTCGGGACAGCCGGCACCTACACGCTCTCGTTCAATGTCTCTGATCTCAAGTGGACTCTCACCGAAGGCGAAAGCGGCGGCGATGAAGACGGCGGCGATGAGGACACATGGCCTGATGACCCGGACTATGTCGCCGCGACTTCCGAGCTTCTGTACATCTACGCCGTTGACGGCGACAAGAACCCGACGACGGTAAACGGCAGACTGCTCCTTTCAGACGGCGTGTATTCAGGTTACTACTACTTCGGCGGATGGGAGAACATAGTGTTCGGAGACAGCGATGTCGCATCCTCGGCAAAGGTCTATGGTTCAGCTCCTGTCAGCGACACAGGACTCTACCGTCTCTTCTGCGGAAGTTCACGCTGGAACATCTGGTTCGACAGCGCGGACCCGGCCTACACGAAAGTGAGCGTCAACATGACCGACCGCAGCTGGAAGTACGAGGTGGTCAACACCATCAGTATAGTCGGCGACTTCAACGGATGGAAACTCGACACGGATCAGATGACTTTCGACAGCAGCACCAAGACATGGTCCGCGCAGATTACCGCCACTTCCTGGGGAACCTACGGCATCCATTTCGTGGTCAATTCAAATTGGGACTGGTGCTTTTCCGACACTGACGGCAATGGTGTCCTTGAAAACGGCAAGTCCGATTTCATGCCGTCCGTCGATCCGGGAACCTACAGGATCACCATCGACCTGAATGACCCTCAGAACATGACCGTGAAATTCGAGACCGTTTCCTAAAATGATTCAGGAATATTTATTAAAAATATTAGAATGCAATTTATCAATTATTTGATTATGAGCAAATTTAAGAATATATTCCCTCTTGTGCTCGCAGCAACGGCACTTATGGGCGCTTCCTGCAGCTCCTGCTCCTCGGATTCGCTTCCGCACACTCCGGCGACTCCGGATGAGCCGATTGTGATTGACCGTACGGAATTTGCCAAGGGTGCGGACATCAGCTGGGTGACCAAGATGGAAAGCGAGGGTCTCAAGTTCTACAACGCCGATGGCGAAGAGACCGAGTGTACCGCACTTATGAAGCAGATCGGGATGAACTCCATCCGCCTTCGAGTGTGGGTGAATCCCGAAGACGGCTGGAACTCGGCTTCCGACGTGCTTGTGAAGGCGCTCCGCGCCCAGAAATTAGGGATGAGGATCATGATTGACTTCCATTTCAGCGACACCTGGGCCGACCCGTCACATCAGGCTGTCCCCGCGACGTGGGCGGACTACGACATCGAGGGGCTGAAGACCGCGGTGGCAGGTCACACGACAGAGGTTCTTTCTCTTCTGAAGAAATATGGAGTCGAGGTGGAATGGGTGCAGGCCGGAAACGAGACCCGTACCGGAATGCTGTGGGAACTTGGACGCAACACCGCTAACAGCGGAAAGAACTACGCAGAACTCACCACGGCCTGCTATGACGCGACGAAGGCAGTGTTCCCGGATGCGAAAGTCATCGTGCACATCGATCAGGGGAACAACCTCAGCCTCTACACCCGGATCTTTCCGGTACTCAATGCGAACAATGCGAAATACGACATGATCGGGATGTCGCTCTACCCTTGCTGGTGGGACGAAAACACCGGATCCTACGGCACGGAGTGGAAAGAGTCGGTCGATGACTGCCTGTCGAACATCTCCACGGTGAACAAGAGCTACGGAAAAGATGTGATCATCTGTGAGACCGGCATGCCTGTCGCCAACCCGGAGATTGCCAAGGCGATGCTGACCTACCTTCTGGAGAGGACCCGGTCGATCTCCTGCTGCAAGGGTGTGTTCTATTGGGAGCCTGAAGCTCCGGAGGGCTACAATGACGGGTATGCGTTGGGTGCGTTTGAGGACGGAGCGCCGACAGTCGCCTTGGATCCGTTTAAGAATTGATCATGAAAAAGATACTTCTTTTTGCGGCCTGCCTGACCCTCACATTGCCTTTGGCCGGGCAGGTCAGAAACGAGAGATTGTTGAAGTACTGGGAGTTCCGCAAGGATCACGAGACGGAGGCGACCACAGGTTGGGAAAAGGTAAGCATCCCTCACGACTGGGCCATCTACGGCCCTTTCGACAAGTCCAACGATCTTCAGACGGTCGCGGTGACGCAGAACGGCGAGACGGTCCCTACCGAGAAGACAGGACGGACCGGAGGACTCCCGTACATGGGCAAAGGCTGCTACCGTACAGAATTCTCTGTCGGCAAGCGGGACGGAAAGAACTACGAACTGCTTTTCGACGGGGCGATGAGCGAGGCTCAGGTCTTTGTGAACGGTGTCAAGGTCTGCGAATGGCCTTACGGCTACAACGCCTTCCACTGCGACATCACCGGATCTCTCCACGATGGAGTCAATCAGGTGACCGTCCTGCTGGAGAACAGGCCGTTCTCGTCAAGATGGTACCCCGGGGCGGGGCTGTACCGCAAGGTAAGGCTTGTTGAGACACAGGGCGTGCATATTCCGGTGTGGGGTGTGACGGTCACCACGCCGCATGTCGAAAAAGACTATGCGAGCATCCGCGTCTCCATAGAACTGTCCGGAGCCAAGGAAGGCGAGGCCTTCGACATAGAGACCGCTTTGCTTGACAACAGAGGAATAGCTGTGTCCCGCAGGACAGACCGCCGGGCGATCTGCCACGGACAGGCCGCCGGTCAGAATCTCATGCTGTCCGGTCCGGAATTGTGGTCTCCGGAGTCTCCGGCGCTCTACACCGCGGTGACCAGGATCCTGAAAGACGGCGAAGTCATCGACAGCGTCTCCACCCGTTTCGGAATACGCACGGTAGAGTTCATCGCCGACAAAGGCTTCTTCCTGAATGGAGAGAGGCGGGTGATCCACGGAGTCTGCCAGCATCACGATCTGGGACCGCTTGGAGCCGCCATAAACAAGTCGGGTGTCAGGCACCAGCTGGAGATGCTGAAGGAGATGGGATGCGACGCCGTCAGGACTTCGCACAACATGCCGGCCGAGGAACTCGTTGAACTCTGCGACGAGATGGGCATAATGCTTATGGCAGAGACCTTCGACGAGTGGGACATGGCGAAGTGCGAGAACGGCTACCACCGCTATTTCGCGGAATGGGCCGAGAAGGACATTGTGAATCTTGTGCGTCATTTCCGCAACAGCCCTTCCGTCATCATGTGGAGCATAGGCAACGAGGTGCCGACCCAATGGAGCGCGGACGGCTACAGGACAGCCGCCTGGCTTCAGTCCATCTGCCACAGGGAGGATCCGACAAGACCGGTCACCTGCGGGATGGATCAGTTTGACGGGGTGGTGAACAACGGGTTCGCCGCACAGCTGGACATTCCGGGATTCAATTACAAGCCGCACAGGTACATCGAAGCCTATGCGAAACTTCCCCAGAACATCATCCTCGGCAGCGAGACCGCATCGACCGTAAGTTCCCGGGGAGTCTATCATCTTCCTTCGGAGTCGGGCGTGGAAGGCGTGGACTCTCTTCTTGGCAAAGGCATTCTGCACAAGGATCATCAGTCCTCCTCCTACGACGTGGAGTCTTGCTATTGGTCCAACATTCCGGATGTGGACTTCGCCGCTGACGAGGATTATCCGTGGATGCCCGGACAGTTCGTGTGGACAGGATTCGACTATCTCGGGGAACCTTCCCCGTATGACACCGACGCGTGGCCGAACCATTCCTCGCTTTTCGGAATCATCGATCTGGCCTCCATTCCGAAAGACCGCTATTGGCTGTACCGCAGCATCTGGCGCAAGGATGTCAGCACCTTGCATCTGCTTCCGCACTGGACGTGGCCGGGACACGAAGGTGAGAATATTCCTGTGATGGCGTACAGCTCTTTCGACAAGGCGGAACTGTTCGTGAACGGTGTGAGTCAGGGCATCGCCGTGAAGGCGGCGCGCGGAGGCGTTTCCGAGGATCCCTCAAAGCCGCTTCCGCTCGCATCGGACAATGAACTGCTGAGGCGTTTCCGTCTGATCTGGCCTGATGTGACCTATCAGCCGGGCGAGATCAAGGTCGTGGCTTTCGATGAGAACGGCCATCCTGCCGCCGAGGAGACAATCCGCACTGCCGGGAAAGCCTATGCGTTGAGGCTTCAGCCGTATTCCGATGTTCTCAAGGCTGACGGGGAAGATCTGTGCTATGTGAATGTGAGCGTGGTCGATCGTAAGGGGAACCCCGTTCCGGTTGACGACAGGGAAGTGAGAATCAAGGTGGAGGGATCCGGCTCGTTCCGTGCTGTCGCCAATGGTGATCCGACCTGTCTGGAACCGTTCCATCTGCCGCACATGCATCTGTTCAGCGGTCAACTGACTGCCATTGTCCAGAGCGGTACGGAACAGGGCGAGATGACAATAACCGTCTCCGCCAAAGGTCTCCGTCCGGCCACTGCCGTCATCCGATGCCGGTAATGTGTTTTGAGTGAGGAAGATGCTCCTCCGGGCCGCGATCGTCGCTAAGTGAGGCGCTAATCGGTGCGGCGGACTGTCTTCCGGACGATTTCAAGGATCTCGTCCCCGTACTTGTCACATTTGGATTTGCCGAAGCCTTTGACGGCAAGGAGTTCCTCGCGGGTTGTAGGGGCGATGTCGGCGATTGCCAGAAGAGCCTTCTGGTGGAGGATGATGTAGGCTGGGACATTGTCCTGAGTGTATTTCTCTTTGCGCCAGTCGATCAGGGCCTGGACCAGTTCCGGGTGGAGGCTTCCGGTGTAGGTGGACTCGCTGTTGCCGGCATCGTCCGTCGTTCTGTCCGTCCGCCGGTCCTGTTGCGGTCCCTGAGCCTGCCGAAGCGTCTCTTCAGATGTTTTCTCCGGGATGGGAATCAGTGTCCGGGCCAACGCCTTCAGTGACCTCGAACCCGACAACTCGTTGTCTGTCTTTAATTTATGGTATGTTTTCGTGCTGAATCCCTCTGCCAGGACGTTCCCGTACAGTGTCAGACGGAACCGCAGTTCGCCAAGAAACTCCTCCGCCGCGGCCTTGAACGCCTTCTTGACCTCTTTGTCATCTATCTCGATGAGAGTCAGAGGCGCGGCGAACGAGGCCAAAGGCCGCAGCTCTTTGCGGAAATATTCACAAGCCTTGGTGATGCGCTCTTTCAGGAGAGGGAAGTCCTCCGCCGCACCGCTGTTGATGGTGGAGGCGATGTAGCGCAGCTGTTTCTGGAATTTCTGCGCCGTGTCACCAAGGGAGCGGATCCCAGCGAAGGTTTCTCCGGCTGAGTTGTCGGCTTTCCCGAACAGGACGGCGTTGCCCGCTCCGACCGTGTTGAACCTGCCCGCCTGGTCGGGATAGAGGTTCGAGAGGTTGACCTGGTATATCCGGTTGACCCTGTTGTAGAGGTAGCGGAGCCGCTGAAGGTCAAAGGCGTCGCAGAGGGTCGAGGTGAAATGTTCATTGGACATCGCAGGTAGTTTGAGCTTTGTCGCTTCCGCCGGCTCGCGGCTGCTCTCGAATGCCGTGACCTCCTCGCTGGTGAACGTGCATCGCCTCGTGATCGGGGTGGTCAGGACGATTCCCCCGAGGGTGCGGCACCGGGACAGGGCGACATAGACCTGGCCGAACGAGAACGCCGCGCCGGCATCGATGATGACGCGGTCGAAGGTCAGCCCCTGACTTTTGTGGATCGTCACGGCCCACGCCGGACGCAGAGGCACCTGCTCGAAAGTCCCGTCCACAATCCCCTCGATCTCACCTGTTTCCTCGTTCAGTCCGTAGCGTATGTTCTCCCATTTCTCCGTCGTGACCACAATGTCCGTACCGTCCTCATCCTTCACGATCAGCTGCGGCCTGACTTTCTCGACTGTCGCGATCTTCCCGTTGTAGTAGCGCGCCTCCCCGGAAGTGTCGTTGCGTACAAACATCACCTGCGCGCCTTCCTTCAGCCGCAGCCTGGTCTCGGCCGGATAGGCGTTTTCCGGGAATATTCCGTCGATCTGGGCCTCGAAAGTGGCTTCCTCGCCGTCAAGCGCGTTCATCTTCGCCTCGTTGACCGAGTCGGCCTGCGCGTTGTGGGTCGTCAGGCGGATCCAGCGCTCGTCCTCTGTAGGCGTGAAACCAGGGTCAAGACGTCTGTTCAATTCCCTGAGAGCCGCGTCGCCCGGAGTTCCGGACCGCACCTCGTTCAGGATGTCAAGGAACGCCCTGTCGCTTTGCCGGTGGACTTTCTCCAGTTCGACCGTCACGTATGGTATCCGCTGCAATGCCTTGGAATTGAAGAAGAAAGGTGACGGATAGACCTGTTCCATGTACGGTCTTTCCGACTCCTTGACGACCGGCGGTAGCTGCTGGATGTCTCCGATCATCAGGAGCTGGACTCCTCCGAACGGCTTGTCGTTGCGGCGGTAGCGTTTGAGGGTGTCGTCAACAGCGTCCAGAATGTCGGCCCGGACCATGGAGATCTCGTCGATGATCAGCAGGTCGAGGGTCCGCAGGATCTTCACCCGCTCCTTGCGCAGGGATCGCATCCGCTCCGGCATCTGGTACTCTGTGACAAGTTCCTTGACATCAGGCAGGTACGGACACAGCGGCAGTTGGAAGAACGAATGGATGGTCACTCCGCCGGCATTGATCGCCGCCACCCCTGTCGGCGCCACGACGGCGAACCGCTTGGAGGTCTGCCTCACGATCTCTTTCAGGAACGTTGTCTTTCCCGTGCCGGCCTTGCCGGTCAGGAACACGGAGACTCCCGTCTCTTCCACATATCTCTCCGCCAAAGTGAATCTCTCGTCCTTTTCGATCATGGCACCTGATTTTCTTTCGCTAAATTAGTATTAAAAGTCCTTCCGGCAAAATCGGATTTGAACACGCCTGCGCGAGGTCACTCGAACAACGCATCCATGGTCACCTGATTCGTGACTGCTCCGGAATGCTTGTTCCTGAGAATACCATACGGGGAAATCATCACAAGGTGAATAGCCTTCCTTGTCCCGGATTCGTTGCGGAATGCCTCGATGCGGTTGCGCAGCTTCATGTCCTCACTCTTCGTTATCGCATATTCCGCTGAAGAGAACTTCATTTCGCAGACATCCACGACCCTGTCCTCCCTGTCTATCAGCATGTCGATCTGAGCGGCGGGATCGGAGACACGGCTTCGCCAAGCGTATGTCTTGGTCAATATTCCGGAAATCCCCAGCGCCCTCTTTATCTGCTTAAGATGCGAGAAACAAATTCTCTCGAAGGACAATCCACACCAGGAGTTGTGAAGGGGAGTGTTTGATGTTTTCGACCAGTATTCATCTTCCGAGAAGTCATTGTTCTTCACGAATTTAAGATAGAATAGACAATAATAGTCAACAATCTTGTAGATTTTGTCATTAACCCGGCCTCCGTTTGAGATTCCGGCGATGAAGCCACATTGTTCAAGATTGTCAATCATTTTAGTGAACCCTCCGCCGGAAGTGGAATTCAGCTTTGCCGCGATTTCGTTTCTTGTGAGTCCGGACTTGTGCCTGCCAAGGAGCTCGATTGTACGGACATATTCTTTCGCATTGTCGAACAGGGCGTTAAAAAGATTGTTGAACTCACCAGCAAGCCCGCCGTTCTTCGAGAAGAACAGTCTGTCAACATTCTGCGGGAGACTTTCCTCCTTATGCAGCAGCGACAGATAGTATGGCACACCGCCGAAAATCATATAGGACTGCAGTTGCTCGTATCTGTCCCAGACGATTCCCCGGCTCTCATAGAATTGCTCGGCCTCCTTTAAGTTGAATGGAGAAAGGAATATTTTCCCTGAGAGTCTGTTGTGCAGCCCTCCTTTGCTGTTTATCACATTATTGACTATCCACGATGTGGCAGAGCCGCAGACAATCAGCATAAGATTCCGGCATGTCGATCCCCAACTGTTCCAGAACCATTCGAAAGCCGTCAGAAATCCGGAATATGGGGTGTCCATCCACGGAAGTTCATCAAAGAACACCACCTGACGTCTTTTCTCTGTCCCTGTCTCAAGATATTCTATCAATTGCCTGAAAGCCTGCATCCAGTCTTTCGGAACAGGGAATATCCTGCCCGAATAATGATTCAATGCCAGATTGAAGTTCGCCAGCTGCATGTCAGTCAGCTGTTTCCGCTCGTATTCCGCCGGCGAGACTCCTGTTACTTTATAGTCAAAGTTGTTCATGAAGAATTCATTCACAAGAAAGGTCTTGCCGACACGGCGGCGCCCATAAACTGCGACAAAAACCGCGTTGTCCTGATTGTAATAGCGTTCGAGTTCCGCCATCTCATCATGTCTTCCTATCAGAGCCATCGTTTTGTGGATTGTTTCGCCAAAGTTAAGGAAATTCTTTGATTTTGGCGCAACATTGCGCTGATGTTTCGCCAAAATCCCAATTTTTATCAAAGTTTGGCGAAACATCGGGCCAATGTTTCGCCAAAATACCGATTTCGGCCAAAATTTGGCGGAACATGGATGTCCTGCCAAAAAACGACCTTTAATTGATTAATTAATTGTGTTGATTAACAAAAACGTTCTCAAGAAAGATTCATTATGTTCGTTCTGTACTAAATGGGGAAACGATTCATAAAGGATTTTTCCACAAGAACAGGGTGAAGTTAGAACAATTATTTCAAAAACACAATATCTTTCTCGTGTTTCTCGTGGACAGTGTCAGTGCCTTTCCGAAAATTCGCAGCCGCAGAAGGTCTGGTTGTACATGTTCCATTCCTTGATCAGGGCGTTGCGGCGCTCCTGAAGGCCGCCACGGCGCCAGTTCCGGTTCCACCAGACTACCTTTGAACCAAGACTCCGGGAGGGCTGTTCTCCGGTTGACTTATTGAAATCACCCATCGTCTCACAGGCCCAGCGGCCGGCGGCGTCAACCTGTCCAAGATCCTTCCAGCGGGAAGATGCCAGTGTCGTGGTCAGGATGGTGTAGCCGTGGGTGGAGGCATATCTGGCGGCGCGGAGGAGGCGGAATTTGAAGCATTCCTGGCAGCGGGGGCCGCGCTCGGGCATGTCGGCGATGCGGATGGTCTGTCGGGGCGCTTCGATGGTTGGTGAGCTCTGTCGAACCACAGGCTCAGCGACCAATGGGAACGGTTCCGCACCCGGCGAGGATGGTTCAGCGACCTGAACAGTCTCCAGCCGGCGGACAAAGGACAGCCAGGCGGCGTGGTCATAGTCATCATCAATGGTTTCAAGGCCGTGGGCTGCGGCATAGCGGTGCAATTCCTCGCGGCGGATCTCATATTCCCGGAAAGGGACGATGTTGGAGTTGCTGAAGAATATTCCCGGACGCAGGCCTTCGCTGACCATCCATTCGATGATGGCGGTCGAGCAAGGTGCGCAGCAGCAGTGCAGAAGGATGCGCTCCTTCGAAAGGTCGCGGCCTTCCGGCGGCTCGGAAACGACTCCTTTCTTATGAATATCCCCGTTCGACATTTCGTCCGCAAACTTAACGAATTTTTCCAGAATATGGTAAAATACCCTCTTGGCGGGAGCATTCAGACTGACGATTTTATTAATCAACACAATTTTTGCCTGTCCGCCGCGGCTTCCCGCTCCGGAAACCCGCCGGACAGGCAAAAAACACCTTCTAAGATTACCCTTTTCAGAAGGCACAGAATTGTGCCCGGTAGAGGTTTAATCGAAAGGCAGCAGATATGACAGATAAATCCACATTGATAATCCGGTCTTCCGTGAAAGGCGGTCTGGACCGCCGATGCGAGGACATTCTTGGCAAAGTGAAAGATCCGGGGGCGGTGATAAGCATCGTCTTCTTCGCTGCGGCCGATCGCCCCGGGACGTACAGGGACAATGAGAATGCCTTGCGTTCGGCAGTCCGTTCATTTTACGGAGAGTCTTCCGCTCCGCTTGTCAGTTATGTGGCGCAGGCTCCGTACGGAGATCTTCTGGTGGCGGAGATCCTCTCGTTGGAATCCTGCGGCTCCACGGTCGTGAACAGGAATGAGGATTATGTCACGATGGAATCGGACGGGTGCAAGGAACTGATAACCCGTGGGATCAATTTCCCGGAAGACGGCGATGCCGGACAGCAGTCGGACAAGGTGTTCCGCAGAATCCGGAATATTCTTGATTCGGAAGGATTCTCCGTTTCGGACATTGTCCGTCAATGGAACTACATCGCTGACATAACCTGTGTCAAGGACGGTGTTCAGAACTATCAGCTGTTCAATGACTCCCGTTCCGCTTTCTATGTCGGGGCCGACTGGAAGAACGGCTATCCTGCGGCCACCGGAATAGGCTGCTCGGCAGGAGGGGTCACCGTTGCTGTGTATGCGGTGAAAGGCTGTTCCGAGCTGAATCTCCCGATAGACAACCCTCTGCAGGTGCCTGCCCACAGATATTCAGAAAAAGTGCTTGCCTCCGGTGGGGAAAACCGTGTCCGCACGACTCCGAAATTCGAGCGGGGGCGGCTTCTCGGCAAGGTCGTGTTCATCTCGGGTACGGCTGCCATCAGAGGTGAAAACAGCGAGATGTCCACGGATGCAAGGCGGCAGGCTATGTCGGCGATCGATGTGGTGGAAAGCCTTGTCTCTCCCTCCAACATCTCGGACGAGTGCTCCGCTTTCCGTTTCGTGATGATACGTGTTTACGTCCGCCGCACGGAGGACATGGAAACTGTCCGGGATGTCATGACATCTCATTTCAAGGGGATTCCGATCCATTTTCTAAAAACGGACATCTGCCGTCCGGAACTTCTGCTGGAACTTGAAGGAATCGGCCGTGCGGAAATGCGGGATCAGTGTAAGATGGCCTGCTTCCTGTAGAGGGCGAAAAGGGCGGAGCCGGAGCCGGACATCGAGGCATAGACGGCGCCGGAGTCGTAGAGGGATTGCTTGATGGCGGCCAGTTCCGGATGCGCCTTGAAGACCGTGGATTCGAAGTCGTTGATCAGCCGGCCTTTCCACTCGGCGGCTGGCAACATCAGAGCGGCTTTGAGGTCTGACATTCCGGCTGATGTGCCTGTAGGGTCAACCGGCAATTCCGGCAAGGTTTTCAGATCCGTGATTTTTGCCGGATCAAGAGGTCGCCGGGTTTGCCGTGGTGTTCCGGCCGATAGGGTTTCCCGGGGGACGATCCCTTTATAGGCTTCGGCGGTGGAGACAGCTATTCCTTCCGGGATCAGGACTTTGATTTCGTAGCCGGAGAGGTCGATGTCGTAGGGCTCAAGGACTTCCCCGCGGCCGGATCCGAACATCGGACGGTTGTACACGAAGAAAGCGCAGTCGCTGCCAAGTCCGGAGGCATATTCGGAAAGGCTTTGAGCATCAAGGCCAAGTCCGCAAAGTTCGTTCAGTGCCTTGAGAGTGACCGCCGCGTCAGCCGAACCGCCGCCAAGCCCGGCTCCGACAGGAGCCGTTTTTTCAAGGAATATCTTGATCGGAGGCAGGTCAAAATCCTGCGCCAGAATGCCGTACGCCTTCGCGCACAGATCCTTCAGCGGATCCCAGTCCACACCTTCCTCCCGGGCGATCGTGATCATCAGTTTTCCGTCCTCCGAGATTCCCTGTGCCAGCCGGCTATCCTCCGACCGTGTCACATTTCCCGGAAGGACCGCTCCTTTTCCGTCTTCATTGGCAGGTTCGCAGTAACCGGTCGGTGAGCTTGTCGAGCTTGTCGAACCAACATATACTCCTGTTCCTCCATACTTTGCGAACAGTTCCGCTGAAGTCCGGCTGTAGTCGTCTCCGGTGATGATTTCAAGAGTGTCTCCGAAATCAAAGCACGGCACGAACAGCGTCTCGATGTCGTGAAACCCGTCGGGACGCTTCCGCAGGACACTCAACCCCAGATTCAGTTTGACGTTGGTCTTGATGATCATATTCTTTTGCCGTGGTACGTAACGTGTTGGTATTTAGTAAATAAGCGGACCTTATGGTCTGGTTTTAAACACCTCGAAGATGTTTGATCGCCTGTTATGTTTTAAGTTGTCCGCCGCGGCATAGTCAGAACTTGCGGATGGCATTCTCGACGAGTTCGGCGACAACGGAGCGTGATGGACAGCCGTTAGCCCCCTCCTCAGGGATGCTTTGCAGAATGGGAGCCACAAAGGAGATCATCTGCAAGACCTTCGCCTCCTTCTCCTGGATGCCTCTTGACCGCATGTAGAACTGCTCGTCCTCGTTCAGTTTTCCGACCGTCGCTCCGTGAGAACACTTCACGTCATCGGCGTAGATTTCCAGCCGGGGCTTGGTGTTGACCCTGGCCGCATCCGAGAGCAGGATGTTGTGGTTCTCCTGAAACGCTTCTGTCCTCTGCGCGTCAGGCGCGATCACGATCTTTCCGAAGAATCCGCATTTGGCCTCTCCGGATGCCAACCCGTTGAAAATCTGCTGCGAGCGGCAGTCTCCTGTGCGGTGGTGCATCGTGATGTCGAAAGTCACTTCATCTTTGCCCGAACACAGGTAGATTCCGGAAAGCCGTACTTCGGAACGCGCCCCGGTCAGGTCGATCGTCAGCGGAATCCGCTCCGAGACTCCCGGCAGCACTATCACAGTCAGATCCAGCGTCGCGTCCGCCCCTACCTCGATGTTTGACGGGATGCCGGCCAAGCCGGTAGGTGAACCTGTCGAACCGACCGCCGCTCCGGCGGCAGCGTCAGCGGTGTCAAGCACAAAGACTTGACGAATATGCTCTCCGTCAGCGACTTTCACTCCAGGGACAATGGGCGTGGAAACGTAATTGCCGTGGTCTATGTTCTTAGAACTGTTCAAATCCATCCTTTTCAATCTTGTCAATCAGTTCGTAGCCGCCGGTTGCCACGATGCGGCCGTCCTTGAGGACATGCACGACATCCGGGCGGACATATTCAAGAAGCTTCTGGTAGTGGGTGATGACGATCGCCGATTTTTCCGGAGTGTGCAGTGCGTTCACGCCGTCCGCCACAATCTTGAGCGCGTCCACGTCCAGACCGCTGTCCGTTTCGTCGAGGATCGCCAGGGTCGGATCGAGCATCGCCATCTGGAAGATCTCGTTCCGCTTTTTCTCTCCGCCGGAGAAACCGACGTTGACCTCACGCTTGGCGAACTCGGGCTTCATCTGCACGAAAGCCATTTTCTGCTTCATGAGTTTCAGAAAATCACCGGCTTTCATCGGCTCCGCACCCTGTGCCTTGAGCCTTGAGTTGATGGCGGTCTTCATGAAGTTCGTGATGGAGACTCCTGGAATCTCTATCGGGTACTGGAAGGACATGAACAACCCGGCCCAGGCTCTTTCCTCCGGCTTCATCGCCAGCAAGTCCTTGCCGTCAAACTCGATGGAACCGGCGGTGACCTCGTAGTTCGGCTTGCCTGTCAGAACCGAGGACAAGGTGCTTTTCCCGGCTCCGTTCGGTCCCATCACGGCGTGGATCTCCCCGCGGCGGATCTCAAGGTTGATACCCTTCAGGATCTCCTTGTCGGCGACGCGGGCGTGCAGATCAGTTATTTTCAGCAGTATGTCTGTCATATTCATTGTGTTTTCAATCATTTCCCCTCGTTGTACAGTCTGTACCAGGTCCAGAGAGACCAGATGCCGTTGAGCAGGTACAGCGCGCTGACAATCGGCATGAACACGAGGCCGGCGCTAAGGTAGAGGGAGATGTTCGTGATGTTCACCACCAGCCACACAATCCAGCAGTCCCATTTCTTCTGGGCGGAAAGGAACTGCGCCAGAAGCGTCAGCATCAGGCAGTAAGAGTCAAGCCACGGGGTGGGGTCGGGCGAGAATATGTCCGTGAACCACACTGTCCCAAGCCTGCTGAGGACGAATCCCCAGGCAGCCCCGGCAAAAACCACGACGGTCAGAGCCATGCACCAGTCCCGCATCGAAAGGTGTGTGACTTTCAAGGCGGATGAATCGCTTGAACTCTGCTCCTCCGGTCGTGGATGCGTCCATCTCCAATGTCCGAAAGCGTTGATTCCGAACGCTATCGGTTGGAGCAGCATCGCCGAGTACAGATGCCTCTGCCAGAACAGCGTGAACAGCAGTATGTTGTACAGGTAGCCGACCCAGAAGTTGTACTTGCTGTTGCGTCCGGCCATCACCACGCAGGTCAGCCCCGCGATGACCCCGATCAACTCCAGAAAGCTCACCCCCGTTCCTCCAAGCGTGAATGCGAGGTTCTCTATGTCAAAGAATTTCATAAACATATTCATTTCATTAACCCACAGATCCTTCGAGGGAGACCTGCAGCAGTTTGGTGGCCTCGACGGCGAATTCCATCGGGAGGCGGGAAAGCACCTCGTGGGCGTAACCGTTGACGATCAGGCCGACGGCGTCCTCCGGTCCGAGTCCCCTCTGGTTGCAGTAGAAAAGTTGCTCGTCGCTGATCTTCGATGTCGTGGCCTCATGTTCCACAATCGCCGTCGGATTCGCGCTCCGGATGTCCGGGAACGTGTGCGCCCCGCACTGCGAGCCTATCAGAAGGCTGTCACATTGCGAATAGTTGCGCGCTCCGGCCGCTCCGGCGTTCATCCGGACAAGCCCCCGGTAGCTGTTCTGGCTGTGGCCCGCTGAGATTCCTTTGCTTACAATCCGACTCCTGGTGCCGCTCCCGAGGTGGATCATCTTCGTGCCTGTGTCCGCCTGCTGGTAGTTGTTCGTCACGGCGACGGAGTAGAACTCCGAGGAGGAGTAGTCGCCCTTCAGAATAGTGGAAGGGTACTTCCATGTGACCGCCGAGCCTGTCTCGACCTGCGTCCAACTGAGGTGCGAGCCGCTGCCCTTGCAGATTCCCCTCTTGGTCACGAGGTTGAGGATGCCGCCACGCCCTTGTGCGTCACCGGGGTACCAGTTCTGCACAGTTGAATATTTCACATCGGCGTCCTTCTCCACCACAATCTCCACCACAGCCGCATGCAGTTGGTTCTCGTCGCGCATCGGAGCCGTGCAGCCTTCCATGTAGCTCAACTGCGACCCCTCGTCCGCCACGATGAGTGTCCGTTCGAACTGCCCGGTGCCTTTCGCATTGATTCTGAAGTAGCTGGACAGCTCCATAGGACATTTGACCCCTTTGGGAATATAGCAGAAACTGCCGTCGCTGAAGACCGCCGAGTTGAGCGCCGCGAAGAAATTGTCCCCGACCGGCACCACGGAGGCGAGGTGCTTCCGTACAAGATCAGGATGCTCCTTGACGGCCTCCGAGAAGCTGCAGAATATGATTCCCTTTTCCGCCAGCGATGCTCTGAATGTCGTTGCCACGGAGACCGAGTCGAAGACAGCGTCCACGGCCACGACCCCGGCCAGAGCCTCGCGTTCCCTCACCGGAATGCCCAGTTTCTCGAACGTCTCCTCCAGTTTCGGGTCAATCTCCTTCGGGCGATCAGAGTTTTTCTTCGGGGCGGCGTAGTATATGATGTCTTGGAAATCAATCTTCGGCATGTCCAGATGCCCCCACTGCGGCATCTCCATCCTCTGCCATTTCCGGAAAGCGTCCAGCCGGAACTCCAGCAGCCACTCCGGCTCATCCTTGAGTCGGGAGATCGTGCGTATGATGTCTTCGTTCAGCCCCTTGGGGATGAAGTCCTGGCTGACCTCCGTGACGAAGCCCTCCTTGTACTCCTGCCCGGTGACCTCCTGAATGATCTGATTTTCTTCCTTAATGTCCATTCCAATGTCGTTTCTCCCTCATACTGACCGCTTTCTGTCGCAAAAGCCGCATTCCGGGATAGAATGCTGCAAAGATAGCATATTTAGAAACTGTTTAAAACAGATATTGATGAAAATTGACCATCGTGGTTTTGAAAGAAAAGTGTATTTTTGCAAAGAAAGGAGTAATGAGTTTTTTGAATATATGAACGCATTCGGACGTAATTTCAGGGTGGAGATCTTCGGGGAGTCGCACGGGGCGGCAATTGGAGTGGTCGTGGACGGTGTCAGACCGGGATTGAAACTTGGCGTTGAGGACTTTACGCCGGACATTCTCCGCCGCAAGAGCGGAGCGAAAGGTACTACGCCGCGCATCGAGGCGGATGAGCCGGAAATCCTGAGCGGAGTCTTTGAAGGACACACCACAGGAGCGCCGATTGCGGTAATATTCAAGAACAACAACACCCGGTCTTCTGATTATGAGGCTCTTAAGGCGGTTCCGCGCCCTGGGCACGCAGACTATGTCGCTTCCGTCAAGTGGAACGGCTTCAACGACCCTCGCGGTGGCGGACATTTTTCCGGCAGGATGACCCTTCCGCTTGTCGCCGCCGGGGTCATCGCCAAGAAAATGTGTCCGGAAATCAGCTTTGAGGCTGGTTTGATCGAGATAGGTGAAGAGACTGACAAGTCCAAGTGGAACGATCTTCTGGACAAAACCTCCGGAGAAGGCGATTCGCTCGGCGGCATTGTAGAGTGCCGTGTCACCGGGGTACCCGCCGGTCTTGGCGAGCCGTTCTTCGATTCAGTCGAATCTCTGATCTCGCACGCCGTCTTCTCCATCCCCGGAGTCCGTGGAATCGAATTCGGCGACGGTTTCGCCGCTGCTCGGATGAAAGGTTCGGAACACAATGATCCTCTTGAACTTAAAGGCAGTGTTGCAACCACGGTCAAGAACGGTTCAGGAGGAGTCAACGGGGGCATCGCGAACGGTTCTCCGATAGTCTTCCGTGTCGCCTTCAAGCCGACCTCCAGCATCACCAAGTCCCAGACCACTCTCAATGTCAAGACCGGTGAGCAGACCACCCTCAACGTCCCCGGCCGTCACGATGTCTGTTTCGCCCTCCGCACCCCCGTCATCGTAGAGGCCGTCACCGCCATCGTCCTCGCCGACCTGAAGAGCCTTGGCGCATGAAACCGCGCGACGAATTCCGGATTTCGCTTTTGCGGCTTTGTTGCCGGGGACTTTTGGGAAGTTATTTACAGGTATCGTATAATTCGATGAGACAGACATTTAAACGGGGCTTTGTAAATTCCAGTTTGGCTATCTTGCTGATTTACATTTTATTATAGGGGGGGTGCTGCTGACCTCTATGCCCGACCTTCGTCTGTAGCCTCAGCATCGTCAGCCTCTTCGTCTTCATCATTATCGGCATCTTCTTCGCCATATTATATTCCCGACAGTCTATCCGTCGGGACTGGTTTCCGTGAAGAATCATCGAGTCATGGATCGTCTTCACGGAAATACCGGGAGCGGATCATGGCTCCAGTCGCGCTGAAGACCAATTCGCTGGGGTTGGGTCTGCTGATGGCGAACCTCGGGGTGGAGATGGGCCTTTCGCGCCATCTTTCTTTCCATGTGCCGGTCTATTACAGCGGAGTCGATTACTTTTCCGAAAGTGAGAAGTTCCGCACTCTCGCTCTGCAACCGGAGCTGAGGTGGAATTTCGGCCGTCCGAGGGGTCTTTTCATCGGTGCTCACGCGACCGCCGCTTTCTTCAACGTGGCGGTGGGCGGAGACTACCGCTATCAGGATCGCGGCGGCGACTACGGCAAGGTAAACAGGAGCGTCAACGAGTTCTTATATGAATACGCTTTCGCAGGCACGTTCGACGGCAACGGCCAGACTATTTCCAACCTCAATGTAAAAAGTTATTGTGACGATGCCGAGTACGCCACCGCAGGTCTTTTCAACGCGATACAGACAGGCGCATACATTAAGAATATTACAGTCGACACAGCTGTCGTAAACAGCTCTCATTATGCCGGCGTCATTGTGGGTCACGCAAACAGTAGCACATCCAGCGTATGCGGCAACACTGTAGGGGCAAATGTAAAACTTGTTGTTGACAATAACACATAATTACCAGGACAAGGATGTACGGGCGGAATACAATGTAGCTGCCTATGTCGGTCGAAACGCCGGGGCGACAGTTACCAACAACACCGGCTCCGACTCAGTAGACATCGAGTGGGGCGGTATACCTGTATCGCTTTAATAATCTTATCCGACAACCCGTCGGCGGAAATGATTTCTGCCGATGAACATGGAGGTGGCCTGAAAAGCCACCTCCATTTTAATTTCTCAACCCTAGTCACTTCGTGACAACCTTTGGGGTCCTGGGGACCGTATTCCCCAGACACCTTGGGTCGCTTCGCTCCAATCTCCAGGACTTTTGGGTCACCGTCCTTATTGATGCCTGAGACATTGATCCTTCGCAAATCCCTGCCAAGTTATTTCTTAACGCTTACTCAAAGTTGCGGAATCTCCTCCATCCGGTGCAAGTCGTAACCCTTGATCTGGGCGACAATCAGGTGCAGGGCGGCGTTTCCGCAGAGTGCCTTGACCTTGCTTCCCTCGCCGTAGCCCCGGATCTGCTCCGCGGCCTCGTCCCACTGCTTCCGCGCCGCCTCTTCGCCAGCGTCGGTCTTGAGGTATTTAAGCTCCACGATGTAGGCGTGGGCGGTGGTCTCGCAGCGGTGGAAGTCCGGCATAAGGAAGAAATCGCAGTAGCCGTGATTCAGCTCCACCTCCGGATTGGTCAGATAATACGGGCTGAGGCTGAAATATGCCGTCATGAATCCCTGTATGTTCCTCTCCCCCTCGATGAGGCTGCGCACAGAAGTCGTGTCGTGATACTGCCGGCAGATGTACTCCATCATCGGTCTCCAGTCGCCGTCGAGGGCTGCGGAGTCGAAGGCCTCGGAGAGTTTCGACATATTCACCTGAAGTATCTTGTTGTATTCGATTACGAGATACTCGTAGAACTGTTTGCGGACATTGTTGTTCGGGATGCTGAGGATGGTGTTCACCCCGCGTGTCCCGCTGATGGTGAGCAGACCGTAGTAGTAGAGCAGACTCTTGAACATATCGGGTTCAATCAGCCTGTGCGCCGGGAACGACGGCTGCACGTCTCCGAGGGTGAAGCCGTTCTGCGCCACCTCAAGGATGACGCTCTTGCGGTCTCCGTCCAGCTTGTCGAGGCGGATGAGCTTGTCGAGCTTGTTGTAGTCGGTGGCGGTGTTGCGGTCGAGCATATCCTCCGGTGCCTCGCCGAAGTTGATGTAGTTGCGTATGTAGTAGCTTACCATATCGGTGTTGTACATCTTCGGGTCGGTTTTGAGGGCTTTCTTGCTGAAGCAGTATCCGTCATACCAGGGTTTCATCTCGGCAATCAGTGCATCCTCGTCGGCTGAAAGCGCACCGACACTCCGATAGTACCGGATCATCTCCCTCACCTCGGTTTCGCTGAACCCGAGCATCATATTGAAGTCCGGGTCAAGGGTCAGGGAGGTGGCGATGTTATAGCCGCTCGTCACGTCGTCCATCGTCACGGGACTCACGCCCATCATCAGGATGCGGTCGAAGTTCGGCTTGAAGAGCTTGAACACATCGCGGTAGAACCCTTCGGCGTGCGTCATCGCATGATAGACCTCCTCTCCCTCGACATTGAGGACGGTGTTCGTGAAATTGTCGTATTCGTCGATTATCAGATAGAGGTGATGCCCATATTCCTTCGCCCTGATGGTAATCAAATCCAGCTTCGAGCGGAAGTCCGACTTCGAGGCGACATCGGCGGCGAAACCTTCGTAGTAGAACTTTTCGTACCGCCTCGCGAAGCTGTCAATCACCGCGCCCGTTCGGCTGTTGAAGCGGTCGAACAGGCTGTTCATATCGCCGCCGACCTGCGAGAAATCCAGATACAGCACCTGAAACCCTCCCATCAGCGGAGTCTTGTTATTCTCTATCCACAGACCGGAGAAAAGGCTGCTGAAATTGTCCTTCTCGCAGACATCGTAATAGTACCGCATCATCGACAGGAAAAGGCTCTTCCCGAAGCGGCGCGGTCTGATGAGGAACAGGAAGTTCCCCGCAGCCTCCATCTTCGGAAGATACATTGTCTTGTCGACATAATACTTGTCTTCTCCGCGCACCTGCGCAAAATCCGAGATTCCGTAGGGTATGAGTCTGTACTGTGCCATGGTAGGTGGTGTAAACAACAAACAAAGTCAAACCTCAGAATTGCAGAGTGGTTCACTGAACCAAGGTTTGTACGGCAAAAGTAATAAAAATGTGCTGATCCACAAAGTTTAACAAGGTACTGTGGCCTGACAGAAACCCGAAGCAGTCTATCTCTTTTTTAAGGATTACTTAACAGCTTCTAACTTGAAAATCAGCAATTACCTGCCACGGCTATTCAACTCGGCGGAAGGTGTCGAGGAAAGCTGGGAAGGATTTGGCGATGCAGGTGGTGTCATCGATGAGGATAGGGGAGTCGGTGCACCAGGATGCGACGGTCAGGGCCATGGCCATGCGGTGATCGTGCGAGGAGGTATATTCACCACCCCTCAGCAGGTGGCCGTTCAACAGGCGGCTCTCGACTGACTCCCCGTCGATGGTGAGGGTGTCACCGGAAGCGGAGGCGCTCACTCCCATCCGGGTGAGCATATTCAGAATCGCTGTGCCGCGGTCGCTTTCCTTGCTTGCCAACCTCTTGAATCCTTGAATATTACTTCGTCCGTTGCAGAATGCTGCGAGGATTGAGACAATAGGGAACAGGTCCGGGCAGTTGTTGAGATCGGTGTCGAAGGCGCGGAGCGGGGCTTTCTGGGCGGTGATCAGGCCTCTGCGGCCTTGCGGGGCATTGGCCTCCGGAGCGTCCGCCGCTTCATTGTCGAGGCTGTCTTTTCCGTTGGCGGATTCTTCCTCCTGCGGCTCGTCTTCAATCTGCGAAAGACTGGCTCCGGCCTCCATCAGGATGTCCATGATCGAGATGTCGGCTTGAAGGGAGGTTGTGTCAAGTCCGGTCAGCTTCACGTCTCCGAACAACGCTCCGGCCACAAGGAAATTGGCGGCGGCGCTCCAATCGCCCTCGATGTCGAAAGCGGCAGGGGAATATTTCTTCCCTCCCTTGATCTTGAATGTGATGCCGGTGCAGAGGCTCCAGTCCTGAGTCTCAAGGAATTCCTCTCCGCCTTCCATTTCGGAGCCGATTCTGATGCCGAAACGGCGAAGCACATCCGCAGTGATGAACATGTACGGGATGCTCTTGGGATCGTGAACGTGCAGGGTCGAGTCTTCCGGGAGAAGCGGCAGAGCCATCAGCAGGCCGGAGATCAGTTGCGAGCCGCCTTTGCCCGAGACGCTTGTCTTGCCGGAAAGAAGAGGGCCTTGGACGGAGAGCGGCACGTGGACTTCAGGAGCCGGGTTGAGCGGCCTCAGGACGGTGCCGAAGCCGGCCATGATCTCGGACGCTCCTTTCAGCGGTCTGGTCGGGAGGGTTCCGATGCCGTCGATTTCGATTTGGTTACCGTTGCCGAGAACGGCGGCGAGAGGGATCATCAGGCGGGTCAGGAGGCCGGATTCGCCGACGTTGATCTTTTCGGGAATATTCGCTGACGAGCCTATCCCTTTCATGATGAGGGTGCTTCCGTTTTCTATCCGAATCTTGGCCCCGAGCGCCTTGGCGACCTCTATGGCCGCCTCGTTGTCTCCGCAAGGAGAATAGCTGCGGAGTCTGGACTCTCCCTCGGCCAGCGCCGCCGCTATGATGGCGCGCTGGGCGAAGCTCTTGGAGGCCGGCATGTTCAATGCCGTGTCGCAGCGGAGGGGCCTCCTGTCGCCATAGACAGCCGCAAGCATCTCTGAATAACTCCATTGGCCGGGAGCGGCGGCTTCGTCCTCATTCAGCGCGGCGTAGGTGAAAGGGCTGCCCAGCTTCAGGCATTCCAATCTGCTGGCCTTGCCGGTCCCGCCCATAGAGAAGGCTATCAGTTCACATGGCCTCTGACAGGCTTCGACATGCTCAGCGACCGAGTAAAGCCCCAGCACCTTTGCGACATCCTCCTCCGAGGTCGCCATAGCCGCGATCTTCACAATCTCTCCACCGAATTTCCTGCATTTCTCCACCGTACTTCGCAGCACGTCATCGGATGGCGTTCCGGCGAAGAAATGGCTCGACCGGATCATCGTTGTGCCATACTCGGTGCAAGCCCTGCGAAGCCTTTTGCCGATCTCCTTCGGAGCCTCGATCTCCAGATCCAGGAACGCCGCCCCGGCCTCGACTGCGGAGGTGAGTTTCTCTTCGGCTTCCTCCCAGGTTCCGTTTCCGTCATCCACGACACGGCAGGTGGCCACAAGCGGAGTGTCCGATGACGAGAACAGACACTCGATCTCCTCGGTGTCCAGCTGGCACCTGTCCAACCGTATCTCGGCCATCTGAATCCGTGGCTCGCTGCTCTCCAGCAGGTTCATTATCTCTTCCAGAGTCCGGTTCTGGATTGTTGTGCAGATCATGATATGTTATTTCAAACTTTCTACGGCATCCTCGACCCGCAGTTCCCTTGTCTCGACACGTCCGATGCCGAGCGGCAGCACGAAGTGGACAACCGCTCCTTCGGCCTTTTTGTCTTTCTTCATCGCTTCGGCGAGAGTGTCAATGTTGTACGGGCTTTCGACCGGAAGGCCGCAGGCCGCAAAGTCGGTTTTCAGACGCTCGGCCAATCCGTCAGCCATCCCCAAGGCTTCAGCCAACCGTGCCGCCAGAATAATCCCCATCGAAACAGCCATTCCGTGCGGGATTCTCTCTCCGGAATTCTTCTCGATGGCGTGGGCGAAAGTATGCCCCAGATTGAGCAGCCGGCGTTCCCCGCACTCGTTCGGATCCCTTCCCGCGATCCCGGCCTTAACCTTCGCGGCAGCGGAAACCAACTCCCGGAGCGTCTGTGAATATTCCCGGACGGCAGCCTCGGCAGAGCCCTCCAACGCTCGCTTATGGATGTCCCCGAGCATATTCACCGTCCTTTCATATTCACCACCCTCATTATTGATTATGAATGTTTTGAGCAGCTCCGCCGCTCCCGAAAGAATTTGTTCGTAGGGAAGTGTCTCCAGCGGTTCCGGACAAATGAAGGTCATTTCGGGTTGGCGGATCACTCCGATGATGTTCTTGTACGAGTCGAGGTTCACGCCGTTCTTGCCGCCGATCGCCGCGTCAACCTGCGAAAGAAGTGTGGTCGGAATGAATCCGAACCGCACCCCACGCTTATAGACCGATGCCGCAAAGCCGGTGATGTCGGTGGTTATGCCGCCGCCCACTCCAAGCACAAACGCTTCTCTGTCAGCTCCTTCCTCCAGCAGCCAATGCTCAATCTCAAGCAAGGTCGCAAGAGTCTTCCTCTTCTCCGTCGCCTCGATCGGGAGTCTCCCTTTCTCCTCAATGCCAAGCCTTTCCACGATGCCGCCAACATTGCGGTCGTGAACTATGAACATGCTTCCGTAGCCACTGAGATGCCTTTTGACCTCCTCCAGCGGGCAGTCGATGATGTTGATCCTCTCCATCCGGTTGTCCTTTGCCACTTGTTTTGGCAGTCAGGCTACAAAGTGTAAAGGTTCAGCCCGGTCTCCTCGTCGAAGTGCCTGCCCACCTTGCAGTTATAGCGTCTGATGAACACCTCGCAGGCTCCGTTGACGGTCGCCGTGAGCAGATGCCCGCCCACAACCGTGTAGTCCGCCCGTCCGAAGTTCGCATGGAGGTGCAGATAGACCTTGCCGTCCTTTTCGGAAATGTTGCCCACAAGGCTTGAGATTTCCATCTGCTCATCGAACGTCTTGTCAACATAATGCTTCGTGGCCGGGTTGAGGAACCTCAGTGTGGCGTTGTTCACCGCCCCGATTCCGCTCACCTCTCCGGCAAGGATTTCCTGCTCCCGGCAAAACTCCGCGACAGCCCCCATCAGCTCCTGATGGTTGTCTATGCTGACGACAAACCTGTCGCCATCCTGCTTGAATGTGTACATCGCTCAAAATTTTTCGTGAATATACTAATAATCCCGCAATGAAATGACTTATCTTTGCGGCAAATGATTTCGAAACGTGCGAAACATATTGAATATGAGAAAAGACATAACGAATGTGGTTTTTGATTTCGGAGGGGTTGTCGCTCCGGCGGATCTTGGTGTTGTCATCGGCAAGTTCAAGGCGTTGGGACTTGAGAACATCGAGGATTATCTAAATCTGGTCCGCCAGCAGGGATTCTTCGGAGATTTCGAAACCGGCCTTATAGACAAGGAGGAGTTCCGGAGCCGGGTCAGCAATGAAGCGGGCCGGGAAGTGACTATGGATGAGTGCCGTGACGCCTACATGGGATTCTTTTCGACCGTTCCGGAAAGGAACCTTGAACTGTTCCGGAAACTCCGTTCCGAAGGCTATCGGCTTTCCCTCCTTTCCAACACCAATCCTTTCATCGCCGAATGGGCTCTTGGCAAGGACTTTGACGGCCACGGCCATTCGCTCGATGAGTATCTCGACAGTCTCTACCTCAGCTACGAGCTGAAGGTCATGAAGCCGGACGAACGAATATTCCACCTTATGCTTGATGCCGAGAATGTCGCCCCGTCCCGGGTTCTGTTCATCGATGACGGTCCGAAGAATGTCGCCGCCGCCCGAGCCCTCGGCATCAACTCCATTCAGGCCACCAACGGCGAGGACTGGACGGAGGCAGTCCTTGATTTCCTCGCCTGAGATTTCTCCGAAGGAACATGAAGACTTTCGGTCTTACCAACCGCACCGGTGCTTTTCCGGAACTTTCCGCAGCCGCTTACAAGTTGGAGCAAATATCTTCGGCCGGAGTTTGTTTTCGATGGAAAATTCGTATATTTGCAGTCCGTTTCCGGTTTTCGGATGCGAAACGTGGCATGGTTCCGTAGCTCAGCTGGATAGAGCAACAGATTTCTAATCTGTGGGTCTAGGGTTCGAATCCCTACGGAATCACAGAGGGAGGCTGACCGATCGGTCAGCCTCCCTCTGTGATTTAGTCAACCCCCAGTCACTTCGTGACAGCCCCGGTGGGGCACTGGGGACCGTATTCCCCAGACCCCTTGCGTCGCTTCGCTCCGATGCCGGCGACCGATTCGGTCAGCCTCCCTCTGTGATTTAGTCAACCCCCAGTCACTTCGTGACAGCCCCGGTGGGGCACTGGGGACCGTATTCCCCAGACCCCTTGCGTCGCTTCGCTCCGATGCCGGCGACCGATTCGGTCAGCCTCCCTCTGTGGATTGTTCAAATCCCCAATCAGCTCCGGTGGGGCGCTGACTTTAGGCTTTGGCGGTTTTGTGGCCGATCCATTCGAGGGCGATGACGAGGAGGGCGCCGACGAACATCCAGACGATGGCGGAGACGGTCTGCGGATTGATGACGGCGGAGAGATCGGTACCGAGACCCACAAGAGCGTCCACTCCGATTCTGGCCTGCTCGGCCGTCTGGCCCTCACGCATCAGCTGGGCCGTCAGCACGCTCACCTTGTCGCTCCAAGGCCAGACCTTGACCAGAGAGCCAAGCGTGAAACCGATCAGAGTGATCAGCGTCGGCCTCTCGTAATGCCCTATCAGCCAGTGCAGGAATTTCGAGAAAGCGGCGAGTCCGAGGACGCATCCGACCCCGAACAGGATGAGGACCGGCCAGTTAAGCTCGCTGATCGCCCCCATGACATATTCATACTTCCCGAGCAGCACCAGAATGAAACTCCCCGAGATCCCCGGAAGGATCATCGTGCAGATGGCGATGGCCCCGCAGACCACGATGAACCAGGACGCGTCAGTGGTTCGGGTAGGGGAGAGCATGCAGATCACGGCCCCGAGGATGATTCCGAACACAAGCCACAGGCAGTCAGCTCCCTTCCATTTCTTGATGTCGTAAAGCATATAGACTCCGGAAACCACAATCAGTCCGAAGAAGAACGCCCATGTCTGAATCGGATGGTATGCCAGCACATACTCCATGACTTTGGCGAGTGAGAAGACACTTATGACCAGACCTATTCCAAGAGAAAGCAGGAATGTTCCATGAATATGTTCCCAGAACTCCTTGAACTTTCCTTTAAGCGGAAGTTTCCATGAAGAAATCGAGAGGACGGCGTTGAGCGCCTCGATGAGTTCATTGAATATCCCCGTAAGCAGGGCGATTGTCCCGCCGGACACGCCGGGAATGACATTGGCCGCTCCCATTGCGAATCCTTTGACGGCAATGAAGGCGTTCTTGATAAAATTTGACATGATGTTTTATTGGATTTTTGTAGATGACCCTTGGTGGCTGTAAAACATTTCAGCCGAGAGATTTCTTTCCGGCAAGGCCGTTGATGGCAAGGCTAAACATATTTTACCTGTTTACTGAGGCTATCAGCTCACGGATCTTGCGTTTGGCGTCCTTCCATCTCGGAACGTCGATCTTGGTGCCGATAACTTCGACGACCTTTGCTGCAATTATTGAGCCTATCTCTCCGCAAACTTTCAGAGGCATCCCGAGCGAGTGGGCGTAGATGAATCCGGCGGCATAGGTGTCGCCGGCTCCCGTGGCGTCGATCGTGGCCGCCGGCCAAGCCTCGATGTAGTGATATTCATCCCCCTGCTTGACCATCGAGCCATCCTTGCCGACCTTCACGACGGCGATCTCGCACTGGCTGGCCAGTGTGTCCAGAGCCTCGCGCGGCTCCTGCTTGGTGAACGCCCTCGCCTCGCTCTCGTTGGCAAAAACTATATCCACGTAGCGGTCCACCAGATTGTGGAAGAAAGCCTCGTTGGACTCGACCACGTTGTAGGATGCCATGTCGATCGAAATCGTGCAGCCGGCGGCCTTCGCCATCTGTACCGCCCTGCTGATGAGATCCTGGTTCTGCACGAGATAGCCCTCGATGTGGAAATAGTCGTAGCCTTCGAAATATTCAGGTTTCAGATCCTCCGGCACGAGTTCGAGCGCCGCTCCCATGTAGTCGGCGAAAGTCCTTTCCGAGTTCGCTCCGGTGATGAAGCACATCGCGCGTCCGGAGCCTTTCGTGCCGGTCAGCAGGGTGGTCTTCACCCCGTACTGTTCCAAGGTGCTCTTGTACAGGTGTCCCAGCTCGTCGTTGCCGATCTTTCCGATGAAGCCCGAAGGCATGCCGAAGATGGATGTACAGGTGATCGTGTTCGCCGCAGAGCCGCCCGGCACGTACTTCACGCCGAATTCCTTCAGCTTCGACCAGATGCGGTCGCCCGTCTCAAGGTCAACGTGCTGCATGCTCCCCGGAGGAAGATGGTACTCCCGGAGCATCGTCTCGTCCGGAAACACGGCCAGAATGTCCGTCAGGGCATTGCCTATTCCTAAAATTGATTTCATGTCGCGTTCTTGTGTTGTGTCAGATCACAAAGTTAACGAATATTGATTAAATTTGCGGCATGAACAGGAAGACCGGGAATATTCTTAAATACGGGATCTCCATCGCTCTTGCGGCGGCGCTTCTGTACTGCTCGTTCCGCGGGGTGAGTTGGGGCGACTTCATGGAAGGGCTGAAGGCCTGCCGCTGGGAGTTTGTCCTCCTTTCCATGCTTTTCGGGCTTCTTGCGTTTTGGCTCAGGGCTTTGCGTTGGCGCGAACTCCTTCTTCCGATTGACCGTACGACCTCCAGGCTCACATGCTTCAACGCGATCAACATCAGCTATCTGGTGAACATCGCCTTGCCGCGTGTCGGAGAATTTGTCCGCTGCGGCTACATCACGGCCCATTCTCCGAAGGATCGGGACTACGACGGGTCCGACCGCCGCCTGGCCTCCTACGACAAGGTGTTGGGTACCGCCGCCCTCGAACGCTCGGCGGACCTGCTCGCCATGTTCGGTATCCTGACCATATTCTTGATGTTCACGTGGAACCGCTTCGGCGGATTCTTCTCCGAGAAGATTTTCGGAGCGGTCTCCGGCAGTGTCAGCGGGGGCAAGGTCATGGTTTTTGTCGCAGGGATTCTGTGCATTGTAGCCGCCGTCTTGTGCGCAATCCTTTTTGCAGACAAATGGAGGCCTCTCGGCAAGATACGTGATTTCTGCAAGGGCCTTTGGACCGGCTTTCTCAGCTGCCTCAAGATGAATGGGGCATGGAAGTTCCTGCTCCTGACCGCAGGAATATGGTTCTGCTACTGGATGATGAGCGCCGCTGTCCTGTGGTCTGTTCAGGGAATATCCCCGGACTCCGTCAATCAGGGGCTCGCCTCTGCCGTTGGCACTTTGCAGACCTTGAACCTGACCGACGCCCTTTTCCTGATGATTGTCGGCGGTCTCTCCTCGATTGTCCCGGTACCGGGAGGATTCGGGGCGTTCCATTTCGTAGTCTCCTCGGCGATAGCCTACGTTTACGGCATTCCTGTGCAGTTCGGGATGATCTTCGCGACTCTTTCACACGAGTCCCAGGCCGTGAACCAGATCCTGTGGGGAGGCGTATCCTGGATAAGTGAATCCTTACGAAAAACAAATAATTAATAACTAAGCATTATGAAAATCAAAAATCTGTTTCTGATCGCCGTCGGCATCCTCATGCTGACGACCACATCCGACGCTGCCGCCGGAAAACTTCCGAAGGAGGTCAGGATGACCAAGGATGTTCTCATGGACAAGATCAAGGGAGGCTGGGCCGGAAAGGTCATAGGGTGCTCCTACGGCGGACCTACCGAGTTCAAGTACGCCGGGTTCATGAACGACGAGATCGAGATTCCGTGGAATGACCACATGATCAAATGGTGGTTCGACAAGTTCCCGGGACTGTTCGACGATGTGTACATGGACCTCACCTTCGTCGAGGTGTTCCAGAAGGAAGGCCTTGACGCTCCGATCGAGTCGTTCGCCAATGCCTTCGCCCACGCCCCGTACCCTCTTTGGCACGCCAACCAGCTCGGGCGCTACAACATCCTCAACGGGGTGATGCCGCCGGAGTCCGGCCACTGGCATAACAACCCTCACGCCGATGACATCGACTTCCAGATCGAGGCCGACTACGCCGGTCTGATGGCTCCGGGCATGATCAACGCCGCAACCTTCTACTCGGACGGCATCGGCCACATGATGAACTACGGAGATGGTTGGTACGGAGGAGTTTACGTGGCTGCGATGCTCTCTCTCGCATTCGTCAGCGATGACATCAACTTTGTTGTGAACGAGGCGCTCAAGGCTATCCCGGCTCAGAGCAACTACTACAAGGCGATGGCCGATGTCATCAAATGGCACAAGCAGTATCCTAAGGACTGGCACATCACATGGGCCCTGTTCAACGAGCATTACGGCTACGACATCGGTTGCCCTGACGGAGTTGACCGCCAGTTCAACATCGATGCCGTCATCAACAGCGGCTACATCCTCATCGGTCTTCTCTACGGCGACAAGAACTTCTACCGCACCATAGACATCGCCACACGCTGCGGCCAGGACTCCGACTGCAACCCTTCCTCCGCCGCCGGAATCCTCGGTGTGATGATGGGGTACAAGAATATTCCTGAATATTGGAGGAACCCTTGCGAGGAGATTGAGGACATTCCTTTCGTTTACACCGACATCTCCCTCAACAAGGCAACTGAATATTCCCTCAGCCAGGCTCTTCAGGTAATCGGGCGCAACGGCGGCTCCGTTGACGGCGACAACGTCACCATCAAGGTCCAGAAGCCTCAGGCAGTGCGCTACGAGAAAGCTTTCGAGAACCACTATCCTCAGAAGAGGTACGATGTCAAGAAGACTGTGACAAATGTCGGGGAGATCAAGTTCAGCGGCAACGGTGTGGTCGTCAAGTACCATTACTACAAGGGAGCCGGCTATGATGACAGCACCGGTTACGTGGGTGAGGTCGAGATTTACCTTGACGGTGAACTTTCCGCTGTGGCAAAGAACCCGATCAAGGGCAACGGTGCGGCTTCGGACCTTTACTGGAAGTACGATCTTCCTGAAGGTGAACACACTCTGACCTTCAAGTTCCTCAACAAGCAGGACAACATGAACGTTGTCATCGACAACTATCTGGTGTATTCAAGCAAACCGAAGGTTGTAAAACATGTTGACAAGTAACAGGAAGATGCTCAGACTTTTAACGGCGGTAGCCGCTGTTCTGTTCTCCTTGACTGCCGTTCCGGCCGGGTTGCCGGCGAAAACTTCCTCCAAGGATCTCTACAGGCAGTTCCAGAATCCGGACAGCCGCTACCGTCCGTTCGTGCGCTGGTGGTGGAACGGAGACCGTGTCGAGGCCGAGGAACTTGTCCGTGAGCTTCACATCATGAAGGACGCGGGGATCGGTGGAGTGGAGATCAACCCGATAGCATTTCCGAACGGTGCCGACGAATTGAACACGAAGCCTCTCAAATGGCTGAGCGATGAATGGATAGACATGCTGAAGGTAGTGTTCGACGAGGCGGAACGCATCGGGATGACCTGCGATCTGATCATAGGATCGGGCTGGCCTTTCGGCGCGGAGACCCTGCCTCGCGATGAGCGCGCCTCGGCGATGCGCACCTATGCACAGAAAGTGACGGGAGGCGAGAGGTTTGAGGTGTCCAAATTCGACATATTCAAGAACGTCGATCCTGGAGTGACAAAGGTGAACACCAGCCGTACTCCGGAGCTTGTTTCGGTTTGTCTCGCTCCGGATCCGATCAACGACCTCAGCGAGGTGATCGACCTTTCCGGCAACATTGAGGGGGATGTGATCACTGTCAATGTTCCGGAAGGTGACTGGCAGTTCTACGCTATGGTGAGGTACGATTCGTTCGCCTGCGTGATCAACGGGGCACCCGGAGCCGCAGGCTCGATTCTGGATCACATGAATTCCGAGGCTGTGCGCCACTACCTTGACCACATGACCGACACGATCGAGGCCAGAATCGGGCCGCTCTCCAAGCATTTGAGGGCTTTTTTCGTGGACAGCATGGAACTCGAGGGCAGCAACTGGACAAGTGACTTCGCCGAGGAGTTCAAGGAGCGCAGGGGCTATGACCTGATGCCTTGGCTTCCGTTCACGATGTTCAAGCTGGGCCGTCTGGGCAATGTGGACAGCTTTGACTACGGTTCGAAGAAAGGGGACAGTTTCCTTGAGCAGGTGAACCGTGTGCGCTTCGACTTCGAGCTTACCAAGGCTGAACTTCTTAACGAACGGTACATGAACACGTTCCTTGCCTGGTGTAAAGAAAAGGGAGTCAAATCCCGCTCCCAGGCCTATGGTAACGGGTTCTTCATCGAGGAGTCCTCGCTTGGACAGGACATCCCCGAGGGCGAGTCCTGGACGACCAACTGGCTCAAGCACAAGATCGGAGAGGAGATGGGCGATGAGGACTACCGCCGCGGCCGCGCCTACACGATGATAGACAAATATGTCTCCTCGGCCGCACACCTTACCGGCAAGCGCCTTGTCAGCGCGGAGGAGATGACCAACACCTACAAGGTGTTCACGACAAGTCTGGAGTTCCTGAAGGTCGGCTCGGACATGAGCGCGATGGCAGGCACGACCCATTCCATCTGGCACGGCTTCAATTACTCGCCTCTTGAGGCCGAGTTCCCGGGCTGGGTACAGTATGGGACATTCCACAACGAGAGGAACACCTGGTGGCCTTACGTGAACAGGCTGAACGACTACCGGGCGAGGATCTCCAGCCAGCTCCAGAACGCCGACATGTACACCGACATCGCCATCCTCCCGGCCAACTATGACATGTGGAGCACGATGGGCGTGCAGACGGAGCCGTTTCCTGTGGCCTTGAACATCCCTTACACCTCACTGATCTGGGAGGCGATCCACAAGAACGGCGGCGGAGCCGACTATGTGAGCGAGATCATCCTTCGGGACGCTGTGGTGCGCGATGGAAAACTTTGCTACGGTCCCAAGGAATATGGCACCCTGTTCATCGTCGAGGTGACAAGCACCACTCCCGAGACCCTTGCCAAGCTGGAGGAATTCGTAAAGGGCGGCGGAAGAGTCTTCTGCATCGGGAAATATCCTGAAAAATCATTGGGACTCAAAGACTTTGACGCTCGTGACAGGCAGATCTCCGAGGCGGTGGCCCGATTGAAGGAGTACAAGGACAACTTCATTCTGCTTGAGAAGCCGGCCGACGGGAAGTACCTTGAATGGTACGCCGGAGTGATGGAGAAGTACAACCTGCCGCACACTCTGACGGTCGGCAGTCCTGACAGATTCCTGCTTCAGAACCGCTACGTCACCGATGACGGCAGCGACATCTTCCTCTTCCAGAACGCCCACATGAAGGAGGCTAGGGAGACGGACATATCGTTCCCGAAAAGCGTGACCTCCGGGAAGCATGCATGGCTTTACGACCCTGCGACAGGCAAGAGGTTCGTCCTTCCTGTCGGCAAGGACGGCAAGATGCATTTCCGCTTCGGTCCTTCGGAGACTTACCTGTTCGTTTTCAACAAAATGGGCGGCAGCGCTCCTGCTTGGAAGCAGCTTCCGCTTGAGGGTTCTGACGAGATTCAGGTGGCCGGGTCATGGGATCTCAAGATGCACCACACCTGGCCGGACTCCACATGGACAGCCAGCCTTGACAGCCTTGCGGACTTCAAGGACATTAAGGACGCAGCTTTCAAGAACTTCATGGGTGATGTGACCTACACCAAGACAGTGAACCTTTCCGGGAAACTTCCTAAGTACTTGAACCTCGGTAAGGTTGCCGACATCTGCGAGGTTTGGGTCAACGGTAAGCCGGCCGGAGTGAAGTGGTTCGGTGAGCGTGTGTATGACGTGACCGGACTGCTCCGTCAGGGCGACAACACCATCGAGGTCAAGGTCACGACCCTGATGGGCAATTATATGCAGACCCTCAAGGACAACAAGGTCGCACAGCGTTACATTATGAAGCGCGGGCAGCCTTATGTCAGCGCTGGACTTATAGGACCTGTTAAATTATATTAATAAATCATAGATGATGAAAACTTTATTTAGAACTGCGGCTGCCGTGCTGCTCTTCGCTGGGTCGGCGCTTCCTCTTGGAGCCACCGATTTCTTCGCCCGTGATTTCGGAGCGAAACCGGACGGACTGACCCTGAACACGGCCAGCATCCAGGCCGCCATCGATTTCGTCTCCTCTCACGGCGGAGGGCGTGTCGTGCTTGACGGGGGCGACTATGTCTGCGGGTCAATCTACCTTAAGAACAATGTCACCCTCCACATCGAGAAGGACGCTGTGCTTCTCGGCTCTCTGAACCCTTACGATTATCACAGAGATCCCGAAGCCCGCTGGACGGCTCTCGTTTTTGCCGTCGGGCAGGAGAACATCGGCCTTACCGGTGAGGGAGTGGTTGACGGTCGCGGCTTCGAGGTGGGAGTCCGCTTTGTGGATTTCGTCCACATGGGGCTTATCGAGGACAAGCTCGGCAATGACCGCATCAACGAGGGCATCAGACCGGAAAACGTCCACATGTACCGCTGCAACAACGTAACCATCAAGGACATCACCCTTAAGAATCCGGCCTGCTGGACCCAGCAGTACGACAAATGCCGCAACCTTCTCATCGAAGGAATCACAGTTGACGCCAAGTGCTATTGGAACAACGACGGTCTGGATGTGGTGGATTGCAGCGATGTCATCGTGCGTGACTGCTACATCGACGCATCCGATGACGCCTATTGCTTCAAGAGCCACAGCGAGGACGGCGTGAGCGAGAACATCCTGGTGGAGAACT
>CAVHWO010000018.1:0-3641 GCA_963639865.1 bacterium | reverse complement strand
GTGTCCTGCACGGACTACTCGAAGGACATCGACGAGCTGCGCGACGAGAACGCGGAGCTGTCGAAGACTGTTGACGCACTGAAAGCGGCGATCAAGGCCGGCTCAGTGATTACGAAGGTGGAGGAGACCTCGACCGGTCTCAAGTTCACCTTGAGCGACGGCACGACCTACACCGTGACGAACGGTACGGCCGGCGTTGACGGTAAGGACGGCGCTGACGGAACCAACGGTAAGGATGGCACTGACGGCAAGACCCCTTACATTGGAGAAGACGGCTATTGGTACATCGGTGAAACCAATACCGGCGTGAAAGCGACGGGAGCGAACGGCAAGGACGGCAGCTACAAGTACTACGTCCCTGTGAATGGCGAGTGGATCGAGTATTCGACCGAGAATCCTAACGGCAAGGCGACAGGGCTCTCCTGCCTCCCATCCCAAAGTGTGACGGCGACCCTGAGCTCTGACGGCAAGACCCTGACCCTGGCTATCACTGACGCGTCGGGTAATATCAGCAAGACGACCATCGACCTCGGCGGCACCGTGTCATCCCTGGTGTTCATCCCTCAGGTCTATGTTGATGGCGTGGAGGGAATCCTCTACCCGGCGCTGTACTACAACGCCTACACGACCACAGCGTCCAAGCTTGACACCGAGGGCGAGGAGTGGACAGCGAAGGCCGGCCAAGCGGCGTATGATGCGAAAAAATATCCTTACGGGACTGACAAAGATAAGAATGGCTCCACGAAATACTACGCGAACCGTGTCACCGGCGAGACGATCGCCGAGTACCACGTGAACGCGAAGGATGTGACGCTCGACGACACGTTCACCTACGAGTTCATCACGAAGGAGGTCGAGACGAGGGGTGACGTCAAGGACTTCTCCGCGGAGGCCGAGTTCGTAAGCTTTGCGGACGGCGTGCTGACTGTGAAGGCCACGTTCGGGGGCTACGAAGGCTACAATGGCAAGATCGGCGTCGTCGCCCTCAAGGCGACCTCGGCTGACGGCAAGGTGACCGTTGTGTCCGGCTACGCCGCCGTCTACAGCGACGAGTACCAGACCCTCGTGATCGCCAAACCTAAGAATAACAAGAATGGCAGCCACTACAAATCCAAGCTCGAAGAACTCTGGAGAACTAATGCTTCCCATGACCTCACCGTCGCCTACAACAAGTCGATCGACCTGAAGCAACAGGTGGCCGTCCACTATGATTGCACCTCAGAGCCCCACGACACTCTGTCAACGGATATTATCAATGCTCTGGGTCTGACCTGGGAGTTCGAGCTGGTGAAGAACTACAAGATCGGCTCTCCTGCGACCGACCAGGCCGACTTCGCTACCCTGACGGACGGCGTGCTGACGCCGAAGGTTTACGCCACCGACGGCACTGCCTCGATCGGTCGCACCCCTATCGTGCGCGTCAAGCTGATGGATGGCGAGAACGTTGTCTCCGTTGCCTACATCAAGGTTCTCATCGGTGCGGTTGACAAGACTTCGACCATCGAGCTGGCCGGCAAGGTCGACGTCAAAGGCAATGCCAAGACCGCGTTCGTGTTCACCAAGGTCGACACGATCTACACCACAGTCGAGGACATGAACACCCTGCTCTACAACAAGGTGGGTCTCTCCAAGGATCAATTCCACGCCATCTACGGAGGCAATGAAGACAGCATTAAATCTTATGACGCCAACAATATCGGAACCGTAACATTCGTTAAGGTTTCCGGTAGCACGGGCACTTACGTAATCGAATGGACTGTCACCGCCGACGATCTGTACAAGGCCTACACCGCCGCTAAGTCAGCGGGCACGACTCTCGAGAGCGTGACCTACAAGGGCTACGTGGTGAACAGTAATAATACTAACGACAAGGTCCTCATCAACCTGACCGTAAATGTCGACCTGACGACCCTCGGCTACCTCGACGGCTACAACCTCCCTGAGGCAGTCTACATCCCAGGTTACTGGGACTCCGGTGTCACGTCGTTCAGTTTCAAGACACCTGCCAGCAGCGGGGGCAGCAGTATAGACGACAAATATCTCCAGGTGGACCTCAACAGCCTGTTCAAAAAGAATGAGTCCGGCTTGATCGACATCCCTGAGATCTTCCAGACCGCAGCCACCGGCTACAACATTGACTACACCTTCTGCAATGAGATGGTATATGCCGCCGACGGCAAGACCACGGCCAAGAGGACCATCGGCGGAATCACCGTGCAGTTTACCATCCAGGTAATAAATGATGGCCATAATAAAGGCAACTTCATTCTTTGGGCGCAAGAATATGACGTGAAGAATAAAAGATTCGTCGGAGATAATGTACAGATCGCACATATCTATAACAACGGTAATAATAATCAGAAGTACTATTTCAGATACCTCAATAAAAACGACAATAATGGCGACATTGAACTTGCGCAGAAGCTTCTGAACACTGGCGAGATGTACGTGCTGATCGGAGCGAAGACTTACCTCTCAGGAGTTGAGTCAACGGTAGTGCCGATCAAGTTCAACGGCGAGGACTGCTTCAGGGCTAAGATCGTTCCTCCTGTCACGGTGGCCGTGGCTGACAATGAGATCACCGCCGCGTCTCCATACCTCTATAAGAAGGGCCTTGTCACCCTTAATGACAAGGATGGAGAGATCGCCGACGCGAACCTGTCCTACTACGGAGTCAGCGATACCGAGTGGTTTGACCTGAATGGCGCCACATGCGACATCACCGGCGCGCCCAAGACTTTGGACGAGTCCAACATAACCTTTACGAGATATATGACGGCTAAGGGAAATGGTACATCAATGGATGCGGCTGGTAACATCTACGAGAAAGGTAAGCTCTACTTATTCAGGTATGGGGAAGTCATAATTAATGGCGGAAACACACCTCTTGGCACCGTTGATGCCGCCGGAGAATACTGGAACTTCAAGTACTCTGGCAATGTGGACTATCATGGTGAATTCCACATCTACATTCCTGTCAAGGTGAGCACCACGTGGGGTACGATCGAGAAGACCGTCACGATCACTGTGAAGCAGTAACTTGGGAAACCAAGACAGGAGGTGACTCCTGACAACCAAGGGGAGGGGCCCGCACAGCGCGGGTCCCTCTTTTATTTTCACACCCTGAAACAATGGAGGGTATGTGAAATGTTATCTGCTGACTGACAATCTTTTCCGGATTTCTACCCTCCCAAACGTCCCGGTACCGATCCATAAATCGTTGAGCATCAACCAGTGGCACTCCACTTCTTGATTACCAGTAAGTTATAAATCTCTGTTCTGCCGAACGCCCCGGCACCAAAAGAAAAAATGTTTCTGTTTCTTAAGACGGAATTTCTGTTTCTTTTCATTATTTACGTTTACCGTGCATATTATTGCGGTTCAAACATTCATTTAAAATTTGGACCAGATGTATTTCAATGAAAAGAGACAGAAGCTCGCTCCGTTCGTGAATCTTCGGAGCGACGTGGGCTTCAAGGCCGTGTTCGCGGACAGGAACAACAAGGACATCCTGATCGGGGTGCTGAACCGCATCCTCCCTCCGGAGGCGCGGATCGAGGACATCAAGGAATATTCCGACCGGGAGCAGCGGAGGGATGTCACCTATGGGAAGAAGACGGTGCTCGACCTTGTCTGCGTGG
>CAVHWO010000017.1:0-2791 GCA_963639865.1 bacterium | reverse complement strand
CGCCCGAACGGGCGACGGAAAGCATATTTATTACTAGGAGTAATACCTGTCCCGCACGGCGAAACCGCTCCACAATACCCCACAGGCTCATATCTCCATCACACGGATTTAGTCCCGCACATGCGATTTGCATGCGGGAACGGGCGGAGTCCGCATATAAGAAGCCAGGCGGCGGGGCCAAATTCCACGAGGGGAACAGAGGACTGCCGAGGGTACAAGGCCGGCGGAGACCTGCCCCCGAATCTTATCATGCGGAATTTTCGTGGACAGTTCCGGCTTTGGAAGAGGGAGCGCAGAAGTTGCCACGTGACCGATGAGCAAGAGATGAGAAAGATGAGAATGGCCGGAAAATCCGCATAAGAAAAAAAAGAGGAATTATAGCTTCTTGAAAAAAATTAAAAATTTTAATTGTAAATTTCAGAAAACTATGTACTTTTGCGCTGAAAAACAAGTTAGCGGTAACTATAGTTTTTATTTTATATTATTATGAAGAAGGTATTTATGTCAGTTGCGGTTGTGGCTCTTATGGTGGCTGCGTCCGCTTGCGGTAACAACGCAAAGAAAGCCGAGGCCGGAGCAGAGGCTGCTGAGGCTGTTGAAGAGACAACTTGCACAGAGTCTGCTTGCTGCGATTCAACAAAGGCTTGCTGCGATTCAACAAAGGCTTGCTGCGACGATTCTGCCAAGGCTGAGTAATTTCAGCCAGAACCCCTCGGGGGCTTTTTTGTGCGGTGTCCGGGTAGAATCCCAGATGCTGCAATTTTTTTTGCCCTGGCCAAACGGGCGATTGAAAACGATTACACGAATGAAAGAGAAAACAGTCTGGTTCTGCTCCAATTGCGGCAACGAGTACCCAAAATGGATGGGACGCTGCCCGGCTTGCGGCGAATGGAACACGATGGTGGAACAAAAGGTGGTCACCGGAGGGCCCCGCAAGGCCCCGGTGACGGATTCCGTGCCCGGATCCGGACGAAGACCGCAGAAACTGAAGGAGATCGACTCCAGCTCCGAGGCAAGGCTTTCCCTGAACAACGAGGAGATCGACAGAATCCTCGGGGGAGGTGTCGTGGAAGGTTCGCTGGTGCTGATCGGAGGCGAGCCGGGAATAGGAAAGTCCACCCTGTCGCTCCAGATTCCGCTGGGCTGTCCGTCCCTCAAGACGTTGTACGTCACCGGGGAGGAAAGCCTCCGCCAGGTGAAGATGCGTGCCGACCGGCTGGGCGGAGACGCGTCCAACTGCCGGATCTACAGCGAGACACTGATCGAGAACGTCATCGCCGAGGCCCGGGGGATCAGTCCAGACCTGATGATCGTGGACTCCGTGCAGACGATGTTCTCCCAGACCGTTGACTCGACCCCGGGGTCCGTCACCCAGATCAAGGAGGTCGCCGCCATCCTCCTTCGTTTCGCCAAGGAGACCGGCGTCCCGATCATCCTGATCGGACACATCACCAAGGAAGGCTACATCGCCGGCCCGAAAGTCCTTGAGCACATAGTGGACGTGGTCCTGCAGTTCGAGGGCGACAACAGGGGCTCGTACAGGATCCTGCGCAGCATAAAGAACCGCTTCGGCTCGACCTCCGAACTGGCCGTCTTCGAGATGACCGGCAAAGGCCTGCGCGAGGTCTCCAACCCTTCCGAACTCCTGATCCCGATGCACGAGGCCGGGCTCAGCGGCACGGCCATCTGCGCCATGTTGGACGGCGCGCGTCCGTTCCTTTTTGAAGTTCAAGCACTTGTCAGCTCTGCAGCCTACGGCACGGCGCAGCGTTCCGCAACCGGATTCGATGTGCGGCGACTGAATATGCTTCTGGCGGTCCTGGAGCGTCGAGCCGGATTCAAACTGGCGCAGAAGGATGTTTTTCTGAATATGGCCGGAGGTCTCAAGGTCAGCGACCCGGCATGCGACCTGGCCGTCGTCTCGGCTGTGCTGTCGTCCAACTTCGATTTCGCCATTCCGGCGGACAACTGCTTCTGCGGCGAGGTCGGACTCAGCGGCGAGATCCGCCCCGTCGCCCTGTCCGACCGCCGAGTCACCGAGGCTTCGCGGCTGGGGTTCAAGAAGATATTCCTTTCATCCTTCACCTCCCTGGATCTCAGGCCACAAGGCGTCGAGATCGTCAAGGTCGCCGATGTCCCCGCCCTTGTCCGCAGCCTCTTCAAGTAGCAAGCGGTTCCCTCCGGTCACCGAGCCTGCCGAAGCGCAGGGTACGGAATATTCGTGAATTGAGGAAAAATTCGTATATTCGCAAAGTTTTTAGGAAAGCGGCGAACGGCCGCGGGTATTTTAAATAAAACGAGACATGAACCTTAGAGACATCAAGAAGGACATTGAGTATGTCATCGGAGCTTTCATCGATGATTGCTCCCTCTTCAGCGCACTTAACCAGAAAGCTGACGATGAGGCTTTGGGCGGACTCCTGGATGAGGCCGTCAATCTTTTCAACGACCTCAGGGACAAGGTGAATGATAAAGTGGAAGGCAGGAAGGCCGCCTACTATGCGGGGATCCGCAAGGAACTCCTTGAGAAGACAGACGCCCTTTACCAGAAGCTCAGCGGACTCATCAAGACAGCCGCGAAGTAATCTGCGTCGCGGCGAAAAAATACCAAGTGGAGGACCGTCCGGTCTTCCACTTTTTTCGTCTCCACGGAGGATCCCTCTTTAATGGCACTTTAACTAAAAAGTCACCTACCTACGTATTTTCACCCCCCCCCAGTCACTTCGTGACAGCCCTTGGGGGCACTGGGGACCGTATTCCCCAGACCCCTTGAGTCGCTTCGCTCCAATCT